>JBBDWK010000092.1:0-11767 GCA_040902885.1 Bryobacteraceae bacterium | reverse complement strand
ACATTTGGGAGCGGTCGTCGATGTGCGCGACGCACCACACTATATCCTGCTTTCCGTGCCCTCGCGCAGACGTTGGATATTGGCGCTGTGGCGGTAGACGACGAATGCGCCTCCTGCAACAGCGGCCAGAACCAGAGGCAGGGGTGGGTGCAGGATCAGCCAGACCGCAAAAGGAAGCGTGCCGGCGGCGGTGATGGAGCCGAGCGAGACGTGACGCGTCCAGGCCGTCATCACCAGGAAGACGACGATCACGGCGAGCAGCGCCTGGGGGGCCAGGTAGAAATACGCGCCGAAAAAAGTGGCGACCGCTTTGCCGCCCCGAAAGCGAAGGAACGGGGGAAAGGCGTGGCCGGCGATCGCCGCCAGGGCGGCGGCGCTCATCCAGAGCAGGTCGCCGCCAGTGAGCCGGTCGGCGAGCCAGACGGCAAGAAGACCTTTCGCGGCATCCAGAACGAGGGTGGCGAGGCCGATCCAGGGTCCCGCGGTCCGGTAGACGTTGGCGGCGCCGATATTGCCGCTGCCGGCTTCCCGCACGTCTTTCCCCGACGTCCATTTCACGAGCAGGAATCCAAACGGGATGCCGCCCAGCAGGTAGGCAAGAGCCAAAGCGAGAACGGGCATCAGTCTTTCAGTTTACCCGTTTTGAAGAACTTAGTCGGCGCTGGCCGCGCGCGCTTGCGGCTCGTACACGCGGTCGGCGCGGACGATATACCGCTTCGGGGCGTGGCCGGAGTAGTAGAAGGGATAGCAGGTGATCAGGGTGAGCGTCTCTTCTTCCGTGGGCTGCAGTACCTCGGTGTGATCAGGCTTCACAACTTTCATCTCCCGGACGCGGTAGAGAAACTGCGACCCGCGGCTTTCAATGAGAACTTCGTCGCCCGGTTGCAGATCTTTGAGAAGGCGGAAGTGCGTGTCGCGGTGCCCGGCGATCACGGTGTTGCCGCGATTGCCGGGCAGAGGTGTATCCGCGAGATGTCCGGGACCGGAGGAAAGCTGCGATTCGCCATCGCCTTCGATCACGAACATCCCTGCGTTCAGGCGCGGGATGGTGAGGCGGCCGATGGTGTCTCCCAGGCGGAAGCCCTTGTCCTCGACCACTACCTTCCCGCGCGTCCACTTTCTCGCCGCTTCGTTCTGGCCATGCCACGCGCGGACGATGATATCGAGCCCGGCAATCAGCAGGGCAAGGCCGGTCAGGAGGACGAATGAACTAAGAGCGCGAATCGTTTTCCTCAACAGGAGCCTCGCTTCGGCGATGGTTATGGTTTAGGGTGGGGCAGACGCTTTCGTCTGCCCATCCAGCTTGATCCGGAACGTTTACGCGCGGCGGCGCACGAACCAGCCGGCGCCGGCCAGAGCTGCGCCGCTCAAAAGCAGCGTCAGCCAGTTGGCAGACGTCACGGGCAGAACCTCGCGGGCGGGTGGAGGTTCAGGCGGCGGCGCGGGCTCGGGTTCGGGCGGCGCTTCCGGAGGCGGCGGCGGGGCCTCGGGCGGTGGAGGCGGCGCTTGAGCGACGACCGGCGGTTCCGGGGCCTGGTATTGGGCGATTACCGCCGCGGGCTCAAGCCTCTCCCGCATCCGGCGCTTCACGGCATCGGGCAGCACGAACTGGTAACCATAGTCGCTGCCCTGCACCCAAATCTTGTCGAAAAAGTACTCGTTCCCGATTCGATTCAAGATCACTCTGGTTTCTTCGGCGGTCAAAGTGTCCAGGACAGGAATAGTTACCGCCGTAGCTTCCATCTGCAATTGATCTTCTTTGAAGAAGTGCAGGACGCGATGATTACCGGATATAGATGACTGCCGTATCTTATACTGGCCGGGCTCAAGAACTCTGTCGTCTACGGTGACTCGGTAGGGTAGATCGACTACCACCGTGTCAGATAGATCACCCTGCGCGTACAGGGTAGACAGGCCTAGAAAAAGCGAGCACGGCAAAAGCAACAGGCTCTTAAATTTCATAGGATCCTCTCCCATCGTTCGATACAAAATAGTTGAAGAGCGTCATGAGCAGTCCAGCTTCAGCTCCTAACCGCCCGACTTTTTTGCGGCAGGGCCTGAACCGATCCGGATGGGGTTACTGCATTTCGCTCTCCATAGGGAGAGGAGAAGTTGTCGGGTTTAGACCTTTTCGGGCACTATGTACGGCGCGCGGTACTTGCGCGACAGCAGGGCATTCGCGCGATCGTCGCCCACAAAGCGCTCCTTTGCGGGATCGAACTCCAGTTGGCGGCCGAGGCGATACGAAATGTTGCCCAGATGCGCGAGCGCCGAGGCGAAGTGCGCGGTTTCGACCGGCGCGTTCTGGTCCTCGGTCTTGCGGCTGCGCACGGCTTTGATGAAATTGGCATAGTGATCGCCGCCCTTCTTGGCCTTAGGCCCGGGTTCGCGTTTGGGGCCGAGGTAGACTTCGTACTGGTCATAACCCTTCACCACGAGATAACCCTTGGAGCCGTAGAAGATGTTGCCGACGCCGACGCCATGCTCTTCATTGGTGCACCAGTGCCGCACCTCGAACTGAATCATCTTCTTTTGCTCCGGGTAGAGGTAGGTGGAGGTAAGTACTTCCGGCGTTTCCTTGTCGTCGTCCCACAGAAATTTGCCGCCCATGGCGGTGATCTTACGCGGCAGTTCCACGCCCAAACCCCACAGACACAGGTCGGTCTCGTGGATGCCCTGGTTGCCGACGTCGCCGTTGCCGTAATCCCAGTGCCAGTGCCAGTTGTAATGGACCAAACGCTCGGAAAATGCCCGCTCCCGGGCGGGACCCTGCCATATGTCGTAGTTCAGGTGCGCGGGCGCTTCGCCGTCGGGCTTCTTTCCGATGGACGGCCGCCATCGGTAAACCAGGCCGCGCGCCATGTAGACATCGCCGATGACGCCCTCGCGCATCAGTTTAACGGCCTCCTGAATCGCTTCCGAGCTGCGGAGCTGCACGCCGTGCTGCACGATCCGCTTGTACTTGTGCGCGGCTTCCACCATCTTGCGGCCTTCCCACACGTTGTGGGAGCCGGGCTTTTCGACATAGACGTCCTTGCCCGCCTGGCAGGCCCAGATGGCGGCCAGCGAGTGCCAGTGATTGGGCGTGGCCACGCTCACCGCATCGATGTTCTTGTTGTCGAAGACGCGCCGCAGATCGGTCTCGGTCTCAACCTTTCTGTCGTAGCGGTCCGCGAACTGGGCGGCCCGTTCGGAGAGCACTTTCTGGTCCGGATCGCAGAGCATGGTCACTTCCGCGTCGCTCTGTTTCTGAAGACCCGCGATATGATCTTTTCCGCGTCCGTTCACGCCCAGCACGGCTACGCGAACGCGGTCGTTCACCGCGGCCTTGCCGGCGGCGAGAGTGATGGTTGCGGCCGTGCTTGCGACGAACGTTCTACGGTTTTGCATGCCCGCGATTCTATCACAAGGGTGGGCGGACGAACGCCGCCGCCGTGCGGCAATTGTTACCATTAAAGGAAAATGCTCGGTATCGACTCACGCGCCGCGCGTGCCACGTGGACGGCCATCCTGATATTGGCGCTGCTGGCGCTGGTCTATCTGATTCGCGAGACGCTGATGGTCTTCGTGTCGGCAGTTCTGTTTGCCTTCATGCTGGCGCCGATGGTGGATTTGCTGGTGCGCCTGCTGCCCGCGACGAAATCACGCACGGCGGCCCTGGCAATTGTTTACGTGGCGTTTGTCGCCGTACTGGCGGTTCTCGCGGTCACCGTCGGCTCAATGGTGGCGGAGCAGGCGAGCGCGCTCACGGCGAGGATTCCGGAGCTGCTGGCGCGTATGGAGGAGCCGGATACTCTGGCGCTGCCGGGAGTCATCGCCGGGGCTAAAGACGTCTTCTTCGGCCGGATTCGCGAGCAGATCCAGGAGCATTCCGGAGAAATCGTTTCTTATCTCTCGAAGGCCGGGTGGCGAGTGGTTCTCGCCGCGGGCAATCTGGCTTACGTCGTTCTGGTTCCGATTCTGAGCTTCTTCCTCCTCAAGGACGGCCGGGCAATTATGGATTCGACGCTGAGCGGCATAACGGATCCCGTGAAACGGCTGAAGCTCGAAGAGATTCTGGGGGACCTGAATGTGCTGCTCGCGCAGTACATGCGGGCGCTGATCATTCTGGCGCTGGCCACGTTTGTCTTTTACGGCGCCTTCTTCACGGCGACGGGCGTGCCCTTCGGAATTCTGCTGGCGGCCATCGCCTGCCCTCTGGAGTTCATCCCCATGGTGGGTCCGCTGGTGGCTACGGCGATCATTCTGCTGGTCAGCGGCTTTAGCGGATATCCGCACGTGCTCTGGATCATTGTTTTCCTGGCTGCGTATCGCCTTTTCCAGGATTACGTTTTGCAGCCTCATCTCATGGCTTCGGGAGTGGAGCTGCACCCTCTGCTGGTAATTTTGGGCGCAATTGCCGGAGGGCAGATCGCGGGCATTCCAGGTACGTTTCTTTCCGTGCCGGTTCTGGCCGGGCTGCGGGTGGTATACCGGCGCATCCGTCAGGCGCCTCCGGCCGTACCGGTGGATTCCAAACAGAAAGCAGTGCCCTTGCTCCGATGAAGCGCGCTATCCTCTTTCTGCTGTGCGCGGCGCCTCTTCCGGCGCACATCATGAGCATGAGTACGGGCGACATCGTGGTGGAGGGCAACCGCGCGCGCTACGAGATGCGGATGCCGCTTTACGAGATGCCGCATGTAAAGGACGCCGGGAAGACGCTGTTCGAGAACATTCGCTTCGGCACGTCGGGCCAGGCGGCGCGGCTCGTCAAAAGGTCGTGCAGGGAAGACGCCGGCCAGGGAGCGTATTTCTGCTCGGCGGAGTATGAATTCCCGGAGGCGGTGGATCGCCTCGAGGTGGAGTGCACGTTTCACTCGGTGACCGTGCCGAATCACGTACACCTGCTGCGCGCCGAGCGCGGCGGGCGCAGAGACCAGGCCATCTTCGATTTCTCGTTCCCGAAAGCCACGATTCGCTTTGAGCCGCCCTCGGCCGCGGAGATCGCGTTCACCCAATCGGCCGCCGGATGGTGGAGGGCGGTGAGCGGTCCCGCGCAAGTACTTTTCCTGGCGAGCCTCGTGCTTGCGGCCCGCGGCCGGCGCGAGTTGCTGCTGCTTGCGGGCATGTTCCTGGTGGGGCAAGTCGTGGCGGCGGTGGCGGCCCCCTTGGCCGGATGGCGTCCGCCCGCCCGGTTCGTGGAGGCGGCTGCCGCGCTCACCATCGCTTATCTGGCGGTGGAGATTCTCGTGCTGCCTAAGGCCGGCCAGCGCTGGCTGATCGCGGGCGTACTGGGCGGATTTCACGGGTTGTACCTGGAGCTGTTCCTGCGCTCGACCGAATACCAGGCGGGCTACGTGCTGGCGGGCGCGGCGGTAGCGGAGGCGATGCTCATCGCGCTGTTTGCGTTTGCGTTCAGCCGGATCGGGCGCGTAGCCGCCGCGCTGAAGCCCGTGCAGGTCTCGGCTTCGCTGCTGTTCGTGGTGGGAATGGTGTGGTTCGTGCTGCGGCTGGGCGGGTAAATCAACGTCTGGCTACTGGCCGATGATCTTGACTAGCACGCGCTTCCTTCGGCGGCCGTCGAATTCACCGTAAAAGATCTGTTCCCAGGGGCCGAAGTCGAGTTTCCCGGCCGTGACGGCTACCACGACCTCGCGCCCCATCACCTGGCGCTTCAGATGGGCGTCGGCGTTGTCCTCTCCGGTTCGGTTGTGCAGGTACTGGCTGGTTGGCTCGTGGGGGGCGAGTTGTTCCAGCCAGCGCTCGTAATCCTTGTGCAGACCCGACTCGTCGTCGTTGATGAACACCGATGCCGTGATGTGCATCGCGTTCACCAGCGCTAAGCCTTCCTTCACCCCGCTCTCCTCCAGGCAGCGCTTCACTTCCGGCGTGATGTTCACGAACCCCCTGCGCGCCGGCACTTCGAACCACAGCTCTTTCCGATAGCTCTTCATCCCCTCATTTCCTCTGCAGAACCGGCACGCCTTCGCGATTGGGCTTGCGTTCCAGGGGCACGCCCGAAAATTTCGCGATGGTCAGCTCCGCGCGGTACAGGACTTTGCAGCCTTTTTCCAGGTGTCCGCCAAAAGCGCCGCTGGTGTTAGAAAGCGTCATATGGAGGTGCGGCTCGCCGGCGGCGATGATGCCGTTGACGTTCAAAATCTCCATGGCTTCCTTCTTGGTGGTGAACTTCTGCTCGGGCTTGGCCGCGAGCGTCACCACACCGTGATAGGTACACTCTTGGAGCGACCCGGCGGCGGTGAGAACCGCGCCGTCCTGAATGTTGTGCTTTTTAATTGTGTCCATGATGGACTCGAGCAGCAGGTCGTCGCGGTCCAGGCGCACCCGAATCACTTCCGCGATGCCCGCATCGCCGAAGATCTTGGGAGGATTTCCGCTTTGCGCGAGAGCCCACGCCGGAAGGAGCCAGCAGGTGAGCGTTGCCAGATAGAATGTCTTCATCGATTTTCTCCTGTCCAGGCAGTGTACAACGAGGGCGCTATGTAGCGAGGACGGGCAGGATGGGAGAAATTTCGAAGCGCAGTTGCGTGTGGGCCTCGCGCAGGGCGCGTTCCACGGCATCGGGCGAATGGCCGCGCGCGAAGATAAAACCGAGGTAGCTCGCGCCTTCGGGCAGCGTAAGAAGCTTTTGGCCCGGCCTTGCGGTGATGGCAACTTCCGTCACGCCCGGGATGGCCTGCGCCCGCTCGACCCCGCGAACGTTTTCATAGATGCCTTCGCGGGGAATGGGAATCATCATCGCGCCGGAAGCCGGATCGGCGGGCTGTACATCACGAACGTCGCGGCCCAGTGCATTCAACAGGATCAGTTCTTCCAGCGGGACAAAGCCGGGTTGACCGTCGAGGCGGAAGCGCAAAGCTTTGGTACACAGGCCTCCGATGGAGCGTGCGGCGACCTCCAGCATCCACACGCCTTCGGAATTGAATCGCATCTCGGCGTGAATCGGACCGGAGTGCAGCCCGAGCGCCCGCACGGCTTCCTGCGTCGTGGAGATCAGCGCTTCGCGCACCGCCTTGCTGACCCGTGCCGGTGTGACGTAGATGGTTTCCTCGAAGCAAGGACCGTCGAGAGGATCGGGCTTGTCGAAGAGCGCGAGTACATGGAGCCGGCCATCCGTGAGTATGCCTTCGAGTGCGAACTCGCTGCCGGGAATGAAGCTCTCCACCTGAAGGTAGCGGTGCTGCGGCTCGCGCAGAATCCGGACCTCCGGCAGTTCGAGCAGGGCCTTGATGCGTTCGAACGCCGCCGCGAATTCCGCTGGATTGTCTGTGCGCACCACGCCGCGGCTGCCGGAAAGCCCGAGCGGCTTCAGCACGCAAGGGAAGGGCGCCCGCGCGGCAGCTTCGCGTGGATTGGCGGAGATCTCAACGCGGAAATAGCGGGGAGTGCGCAAGCCGGCGGCCTCAAAGCGCTGGCGGGCGAGGTGCTTGTCGCGGCAGGCGGCCACCGAGGCGGGCGAGTTGTGGGGAATGCCCGCGCGCTCCGCCGCCATGGCAGCGAGCAGGCACGGGCGGTCGCCTACCGGGACTACTGCTTTGAAAGGCCGCAAGCGATGCTCTTCCGCCAGCAACGCGGCCGCACCGTACGGATCTTCGAAGCGCACGGGGATCGCGTGGTCCGCCCAGGGGTCTTCGAGGATGTGGCATCGGTCCGTCGCCAGCTCGAGATCGAGGCCTAGCCGCCGCGCGGCATCGGCGAAGACGCGGATCTGGTATCCGGTTGTGGCGGCGATCAACAGGAGCCGGGGACGTTCATGGTGAGACATCAGAGAAGAGCCACCTGCTCTTCGGTTGGTTCCGCTCAACAGTACCAGGGCTCGTTCAGGTAAGGAATCGCGGCGCGCGGCATCAGCGCATAGTTCTCAGGCAGCGGAAGTCCCGCGTTTGCAAGGTTCCAGATCTTCCTGAAAATTTCCGGGCGCGACGTCTCTCCGCGCTCTTCGCGCTTGATCGAATCCTGAATCGCCGCGCACAAGCGGTCGAGCGCCGGATCCCGATGCTTCCAGGGATAGGAAAGCGCCGCCGGCTCGAAGGGCCCGGCGATACCTCGAACCTCCTCAAGCTCCAACAGCCGCGATCCCGCCGGGATCAGCAGCCGGATCGCAAGCTGGATGGGCGCCACGTTCTCCATCAGATCGAGATCGGCCAGCAGGCGGAGCAGTTCGCGATAGTTCTCCCAAGTTATCCATGGCGTGAACGGAATGAAGGTGGGGGCCAGCGTGAGACCGGTGCGGCGAGTCACATCGACGGCTTCGACGAAATCCGCCCGTGTGTGGCCCTTTTCCAACCGGTTCAGAACGGCATCGTCGATGCTCTCGACCGCGCTGGTCACGAAGAGGCATCCGGTTGCGGCGAGACGGCCGAGATGCCGCCGCTGCTGAAGCAGGTGCTCAATCTTGATGGTCGCATCGTACGTGAGCGAGGGATGCTCGGCATGCAGCGCCTCCACGATGGCCATCGCGTGGCCCACGCCGTTGAAGAAGTCGGGGTCGCCGAACGTGATATGCTCCACGCCCTCCGCGACCTGACGGCGGATGTCTTCGAGCACCACGTCCTTCTGCACCACGCGAAAGACGCCGTTGTACACAGGCACTACCGGGCAGTGACGGCACAGATGCTTGCAGCCGCGGCTGGCCTCTGTATAGCCAACCACTTTGCGAACCCCGCCGGCAAGGAGAGTGGCGTACCGTCTGGCGGAAGGCAGGCCGGAGCGGTCCGGCACGATAAAGTGCAGACGCTCCAGAGACGTATGCGACGGCGCCGGCAAGCGTCCGTTCTCCAGGCTGCCTGCCAGGTCCGCCAACGACTGCTCGAACTCGCCGCCGAGGATGGTCTGCACGCCGATGCCGCGCAGGAACTCTTCGTTCATCGGAGCGTAAAGCCCATAGCCGCAGAGATGCGCTTGGGGGTTCAGCCGGCGCACGCGCTCGATCACCGGGGCCGCGAGACGCGTGGCAGTATGCATCGGCAGATAGAGAGCGACGAGATCCGCTTCCCGGACGGCGGCCTGAGGAAGGGGGCTGCGGGAGAGATCGGCGCAGGTGACGCTGGCTCCCCGGGCGCGAATCCACGCCGCCGGGGAGGCCAGTCCGAAAGGCTGGCGCCCGAGCTCGTAGGTCGAAAGCAGAACTACGTTCACGGGAGGTCCGGGCATGATGCGCCCGCCGCGCTTAATTCTTGGTCTGCGGCGGCACGAAATCGGGCGGAAGCGCCGCGCCCTCGCCGAAGAAGTACTCTTCCATCTGCTTCAAAAGGAACTCCTGCGCTTCCGCCGTGCCGAGGTTGAGCCGATACTCGTTCATGAGCATCTTCATGTGCTCCACCCACAGCTTCCAGGCTTCCTTGGAGACGTTCTCGTAGATGCGCTGTCCGAGGGGATGGCCCTCGAAAGGGACTTCGTCCAGGCCGGGCAGTTCCCTCTGAAGCTTCACGCACTTCACAGTCCGTGTGCCTGGTTTGATTTCTTCGAAGACCGGGGGCCTTCCACCGCCACAACCCATGTTTGCCTCTCCTAGAATCCAGGATACTACGTTCCGGTTCCCGGAACGCTTACTTGCCCGTCTTCTCCGCGTTGCCGGCTATGCGGCGAGCGAGATAGTTGACTACGTTGGCCTCATTCCGCCCAACCTCGAAGTAGGCCGCTTTCAGAAGCTGGTCCTTGCGGTTGAATAGAGTCTCGCGAATTGTTTGCTGCACGCGCGGATCGTTCAACTCGCGCTGGCCCTTGGGCTCCTTGGTAATCAACTTCAGAATGCGATAGCCTTCCTGCGTCCGTATGATGGGAGAAATCTGCCCCGGCTGGAGCATCATGACCATCTTGCGCAGCTCCACATTGGCCTGGTCGAGCGCCGATTCCGGAACCATACCCAGATCGCCGCCGCTGGCAGCCGTGCTGGGATCCTCGGAGAAGTTCTGGGCGAGCATGGCAAAGTCCTCGCCCTGGCGGAGGCGCGATTCCAGGAGTTCAATCTTCTTCTTCGCCTGCTCGTCGCTCGCCGCCTTGTCGTTCTTCAGGTTGCGTACGTTCGAATTGGGAAAGGGCGTGACCAGAATCTGCGCCAGATGAACGCGCGGCTCAGCCAGATTGAAACTCGCCTTGTTGGTGTTGTAGAAGTTGGTGATATCGGCGTCGGTGATGGCGATGCGGGCGGTGAGTTCCTTGTTGAACAGCTTCTGAATGCTCAAATCGCGGCGAATCTGGGTCTTGAGATCCTCGGCCGTCAACTTGCGCTCCTCGAGCCGTTTCTGAAACTCCTCCTGTGTGTAGCCGGCTTTCAGCTCGTTGAACTTGGCCTCCACGTCCGAATCCACGGCCATCAGGCCCTGCTTCTCGGCGCGCTGGAGCATGATCTCGTTGTCGATCATGTTGCGCAGCAGCTCGTGCTTCTGGATGGTGACCTGGTCCTCGCTCGAACGGTCCGCGCCCTCGCCGAACTGGGACTGGTAGGTCTTCTCCAGTTCGGCATAGGTGATCGCCCGGTTGTTCACCGAAGCTGCCACATTGGAGGAGGCGGCTTTCTTGCACGCGGAAAACAGCAGCAGTAAAGCCGCAAAACAAGCCGCGCCCTGGTACGTAGAGAAATACATGTCTTTCCTTCATTCTACCGAACGTGGAAGGGTACAATATCACGGTATGAAGGTTGGAATCATCGGAACGGGAGCCATCTCCCAGAAGCACGCGGAAGCGTATCGCAACATCGGGTATCGGGTGACGGTCTGCACGGATATCTTCGAGGAGTCCGGGAAACGGTTCGCGGACCGGCACGGCGCGGAGTTCGTCAACACCTACGAAGAGGTCTGCCGGCATCCGAACGTCGATTACGTGGACGTTTGCACGTTTCCGGACTTTCGCCTGCAGCCCATCGAGATTTGCGCGCAGACCGGCAAGCACGTACAGGTGCAGAAGCCGATCGCCACCAATCTGGAAACCGCGCGCCGCATGATCGATACGGCGTGCCAGGCGGGAATTCAGCTCGGCGTTGTGAGCCAGCACCGCTTCGACGAGTCGAGCCAGTTTCTGATTCGCGCCATCGCACAGGGGCGGCTCGGCAAGCTGCTGCAGGCCGATTGCTACGTGAAATGGCATCGCTCGGCCGCTTACTACTCCCGCCCCATCAAAGGAAGCTGGGCGGTGGAAGGCGGCGGGGCGCTCATCAACCAGGCGATTCACCAACTCGACATCCTTCGCTGGATGGCCGGACCGGTGAGCGAGCTGTTTGGCTACTGGCAGCTTGGGGCGCTGCACAAGATCGAATCCGAGGACGTAGTAAATGCAGTGGTGCGCTATGCGAACGGAGCCACGGGCGTCATTCAGGCCTCCACCGCCTTCTGGCCGGGATACACGGAGCGCACCGAGTTCCATGGAACCAAAGGGACCGCCATCATCTCCGGCGACAAGCTGACCACGTGGGACGTGGAGAACGACGAAGGCGAGCAGGCTCCCGTTGCGCGCGACGTCGCTTCCGGGGCCTCCGATCCCATGGCCATCTCTCTCGAGCCGTTTGAGCGCCAGTTCCTGGACTTCGGCGAAGCCATCCGCACGGGCCGGAAGCCTCTGCTTGGCGGCGAGGAAGGCTACCAGGCGCTAGAGCTGGTGATGGCCGTCTACCAGTCGTGCCGGACGGGCCAGAAGGTCGCGCTGGCATAGCAGGAAAATTTCCCGGCTTGTGAAGATTTCGTAACCCGCAAGCAACGCGGCTGCAATTTCCAACTGCTAGGAACTTGTTGAAATAACCGTTTATGGACGTGCAGCGGTTCTGTCCGTTACT
>JBBDWK010000091.1:0-16524 GCA_040902885.1 Bryobacteraceae bacterium | reverse complement strand
AGGATTTAGCAGTTTAAAGTATCACCCTGGAGAGGCAGGCTTATAGACACCCAGAACGCGGTCCAGCGCTTCCAGAGTCTCCTGGATTTCTACTTCACCGTGGGCGGCCGATGTATAGAAGCGGCCATCCGGCACCGAATAGACCCCCTGTTGCAGCGCGTTCAACAGAAACTCTTTGAGCAAGCCGGAGTCATCGTCGAGCGTATCGCGGTAATCGCTCAGTTCGGATTTGGTTGTGAAGTGAACGGCGAACGCCGCGCCGAATCCGGAGACAACCAGGTGTACGCCATGCTTCTTAGCCAGATTCCGGATCCCGTCTTGCAGCCCGCTTCCATTGCGGTTCACTTCGGCGAGCACCGCGCCTCCGTCGCGCGACAGCTCTTCCAGCGTGGCATCCGCGGCGGCGAGCGAAACCGGATTGCCGTTGAATGTGCCTCCAAAAGATACGCCGCCTCCGAACATCTGTTCCAGAATTTCGCGGCGACCCGCAACCACGCTCAAGGGAGCGCCGCCCGCCACGGCCTTCCCAAACGTGGCCAAATCCGGCGTGATACCGAAAGCCGTCTGCGCGCCTCCCGGTCCCATCCGAAAGCCGGTGATCACTTCATCGAACACCAGCAGCGCCCCATGCTTGCGGCACAAATCCCGCACGCCTTCCAGATATCCGGGCTTGGGAAGAATACAGCCGCTGTTGCACAGCACCGGTTCCATCATCACCGCCGCTATACGCCCGGAATGCCGTTCGAGCAGCGCCTCCAGCAGGTCCAGCCGGTTCCACGGCGCGACCACTGTGTTCTCCGCGACGTTCGAAACCTGCCCGCGCGACGGCAGGACCGGATGGGGAGCATTCAGCGGCCCAAACTTATCGGCCGGCGGGTGATAGCTGATGAGCGTCGAATCCATCCAGCCGTGATAATGGCCTTCGAACTTGAGGATGAGATCGCGGCTCGTAAAGGCCCGGCACAGGCGATGCACGAGCTGCACGGCTTCGCTGCCGCTCGAAGTGAAAGCAATGCGCTCGGCGCACGGAACCATGGCCTGAATCCGCTCGGCGACCGAAATTTCCAGATCATGCTGCGCGCCATAGCTCATAGGCCGCTCGGCCTGACGCCGCATCGCCTCCACCAGCTTCGGGTGCCGGTAGCCCAGAATCATCGGCCCCCAGGCTAACTGGTAATCGATGTAGCGGTTGCCGTCCACGTCCTCGAGACGCGCGCCGCATCCGTCGGCGAAGTACAGAGGTTCGGGCGCCAGCGCGCGAAACGGACTGCTCACCCCGCCCGCAAGCGATTGCCGCGCACGCTCGAGAAGCGCTCTCGACCGCTCGAAAGTTCTCATGCGGAGTTCACCAGAAGAGATCATATCCCAGCGCGGCCCTATTCATTCCGCAGGGCAATCATCGGATCGACGCGCGACGCGCGGCGCGCGGGAACAAAACAGGCCAGAGTTGCCACCGCCAGAAGAATGAGAGATACCACGGTACCGGTTGGGATGTAGTCGGGCCGGAAGCCGTAGAGCAGGGTGTTCATCGAGCGCGCCGCGATCGCCGCCAGGACCAAGCCAATGGCGAGTCCGGTGAGCGTCAATGCTAAGCCGCGTTTACCGAAGGAGAGCAATATCTCGCGGGAAGTCGCGCCTAACGCCATGCGCACCCCGATCTCGTTGGTGCGTTGCGTTACGGCGTAGGAGAGTACTCCGTATAATCCGAGCGACGCGAGGAGTAATGCGAGCAGAGCGAATGCACTCAACAGCGTTGTACTCTGCGTCAGCGTCGACAATTGGCGGTCAACGATTTCTTCCATAGTCTGAACACGCCAGATGGGCTGGTTCTTATCGACGGACCAGATCGCATGACGGGCCGCTGAAACAATCGACGCCGGCTCCACCGCTGTGCGAACCACGATCCCGCTCGGCTGGTCTCCGCTTTGGTCGGCCTGTTCATGCAGGCGATAGATCGTGGGCTTCAACTCTTCCGTCACCCCGCGATCGCGAATCTCCTTCACGACGCCCGCGATGATGTACCAGTAGCCCTTTTCGTTAAGCCGGCCGAACTTGAGTCGTGCGCCAAGCGGCGAGCGCCCTGGGAAGTTGCGATCGGCAAAGGTCTCATTCACGATCGCCACTGGCGACTCCGAGCGCCGGTCGGATATTTCAAAGAAGCGGCCTTCACGCAGGCCCGCCCCGATGGTGCGGAAGTAATCGCGACTGACCACGCGCGAGAGCGCGACCTGCTCGGGGATACTATCCCTGGACTGACCAGCGAGCAAATAAAACGTCGCCTGGTCGGCGGCTGTCAGTGGAATTCGAGAAATCGCCCCCGCATTGACTACGCCAGGAATTGCGCGGACTTGTTCCAACTGTGCGTTGACAAAGGCCACGCGCCTGTCGAAGTCCCGATAGCGGAACAGCGGGGTCTCAAAGGTCAGCAGCCTTTCACTCCGGATACCAAGGTCGGTATTCCGCAGATGTTGAAAGGTCTGCAGCAGCAGGCCGCCGCTCGTCAGCAGCACCACGGCGAGGGCTGTCTCGATGACGACGAGCGAATGCTGGAACCAGTGGCTGCGCGCGCCCGCTGTGCCGCGCCCTCCTTCTCGCAGCCCGTCCTGCGGCGCGAGTCGCGACCCGTGCAGCGCGGGCGCAAGTCCGAAGGTCAGCGTGGCGGTAATGGCTACGCCAGTGGAGAATGCCAGCACGCGCCAGTCGAGCGCCAGACGCACTGTGCCCATGGTCTCCGGTACAAGCGTCTCAAGGAATCGCATCGCGGGCACGGCCAGCGCGAGTCCGGCGGCGGCGCCGAGTCCGGCGAGCACGAGGCTTTCGGTGAGGAATTGCGCGACCAGTCTTCCGCGTCCCGCCCCAAGCGCCGCGCGCACCGCCACTTCGCGGCCGCGCACCGCGCCGCGCGACATCAGCAGATTCGCCAAATTGACGCACGCGATGAGAAGGACCGCCGCCGACGCGCACAGCAATACAACCAGAGCCGTTTGTGTCTTGCCTGCGAGCTCTTCCCGCAACGGCGTCACTATCACCGAATGGGGGCCTCTGAAATCCTTTGCCGTCACCTGCATACTCAATGCCGCCATCGATTCCTTCACGCGCTCCAGCGTCACGCCGGGCTTCAGCCGCGCCACCACCTGCGCGTCGTGCCACGAGAAGTTCGTTCGCATCCAGGCGGGAAATGAAGCCGGCATCCAGATGTCAATGTCGCGCGCGGGCATGAAATAGAACTCGCGCGGCATGACGCCGATCACTTCGTGCGGGTTGTCGTTCACGGTGATCTTGCGGCCCAATATATTGGGCGAGCCGCCGTAGCGCCGCTGCCACAGTCCGTGGCTGATGACGACTACCCGCACGCCTTTCACGTCTTCTTCTTCCGTGAACACCCGCCCGATCAGCGGATTCACGCCCAGTACACTCCAAAGATTCGCTGTCGTCTTACGCGCCGGGACCTGTTCGGGCTCCGAATCGCCGGAGAGTGTGGCGTCTCCCGGTTGCGTGGCCGCGATGCCGGTGAAAACCGTGTTGTGGCGCCGCCACTCCAACCATTCGGCGGGCGTGGGAAAGCGCTTCGAGTAGCCCTCGCGGCTCAAGTCGTCCCAGATCATGACGAGATGGTCCGCGTCGGCGTAAGGGAGAGGACGAATCAGTATCGTGTCGAACGCGCTGAACATCGCCGTGATCCCGCCGATCCCGAGCGCCAGTGTTGCGATTGCTAGCCCTGAGAACAATGGATTGCGGCGGACTTGGCGCAGTCCGTAGCCGGCATCGCGCGCGAGTTGCTCCAGTCGCGTCCAGCCCCACGCCGTGCGAGCGTTCTCCGCCACCAGGGCGCGGTTGCCCAACTCGCGGTGTGCCGCCCATCGGGCCTCGTCCTCCCTCAGTCCGACTTCCTGGCGCTGTTCCGCTTCTTCCTCCAGGTGGAACTGAAGCTCCTTGTTCAGTTCGGCTTCCTTGTCAGACCGTTGCGTCAACCAGCGCAGCTTGCGAAAGAAGGAGTTCATTGTGCCTCCTGATCGACTGGATTCAGAATCAATGCCATGGCGCGGGAGAAGGCGTCCCACTTAGGGTGCGGAGGATGAGCAGGTCGAGCGTGCCTTGCAGCAGCTCAACGCGGGAAGGTGCATCACGACGCATTGCGTAGACATTCTACGATGTTTTATGTAGATTGTCTACTTGCGATCCAGCAATCGGGCAAGGCACTCCGTAACGCCCGGCGACCTCGCCCAGCGCCTTCCAGGTGCCGGCGCCAACCGGGATCCCTTCCCTGCTCCGGATTTCCTCGGAACGCCGCTCGGGCTCGCCCGCCACCAGCACCTCTTCGTATCCGGTCGCGGGCGCGGCCGCCTTCACAGTTCGAATCAGCCAGTCCATGCGCTCCGTGAATTCGCCCAGCGGAAGGAACCGCGCGGGATCGATGGCCAGGAACATCTGGTTCACCCGCATGGGACGCCCGCGCAGACGAATGCCGCCCAACTGCGTGCTCATCGCGCCGCCGCTGAGCACGGCGCACAGAATCTCCACCATCATTGCCAGACCGCTGCCTTTGTAGCCGCCCAGCGGCATCAGAAGGCCCTTCAGCGCCTTCTGAGTGTCCGTGGTGGGGACGCCGTCCGAGTCCATCGCCCACCCGGCCGGTATGGTTTCCACTCCGTTGATGCCAGCCTTGTAAAGCTTGCCCGCGGCGACGGTAGTAGTGGCCATATCGAGCAGCCAGGGTTCCTCGCGGCCGCCCGGCACCGACACGCAGATCGGGTTGGTTCCGAAGCGCGTCTCCTTGCCCTGCCAGGGAGGGACCATCGGCGAGGCGTTGCAAATTACTATGCCGATCTGTCCCGTCGCCGACATCATGCGCGCCCAGAAATACGCGGCGCCGAAATGATTCGACTCGCGCACCACCACCATGCCCAGGCCGTGCTCTCCGGCCAGACGGATCGCGTGGTTGCAGCAGATTTGCGAGATGGGATGGCCCAGACCGTTCTCGCCATCGTAGAGGAGACATGCGCCTGTCTCGGAAATCACATGCCCGACCGTTTGCGGGTCCACGTCGCCGTGTTCGAGCTGCCCCGCGTAGTACTGGAGTAACTGAACGCCGTGCGAATCGATGCCGCGCAGGTTGGCTCCGATCAGCACCTGGGCCGCGAGACTGGCTCTGTCGCGCGGAACCTTCAGCGCCACGAGAATGTTTTCCGCGAAAGCAGTCAATTCTTTCGCCTGAATAATGATTTCCGGACCGGTCACCAAGCCCCAGTATACGTGGCAGCGCGATCGCTTCAACTTCCCAGGCGGAACCTCACCTCGACGTGGGTCTCTATTTCCACCGGCTCGCCATTGAGCAGTGTGGGCGAATAACGCCATTGCCGCACGGCGGTTTCGGCCGCGTCGGCGAGGTCCGGCTCGGCGCCGGGAAACGCGAGAAGATCGCCGATGGCGCCGTCCTTCTGGATCACCGCTCGAAGGATCACGGTTCCTTCGACTCCCGCGGCTCGGGCGCGCTCAGGATAGACCGGTCTGACTTGGCTGATGAGCTTCGTGGCCTGCACATTGCCACCCACTCGTACGCGCCGCGGCGCACCTGCTGTCTTTGCGGGGACGCCATTCGCGCGGACTTCCACAGTCTCGGTTACCACCCCCATCCGAAGAATGGCGACGGAGCTTTTCCCGGCGTTCTCCTCGAGCTGGATGTTCTTCCACAGTGGTGCAAACCCCGGTACGCGGACTTCCAGATCGTAGCGGCCCGCAGGCAGGTCCGCGAATGAGAACTGCCCCGCATTCGTGGCGGTTGACTGCCGCATTCCGCCCGTGGAATCGGTCAAAGCGATCGAGGCGCCGGGCACCACCGCGCCGCTGGGGTCGTAGACCGTGCCCGAGAGGCTCGCCGCCAGAGCGGCCGAGGACATCCAGGCGCTGAGAAAAGACACAATTCGCACACGTCTCCCGTTCATATTGACTACTCCTTTCGATTTGAGCTACTGAGCGAGCCGGAAGTGGATTGAGATGGTTGTTTCCACCTCGACCGGCTCTCCGTTTAACAGCGTTGGCTGATAGCGCCAGCCGGAAAGGCTTTCCTGAGCCGCGGCAGCGAGCGCGGGATGCGAAGAGGAGAGCAGGCGCACTTCTCCCAGCTCGCCGTCTCTTCGGATGATGGCGTGCAGCACCACCACGCCCTCCACACCCTGCTCGCGCGCTTCAGGAGGATAACGCGGCCGTCTCGTGTGCAGCAGCCTGGTGGCTTGCACGTTTCCTCCCACGCGAATTCTTCGCGGCCCCGAGGACGCAGGCCGGGGAACGCCCCGCTCCACCACCTCCACTCTTTCCCTGATTGTGCCCAGGCGCAGAACAACATCCTCGCGCTGTACCGAGCCCGCGTGCAGATTCAGGTTGCCGGACTGATAGACGGCGAAACCGGGAACTTGCACCTCGAGCTGGTAGCGCCCGGCGGGAAGATCGGGCAGTGAGTAGTGGCCGGTCTGGCCGGAGGCCGTCTTCCGTTCGGCGCCGCTCAAGGAGTTGCGCACGATTACCGTCGCTCCGGGAACGACGCCCGTTCCGTCGTATATGGTTCCCGACAAGCCCCCCGCCGGACCGGATGCCGCGCCGGGCCTTGCGGCCGATACCGCCAGAACGAGCGCGAATAGCGCGAGGCCGGTTGCGATCGCCGTCAGCCGATGAACCCGCCGCCGCAGGCCCCGGTCCAGTATCGCGAGCAGACGCCCTTCGAGTTGCGAGCGGCGCGCCATCGCCAGCGCGGCCATTCCATGGCGCTCGCGCGATCCCATCGCCCGCGCCACTTCCAGAAGATGGCCGGCGTAGTCCGAGGGCACGGTTCCGTGCGCCAGCACCATGTCATCGCAGGCGCGCTCCTGCTCGAGAGCGAAGCGGCGCGCGGCCAACCACGCCAGCGGCTGGAACCAGTAAACGCAGCAGACCAGCCGGGCGAGAAGCTGGGTCAGGCAGTCCCGGCGCTTCAGATGCGCGAGCTCGTGCAGCAGAACAACGCGCCTCCGTTCAAGCGGCCAGTCCCGGGCTTGTATGGGAAGCAGGATCGCCGCGCGGGGCAGCGTCCAGGCCATTGGCGCGAGCGTTCTGTCGGTTTCGAGGAGAGCCACTGGCGTTTCCAGGGACAGGTCGGCCAGCAGCTTCTTCCAGGACTCCTCCGCGACGGGTCGCCCGGTGTGTACCATCCGCTGCACCTTCCGCAGCCCATGCAGCAGGCGGAGCAGCGCCAGCAGGATGCCGCCGAACCACACGAACCGTATGACATCCAAGCTCCGTTGCGGCGGCAGTTCCGAGGGGGCGGCAAAGGGCGCAATCGGATACGACTGGAGCGCTTGCGGCGTAGGCACGTCAAGCTTGGGCACCGTCAGGCTGAGGAAGGGCAGCACGATGAGGCTCGCCAGCAGCAATCCCCAGACGACGTGCCGCGTCGCCGCCGAGGCACGGGCGAGCATCCGGGCCAAGGCAAAACCGGTCAGCAGAATCAGGCTGCTCTTGAGCGCAAGCTCCATCAAAAAAAGTCCGCTCGTCATCACCGTTCCTCTTTCCGGGCGTTCTCGATGAGCGCCGCCATGCGGTCCAGTTCCTCGGGGGAAAGTTTAGCTGCCGGGGCGTCCAGCAGTGCGGCGACAGCCTGCTCGGCGGAGCCGTTGAAAAAGGTGTCCACCAGGTGCGCCAGCGCCGAGCGTTTGGCCTGGTCCGGCGGCGTCCTGGGCAGAAAGACGTATCGCAAGCCTTTCTCCTCGTGCTTGACCTGTCCTTTCTGCTCCAGCACCCGCAGCATCGCCCGGACGGCGGAATAACCGGGACTTTCGGGCATCGCCTCACGCACCTCCGCGGCGGTCGCCCGGCCGCGCCGGTAGAGAATATCCATAATCTGCCGCTCGCGGCGGCTGAGATGAACGAAGGGTTGTTTTGCCATGACAAACCTTTATGCTAAAAAAATAGCACGTTGCTAGAAAAATAGCATCACTCTGGGAGGTTGTCAATCAAAAAGTTTCAAAGCTCATAAGCACTAAGTCTGGCACGGCACTTCTCCTCTTATTCAACGTCTTACTTTCAAAGGAAAGGCTGCCCGTACGATGGAAACATTGCTTCAGGATCTCAAACAAGCCCTGCGCGCATTCCGGCTCACTCCCGGCTTCACCTGCGCGGCCGTGCTCGCGTTGGCGCTCGGAATCGGAACCAACACCGCCATTTTCTCCGTCGTCAACTCCGTCTTGTTGAAACCGGCGCCCTTTCCCGATCCCGGCCGCCTTGTGTTGTTCACAAACACTCCGGGGACTGGAACCGCCGCGTCGCCGGCCAAGTTCCAACACTGGCGCGAACAAACGAGCGTCGTCCAGGACGTTGCCGCATTTCGGACCGGGGTGGTCAACCTGACTGGCGGTGCCACTCCTGAACAGATCCCAAGCGCTCAGGTCAGCGCCGATTACTTCCGCCTCTTCGGCGCACCCGTGATCCGCGGGCGAACGTTTAACCAGCAGGAGGATTCGCCGCAAGGCGAGCGCGTAGTGATCCTGAGCCAGGGCTTGTGGGAACGGCGTTTTGCCAGCGAGTCTCAAATCCTCGGTAAGACCATCTCGCTGGGCGGCGATCCGCACGTCGTGATCGGGATCATCGGGGCCAGCTTCGACTTTCGGGAGTTCGGCCCGGCGCCCGATGTCTGGGTGCCTTTTCAGTTGGATCCCAACACCAAAGGCCAAGGCCACTATTTCAGCGCGGCCGGGCGGCTGAAGCCGGGCATTTCGCTGGCCCAGGCAAAGGCTCGGCTGAATGTTTCCGCGGAGGACTATCGCAGGAAATTCCCCACCGCGCTGCAAGCCAACCAAAGCTTCGGTGTGGAGCCCATCCGCGAGGCCATGGTCCGCAACGTTCGTTCGTCGCTGCTGGTGCTGTTGGGCGCCGTTACTTTCGTGCTGCTGATTGCCTGCGCCAATGTGGCCAATCTCCTCCTGGCCCGTGCCATCGGGCGGCGGCGCGAGATTGCCATCCGGGCGGCGATCGGAGCGAGCCGCGGCCGCATCGTCCGGCAACTGCTTACGGAAAGCGTCCTGCTCTCTTTGGCCGGAGCCGCGGTGGGTTCGATGCTGGGCATTTTGGGTATCCGCGCTCTGCTAAGCGTCAATACCGCCAACCTTCCCCGCGTAGGCCAGGAAGGCTCGCTGGTCGCGGTCGATTGGCGCGTTTTGGCCTTCACGATCCTTGTAGGGGTAGCCACGGGCCTTCTGTTCGGCTTGATACCCGCGCTGCAAACCTCGCGCCCCGATCTCAGCAATACCCTCAAGGAGGGCGGCGGCCGCGGCGGTACGGGCTTCCGGCACAATAAGGCGCGGATGCTGCTGGCCGTGAGCGAACTGGCGCTCGCCGTGGTGCTGCTGATGGGCGCCGCCCTTCTGATCCGAACCTCCATCGCGTTAGGCGCCGTGAACCCGGGCTTCAATGGCGAGAACGTATTGACCATGAGAATGTCGCTCAGCGGCGACCGGTTCGCGAAATCCGCGGGGATCGAGCGCTTGGTGCAAGATGGCGTGACGCGCCTGAACGCGCTGCCGGGGGTTGCGCTGGCCAGCGCAGCCTGCTGCGTTCCGCTCGAAGGCGGGTATGGGCTCGGGTTTCTGGTGATGGGCCGGCCCCTCACGGACGGTCCGTTTCACGGTGGAGGCGGCTGGCTCACAGTCTCGCCCGGTTATTTTGAAGTGTTCAGGATCCCGATCCTCCGCGGCCGTTCCTTCGTCGAGCGCGATGACGGCGCAGCTCCTTCGGTAGTCATCGTCAACCAGGCGATGGCGCGGAGGTTCTGGCCCAAATCCGATCCGCTCAGCGACAGGATCTGGATCGGAAAGGGATCGATGCCGGAGCTGGCAACCGAAACCCCGCGGCAGATCATTGGTATTGCGGGCGATGTTCGCGGCGGCCTCGACCGTGAGCCTGGGCCAATCATGTATGT
The DNA here is from genome assembly GCA_040902885.1 of Bryobacteraceae bacterium. Taxonomy (GTDB): domain Bacteria; phylum Acidobacteriota; class Terriglobia; order Bryobacterales; family Bryobacteraceae; genus JBBDWK01. The sequence goes on along the minus strand of JBBDWK010000091.1, from coordinate 6,581 downwards.
CCCCAACGCGCAGGTGCCCGACGCTCTCAATGCGCTCAACATCCGCCTCACACCTTTGAAATGGGTGATCCGCACGCGTGGGAATCCGTTTTCGCTCAGCTCCGCAATTCAGGAGCAACTGCGCCAGGCGAGCGGTCTGCCCGTCTCCGACGTGCGCACCATGGACGAAGTGATCAGCAGGTCCACCTCGCGCCAGCGTTTCAACATGCTGCTGATGACTGTCTTCGCGGGCGCGGCGCTGTTCCTGGCGGCGATTGGTATCTACGGATTGATGGCATACTCCGTACAGCAGCGCACGCAAGAGATCGGCATCCGCCTGGCGCTGGGCGCCGAGACCGGCCACGTTCGCAGGATGGTGGTCTTTCAGGGCATGCGCCTTGCCCTGGTCGGAGTGCTGATCGGCGTGGGCGCGGCATTCGGCCTGACTCGCGTCATCGCGACCTTCTTATTCGGCGTGAAGGAGAGAGATCTCGTGGTCTTCATTGTCGTACCGGTTGTGTTGAGCGTCGTATCCTTGGTCGCGGTCTGGCTACCCGCCCGCCGCGCGACCCGGATCGATCCCGTGATTGCGCTGCGCGCCGAGTGAACCTCTCAAAACGTCGCATCCCGGTAACGTCCGAGTCGCCGTTCCGGGCCGGAGTTGATGGTAGACAGCACTTCTGCGGCAAGTGATACATTCAGGTGGCTGACGCGGGGCATCACTGGTCACAACCCGACTTGTCGGTACAAATCCGAGCGCGCGTTGCTCCTTTTCCGGTACACGGGCCGTGCGAGAATGTCGATTGTCGGCCCTGCCATTCGACACGGGATTCCCAGGATTCTTCAAGATTGACGCTCCTGGATCTCAGCGAATTGCCGCTCCGATCGAATTCCGGATACATTAGTTGGCGATGAAATTCGTTCTAGTCTTGCTCTTCGCGATCGCGGCGTACGGCGGTGAATAGGAAGGAGTACAGCGCATCCCTGCAGAGCACAGGATTGAAGTTACAACCCGGAATGGAGCGCGCACTCGCGCGGTCTTTGTGTCCGCAACCGCAGACGCAATGACATTGCGTGACGAGTCCGGCCAGCGGCTCATCGCGCGGGCGGAGATTCGTGAAGTGCGCGTCGCTGACCCCGCCCGGCGTGTGCGCAGAGGTTTCATTGGGATGGCCATCGGGGCGGCTGCGGGTGCGGGAATCGGGGCGGCAATATGCCCTCACTGCCCAAATGAAGGGCAGGGCTACAAGTTCATCGGGCCCGGTATCGCCATCGGAGTAGCCGCTGGCGCGTTGAGTTTTCTATCGGGATCGTATCGAACCGTTTACAAGGTCAAGTAGCTCCGAGCTCTTCGCCAAAACCCCGCCGCAGGCTGCGGTTTTCCAACCGTAAGCCGACTTCGCGGTCATAATCCGGAATCGGCACTTCTCACCATGGGCGACTACGCGTCAACTTGGATTGCCTCCGAGTGGCGAGCATCCGCGGAAACACCGTAAACGCTGCGGCTTAGGCTTGAGAAATCCCGTTGAATACTTCGCAATGAGCGTCATCGCATATACGGAGCCACATTGTTCTCGATTGTCGCGAACTCCGCCTCGGTTAAAGCTAGCTTGGCTCGGTACGCTTTCCAGCTGTCCTTAGCGGTCGCATTTCCTTTGATGGCCATATCCGAGCCGTACAGAATGCGTTGGAGTCCGATCTGTCGAATGCGCGCAGTGACAAACGCAGCGTCCTCGGCTGAGCTCTGGGCGGTGACGTTGGTTGTGACATCGAAGTAGAGATTTCGGGTGCGGGAATCGGCGGCCGCCACGGCTTCAGCTAATTGGATCATTGCCTCCTTCGTGCCAGGATCCAAACGCGGTCCCGATCCACCGAGATGTGCGATTTGCATTGGAATGTCCGGGGCGGCGGGGAGGATTTCGTTCAGAAACGTCTGAGCCTCTGCCCGGCCGAATGGGCGTCCGACGACCTGATCGCCAGTCCATACATGAACAACAATCGGCATCCGGTGCGCGTTCGCCGCCCGGAACACCTGGCGCAATTGGGCGACGTGGTCCGCGTTCCGCAGGTCCACCTTAGAGTTGGCGAAATGCAGCTTCAGTCCGTGGCTCAGGTTCGGATCCTTGGCACAGCAATCGATCTCCGCGAGAGCGTATTCCCTGAGAGGATTGACACTGCAGAACGCGCGGAGTCGGCCCGGATACCGTGCGACTTGCTCGCTCGTCCAGTCGTTTTCGCGCTTGACTTGCGCGTACTCGTCTTTCCCCCTGAGCTCCGGGCTCCCGTGTGCATATGCCAGGGAAAGCACCAACGCGCGACGAATACCAGCAGCATCCAGCTGTGCAATGAGGCGATCCGCGGTCACGGTCTCCGATGATGACCAAGCTTTGGCGAGTGCCGGGCTCAGCAAATGCTGATGGTGATCGACCTTAGGCGCCTCGGAAGTGGCGAGGTCCGATCTTCGCGTCCCATCGCGCGCAGCCATAGCCAACGGCGCCACCGTCAAATCACGAAAATATGCGACGGTACCTTGGTCAATCCAGAGTGCGACTCCTCCTTTGGCTTGGTCACCCGTCTTAAGGTCATTGACAATCAGCGTCGGTTGCTCCTGGCCATGGACATAAAGACGCGCATGTTCGCCGCGGACCTCAATCTTGATCTTCGTCCACGCATCGGGTACGAGGTCGACATACGTTTCGTACTTCGATGGGGTCTCCTTGCGAAGCCGGAACCAGGGCCAGTCGGGGTGCGAAACGTACTGCACTGCATGATTCCGTCGCTCCTGATCATCGGCGCGGCCGTTGGTGGCACGCAGGTAAAACGCGTCATACCCTCCGTTCTGGAGGCGGAACGCAATCCCGGCGAAGCCACGGGAGCCGCCGCCCGCTCCCGGCGCGGGCGCGCCGGCAATTTCCAATTCGATGACACCATTGCCGAACTCCACGCCCTCGACGACAGCATACTGCCCCACGCGGGCCTGTGCGTTGAGCTGCTGTTCGGATGTCATTTCCTGGAATCGTCGCACCCGCTCTTCCGACATGGTGACGCGTAGTCCGTTCTTGCCTTGAAGAACGGCCGGCTCGGCACTCACATTGTGGAGACGGAGGCCGGCTGCCGATTCCAGTGAAAAGTGCCGCGCTTGACCCGCCCCGGTTTCGGGCGCGATCAGCGCCACCGCGACCAGTGTGAATCTCGCGGCGAATGCCGGTCGATGAACGCCCATCCATCTCATGAAGGCGACTCCTGCAATGATGAAATAGTACGATTCAAACTAATTCGTCCGTAGGGCGTCGATCGGCACCATGTGGGTGCTCCGTCTCGCGGGTACATAGGAAGCCACAACCGCGACAACCAACAGCGCCAATGCAGTAGATGCGAATGTCCATGGGTCAAGTGGCGCGACTTCATACAACAGCCGCTTGAGCATCCGCGCCGCCACAGCCGCCGCCACCAGCCCGACCGCTATCCCGGTCAAGGCGAGACGTAGCGCCTGGCCCAGAACGAGGCGGAACACCGATCTCGCTGACGCGCCGAGCGCCATGCGGAGGCCGATCTCCTGCGTGCGCTCCCGCACCGAATATGCCATCACGCCGTAAACGCCGATCGCCGCAAGCGCGAGCGCCACGAGCGCGAAGACGCCGACCAGCACCGAAAGCGCCCGCGGACGCGCGATGGTGGCACCGACGACGTCTTCAAGCGTGCGCACCTCGACCGGGACTTCGGATTCCAGCGACTGGACGATTTTTGTGATACTGGTGCCAAACGACGCCGGATCTTGCCCGGTGCGCACCACAAAAGTCATGATGCGAGCAGGAAGCTGCGAACTCGGGAGGTAAATCGTGGGCCCGACAGGTCCTTCTAACGACGACAACTTGATGTCGCGGACCACGCCTATAATCGTTGCGTGCAATTCCTCTTGGGCGTTAGCAGGCCGAATGCCCACCCGAAGTCGCCGGCCGAGCGCCTCATCACCGGCGAAGTGCTCTCGGACGAGAGCCTCGCTGACGATCGCCACAGGCGTGGAGTCGGCCACGTCGGAAGAGGAAAAATCGCGGCCAGCCAACTGAGGAACGCTCATCGTCCTGAAGAATGAGGGCGTGATCGGCCGCACCTGTGCCGACGGCACCTGGCCCTCTAAGGGCTTTGGGCGATCAAGGCGCCAGAAACCTGTGCCGATGCAGGGTCCCACGAGAGGCAGGCACTGCGTCCCCGCCGCGTGCTGAACTCCGGGGATGGCCGCAATGCGCGACAGTGACTGTTGGAAGAACCGGTCCGCTTTGGCGAAGTCGTATCGAGTAGGGGGAACTCTCACCCGCGCGGTCAGAACGCCGTCTGCTCGGAAGCCTGGATCTATGCTCTGGAGCTTCAGAAGGCTGCGCATCAATAGCCCAGCGGCGGCAAGCAGCACTAATGAGAGCGCCACCTCGCCAACTACCAGGGTGCTGAGCGTGTGACGCAGTCGACGGCCCGCACCATGCCGCCGTCCTTCCCGGAGCGCATCGCCGGCATGTGTCGTCGTGACGAATGCCGGAACCAGGCCAAAGACGATGCCCGTTGCGAGCGCGACGAGCATCGTGAACGCGATCACCGGAGCATCGAGCTTCACCTGATCGAGGCGCGGAATCGGAATGCGACTGCCGACCAATACAAGCAGGCCGCGGTGACACAATGCCGCAACGCCGAGCCCGGCGACTCCGCAGGCCAGCGCGAGCAACAAACTTTCGCTTAGCATCTGGCGCATCAGCCGCGCCCGGGTTGCGCCAATCGCGGTTCTGATCCCGACCTCGCGTTCCCGCGCGGCACTACGCGCCAGTAGCAGGTTGGCTACGTTGACACACGCCACGAGTAGCAGCAGAACCACAGCGCCTACGAGGGCGAGAGCGGCTGGCCGAAGATCGCCGACCATCTGTTCCTGGAGGGGCAGCAGCATCACCGACCGGCCCGCATTGCGGCGCGGATCTTCCTTCTCGAGCTGAGCGAACACGCTCCGCATTTCAGCGGAAGCGCGCTCCCTTGACACGCCCTCGCCGAGGCGCGCGATGGCATACGAATTACCCCGGCCAGGAGCGGCGCGAAGTTGCTCGATTGTCTGACCGATAGGAATCAGAAAATCGGCCTTCTGACCGACAACCGTAAAAGCGGGAGGCATCACGCCAATGACGCTCCTCCGTTGTCCATTTACGCCGACTGTCATATGAAGGACATCCTGGCGTCCGCCCAGGCGTCCTTGCCAGAACTCGTGGCTCAGTACAATTACGGCGGCATCGGCACGGAAATCCTCCTCTGGTGTGTATGCCCGGCCGAGCGCAGGCTGGACACCCAAAGCGCGGAAGACGGCGGAGGAGAAGGTGAGTCCTGCGACCTCGCTGGGCTGGCCATCGACGATCATTGTGACGGTGATCGGGCCCACCATCCCGAGATGCTCGAGCGTCCTGGTCCGCTCGCGCCAAACCACAAAATTGGCGGGCGCGATGACGTTTCGATCGCCACTCCGGCTCGTCTCCCAAATCGATACGATGCGATCGGGCTGCTGATAGGGCAGTGGCTCGAGCATCACGGCGCGAACCACGCTGAAGATCGCGGACGTTCCGCCTATCCCAAGCGCCAGAGTAAGGACGGCCGCTGCGGTGAAGCCGGGTGCCCGCGATAGCACGCGACAGCCATGGCGCAGATCCCGCAGCAAGTCCTCAAGCAACGCAGGTCGGATCTCGTCCCGTGTCGCCTCCTTGGTGCGTTCAAGTCCGCCGAACTTCAGCAACGCGCGGCGTCGCGCCTCCTCCCGACTCATACCCGCGCGCAGATTTTTGTCGGTCTGCTGATCCACATGAAACCCAATTTCTTCGTCGAGACGGCTTTCGATGGCACCGCGACGGCCAAGTGAACCAAGCCGCTTTCCGATCTCCGTAACCCAACCCATCGTGATCCTCACTTACTCGAGGGTCGCCTCGAGCACCAGGTTGACCGCACGAGACATGCGGCGCCACTGCGCGAGTTCATCACCGAACTGCTGCCGGCCCTTGCGGGTCAACGAGTAATAGCGCGCACGCCGATTGTTGTCCGTTAACTTCCACTCGGATTGAATCAGTCCCTGGCGTTCTAGTCGATACAGAGCGGGATACAGTGTTCCTTGCCCCAGATGCAACACGCTCTCCGACCACTGCTCAATCCGTTCCGTGATTCCCCACCCATGCATTGGCTCAAGCTGCACCGCCTTCAGAACGAGCAGGTCCAGCGTGCCTTGCAGAAGGTCCCCGCGGTCTTTCCCCACAGCACTCCTTTCGACCATCGAAAGTAAAGTTACGCCAATTCCTTTTGATTGTCAAGGGGAAGCCGCTGGAGTGTCGCTGGAGGGGAAGCCGCTGGATGAACGGATGAGTCCAGCCTAGCGGCCAGCGTTTTCCAACGCCTTGTGCGTTCTTTCCGAATCGCTCTCGAATCACGCGACTCGGACGCTGGGCTGTTCGGCGCCAAGTTGCCGAGAAACGCCCAAACCGCTGATCTGATGGCCGTTCTGGCTCATGGCTCGAATTACTCCTGAGAAACGCTTAAGCTTCCCGCGATGGCACGGGGACGAAAAGTAGTTAGCCCGTAAATGTGGCCGC
>JBBDWK010000090.1:0-85014 GCA_040902885.1 Bryobacteraceae bacterium | reverse complement strand
CCGGTTCCGTTATGTCAAACTCGTTTGAGAAAACTAAGTGGCATTGGGCTGAAGCCCGCCCCACTCAACTATCCGCTATGCTGGGCGTATGGAACAGGCAGCGGAAGCCGCGGAGCTTCGGTACCCCATCGGAAAGTTCGACAGGCCCTCAATCGTAAGCCGCGAGCAGCGGGATCAGTTCATTCAACAGATCGCCGACCTGCCCGACGAGTTGCGGCGCGCGGTCCACGGGCTGTCGGAATCGCAGCTCGATACTCCCTACAGATCCGCGGGCTGGACGGTCCGTCAGGTGGTGCATCATCTGGCGGACAGCCATATGAACAGCTACGTCCGGTTCAAACTTGCTCTGACCGAAGACGAGCCCACCATCAAGCCCTACCGGGAAGACCTTTGGGCGGAACTTGCGGAAGCGCGCACGGGACCTGTCGAAGTTTCTTTATCGCTTCTGGATTCGCTGCACCGGCGCTGGGAGCTCGTTTTGGAGGCGATGGAGGACGCCGAGTTTGCCCGCGCCTTCCGGCATCCCGAGATGGGCCTTGTCCCGCTCGATACGAACGTAGCGCTCTATGCCTGGCACGGGCGGCATCACGTCGCGCAGGTCAACTCGTTGCGCGACCGAATGGGCTGGCGATAAGAGGTCCGCGTTACTCCGGCAGAGCCGCATTGAGCTGGAAACAGTGTCGTCCCAGCGGATGAGCCACGAACCGGTTTGGCCGGGGTGAGCGCACCGGACCTTGGCCAGCCGTGGAGAAGGTCGCACAGAGCTGGTATTCCGGCCCCTCGAACACCCTGTATTCGTATGGCTCGCGCGTAATCGGGTCAGCCGTGCGCAAGCCACGCTCGTTGAGACCGGAAAGGGTATCGGGCAGTTGGGTTTGCCCGCGATCTCCGGCTCTCCACAGCGCGTGCAGATTTCTTGCGATGGTCTGGAGATCTTCGGCACGCTGCCGGTCCGCTTCGATCTGGCGCTGCGCTTGCGGCGGACCGAGCCGCCCGAAGCCCAAGACCAGAGCCACCATCACCGCCGCCGACGCAGCAGCTGCGAATACCCGTCCGGTTGGCCAATTTCCTCGAAGCGTGCCGAGGTAATACCAGAAGACGCCTCCCGCGATCAGGAGAACGGCCAGCACTTTGAGCACGAAGCGGACCGTTAACTCCCCTCGGAGGAAGTACGACACGAACGCGATCAAGTCCCCGATGAGAATCCCGGCGGCGATCAGCAGCGCAATGTAGGTCAGCCATTTCCGTACGGGCGAATCCAGCTTGTCCGGATCCTGCCGGGCGTCCTTCCAGATCAGACGGAGAGTCAGCAGATAGAGCGGGTAGCCGACGATGATTGCGGCGAGCTCGGAGGATACGCTATAGCGCAGATTTGCGTAACGCGCGGTGGCCAGAGGATCGGGAAAGGCGGCTTCCACCAGCGTAAAGGCCAGGGAGCCGAGCGCTATGGTCCACGCGCCGAGAGTGAAGAAGCTGAGCAGGTAGAGAAACGCATCCTTCGCCCGTTCGCGCGAAGCATTGCGGGATGGAAGAGTTGTTCCCGTTCGTTGTTCGTAATAAGAGCGGAAGGCCGGATAGATTTCTTTGTCCGGCCAGCCCTCGTGCCGCAGCAGATCGATCAGAATCTGGTCCGATGCTCCTTCACGTTTTGCCGCCTCAATGAAGCGCTGGGGATCGGCCGTGTCCACATCACACAGAGTACCGCGGACGATGTGCTAACATTCCAAGTGCTGTCGGTACGCCTGACTCCGGTCCGGCGTGAAAAGGGAACCCGGTGCGAATCCGGGACTGCCCCGCAGCGGTAAGCAGGAACGAACGCCGTCATTCAAGCACTGGTCCTCGTTGAGGGCCGGGAAGCGACGGCCAGTAGGAGCGAGCGCGATGCCTGCGAGTCCGAAGACCTGCCGATAGCCCGCCAATTCGTGCGGATTTCCGACTCGGTAGCCTTCGAGGGGGAGGCAACATGAAGCGCTCTCGCGTACTTGCACACTATAACTATGGCTTGGCGTTCGCGCTAGGTCTGCTGCCTGGTTTAGCCGGCGCCGCCGTCATCTCGGGCTCGGTTACGGACCCGTCGGGTGACGTCGTCGCTCAGGCCCGTATCGTTCTCTTCAGCCGGGATAACCGCGTGCGCTGGACGGCTACAACGAATGAAAGCGGCATGTATCGCCTGGATAACTTGCCAGCCGGCGATTATCTGATCGACGCTTCCGCCATTGGACTCGGCGCGCCGTCCGCCAAGTCCGTTTCCGTGGTGGCCGAAGATCGGGCCGTCGTGAATATTCAGTTGGACCTGGCCCAGGTGCGCTCCCAGGTAGTTGTGACGGCCACCGGCGCCGCGCAATCGGCCGATGAAGTCGCCCGCGCCATTGATGTGATCCACGCGGATGAAATGGATGCGCGCAATGTGTTCTCGCTGGCGGACTCCATCCGCACTCTGCCCGGTTTGAGAGTACAGACCGTCGGCGGTCCTGGAGGACTTACGCGCGTCATGTTCCGCGGCCTGAGAGCGCAGGACGCGGCCGTTACCATAGACGGTCTCCGCTTCCGCGACGCCGCCACCACGCAAGGCGATTCCTCCTCTTTTCTGGCGAATCTGTTTCCGGTGAACGCGGACCGCGTGGAGGTGCTGCGCGGCACCGGGTCGTCGCTTTATGGAACCCATGCCGTGGGCGGAGTGGTGAACGTGGTCACCGATGAAGGCGGCGGACCTTTCAACGGCGAGGTGCGCGCGGAAGGAGGCGGCCTGGGAATGGCGCGCGGGTTGGCGAAGTTTTCCGGAGGATCGATGGCCGGCCGGCTGCGATACAGCCTGGGCATGCAACACTTCAACGTGACGCGGGGCATAAACGGCGACCATCCGTTTCGCGATACGAGCGGACAGGGGCACGTTCAGATGCACGTCACGCCCGCTGTTTCGTTGAGCGGTAGAATCTGGGGCGGCGATAGCTTCATCACCGTTCATGGAACCCCCTATGTCGCGCCGTCGTCCCAACTGCCCGCCAGAGGATCGATCCAGGCGGTGGCCGTGCCCCTCGAGACGCAGCGCAGGATTGAAAGCGGCCTGCCGTTCTCGTTCGGCGATGCCAACCTTGTTCCGGATCTCAATAATCCGGACAACCGCAGATCCTCGCGCTTCATCGCAAGTTCGCTGCTGCTCAGTCACCAACTGAGCCCGCGTGCATCGTATCGCGTCAGCTATCAGAAGGTGGTTACCAGACGGCAGTTCGAGGATGGGCCGGGCGGCGTCCGCTTCCAGCCTCTGTACAACACGTTCGAGCGCATTCGGGGGAACACGGATACGATGCAGGCGCGCGTGGACGTGCCGGTCGCGCGCTGGAGTTTGCTCTCGGCGGGTTACGAGCTGGAGCGGGCCACCTACTTCGATTCCTTCCGCGACTTCGCACCCGCGCCTCTGCAGCAGACTTACCAAGCGGACGCCAGCGAGCTCAGCCATTCCACTTTCGTGCACAGCCAGAATCGTCTAATGGGAGACCGGCTGCAAATTTCGCTCTCGGGACGCATCCAGCGCTTCGACCTGCGTACGCCTGAGTTCGCCAACGGGATTTCACCGTATACGGGCCAGAGCTTCGCAAGTCCCCCATCGGCTCGGACCGGAGACGCGGCTGTCGCCTATCTTGTGCCGCGAACGTCCACCAAGTTCCGCGCCCATGCGGGAACGGGGTATCGCGCGCCGTCACTCTACGAGCGCGTCGGCACTAGCTTCTTCGAAGGCAGCTTCAGCGCGTTTGGCGACCCGCGTCTGCGGCCGGAGAACACCGTCTCCTTCGACTATGGCGTCGATCAGTTCGTGGCCAACCAGCGCCTTCGCTTCAGCGCGACGCATTTCTACACCGAACTGCGCGAAGTGATCTCCTTCGACTTCAGCGGCTTCCTGAATCCCTCGACAGACCCGTTCCGCCGGTCGAGCGGATACATTAACACCGGAGGAGGAATCGCGCGCGGCGTGGAGTTGAGCGTGGAGGCCACGCCCGTTCGCGGTTCCCGTGTCCGCGCGTCGTATACGTATGCCAACTCGGATCAGCGCCGGTCCACGGCGCGCGACAACGATTTTTTCAGCGCGCCATTGATATCCAATCATCAGTTCAACGCCACCGTCGTACAGCGTCTCACCAGCCGTCTGGACGCGGCCCTCGACGTGTCGCTGGTGAGCGAATACGCGGCCCTCTTCTCGAGCCGAGTGTTCCTCTTCAACGGCCCGAAGACAGTCGACCTGGCGCTCCACTACGCCGTGCCCGTTTCCGACGCCAAACGCCTCACTTTGTTCGTAAAGATCAACAATCTGTTCGACTACGCCTATCTGGAGAACGGGTTTCGCAGCCCTGGAATCTGGGGCACCGGCGGGATCGGCCTACGGTTTTGATGGCGCGCAGCATCTTCGTGGGAGGCACTGGCTCGCATGTCGGCAAGAGCTGGACGACTACCGCCATCTGCCGCTACCTGCGCCGCCGCGGCTTCCGCGTCGCGCCGTTCAAGGCGCAGAACATGTCGAACAACTCCTTCCCTTGCCGCAACGGCGGCGAGATCGGCCGCGCGCAAGTGGCGCAGGCCGAGGCGTGCGGCCTCGAGCCGGAGAGCGACATGAACCCGGTGCTGCTCAAGCCGAATTCGTCTACCGGATGCCAGGTTGTGCTGGATGGCAAGGTGTGGCGCAACTTCGCCGCGCGGGAATACTACGAGCACTTCGACTTTCTGCTGGAGCACGTGCTGGCCGCCTATGAGAGGCTCGCGGCGCGGTACGACTATGTGGTGATTGAAGGCGCGGGAAGCGTCGTGGAGATGAACCTGAAGGATCGCGACCTGGTGAACATGGGTCTGGCCCGGCGGCTGAATGCGCCTGCGCTGCTGGTTGCCGATATCGATCGGGGCGGCGTGTTCGCGGCTATTGTGGGCACATTCTGCCTGCTCGATTCCGAGGAGCGGCGGCTCACTCGCGCCTTCGCGATCAATCGCTTCCGAGGCGACCTGTCGTTGTTTGGGGATGGCGTTCGCATGTTGGAAGAGCGCAGCGGCGTGCCGTGCCTGGGCGTGTTCCCCATGCAGGAGGACCTCTCCCTCGATCCCGAAGACGGCGTCTCGCTGGAGGAGAATCCTTCGCGCATCCCGGCCGAAGCGCGCGTTGCCATCGTCCGCTTTCCGCGAATCTCGAACTTCACGGACTTCCGTCTCCTGCCATCCCCTGCGTGGATCTCGCGGCCGGTGAACCAGGTCTTCGATCTTGTCATCCTGCCCGGAACCAAGAACACCATCGGCGATCTCGCCTGGATGCGTAAGGTTGGACTCGACGAATGGGTTCTGCGCCAGCACCGCGAGGGGGCGACCGTTCTCGGCGTGTGCGGCGGCTATCAGATGCTGGGTGCGCGGATTGACGACCCGGAGGCAGTGGAGTCGCACGATGCGGCGGCTGAAGGTTTGGGCCTGCTTCCCGTGGAGACGGTGCTCGCCGCGGATAAGATCACTCGCGTGGTCGATGCCTGTACGCACGGCGGCGCCCGTTTCTCCGCCTACGAAATTCATATGGGGCGAACCACTCGCCCCGATGGCGCAGTTCCATTCGCCACGCTGGGCGATGGCGGCGAGGACGGCATGCGCGCGGAACGCTGCATCGGAACCTATCTGCACGGCGCACTGGAGAACCGCGCCGTGCTCGAGGAGCTGTTGGGATGTCCGATAGCGGAACCCGCGCCCAAAGAGCGGACGTACGACGGCCTTGCGGACTGGTTTGAACAGCACGCCGATCTGCGTGCCTTCGAGGAGCTGTACCTGTGACGGTTTCCGCCGAAGAGCTGGTCATCGGCGTCACGCTCGACCTCGCGCTGGGCGATCCGCGCTGGATGCCGCACCCGGTGCGCGGCTTCGGCTGGATCGTAAACCGGCTGGAGCGCATCTGGCGTGCCGTGCCGTTGTCCCCGCGTGTGGCGGGCTCGCTCTTCTGGTGCTCGGCCGTGGGCGTTGCGTGCGCGGTGGTAGGAGTAGGCCTTTCGCTGGTACCGAGGCCATGGAGCGGAGGCTACTGGATCTTCTCTCTTCTCGCGCTGCGGCAACTCGACAGAGAGGCATCCGCTGTCGTCGCCGCGAGCGATATCGAAGCGGCGCGCAAACAACTGGCAACGATTGTCGGGCGCGACACACAGCAACTCGACGATCCTGAAATCCTCAGGGCAACCGTCGAGACCGTCGCGGAGAATCTGAGCGATGGCGTGATCGCGCCTTTGTTTTATCTCGGCATCGGCGGCCCAATCGGCATGGCGGCCTACAAAGCCATCAACACGCTGGACAGCATGGTTGGCCACCGCAACGATCGCTATCGCGAATTCGGATGGGCCGCGGCGCGCATGGACGATCTGGCGAACCTGATACCGGCGCGGCTCACGGCAGTGCTGGTGTGGTGTTGCGCACTGCTGCCCGGCTTCGATTTCCGGCGCTCGGTTGGCGTGACGCTCCGGGACGCGCGGCAACAGCCCAGCCCCAATTCCGGATACCCGGAAGCGGCGTTTGCGGGCGCATTGGGGATTCGCCTGGGAGGCGTCAATTCGTATGGAGGCGTGACGAGCCACAAAAGCTTTCTCGGCGATCCGCTGCGCAAGCTCACGCGCCAGCTCGTTCCGCGCGTGCGATTTCTGCTTTACGCGCCCGCGCTCCTCTCGATCGCGGTTCTCTACTGGGTAGTCTCGTGAACACAATTCATGGCGGAAATGTTTTTGCGATTGCCCGGGAGCGCGGCTGGGACTGGCGGGACGTGCTGGATTTCAGCGCCAGCATCAATCCTTTGGGGCCATCTCCCAGTGCGCTGGCTGCTGTGAAGGATTCCGTCGACCGCATCGCGCATTACCCGGAGCGGGAGCCGGACGAACTGCGGCACGCACTGGCGCGCGCATGGGAAGTTGACGCAAGCCAGATCCTGCTCGGCAACGGCGCTACCGAGTTGCTGCACTTCCTGGCCCGCGTGACCGCACACAGGAACGTCACTTTAGCCGTGCCCGTCTTCTCCGAGTTCCACCGCGCTTACCCACATGCCGCTACCGTGCCCGTTATGCAACCGGATCTCTGGCCAGCCGAAGGGTTGCTGGTGGTCACGCAGCCGGTCAACCCAACCGGCTACGCAGTTCCGTTCGATTTTCTTGCTCACCGTACGCAGCCGGTTATCATCGATGAATCGTTCCTGGAATTCACGGGATTGCCGTCCTGCGCCACCCTGATCGCCGACCGGCCAAATCTGTTTGTCTTGCGGTCTTTGACCAAGTTTTACGGGCTGCCGGGGCTGCGCGTGGGCGCGTTGATAACCTCTCCCGAAACCATCTCGCGATTGAGAGAATATCGCGAGCCCTGGCAGGTGAATGTTCTCGCGGAACGCGCCGCGCTGGCGGCTCTGGCTGACGTAGTCCACGCCGCGCGCACGGTGCAGTTTGTTTGCCGCGAGCGGGAGTGGCTCCGTGGCGAACTGGCGGCCCTGCCTGGGGCGCAGCCTCAACCCGGCACGGCAAACTATCTCTTTGTGGCCCTGGCAGGTTCCGCCGCGCAGCTTTGCGACTACCTGCTCGACCGCAAGATTCTTGTGCGAAACTGCGCGGGCTGGCCCGGAGTCGCCCAGGAAGGCGTGCGCGTCGCGGTTCGCACGCGCCCCGAAAATATACGCCTGCTCGAAGCCTGGAAGGAGTTCGCGTGCGTGTGCTAATCGCGCTGCTGCTTTGCTCCGCCGCTCTCTCGGCCCAACCGCGGCGGATCGTCTCCACGTCGCCCAGCATCACCGAAACGCTCTTCGCACTCGGATTGGGGAGCCGCGTCGCCGGCGTTTCCACGCATTGCCACTATCCTCCGGAAGTGAAGTCGATACCGAAGGTCGGAGGCTATGTGAAACCAAATGTCGAGACCATTCTCTCGTTGCGGCCGGATCTTGTGATCGTCCAGCGGGCGGCGCACGATCTCGCGAACCAGTTGGCTCGCTTCAACATTCGTGTTGCCGAGGTGGAGCCGGAGAACCTGACCGAAGCTTTGCAATCCATCCGCGCGATCGGCAAGGCGGCCGGTGTGGAAACACGCGCGGAACAGCTTGTCGCGGACATCCGGGCGCGCCTTGACTCGTTGCGCCTTCGCACGGAAAAATTGCCGCGGCGCAGTCTCCTGTTCATCGTCGGCCGCACGCCCGGGCGGCTGGACGGAATTGTTGCAGTGGGCAGCGGCTCCTACTTGAATGAGCTCATCCGGATCGCGGGGGGCCGGAACGCTCTTGCGGACGCGCTGCCGGCGTACCCTAGAATCTCACTAGAAACGATCATCCGGCTCAACCCGGACGTGATTCTCGATATGGGCTCCATGGCCGACACGGCCGTGGTTACCGAAGAGCATAAGCAATCCGTGCTGGCGATGTGGAAATCGCAGCCTATGCTGAAGGCTGTCGCGGGAGGACGCCTGTTCCCGGTTGCTTCGGATATATATGTCGTTCCCGGCCCCAGGATGATCGATGCCGCGGTCTCGTTTGCACAAATGCTGCATCCCGAGGAGCAGTGGTGAGCGCCCTCTACCAGTTGCGCGGCGTTGGAATGCGATACGAGGGCCGAGAAGTTCTCCGCAATATTTCCTTGGAGTTCGGCGCGTCGCAATTGGTCGGAATTGTAGGGCCGAATGGCGCGGGCAAGAGCACGCTGCTGGGCATCATGGCGAATCTCCGCCGGCGATACCTGGGCGAATGCCGGTTGCAGGGTGTCGAGCTCCGCTCCTGGCAGCGCAAGGGCTTCGCCCGGATGGTTTCCTTCGTGCCGCAGAGCCTGCGCGTCGATTTCCCTTTCACCGTCGAAGAGGTTGTGCTGATGGGCCGCACGCCGTATGGCAACGGCATGTTCGAGTCCGCCGAGGATTGGAAGGCCGTGGAGCGGGCGATGGAACTCACCGGCGTGACCGCCTTCCGGCATCGCGACGTCCGCACCCTGAGCGGCGGCGAGCGTCAGTCCGTCGTGCTTGCCTCCGCCCTCGCCCAAACGCCGCACGTGCTCCTCCTCGACGAGCCGGCGACCTTTCTCGACCTGAACCACCAGGTTTCACTCTACCGGCTGCTCCGGAAGTTATGCGATGAAGGGCTGCTGGTAATCACCGTATCGCATGACATGAACTTGACCGCGGCGTTCTGTCATCGAGTGATCATGCTGCGTGCGGGCGAGATGGTCGCCGACGCGCCTCCCGCTGAAGCCCTGTGTGCCGAGCGCATCGCCGCCGTGTTCGGCGTGCCCGCGGAAGTCCATCGCACTCGCGCCGGCAGGCACTGGATCGTGTATGGGTGAGCGAAACGCCAGCGGGAGGGTTCGCCGCGCGGTTCTGTGGTCGGGCGGAATCTGCGTCCTGGTGCTGCTGCTCTCGCCGCTCGCGGGTGCGAGCCGCCTGGATCTGGCCAAGGTACTCGCGGGTGAGGCGCCGGATCGCGACATCCTGCTGTATTTGCGCTTGCCGAGGACCCTGCTGGCCATGCTCGCCGGAGGCTGCCTGTGCCTGGCCGGCAGTTTGTTTCAGGCCCTGCTGCGGGACGCCCTCGCCACGCCCTATACGCTCGGCATCTCGAGCGGCGCCGCTCTCGGCGCGGTCGCGGCCATCTGCTTCGGATGGCGGCAGGCCGGTCCTTTGCCCGCGGTCTGGCTGGCGGCCATTGCGGGCGCGGCGGTGGTCTTGTGGCTGGTGCTGCTCATCTCCTCGGAAGGACACCGGCTCTCGTCGTTCACTCTGCTTCTCACCGGGGTGACCATCAACAGCATCTGTCTCGCGCTGATTCTCTTCCTCCACAGCTTCGCCGGCTTCGCGCAGTCCTTCGCCATCAGCCGGTGGTTGATGGGAGGAGTCGATTCCATCGACTACGCCAGCCTGGCCATGCTCGCGGCGGTTGTCACCCCGCCCGCCGCGCTGATCCTGTTCCGTTCGCGCGAGTGGAATCTGCTGGCAATGGGCGAGGAGTGGGCCACGGCTCGCGGGCTTTCGACGGACCAACTGATGCGCATGGGGTATGTGGCGGCATCCATCGTCATCGGCGCCGTGACCGCGCTGACCGGGCCCATCGGCTTCGTCGGGTTGATTGTCCCGCACGTGCTGCGCAGCCGGCTCGGCTCGGATCATCGCATTCTGATGCCCTGCTCGATTCTTCTCGGAGCGGCGTTTCTGGCGGTTTGCGACACCATTGCGCGAACCCTTCTCGCGCCCGTCGATGTGCCGGTGGGCGTGGTCACCGCGCTCTTCGGCGGTCCCTTCTTTATCTGGCTGCTGCGGAGCAAGCGGCGGAGCTTGTGGTTGTGAGATGCCTGTGATCCTCATCGGCGGCGGCAGCCGCAGCGGCAAGAGCGCTCACGCCCTGGAACTTGCCCGCGCCCGCGGCTCGCGGCTCGCGTTCATCGCCACCGCGCAGGCCTTGGACGGGGAGATGCAGGAGCGGATCGACCGCCACCGCGCGGACCGCGGCGACGCCTTCACCACTTTCGAGGAGCCGCATTCCGTGGCCCGTGTGATCGCGTCGCAATGCGCGGGCTTCGATGCCGTAGTCGTGGATTGTCTGACCCTGTGGCTGAGCAACATGATGTTGAGCCGGGAACACGATGTGGAAGCGGAGTCGCGGGATCTGTTCGAGGCCGCGATTCGGGCACGCGCGGCGGTGATCCTGGTGACCAACGAGGTGGGCTGCGGTATTGTGCCGGACAATGAGCTGGCGCGGCGGTTCCGCGATCTCGCGGGCTCCATCAACCGGCAGGCCGCGGAGAAGGCATCCGAAGTGTACTGGATGGTCTTCGGAATTCCGGTGAAGATCAAATGATCCGGGACCTGCGCGGCGCGCTTCAGTTTTTGACAATCGTTCCAGCCGGCAAGTCCGACATCCTGCCGGGACGGGCCGCGTGGTGCTTTCCGATTGTAGGAGCGATGCTGGGCCTTGCGGCCGCTGGTGTCTACTGGCTGGCGGGCCACGTCTTTCCCCCATCGGCAGCGGCTGTTCTTGCGCTTCTGCTGCTGGTGGTCGCGACCGGGGGGTTGCACGAAGATGGCTTGGCGGACGTAGCCGACGCCGTTCGTTCTCACCGGTCCAGGGAACGCATTCTCGCCATCCTGCACGACAGCCGCATCGGGGCGCACGGCGGCGTCGCGATCGGCTTATCGCTGCTCGCGCGCTGGGTCGCGCTGGCCGAGTTGCAGGATTACTTTTTGCTCGCTCTGCCGGTTGCGCTGGCCTTGTCGCGGAGTGTGCTGGTGCTGCTGGCTTATTGGTCGGATCCGGCGGGAGAAGGCATGGGCAAGGCCTTCCGCTCGGCGCTTACTTGCGGCGCCGCAGTCGCGGTTTCCGTAGAGGCCCTGGCGATTTCCTCGCTGGCAGGTTGGCGCGGCGCTCTTCTTCTGATGGCCGTTAACCTTTCCGTCGTCGCGTGCGCGCGTGCCTACTTCCATCGGCGCATCGGCGGCGTCACGGGCGATTGCCTGGGCGCCGCCTGCCAGGTTGCGGAGACGGCTTCGCTATTCGTGTTCCTATGCGGAAACTGTATATAGTCCGTCACGCGGAGCCGGCCCTCCGGAACGTATTTCTGGGCCGAATGGACCCGCCGCTCTCCCCGGAAGGCTGTGCGATGGCAGCCACCGCCCTGCGGCACATCGAAGCCGCCGTTGTTTACTCGAGCCCTTTGCGCCGGGCGCTCGAGACGGCGCACGCGGCATTCGGCCCGGATCGGATAGTCGCTCTTCCGGAGCTCGCCGAAATGGCCTTTGGCGAATGGGAAGGAAGCAGCTGGCAGGAGATTCTGGACCGCTGGCCGGAGCTTGCCGCGCGGAAGACGGCCGCGTGGCAATCCGAGACGCCTCCGGGCGGCGAGTCCTGGGCCGCGGTCGAAGAGCGGATTGGGCGTGCTTTGGAGATCATTCAGCGAGGACCGTTTCCAGCGGTCGTGGTGGCCCATCTGGCGGTCAATTCAGTTCTGGCGCAGTGGCTGCTCCAAGCCGATCCCTTAACCTTTCAACAGGATTATTGTGAGTCGATCTTCTGTGAACTTTAACATCGAAATCCAGCCGCTCCACAATCCCGGACTGGCGCAAGAGGTGATGAACCATTGGAACGATCTCACCAAGCCTCCCGGCAGTCTGGGCCGCCTGGAAAGTCTGGTGGAGCGTCTCGCGCTGATTCAGGGCACGGCAAACCCGTCGCTGGCCCGGAAGGCGATGTACATATTCTGCGCCGACCATGGCGTGACGGCCGAAGGCATCAGCGCCTATCCTGCCGAAGTAACGCCGCAAATGGTGAAGAATTTTCTGCGCGGAGGCGCGGCCATCAATGTCCTGTGCCGGCAGTTCGGGATTGAGCCGGTGGTGGTGGACGCGGGAGTCAAAGGCCCGTCCGAACCGGGCGTGGTGAACCGGAAGGTGCGCGAGGGCACCTGCAACTTCGCGCGAGAGCACGCTATGTCGCGCCAGGAAGCCGAACACGCGATGGAGTGCGGCGTTGCGCTGGCGGACGAAGCGGCATCCCAGTTCGACGTCGCGGGCGTGGGTGAGATGGGCATCGGCAACACGACCGCCGCGAGCGCTCTGCTTTGCGCCTTCACCGGCATCCCCGCACACCATGCCGTGGGCCGCGGCACCGGATTGGACGATGAAGGCCTGGAGCGCAAAGTGGGCGTGGTGGCGCGCGCACTTGCGCTTCACCGGCCGGACGCGGCCGATCCGGTTGGCGTGCTCTCCGCTCTGGGCGGATTCGAGATCGCGATGATGGCCGGATTTCTCCTGGGCGCCGCGCAGCGGCGCCTGCCGGTGGTAGTGGATGGATTCATCTCCGGTTCAGCCGCGCTGGCCGCGCAAGCCGTCGCCCCGGCCATCGGTCAGTACCTGTTCTTCTCGCACCAGTCGGCCGAGCCGGGGCATCCGGGGATGCTCGCGGGATTGGGGGCCGAGCCACTCCTGAGTCTTGGCCTGCGGCTGGGGGAGGGAACCGGCGCGGCGCTCGCCATCGGCGTGCTGGAAGCGGCTCTGCGGCTGTACGCGGAGATGGCGGCCTTTTCCGGGCTGGGTGTCAAGGCAAAGTAGAGCTTAATGGCTGAAGTGAACGGCGTTCGCCTGTTGGAGCACTTCTCCCGAGAACTGTTGCAAGATGGTCTCACCTGCCGAGAGGCAGAGGCGCCAAACACAAGCTTGGCGCGACTGGCGATGTTCGCTCCTCAGGCCCATTTTGGAACAGAATTACCTATTCTGTTCAACGGTGCGTTTTCCCCGTAACCGGACTTCCAAAAAACCATTACAGGATTTCCTCGATCTTGTAGTGCTGAATCAGGTGAGCTTTCAGGGCTGTTCTGGCACTGGAAATGCTGGCTTGGTGACTCTTGATAAGCGAAACGAGCTCCCCGACGCTCACCTCACTCGTGATATCGAAATCTTTGACCTGTCCTGATACCGCATATCCGTGCACAGGATTGTTGGCGTTGAAAGTAGCGTCGGTCATGCGGACGAGTTGCTCGTCAAACAGGTGTTCGAGACCGAGCCGTGTGGAGAATGCCTCGACGAACCCACCGTCAGCTTCCCACGCATAGCGGAGCGTACGCACAAGCTCAGGGTCGTACATCTCAAGCACCCGAAGCTCCTTGCTCTCGTGTTCTGTTGATTCCAATATGAAGGTGGCACCGCTGAACAGGTAGAACAAGCGTCTCACCGCTTGGCTGAATGAGCGTAGATCGTTCCCGAGCACCGAAGACATAATGGTGCGGATGGGGACCTTTGTAGGTTCTGAGAGTGTTTCGGACCCATCAGTCAGGAAAATCCGACTGCTTACTTCAGCCGTCTCGTCGCTGGACCATCTCCTGACCACAATATGCTCTGGTGTCTTCAGGTCCGAGGAGTGCACGAATAGGGACTCACCAGAAACGAGGAGTTCCAAGGTGCGGGCGCAGCGCGCCATGGCGTCTTCCACACCGCCAAGTGCCTCGTATGTTGCGAACAGAGTGCTCGCCCACCTTGCGCGTGTCCTCTCAGGTGAACGCCATTTAAGGAAAAGTTCGAGAGATTTGGTGGTGACAGATGTGAAGGCCTCTAGCATCGACCGATGCTCTCACAGTCCAGGCAGAAACGTTCCGGCTGAGCGCCTGCTGAAAGTAAGCGTCTGAGCAACCCGTCTATGCATGCACTTGAATTGGTGGTGCAGTGGAAGTGTGGACGAACAAAAGCAGGTGATGACAGTGCGGCGGCGCCGGAGCCGGGCGGAGGTCGAGCAGTTGGTTGCCGAGTACGAAGCCAGCGGGCTGAGCCGCGCAGAGTTCTGCCGCAAGCATGGGCTGAGCTTGACGACGCTGAATCGCTATCGGAAGCGGCGGCCGGCGCAGGGCGAAGCGACAGGCGTGAACGGCTGGGTGGCGGTGGAGTTGCGCGGCGCCAGGACTGCGACGGGGAGTGATGAGGGCAGCGGTCTGGCTCTAGCACTGCCGGGCGGGCGGCGGATCGAAGTCGGCCGGGGGTTTGATGGCGAGACCCTGGTGCAGTTGCTGGGGTTGCTGGAGCGGCACTGAGTATGTTCGGCTTGGGGCCGGCGACGCGGATCTATCTGGCGGCGGGGGCGACCGACATGCGCAAGGGCTTCGAGGGCCTCTACGGGCTGGTGCGCGAGCGGTTGCAGTTAGAGCCGCTCAGCGGGCACCTCTTCCTGTTCTCGAATGCGCGACGAAATCGGCTGAAACTGCTGTTCTGGGATGGCAGCGGGCTATGGGTCTGCGCCAAGCGCCTGGAGAAGGGCCGCTTCGGCTGGCCGGAGGCGGCGAGCGGCCAGGCCAGGATGGCGCTCAGCCACGAGGAACTGGGGCTGCTTCTAAGCGGCATCGATCTGGCCGGAAGCCAGCGCCGGGCCTGGTTTCGGCGAGTGGTTAGCGAAGAGGAGAAAGCGGCCGTTGGGGCAAAAAATAGTTGCGCTATATAAAACATAATATAGTATACTTGTTTTACTGATGGTGACCGCCGCTTCCTCCAGCCCCGCTCCTGCCGACTCCCCCGAGGTGACGGAGCTGAAGCGTCAACTCCATTGGGCCAACCTGAAGATCCAAGTGCTGGAAGAGCGTCTGCGGCTGGCGCGGATCAAGAAGTACGGTCCGGGCAGCGAGAAGCTCAGCAGTGCGCAACTGGAACTTCTGGAGCTGGAACCCGGGGTGAGCAACCTGGAAGTCCAGGCCGAGAGCGAACGCGAACCCCTGGGGGAGGGGGCAAAACCAGAGCGCCGGCGCCGGCATCCGGGACGGCAGCAACTGCCTGCGGATTTGAGGCGCGTGGAACGGGTGATTGCCTGCGCGCCGGAGCAGTGCAACTGCCAAAGCTGCGGCCAGCCGATGGCGGTCATCGGCTACGACCAGAGCGAGCAACTGGATGTGGAGCCGGCCCAGTACTTCGTGTTGGTGACTAAACGCGAGAAGCGCGCCTGCCAATGCTGTGAGCAAAGCGGGGTGGCGGCGGCTCCGGCTCCGGCGCGCATCATCGACAAGGGCCTGGTCAGCGACCGGGTGGTGATCGACACGCTGGTCTCCAAGTACAGCGACCACCTCCCGCTGTATCGCCAGAGCGCCATTCTGGAGCGGGAGACGGGCATTGAGATCGGCCGGGCGACGATGGATGGGTGATGCGGGTGGGCGAGTTACTCATTCCCATCGCCGCCGTGATGGGCCGCGAGTTAGTGAGCGGCAGTTATATCCAGGCCGATGAAACGCCGGTGGACGTGCAGATGCACGATGGGCGGGGTCAGAACCATCAGGCTTACCTGTGGCAATACGGCAGGCCGGGAGGCGGCGTGGTGTTCGACTTCCGTCTGGGACGAGGGCGCGAAGGACCAAAGCAGTTCCTGGGCCAGTTCGAAGGCATCCTGCAGACCGACGGCTATGCGGCTTACGAGAAAGTCGGCGGGCCGAAGCTGGTGCATGCCGTCTGTTGGGCGCATGCGCGGCGGAAGTTCTTCGAGGCGCACAAACTGTGCCCGGGCGAGAGTGTCGCCCAGGGCGTCGTGACGCTCATCGGCCAACTGTTCGGAATCGACGCCGAAGCGCGCGCGCGAAACTGCGGCCTGGCCGCGCGCCATGCGCTTCGCCGGCAGCAAGCCCCGCCGCTGCTCGACACCATCAAACAGGAGATCGAGGCGGCGCGAGGACAGGCTTTGCCTTCCAGTAAGCTCGGCGGCGCGGCGATGTATACGCTGGCGTTGTGGCCGAAGCTGACGCGCTTCCTTGACTACCCGGAACTGGAACTGAGCAACAACCTGGCGGAAAACTCGATGCGCCCGGTAGCGCTGGGGAGGAAGAACTGGATCCACGTCGGCAGCCCGCAGGCCGGGCCGAAAGTGGCGGCCATTCTCTCGATCGTGGAAACCTGCTGGCGCATTCACATCCCGGTCCGCGAGTACTTAACCGGTGTTCTGCCTGGCCTGGCTCGCGTCAGCATCCAAAGGCTGGCCGAACTCACCCCCGCAGCCTGGGGCCTACGGAACCCATAGCCCACCCCTCGCTCCGGTCACCCCGCGATTAGTCGGACGCTTACTATTGAAACACCGTAAATGGGTGCGCTACACGTACCCGAAGCTAAAAAAAACGCCAAAACCGAAGGGGCGGTGATTGTTTTCGAAGACGAGGCTTCGTTTCGCCAGACTCCAACCCTGCACGCGACTTGGGCCAGACGTGGAAGCCAACCTCAGATTCCCACGCGAGGCGAGCGCAATACGCAAAAGATTTTCGGAGCCGTGCGTCTGGACAACGCCAGTTTCATTTACCTTCATCAGGAGGATTATTTTCAGTGGGAGACCTATCTGGCTTTCCTGGAGCAGGTGGTCGTGCCCGCCTTCTACCGACGACGCCACCGGATCTACCTGATTCAAGACAACGCGTCGTATCACAAAAAGCAGGAAACTGGTTCAAAGCGAACCGCCGCTACGTGGAGGTCTTCCAACTTCCGCCCTACTGGCCAGAATTGAATGCAACCGAACGGATCTGGAATTACACGCGCAAGCACGTCACACACAATCGGTTCTTTGAACGACCGCAGGATCTTTGTGCCGCGCTCTTCAACAAATTCGATTACGTGCGGCAACATCCCCAGGAGATCGAAAACCTGCTCCATCCCTTTTTTTGATTTGGATGTCGAATTATTTATGCGCACCTATATAGTACCAATTCTGTTCAAGCTGAAATCGGCTTGCGGCCTGCGGCGCTTAACACAATCTGCTATGCTACTGCGAAGCAGTATCCAACATCTGAAACATTTTGGAGGCACCACATTATGGGATGGCGGGTAAGATTTATACCCCGCGAGGTCGACCGCATGGTTGTCCTAATTGACGGGCAGAATGTCCTGAGCTGGTCTCAACCAGAAGGTGACGTCACAAAAGACGTACCTCCTGAGCACGCAAACAAAAGCAAGATTCACATACGAGGCGAAGGAACACCCAATGGAAGAAACGCCCAAATGCAAGTTTTCTTTGACAATGCTCTAAAGAAGAACATGGAGTTCGACAACGGCGAAGATCACGATCTTGAGAAATAGATTCTGGCCCTAAGACGAAGCGATGCTGATCCTTTAACAAGGGTCGGCATCGCACACTAGAACCGGACAAATTGAACAGAACAGGGAATCCCGTTCAAAACTTCGCGGGGCCAAAACGGGGGGATGCTGAGGGTTCACCCGGCCTCCGGCGATGCGTTGCAGGGCTTCCTAGCGCGTCGTTTTTTACGAAAACAGGCCTGATTCAGAGATTTTCGCCTGAATGGCACTTTGAAACGACGCGCCGGTCACGACAAAACATTCCGTTCAACCAAGCTCGGCGGGCTGAACGGAAAACCGAACGCCTTCGTTTCGCTGTAGGGCTGTCAGAATGTTGCTCAGATTTTCGGCGGACGGGCTGCCCTTCGGCCCCAACATGCGCATGAGGCTTTTAGCCGGAATGTGGGTGCGCTTCTCCAAGTCCTGAAAGCCGACCGTCGCGTTCACGTAATCGCGCAGGACGGCTTTGCCGGTCGCCAGGTCGCCGTTGATGATGCATTCGATCGCTTCGCGCAGGAGAGCTTGCCGGAACTCCGGTTCGGCCTGTGCGCGGGCGCGGATCGTTTCTTTAAAGTCGTGGGTCAGCGGCATTATTCCATCTCCTGTTTCTTGCGTCGTTTATAGTCGGCCCATCTTTCCTGTGCGGCGGCGATGTCTTTCGACTGGCGCTTCTTAGATCCCCCGCCGAGAAGGATCACAAGCCGGTTGCCATCCCTGCCGAAGTAAATCCGGTAGCCGGGGCCGAATTCGATCTTGCATTCAAATACGCCCGCGCCCACGCCCTTGACGTTCGATGTGTTCCCCTGCTCGATGCGGGTCAACGCGGTAGCAACACGGGCGGCGGCATTGCCGTCAAGGCCTGCAAACCATTTAGCGAATGGTTTATTTCCCTTGTCGTCAATGTAGCCGCGCAGCTCGATCATCCAAGGATCATGGTAACAAGTCTGTTACCATCTGTAAAGCCTTTCGTTTTTAGGTCGGGCTGTCCACAGCGCCGACTTTTGAACCACTACAAGGAATTCTGTTCAACAGGCTCGGTATGGGCTGCCCTTTACTGCTTCCTGCGGGCGAGGATCGCCAGACCGGCGAGACCGCCGGCCCAGAAGAACGACCGATTGAGACTCGGGGACGGGAGCAGGAGAAGCACCTATAATCACTGATCCGCCCGTGACAGTGGCGGTAACAGCTGCTCCATCCGCATCGCCCAATGCATTCAGGGATATCGATAGGGAACTTGTTCCGCCCGACAGCGCGTCGAAAGGTTTTACCGGGAGCTGATCCGCAAAGCCGATGAACGCTTTGACGCTCATCTGGCCCGGCTGAGAAGGAAGGAAAGGAAGTAACCATGGCGACGAAACTGAGCGACAAAATCAAGAGCCTGCCGCCTGCCCGGCGGAAGAAGATTGAGGAACGCACCGCCGAGCTGATCGCGGAGGAAATGTCTTTGCGCGAACTTCGCAAAGCGCACGGCCTGGCGCAGGAACGCCTTGCTGAAATTCTCGGTATCGGTCAGGAGGGCGTTTCCCGTCTCGAAAAGCGCAGCGATCTGCTGATATCAACCTTGCGCAGCTACGTTGAGGCCATGGGTGGCAGCCTCTCTCTTGTCGCAGAGTTTCCGGAGCGCCAGCCCGTCATTGTCTCCGGTCTGGCCAGCATGGAAACGACGCCGGCACGCAGAAGGACGCCGAGACGCACAGCGCCGCCGCGCCGACGCAAACGTGCTCATACAGTGCATTCGTAAGGGACTGGCAGCCACTCACCCTCCATCCCGCCCGCTTATGGTAGACTCTCTCAACCATGCGGCTCTTGTGTCTTTTGCTCCTCCTCCTGATGCCCGCGTTCGGCGCGAAGCAGGTGGCCACCATCGCCGGTAATGGGGTCGCCGGCTTCTCGGGCGATGGCGGCCCGGGCACCGCGGGCCAGCTCAGCAATCCCTATGGCCTGGTCGTCGGCCCGGACGGCGCGCTCTATATTTGCGAAGTCGATAACCACCGCATCCGCCGGCTGGACTTGAAGACCGGCAAGCTCTCCACCGTGGCCGGCACCGGCAAGCAGGGCTACTCCGGCGACGGCGGCCCGGCGCTCGCAGCCTCCCTCAACCAGCCCTACGAAATCCGTTTCGACCGCACGGGGAATATGTTCTTCGTCGAGATGCAGAACCACATCGTGCGCCGCGTGGATGCGAAAACCAAAATCATCACCACCGTGGCCGGCACCGGCGCTCCCGGCTTCGGCGGCGACGGCGGCCCCGCCATCAAGGCCCAGTTCCGCCAGCCCCACAGCATCGCTCTCGACCCCGAAGGCGGAATCCTCGTCTGCGATATCGGCAACCATCGCGTGCGCCGCATCGACCTCAAGACCGGAACCGTCACCACCTACGCCGGAACGGGCGAGCGCAAGCCGACCCCGGACGGTGCTCCGCTCGAAGGCACACCCCTCAACGGCCCGCGCGCCATCGATCTGGACCCGAAAGGCAACCTCTACCTGGCGCTGCGCGAGGGCAATGCAATCTACCGTATCGATCCGCGGGCCAAACGCATCTATCATGTAGCGGGGACCGGAGAGAAAGGATACACCGGCGATGGAGGCCCGGCCCGGAAGGCGTTGCTTTCGGGTCCCAAGGGGGTTGCGTATGCGCCCGACGATAGCCTCTACATCGCCGATACCGAGAGCCATACCATCCGGCGGATCGATCTGAAATCGGGGATCATCTCGACCGTGATCGGGACGGGGGAACGGGGCGACGGTCCGGATGGCGATCCGCTGCGGTGCCGCACCGCCCGTCCGCATGGCGTTTTTGTGGACAAGAAAGGGATTCTCTACGTCGGGGACAGCGAAACGCATCGCGTCCGGAGATTGAACTGACGTTATAATCATCAGCCATGGCCGCTCTCATCGACCACCCGGCGCGCGGCCCGGTCCCGGAGTTAGCCGACTTACGGAGGCTGCGCGCGGGCGACCTGGATCCGCTCCTGCGCGAAGAGGTCGCGGCTTGGGAAAGGGCGCTCTCCTGGGACTTTTCGGCTTCGGCCTCGCTGGTGCGGCGCTTCGTGGACGCGCAGGCCCTCAACGGCTTCGCGCTGATGGCGCGCGGCACGGCGGTCGGCTATGTGTATTACATCTTCGAGGAACACAAGGGACTCATCGGGGATGTATATGTAGGCGAAGGCTTCCGCACCGTGGACAACGAGAACCGCCTGCTCGGAGCCGCCGTCGAAACGCTGATCTCCACGCCCTTTGTCCGCCGCGTGGAGTGCCAGCTCATGATGCTCGCCGGAGACACGGGGCGGGCCTTCCCGTTTCCGGATCGGGTGAGCACCTTCGACCGCGCGTTCATGGTTTTCGACCTGGCGGGTACGCCCGTTCCACCGCCCGGCCGCGCCTTCCCGCACATCTCCATCGAAACCTGGGAGGAGCGCCACCAGGAGGCCGCCGCGCAGGTGATCGCTTCCGCCTATAGCGGGCATATCGATAGCCAGATCAACGATCAGTATCATTCGGTGGCGGGCGCGCGCCGGTTTCTTGCAAACATCGTGCAGTTTCCCGGCTGCGGGGCATTTTTCCAGCCCGCGTCCTGCATTGCCGTGGACCCGGAAACACGCCGCCTTCAGGGGATCTCGCTCACCAGCCTGGTTGCCTACGACGTCGGACATATCACGCAGATCTGCGTGGCGCCTTCGGTACGCGGGCGCGGCGTAGGCTATGAAGTGTTGCGCCATTCGCTCGAAGCGCTGCGAGGCCGCGGCTGCCGCAAGGTGGGGCTTACGGTGACTTCAGCCAATCGCGGCGCCATCCGGCTGTACGATAGCGTCGGATTCCACAAGCTGCGGGAGTTCGCCGCGTGCGTCTGGGAGGGCTTCCGGTAACGGTCCTCATACCGCCTGCTACACTGACCTTATGGCGGCTGCCAGGGATCGCAGGATACTGGGAGCGGGCGCGCAAGCCCCCGATTTTCAATTGCCCGAGTTGGCCGGCGGCTCGCAGAACCTCTCCGGTCTCCTCGCCAAAGGCCCGGTCGTTCTGGCCTTCTTCAAGGTCACCTGCCCCACCTGCCAGTTCACGTTCCCGTTTCTGGAGCGCATGCACCGCCAGAACGTTCCTTTCGTCGCCATCTCCCAGGACGATGACGAATCCACGCGCGAATTCAACGCTGAATTCGGTATCTCCTTTCCGGCGCTTCTCGACGATCCCGACGCCTATCCCGCCAGCAACGCCTACGGAATCGGCTCCGTTCCGTCGCTGTTCCTGATCGAGCCGGATGGCCGCATCGGCTGGTCTAGCGAGGGTTTCCGCCGCCGCGAACTGGAGAGTCTGGGCCGCCGCTTCAACGTTCAGCCGTTCCAGCCCGGCGACTACGTGCCGGAATGGAAGGCGGGCTGAGGGTCCAAGAACTGAGCTCCCGGGCGGAGTTCGGCGGCCGGCGAAACCTGCGTTACCATAGGAATTGAATGCCTAGTAAAGTTGGGGAGATCCTCGAAACCGCGGCCACCATTGCCAAAGGCATGAGAGTCACTTTAAAGGAGATGCTGTCTCCCACAGTGACCGAGAATTATCCGGACGAGCCTCCCAAGTTCGAGGAGCGCTTCCGCGGCAAACACGTGCTGCAGCGCGATGAAAACGGCCTGGAAAAGTGCGTGGCCTGCTTCCTCTGCGCGGCGGCCTGCCCGGCCAGCTGCATCTATATCGAAGCCGCCGAAAACACGGACAAGTTACGCATCAGCGGCGGCGAACGCTACGCCTCGGTTTATAACATCGATTACAACCGCTGTATCTTCTGCGGTTACTGTGTGGAGGCGTGTCCCACCGACGCCATCACTCACGGGCACGGGTTCGAGCTGGCCAGTTACGACACCGCCGCTCTTATCATGCGAAAAGAAGATATGCTGGCTCCCATTTCTCCGCCATTATGTTCCGGGCCGTAAGAGAACAAATCGATACGATCTTCCGGGAGGACCCGGCCGCCAGGAGCGCCCTCGAGATCGTACTCTGTTATCCCGGCTTCCACGCCATCCTATGGCACCGCGCCGCGCACAGACTCTACCGGATGAACGTCCCGCTGCTGCCGCGCGTGATTTCGCAGATCAACCGCTTTCTAACGGGCATTGAGATTCATCCCGGCGCGAGAATCGGCCGGCGCTTCTTCGTGGACCACGGAATGGGCGTGGTGATTGGTGAGACCTCCGAGATCGGCGACGACGTGCTGCTCTACCAGGGCGTGACCCTGGGCGGCACTGGACATGAAAAGGGCAAGCGACATCCCACCATCGGCAACAACGTCGTGGTCGGCACCGGTGCGAAAGTTCTGGGCGGCATTCGCATCGGGAACAACGTCAAGATCGGCGCCGGTTCGGTTGTGGTCCATCCCGTGCCGGACAACTCGACGGTCGTCGGAGTGCCGGGCCGCATCGTACGCATGAGCGGCGACTCCGTGGATCCGCTCGCGCACGGCAACCTGCCGGATCCCGAAGGACAGGCGATTGAGGAATTGAGCATTCGAGTCGCCGAGTTGGAGTCGCAGCTCAAGCTCCTGCTCGGCGACCGTATGGACGCCCGAAGCGGCCGGCGCTAAAGACCCTGGATGTCTAGACAGGCCGCTTTTCACTCGCAAGTGTAGACCGTCACTTGGTTGACGGTGCGGTAGCCGATCCGGCGGTACACGGAAAATCCCTGATCGGTGGATTGAAGAACGGTGGGCATCTCGCCAAAGCTCCGGCGCGCTTCGTTCAGGGCATGCCGCACTGTGGCCTCGCCGTAGCCATGGCGCTGAAGGGAGGGCAGCGTGGCGACGTTGTAAACTCCCACCACCCCGCAAGCCGCAACGGTCAACGCCGTGGTCGCGGCGGCGCCATTCACGTACCCGACGTAGCCGCTTACCTCCGGGGTGCTCCAAACCCACGACGGCTCGAAGATCTCCCGAAACCAGAGAACGGGCAGGTTGAAGCAGACCGCGCCGACAGCGCAAAACGACAACCGCGTCTCGGGATCGCCAACCGTCCGGATCTCGATCTCGGGAAGAGCGCGGACAGGAGCGGCGATGTTCTCCGCGATCATGCCGGGTAGCCGCGCGGATGGAAACAGACCGTGCTTTTCGAAAATTCCTTCGGCCCTGCGGCGGGTTCTCGGATTTAGCCAATCGTCGGCGACCCAGTAGGCCCAGCCCATCCCCCGCTGCTCGAAGTGAAGTGCCGCGGTCAGAATCCGGCGCTCGAGATCCGTGTCCCGCCCTCCCACAACCTCGGAAAGGAAAGCCGCGTTGAACATCTCGAAGGCGGCGCCGGCCGAAGCGATGCTCACCCCCGGCATTTCCCGAATCTCGCCGGCGGTCCGGCGCGCCGCCAGCCACCGGAAATACTCGCGAAGATTCAGCACTACGTTTTCAGCGCTCAACCCAACCAGTATTGTCGCGAAGGCCCATAAAGTTGCAATCGCTCCCTAAACGTGTTCTGATGGCGGGTTCGTATGGCAACTCAGGTATCCCCCACGACCTATGCGGGCGAACAAGCGTCGCGCGTCCGCTACTGGGTCATTGTATTCGCCGTGACCCTGGCGATCGTCACCTACATCGACCGGGTTTGCATCTCGCAGGCGGTTCCCCTGATCAAAGCCGACTTTCAGCTTTCCGACGTGCAGATGGGCTACGTGCTGTCAGCCTTTGCATGGGGCTACGCGCTGTTCGAAATTCCAGGCGGATGGCTGGGGGACGTGATGGGCGCGCGCAAAGTCCTGATGCGCATCGTAATCTGGTGGTCTTTCTTCACCGCCGCGACGGGTTGGGCCTGGAACTTCATCTCGCTGGTGGTAATCCGCTTCCTTTTCGGCACCGGCGAGGCGGGATGCTTTCCGAACCTGACGAAAGCCTTCACGGTCTGGCTGCCGCAGGACGAGCGCGTAAAGGCGCAGGGCATCATGTGGCTCAGCGCCCGCTGGGGCGGGGCGTTCACTCCCCTGCTGGTCTACCAGGTTCTGCAGGTCATGTCGTGGCCGCGGGCTTTCGAGTTGTTCGGCGCCATCGGCGTGGTGTGGGCCTTCTTTTTTTACCGCTGGTACCGCGATCACCCAAAAGAGAACAAGAACGTCAACGCGGCCGAGTTGCGGCTGCTGAAGCATTCCGACGAGCTCGCCTCCTCGCACGCCATCCCCTGGGGCGTATTTCTCCGCTCCCGCCAGGTGTGGCTTCTCTGCGCGCAATATTTCTGTCTGTCCTACGGCTGGTATTTCTATATCACGTGGCTCCCCACGTATCTGCGCGAATCTCGGAACCTGGAACTGGCCACCAGCGCCGTGCTGGCCGGATTGCCTCTGTTTCTGGGCGGAGTGGGATCCCTCTTCTGCGGGTTCGTTTCCACGTACGTGAACCGCTGGACGGGAAGCGTCATCACCGGCCGGCGGATCATGGCCTGCATCGGATTCCCCTGCGCCAGCGGACTGCTGGTGCTTTCCACTTACCTGCAGGATCCCGTCTGGGCGATGATCGCCATCGGCTTCGCCAGCTTCGCCAACGATCTCGTAATGCCGGGCGCCTGGGGCGCGTGCATGGACGTAGGCGGCAAGTACGCGGGAACGCTCTCCGGCGCGATGAACATGGCCGGCAACATCGGCGGCGCTCTTTCCCCCATCGCCATCGGCTACATCCTGAGCTTGACCGACAGCAACTGGGATATGACCTTCTACGTCTCGGCCGCGGTCTACTTCGCGGGAACGTTCTGCTGGCTGGCGCTCGACCCCGTGACCCCGCTGGAACAGAAAGAGTCCGTAGCCGCGTAAGCGGTCACGCGGCCCTGGGAAAGAGGCGGTCGAAATTGCCGCCCAGGATGGCCCGGGCCTCGTATTCCCCGACTCCTGCCTCCTGCATGGCCTGCAACTGCGCTTCGAGAATCTCCGCATTCCAGCCCCGTGGGAAGAACGACGAGTCCGAACCGAACAGCAGTCGCTTGCCGCCCGCCGCCGCCAGAGCCTGCCGGAAAACATCGGCAAGAGTGGCTTGCGGCGTTTGATACTTGATCCAGCTATTGCCGCTCGAGGTGTCCAGATGCACGTTCGGGCAAAGGTCGCACAGCATCAGGGTCTCGCGAAACATCCCTGCGCCGAAGTGCGGAATTACGAAATTGACCTCCGGATGGCGCAGCGCGATAGCGTGCAGATCGAGCGGGTTGGAATATCGCATGTCGAACTTGGACGGCAGTCCCAACTTTTTTCGGACGCCCACCGTCAAAACTCCGCAATGAACGAATACGACGGTTCCTGGGTGCGCGGCTACCGCCTCGAAGACCGGCTGCACCTTCGGGTCGTGCAGCGAATACGCCTGCATGGCCGGAAAGAGGCACACGCCCCGCAGTCCGGCTTCGCCGAGCGCCTGCCGCACCCGCTTTTCAGCGTCGGGCGCGATGGGGTTGAGCATGAAATAGCCGGCAAAGCGGTTGGGAAAGGCCGCAACCGCGGCGGCCACGGACGCCTCGTCTCCGGGAACGCTGGCAATCAGTGCGGCCCGGTTCAGGCCGTTGCGGTCGAGCTCAACCCTCCAGCACTCGGCCAGCGCGCGCGGATCTTCCGGCGGCAACTTCCACCCGAGAGCCGCCCCGATCTCGTCCAGCGAGGCCTGCTTTTGCGAGGCCAGCGACGAAAAGAAAGTATGGGAGAAGAAGTGTAAGTGGGCGTCCGATACGGCAATGTCGCCCCATGGGGTCCGCATCTGTCCAGTATCACCGAAAAGTCAGCCGGACGACAGATGCTAAGATGAAAATTCTTATGAAGCTACTCCTCTTCGTTCTTCTCGCGGTGGTTCCCGTTTTCTCGCAATCGCTTCATTTCGGAATCAAGGGCGGCGTGCCGTTCACGGACGCTTTCGACATCGCCGTCGGGTCCGGACCAAACGTGACCTCCGAGACGCAGCCGTTTACCGTCGGCCCGATGGTCGATCTGGAACTGCCATTCGGACTCGGGATCGAGTTCAATGCGCTTTACAAACGGTTTGAATACAGCCGCGCCGGCCTCTCTGTCAACTCCGAAGGCTCAAGTTGGGAATTTCCCCTGCTTCTGAAGCTGCGCTCGCCGGGCATTCTCATACGCCCCTATGCCGCCGCGGGAGTGTCTTTCAACCGGCTTGCGGGCCTCGCACGGGTAGGCGAGGTCGCGGGCATTCCAGGGGTGACCGCCTCGGACACCAAGCTCCGAACTGGCTTCGTCCTGGGCGGGGGAATTGAATTCCGCGTGCCCTTCGTAAGAATATCGCCCGAGATCCGGTACACGCGCTGGCGCTCGGAGACGATCGAGAACGGCCTTTCCGCCGTGCTCGCCGGACAGAATCAGGCCGAATTCCTGGTGGGGTTTACTTTTTAATCCGCCCCCAGATCTCGTCGAGCACATCGAGCAGCTCGTGGTTGGACTCCAGCAGGTGGAGTTCCACATTGGGCCGCCCGTCGGCGAATTCCACCGAGTACTCATACGGCACCACATCGTCGCGGCGCCCGTGAAAAATTGTCGTCGGCTGAGTAATTTCCGGGAAGTCCTCGTACTTTGATGCTTCCCGGAGTAACTCGTAACTTAGCCGGCGAGGGCCTTTTTCTCCGTAGTGATAGAACTCCAGATACCCTGTGCCGCGCCATTCCTCCAGCTTTCGCTCGCCCAGCGAAGCGGCCCAGCGCCCCGCGAAGCGGAAAGCCGGAGCCAGCAGCACCAGCCATTCCGTCTCGGGATGCCGCGCCGCGTAAAGCGCCGCCAGATAGCCGCCCATGCTGGAGCCGATCAATCCGACCCGGCGTCCTTCCGCGACCCGCTCGATCACCGCTAACTGGCCGCCGATGGTCAGCCGCTCGAAGTCCCCTTCGGCCAAATCCGGAATCAGTATCTCAACCCCGCACTCCCGAAACTTTTCCCGGAACCATCCGGCCTTCTTCGAACCAGGACCGGACGCGAATCCATGTAAGTAGATAACCGTCATGGAGCGGTGAGACCTTCGGGCAGCTCCGTGAACTTGATCTCGCTGTCGGCTGCAAACTTGCGGAACGGCGCATACCGGAACAGGTTCTCGGTCACCTCGAGCTCGTCATGATACTCGCGGTGTACCACGGAAACCGGGAGCATGGCTCCGTGAGGCGTCATGGCGTACTCCACGGCGATCTCATGCCGGATGACGACCTCGCGGTCCTTGTGCGTGGAAGCGGCGGAGATGCGCAATGGCCTCGAATCCGCCTTGCGCAGCCAAATCTCGCCGCTCAGCCCGGAGTGGACGGCCCGCCGGCCCTCGAAGATTGTCAGCTCCTCGTGGTCTTTCGCCGGCCCGTACCGCAGGACAAACACCGCCTCGGCGCCCGCATATTCCTCGCGCACCGGAGCGAACTCGTAATTCCCGATGTTGTCTTTGCAGAAGAGAAGGATAATCTGGCCAAAATCGGACGCCGCGCCCACCAGCCCATGTTTCGCAAACTCTTCGAGCATACGTTTCTTGACGCGATCCCCCTTGGACCGCAGCCCGAGAGCGAGCTTCTCGCGCGCCTTCCGGCTGCTTCGGATGACCCGGCCATCCACGGAGACGACCTGCCGCAGCTCGTGCATCGCTTTCGGGGACTCCTGGAGCGCCCCGAAGCCGTACTCGGAGACGATCTCGCGCTTCTGAAGCACCGGTTTGCGGGGCGCGCTGGCCGCCGCGCCGATGCGGAATCCTCCGCGCGGCATCTTCAGGGCCTTCTGCCGGAGCGTCTCCTGGGAGATGGTTTGAGGCGCTATCAGCCGGAATGCCTCGGCTTCTTCGGCCAAACGCGCCAGCGCGGACGGAAGGTCCACGGTCTGCGCCGGCAAGACGCATACCAGTGCGTACATCGCGCCGGCGACGAATCCCAAGACCCTTGACATTCATCCTCAGTGTATACAGATCCGTCGTACGATGCTCAATCCCGAAACCTGCGCGGAGCAATCTGGTTTGACTTCCCGCGGGCCCGAGCGATAACATCTTTTCACAATCGCTGGAGGTGACATGAAGCGTGCGTCTATCTTCACGGTCTGCGCATTCTCTCTGCTGCCGGGAAATCTGCCGGCGCAAACAGTGACGGGCACCATACTCGGAATTGTATCCGATGCCAGCGGCGGCGCCGTCCCTCAGGCTCGCGTCTCGATCAGCAACGAACGCACCGGCCAGGTTCGCGAGCTGCTCACGGATCCGCAAGGCGCCTATCTGGCCAACTTCCTGCCCGCCGGAACCTACACGGTCGCGGTAGAGAAGCCGGAGTTCCGTAAAGCGGCATTCACCGGCGTTCTCCTTCAAGTCGATCAACAGGTTCGCCTGAATCTCACCGTGGAGGTTGGCGCGGTGACGCAGGAAGTGACGGTTGTTGGCGCGGCGCCTCTCCTGCAAACCGAGAATGCTTCAATGGGTGACGTCGTCGATACGAAAAAGGTGCTTACGCTGCCTTTGAACGGCCGGGATTTTCTTCAACTGGCTCAACTCAGTCCGGGCGTGACCACGGGCGGCGTCGGAGGCGAAGGCCTCGCCGTCAATGGCGGCCGCGGCGATTACAACGGCTATCTCATGGATGGCGTAACCAATTTCAACCGGTTCAGCGGCGGCGTGGTGATCCGGCCAAACGTCGATGCGGTGCAGGAATTCAAGGTCCAGACCGCCACCTACTCGGCCGAGTTCGGCTTCGCCGGCAATGGCCAGATCAACCTGATTACCAAGACCGGCACCAACCAGTTTCACGGCACAGCCTATGAGTTTCTGCGCAATTCCACCTTAGACGCGCGAAACTTCTTCGCGCCGCCCGGACCCAAGATCCCGTTCAAGCGGAACCAGTTCGGCGGCACCGTGGGCGGGCCGGTTCGCAAGAACAAGACGTTCTTCTTCAGCGATTACGAAGGGCTGCGGATCAGGCAAGCCGCCACCATCCGATCCCTGATTCCCACTGCCGAGCTGAAAAGCGGGAACTTTGAAGGCGAGAGGCCCATCTTCGACCCTCTGACCTACAGCCCGCAATCGCAAACGGTCCAGCAGTTCCCGAACAATCGCATTCCCGCCGAGCGCATCTCCAAGGTGGCCGCCGGCCTGAATAGCTATTATCCGGAACCGAACGTTGCCGATCCCCGGTTGAACCACATCAACACAGCCGGCCGCTCCACTACAGACAACGGGTTCGGCGTGCGCTTCGATCATCAGCTCCTCTCGAATAATCAGCTTTTTGCCCGGTACGGCTTAACCAACACGGAATCGTTCAACCCCGGAGCACTGCCGGTTCTAGGGACCTTCAATGCCGGGCGCGCACAACTGCTTAGCATCAACGACACTCACCTGGTGACGTCTTCGATAATTAACGAGCTGCGCCTTGGCTTCAACCGGAACCGCAATTCGCTGACTACCCCGCGGACGGGCACGGAAGATATCGCGAACCAGCTTGGTGTAGGCGGCGCGTCGACCGATCCCCTGGATTTCGGCTTCCCCGGCATCAGCATTCAACCAAATTATGCGAGTGTTTCCGACCCTACAAATCCGTTTCCCACGTTCCGCTGGGAAAACGTCTACATGCTCGGCAACACACTTTCGGTCATCCGAGGAACACACGCGCTCAAATTCGGGGCGCAGGTGCATCGGATGGAAATGAACGGCGTACAGAATAGTCACGGGCGCGGCACCTTCGATTTCGACGGCCGCTTCACGCGCAACCCGCAGAACGCCGCGAATACGGGCCACGAGTTTGCGGATTATCTACTGGGCTACGCCTCGCGCACCCAGCGGCAGGTAGGCTCAACGCGCGTGGACATGCGCTCCACCTATGCGGGAGCGTTTTTTCAGGACGACTGGAAAGTGACACCGCGCCTCACTCTCAACTTGGGCGTTCGGTACGAGGTGAACACGCCGCTTGCCGATAAATATGGCCGCAACTCCAACGTCGATTGGGTGTATGGAGTAGACCGTGCGGCCATCGTGCAGGCCGGCGACATCGGACCCGTGAGCGGGAACAAGTACAACACGGCAACCTATGAGCAGGACTCCAACAACTGGGCGCCTCGCGTGGGCTTCGCGTACCGCCCCTTCGGGCAGACCAGCACGGTGGTTCGCGGCGGTTATGGGATCTTCTACGCGCTGGCCCGCGGGCAACTGTTCAGCTTCAATGCGCAGAACCCGCCGCGCATCGTGAATGAGACTTTCACCGCCCAGTTCCCCAATCCGGAGCTTACATTCGCAAACGGATTCCTGCTAGGCGCGCTTCAGCCCGCGGCAATTCTGTCGGCGCGCGGCATCCAGCGGGACCGGCGAGACGCGTATATCCAGCAGTGGGACTTCACCGGCCAGCGGCAATTGAGCGGCGACCTCATGCTCGAGGCGGCATACGTCGGCACCAAGGGGACCAAACTGGCTCGCAGCGGCCTGCCGAATATTCCACGTCCGGGGCCGGGACCGATCCAGCCACGCCGGCCCATCCAGGGTTTCAGCACGCTGTTCGTGCGCGAAGCGCGCATGAGTTCGATCTATCACGCGCTACAACTAAAGGCCGACAAGCGCTTTCGCGGCGGCCTCACGTTCCTGACCGCCTACACCTTCGGCAAGTCGATAGACGATGGCTCAGCCTCGTTCGGCGGCGGCGGTAACTCCTCCGATAACGCGCAGGACCCCGAGAATATCCGCGCTGAACGCGGCCGCTCGGCTCACGACGCCCGCCAACGCTTCGTAGCCAGCTACATCTACGAACTGCCCTTTGGCAAAGGTAAACCGTTCGCCGGCGGCGCAAGCGGCGCTCTCGACGCGATCATCGGCGGCTGGCAACTGGCGGGAATCACCACGTTCCAGACGGGGCTGTCGAACACGGTGCGCACGCAGACGGACGTCTGCAATTGCGACCGCGCCGGCGGGCGCATGCGCGGCGACGCGACGGGCATTCCGTGGAAGCTTGATGATCCCACTCCGGAGCGGTTTTTCAATACCGGGGCTTTCCGCGTGCCGGCGCAATACACGTTCGGCAATGCGGGCCGCGGAAACATTGACAACCCCGGCACAAACAACTTCGATATTTCCATACAGAAGGTCTTCCGCATTCTGGAAGGGCACACGCTGCAATTTCGGGCGGAGCTGTTCAACACGTTCAATCACCCTCTCTTCAACGATCCGGATATTAATGTGGACCGGGCTAATTTCGGGCGGATCACATCGGCGAGAGCGGCGCGCCAGGTGCAGTTCGGATTGCGGTATGAATTCTGAGGCAGTGAGCGCCTATCTGCGCGCCCCCTCCGGCGGTTGCACTGCATTTTCTGCGCGGTAGAGATCGATCAGCATCTCGATGGCCGCCTGGGACAGCATTTCGCCGCCTCCCGGCGTGAAGCGCGCGCTGATGACTTCATACGCGCCTTCCGGGAATGCTTTCCGGTTCGGCACGTAGCTGATGGCTCCGTTGCCGGATTGCTCGCTCACCATGGTGTGCCGGAACGGAGAGTTCTGCTTGATGGCGAGTCCCAGCTCGACAAATGCGTCGCCCGGCATGCCGACCCAGGCGAGATCGTCTCCGAGAGCAATCGCCTGCACCTCCGTATCAAATGGTTTCCCATTGAGAGCGCCAACGTCGATCACCTTCCACGCGTGTACCACATCGTGGAAGCGCGGCGCCCCGGGTTTGCCGAATCGCGACATCACCGCGCGCGCGTTTTCCACTTCCTCCTGCGAGAACGCGGGAGTTGGCAACGCCACTCCGCGGGTTCGCACCGCTAGCCGCGACGGCGCCACCGGTTGCAAGCGGCGATAGGCTTTCAGAACGCCAGCCGCCAGAATCGTCCCGACGCGTGCGGCCTCCGCATGGCCCCTCAACGGCGTAGGGTTGGTTACGTCGGCGTGGTTGATGTTGCCCGACATGCCGTTGGTAAAGAGCGTCAGCATCTCCGATCCTTTGACATTGGCGAGCGCTTTGGCCAGCACGCCGGGATAATCGGCGGAGACTTCGCCGCCTCCGGCGATGGCCACGTGCAGGGCAAAGTTCACATGGGTCGCGAGAGGTTTCCCATCCGGCGAATCGAAGTACACCACCGAAAGCTCAGGGTCGATGGGGCCCACGGCGCGGACGATGTTGGGGTTGCCACGGCCGGGGTTCATCTGCACGGAGCCATCCTTCATCAGAAATCTTCGGTTGAAGCTGATGTCCGGTTCGTGCTCGATGGCCGTCCACGCCCGCGCCGGCTGCAAATCGGATTCGGCGCGCCGCACCGCCTCGGCGATCCTGCCCGGCAGTTCCTCCACGTACCGCTCGCCGAGCTTTCGCGCGGGCTCGGGCACTAGCGACAGGAACAGCGGGTGCATCTGCGGGCCGGCATGACAATGGGTCGCGCTGAGGATCACCTGGTCGCCGCGGAGCCCGGTGCCGGCAGCGATCAGACGGCGGGCCTCCGCCACGATCTCCCGCCGGATGCTGATGAGGTCGCAGGCCACGATAGCCGCTTTGACTCCGTCCAATTCCAGGACAATCGCTTTTGCGAAGATGTCGTCCCGGGCGCCAGTCGAGGGCGTCAGACCGTACGAACTGCCGATCGGGGTTCCGGCCGGGGGTGTAATGGAGACGGCGGCGCGCCCCACCCTCAGCTCTCCGGCCCACAGGGCAGCGGCAACGGAGAGGAGGAGCAGAGGAATTCGGCGAAAGCAAAGCATCGTCAACACTTCTCCTGGCCGACAATGACGCTATCGATTCCGAGAGCATCACCGATACGGCGCAGGGTCTCCGCCCTGTGTCCGGCGCCGAGCGCAAAGTGATGCGTCGGTCCCTCCGCAACCCACCGCTTCAGGAATGTTCGCACATCCGGCCGGAAGAATCCTCGCGTATTCGTGTTGCCCGTGGCCGGAATGGCGCCGCGCACGCTTTCACCTTCGGCGAGAATGAATCGGAACCGCCCGTTTGCGTTGACACCGATGCTCAGCATCGTGATTGGTCCTTCCTTGATCCGGAACTCGACGCTCGCTCCGCTTCCCGGTTTGCCGTGGTACTTCACCAGACTTCGGAGCACCGGTTTTCCGTCCGCGATGTTGATGTGATGTGGCCCGTCATGACCCACCAGGACGAAGCCCTCGCGGAAATCGATCGGATGAAATTCCGCGAAGCTGCCGCCGATGCCGATGCGATCCATCAGCAGCATCGCGACGCAGGTCTTCAGGTCGGACTCACCGCACATCGGGAAACCCGCGGCCGTCAACAGCGAATTCCCGACGATGAGATTCGTAACAATGTTCCGGAGCGCGCTGCCAGGCTCGCCTTCGTAGTAGTAGGCGAGCCCATCCAACTGGTGATGTTCAACGAACTTATCCAGCGTGACCGCAACCCGGGCCGCCGTCGTCAGGTGCTCATCCGTGAGCCTGCGTGTCAGTGGATCGGCTCCGGGGCCGGGAGTATCGAAGAGCTCCAGAATCTCGCCGCGCTTGCGCTGGACCTCGTCGTCCGTCACTTCGCGATCGAGCCGCAGAAGATCGTCGGCTTCGGTCTGGACGACGTGGCAGCCGAAGGCCGCCGACAGCGCCGTTTGATCGACCTGCATATCGAGCATATGCTCGATGGGATGGCCGAAGTGACCGATGCGAGCGCGGCGCACATCATGCAGCGCCATGGCCACGCCGCACCAGTCGGCAATCTCGGCGTCTGCTTCGGCGTCGTCCTCAAGCGTGCCCAGAATGACCGGCGGAGGCCGCTTGCCCATGCGAATGGCAACGCCGGTGAACTCCGGAATCGAACAGAAGTCGTCATTCGCCAGTTGCATGTGCGTTGTCGCACGGTCGTAATTCATCGCCGCCAGCGGCTGAAGTGCGACCAGAATCACCGGCACGTCGAGGCTGCGGATGATGATACCGAACGTGGCCGACGTCGCGTACGTCAGCATGTCGCAGAACACCAGGTCGAGATCGGCCGCTTTCAGCTTTGCAACCAGCGCGTACGCATCCTGCGCTTTATCAACCATGCCGAAGTTGTGCACGCATACGCCGGTTGCGCGTACCTTCCCGACCAGAACTTCGAGCTTGGTGTGCAGCTCGTCCAGCAAGCCGGGAAATTGATTCCAGTAGACGTGGTAGCCGACGCCAAAGATGCCCACGCGGGCTGTCCGCGGTTTCCGACGCTCGACTTTCATATCTGTCGTCCCGCGCTTGCGCGCGCTGACGCCCGGCTCCCCGTAACCAGAACCAGCCAGGCCGCCGGGTACAGAAGTGCTGAAGCGAGGAACACAGGAGTGAAGGAGAACTGATCCACTACCGGACCTATCACCAGGCTCGAGAGCATGCCTGCGAGCCCGCCGCTTGTACCGGTGAGGCCTACCGCGGTTCCGACCTGTTCCGGTAATACCGTATCGCCGATCAACGTGATGAAGTTAGCGATCCAGATGCCGTGCGCAAACATCAGTACCGACATTAGCGCGATCGCGAGTGTCGCCGTACCGGCCAAAGAAGCAAGCCATGACGCCGGAGTAAGCAGCGCCGCGGCCAGCATCAAGGTGAGCCGGGCTTTACGCGGCTGCCATCCGCGGGCCACCAGCGCGTCCGACGCGCGCCCCGCGGCGATATTCGTGATGCCGAGAGCGAAAAACGGAATCCACGTGAGGGAGCCGATTTCGATGAGCGACAGTCCGCGCTCACGCGACAGGTATTGCGGGATCCAAAACATATACAAGTAAAAGACGGGATCGAAAAAGAATCGCGCGACAAGCAGCCGGCGTATCTCGGGCCGAGCCAGCAAGGCGCGGAAGCTGACGTTCCCGCCAGCGGCGCCGGACGTAGTTTTGCGTGGCAGACCGCGAAATGCGACCTGCCACAACACGAGCCAGACGAGCCCGATGAGCGCGGTCGCGACGAACGTGCCGCGCCACCCGAATGCAACAGTCCACCACGCGGTCAGCGGCGGCGCGAGCACAGCGCCGAACGCCGACCCGCCGTTCGCGAGACCAACTGCCAGCGCCCGCCGCTCCGGGCGCATCCATTCCACCGCGCCCTTTGTGGCCGCGGGAAAGCAGGCCCCCTCTCCGACGCCGAGAAAAAAGCGGGCTACGCCCAGGCTCCACGCTCCGTTCGCCAATGCGTGTGCGGCGCTGGCGAGCGACCACAAGCCCACCGACAGGGCGAGCCCGAGCCGCGTGCCCAGCCGATCCATCAGCCTGCCGCCGAACGCGAACATCACCGTGTAGCTCGCGATGAAAGCGAAGACAACTCGCGAGTACACGGCGTTCGACATCCCAAACTCGGCTGTGAGCCGCGGGGCTAGAACGCTGAGCACCTGCCGGTCCAGGAAGCTCAGCGCCGTCGCGAAGAACAGCAATCCGCACAGAATCCACGCGCGATGGGTGGCCAGGGGTGTCAAACGTAGATCCTCAGCGGAAGAGAGTCAGAAGTCAAGCAAAAAACTCCGTCTCACAATACGAGACAGTACGCAAGATCCGGGTTGTCACCCGTCGCGACAGGATTTTGGATATTATGGGGAGCCATATGGCGGGAGTGAATCGCGCGGCTGCCTCGGACCTTGTGCAATCCGTGCAGCGCGCGTGCCAGTTGCTGCAGGCGTTTCGTCATGAGGGCGAGGTGCTTCGCTTGCGCGAACTTGTGGCGAGGACGTCCTTGCACAAGGCGACCGCTTCCCGGCTGGTGCGTACCCTCGAGCACGAGCGCCTCTTGGAACGCGTTGGCGAGGATCGCCTGCGCAGTCGCGTGAAGGTTCCATCGCATCGCCGATACCGGATCGGCTTTGCGACGCGGGGCGTGGACACGCCATTTTCCCAAGCCGTTACGGCCAGCGTGCAGCGTGCCGCCGAGGAAGCCGGCACGGAACTGGTGACGGTCAGCAGCCATCGCAGCCCGCGGGCCGCCGTGCGAAACGCGGAGACGCTGGTTCGCGAGGGAGTGGATCTGGTCATCGAGTTTCAGTGCCACGAGCGCGTCGCGGCCGTCATCTCGTCCCGGTTTCTTGAAACCGGCATTCCCGTGATTGCCATCGAAATTCCTCACCCTGGCGCAACATTCTTCGGCGCGGACAACTACAAGGCGGGCATGATTGGCGGACAGGCGATGGCGCGATGGGTCAAGAAGCACTGGAACGGCGAGGTATCGAGCGTCATGTTGATTGAAGAAGACGCGGCCGGTCCACTCGCCAAGCTCCGCGTCAGCGGGATGCTCGCGGGCATGCGAGACGCTTTGCCGGAAGTTGAGATCGCCAACACCATCGAGATGGACGGGAAGGGGTCGCTGGAGCGGACTCTCGAGGCTGTGCGTCGTCGTCTCAGGAGGCTGCCGCCGCAGCGCACTGCGGTGCTGGCGGGGAACGATCCGATGGCGTTGGGCGCCATACGCGCGTTCGAAGAGTGCGGCCGGGCTCGCTACTGCGCCGTGATGGGGCAGAACGCAACTCGCGAGGCGCGAGTGGAAATGCGACGGCCAGGGAGTCCTCTGGTGGGATCTGTCGCATACTTCCCGGAACGCTATGGCGACGAGGTGATCCGGCTGGCTGGAAACATACTGGCGCGGCAGCCGGTCCCTCCGGCCGTCTTCACCAAGCATGAGCTGGTCACGAGGGAGAATGTCGATCGCATCTACGCTCTGGATAAGCTTCTGCCGGAGGCTCTGGCGGCGCCTCTCGTCGGCGGCCGCTGATGACTCGCATTGTGAGACAGTTCGCCAGCGCTGGTTCTCCGGTTGACTTCACGGCTCTTTCGACGCAACTCTTCCATAGATCAAGTCTGGAGCTTCTGGAGGTTGCCATGATGCACACGATCCGGCGTTTCCGCCTGTACGCCTGCCTGCTACTGCTTTCCGTGCTGCCCGCGCGAGCCCAAGTATCCTCGGGGAGCATCGCCGGCCAAGTGACGGACCAGTCGCGAGCGGTCGTCGCCACGGCCACGGTAACTCTCGTTAATGAGGGAACCGGGGCCGCGAGAACTGCACGCAGCGACGAAGCGGGCAACTATGTCTTCCCGCTGGTTGCCCCTGGAATGTACAAGCTGCGAACGGTCATCGAGGGATTTAAGACCTACGAAGTC
The DNA here is from genome assembly GCA_040902885.1 of Bryobacteraceae bacterium. Lineage (GTDB taxonomy): Bacteria > Acidobacteriota > Terriglobia > Bryobacterales > Bryobacteraceae > JBBDWK01. The sequence goes on along the minus strand of JBBDWK010000090.1, from coordinate 47,532 downwards.
TCTGGCCTCGAGGTACAGGTTGCCCAGCCGGTGACGCACAATGTCCAGCTAGAAGTCGGAGATACGGCTACCACGGTGGAAGTCGTGGCGGCCACTCCGGTGCTCGATCAACGCAGCGCCGAGATAGGACAGGTAATCGGTCAGAAGGAAGTCGTCGAATTGCCGCTGAACGGCCGCAACTTCCTCGACTTGGCCAAACTCGTGCCGGGTGTCACGGAGTTGGCTGGATCGTCGCAGAGCAACGGGCTGGCCATCAACGGGCAGCGCGCCAATCAGATCAGCTTCTACTTCGATGGAGTCGATACCCGTATGGAGGGAAGCGGGAAGCCAGCGTTTACGCCCTCAATTGAGGCAATCCAGGAATTCAAGATCCAGCAGAACGACTTCGCGGCGGAATTCGGCCGCAGCCCTTCAGCGATTAATTTGACATTGAAACCTGGTACGAACGCATTTCACGGAAGTGTCTTCGAGTTCCTGAGAAACGATGCCCTGGATGCACGCAGTTTCTTCGCTCCGCGGGTCGATTCGCTGCGGCGGAACCAGTTCGGCGGGGTCGTCAGTGGGCCGATCCTTGCAAACCGGACATTCTTCATGGCCAATTACGAGGGATTGCGGACGCGGCGCGCAAGCACCTTATATCAGAGTCTGCCGACCGATGCGCAGCGGGAAGGCAGTTTCGCGGGCGGACCGCAAATCTTCGACCCGCTCACGCTGGATCAAACCACCAACCGGCGCCAGCCATTCGCCGGAAATGCGATCCCGAAATCGCGGTTCGGGCAGATTGGCAACTCGAGTCTGAAATACTACCCCACGCCGAATTCGCCCGGCTCGCCGGCATTCAATCATGTGACCAGCGCCTCCGCGCTCAATGACCAGGACCAATTTCATACCCGCATCGACCACCAGATCGGCGATCGGGATCTGCTGTTCGGTCGCTACTCCCACAGCAAGAACAACGTCGATTCGCCGTCCGGCCTGCCGTTCACCGGATCCCTTCAAAACGGCGACGCGCACAGCATTACCGTTCAGGAGTCGCACACCTTCACGCCGACCAAGGTGAATCAGTTCCGGTTGGCCTGGACTTATTACCGAGTGGACGGCACTTACCCCTTAGCCGACCGCAACCTGGCAGCGGAAGAGTTCGGTCTCCTCAACCTCACTCCGGCGTCAACGGCGTACGGGCTGCCGCAATTGGTGGTCGCGGGGCTGACCACCATCGGGGCAAACCCTTTCAACCCCAATGGACCAAGGGACAACGTCTATACACTGGCGGACGACTTCAGTTGGATCGCGGGGCGTCACACGTTGAAGTTCGGCTTCGACGGGCGGTACTATCGTCCCGCGGGACAAGTGCAGCAAACACCCAACTCCATCCTGACATTTGAAAACCGCTTCACCAACCAACCCGGAGTTGCCGGTACGGGGAGTCCGGTAGCGGATCTGCTTCTCGGGTTTCCCTACAGCGGCCGGGCGACCCAGTTCGCGGAAAGCAATGGCTGGGTCACTCTGAAGTATTACTATTCCGGCTTCTATTTTCAGGACGAGGTCCGGCTCACTCCCAAATTCACGATGAACCTCGGCATGCGCTACGAGTATCAGACGCCTTACTACGAGCGGTTTGGCGACCTGGCAACCTTCGACTACATCAATGGCCGTTTTCTGAAGCTCGATGAGGACGTTGACCGCCTCCACAATCCTGACCGCAACAACTTCGCGCCGCGGATCGGATTCGCATACTCGCTCACGCCCAAAACCGTGATACGAACCGGAATCGGAGTGTTTTATGGCCACCCGCGCGGTTCGGAATTCTCATCGTTCCAGTTGTCGCCGCCGTTTGTCGTCGATACCACCATCGTTTCGAACCCGCTGGTTCCCGACCTGGTTGGCAGATTGTTTCCGCGAACCCAGGTTCGCGATCCGGCCACGGGCAGGATCCTGCTCTCGCCCAACACTAACGTGTTCTCGTTGGATCCGGGCTTCCGGACGAACTACACGTATCAGTGGAACTTCGGCATCCAGCGGGAACTGGCTGACAACTGGCTGCTCGAGGTAGGCTATGTCGGAAACAGCGCTCACAAACTGACTGGGCGCGACCTGCCAAACCAGGCGTTTCCCGACGCCGACCCAACCAGGCCGACGGCCGTTCTCAACCGGCGCCCGAATCCAAATATCGGCGACGTCAGCATGGTGAGTTCGATCGACAATTCGAACTATCACGCCCTGAACGTGAAACTGAACAAGCGATTTTCAAACGGCCTTTCGATCCTGGGAGCGTATACATACTCCAAGGTCATGGGCATCGGCGGCGCGTTGTTCGGCGACCAGTCGCGGCAGCAGGATGCGCGGAATCGCCGGGCGGAGTATGCAGTGCTCGAGTTCAATCAGACCCAGCGGCTCACCGTGGCATGGATCTACGAACTTCCCTTCGGAAGAGGCAAACCGGTCGGCGCCGGCCTCACGGGCATCGGTGGAGGCCTTGCGAGCGGCTGGTCGATCCAAGGCGCCTACACTGCGCACACAGGGTTCCCTTTGACGCCCACATCATCCATCTCCTCGAATGTCGGCCGCCAGGACACCAACCGCGCGGACAGGATCTGCGACGGAAATCTGGGCGGCCAAAGCACGATCGACCGTTGGTTTGACACGTCCTGCTTTGTGAACCATCCGTTTGGCCGATTCGGGAATTCGGGCAACGGAGTCATTCTCGGACCGGGTGTAAACACGATAGACTTCACTATTATGAAGAACACTGCCATCCCGTTGCCAGGCCGCGAGCCGGGCAACCTGCAGCTCCGCGCGGAGTTTTTCAATGGCTTCAACCACCCCTCATTCGGCGACCCGGGATTGGGGGCAAACACAGCGCAGTTCGGCGTGATTCGCAGCACTCGGATCAACGGCCGTGAGATCCAATTGGCGCTGAAGTTCCTGTTCTGAACACAAGCGATGAGAACAGCGTCTCGACACCTTGGTTTGTGGTTGCTGGTCCTCGGCGCGAGCGCGTCTTCGTGGGCCGCTTCAGACCCGGAGAAGCCTTTCACAAAGCAAGACCGCGAATACTGGGCCTTTCAGAAGGTCCTCCGGCCTGAAGTGCCTCAGGTCCGGCGGCGCTCATGGGTCCGCAACCCGATCGATGCTTTCATCCTTAGCCGTCTCGAGGAGAAGGGCATCGAGCCGGGACCCGAAGCGGACAAGATCACTCTCATTCGGCGCGTCAGCTTCGACCTCATCGGTCTTCCCCCCACTCCGGAAGAGGTTCAGGCGTTTCTCTCCGACCGTTCGGCTCTTTCCTACGAACGTGTAGTCGACCATCTGCTTGCCTCGCCTCACTATGGCGAACGCTGGGCGCGCCATTGGCTGGATGTTGCGCGCTACGCGGAAAGCGATGGCTTCCGCGCCGACGAGCCCCGACCGAATATCTGGCGGTATCGGGATTACGTCGTCCGCTCCTTCAATGAAGACAAGGGATACGACCGGTTCATGCGCGAGCAGATCGCGGGAGATGAGCTGTGGCCCGAAGATGCCCAGGCGCGGGTGGCCACCGCCTTCAGCCGCCACTACCCGGATGAATGGAACGCTCGCGACCTCATGCAGCGCCGCCAGCAAATTCTGCAGGACATCACCGATGCCGTTGGGTCCGCGTTTCTGGGTTTGACCATCGGCTGCGCCAAGTGCCACGACCACAAGTTTGATCCAATCCTCCAGCGCGACTACTACCGGCTCCAGGCCTTCTTCGCGCACACCGCAAACGACGATCGGATCTCTCTATGGCCCGAGAGCCGGCTCGCCGAGGAAAGCCGCAAGTCGGAAGCGTGGGAGGCGGCTACGCGCGAGATTCACCAGGAAATCGAGGCGCTGCTAAAAGAAGGAAGTCAGGCCGTGATCCAGGGCGAATTTTTCAAATTCCCTGATTTGATCAAGAATGCGGTTCCCAAAGCTCCCGAGCAGAGAACGCCGTACGAACAGCAGATGGCGCACCGCGCCAAGGTCATCACGGAGCCTACCAAGTTTCTGGCTATCCTGCGCCTGAAGCCCGACAAGAAAAAACGTTTGGAGGAGCTTCAGACCAAACTTGCCGAGTTCAATCATCTCTACCACCACGAGCAGCCGATCGGTGCGGGAATGCGGGACCTTGGCCGCGTCGCTCCGCCGACGCACGTGCTTGCGGCCGGCAATTACCAAGTTCCCATTGCGGAGGTCGAGCCGGGCTTCCTCAGCATCCTCGATCCGACTCCTGCCAGGATCGCTCTTCCCGATAAAGTCGAGTCGACCGGGAGGAGGACGGCACTGGCGAACTGGCTTGCCGACCCCAACAATCCGCTCACTCCAAGGGTGATGGTGAATCGGCTCTGGCATTATCACTTCGGCGCTGGAATTGTCGCCACTCCAGGCGACTTCGGGCGAATGGGACAGCGCCGGACTCATCCGGAATTGCTGGATTGGCTGGCCGACGAATTCGTGAGCAACGGTTGGAGCTTGAAACACATGCACCGGCTGATGGTGACTTCCAACGCCTACCGGCAGAGTTCGTCGTACCGGGAGAACGCCAGCCGTCTTGACTCCATGAACCGTTTGTTATGGCGCTTCCCGCCGCATCGCCTGGAAGCCGAGGCGATCCGCGATAGCGCTCTGCTGGTTTCCGGTCTCCTGAATCCCGCAGTCGGAGGCGCCAGCGTCTATCCGGAACTGCCGCTGGGTATGCCGCCGCCCGCGGGCGGATGGACCGTTTCCCGCAATCCGGCCGATCAGCATCGCCGCAGCCTCTACATTTCCGTGCGGCGCACGGCTTCTTATCCCCTGATGAGCGCGTTCGACATGCCGGATACACATGAGAGCTGCGCGCGTCGCACGCAGACGACTACGGCCCCTCAAGCCTTGGCGTTGCTGAACGACAATCAGTCGATCGAGTGGGCTCAGGCGCTCGCGGGCCGCGCTATCCAGCGCGCCGGCGGCGACCCTGCCGCGCAGGCGACCGAAGCCTTTCGCCTCGCTTACTCCCGCCCGCCCGATGCGTGGGAAAAAGACCGCGTTCTCACGTTCCTCAGCCGGCAGCGGACATTGATCGCCGAGCGCCAAGCCCGCGGTGAACCCCTCGCCCACCCTACTCCGGATGGCGGTAAACTGGACGCGCGGGCTGCGGCGGCGCTGGTTGATCTGTGTCTGGCGTTGTTGAACTCCAATGAATTCGTCTACCGCTTTTAAGACCGTGCGCTCTCCGATCTCCTCCCGGCGCGAATTCCTGACGCGTGGCGGCAGCGGTTTGGGCGCTCTCGCGCTGTTGAACCTGCTCGATTCCGCGAGGTCGCCGGCGTTAGCGGCGCACGGATCGCGGAATCCGCTCGCGCCCAAGACCTCGCATCACCAGCCCAGGGCCAAGTCGATCGTCTGGCTGTTCATGGAGGGCGGGCCGAGCCACATCGACCTCTTCGACCCGAAACCCGCGCTTGAAAAGCTGGCGGGTCAGCCGATGCCGGAGTCTTTTGGGCGACCCATTACCGCCATGGGGACGGCAACGAACACCATAATGCCGTCGCGCCGGCAGTGGGCGCGGCACGGAGATAGCGGACTGTGGGTTTCCGACTGGTATCCGCACATCGCCGCGTACGCGGACGATCTCGCTGTGATTCGTTCCTGCTGGGCGGACGGCCTGAACCATGTAGGTTCGGTTTGCCAGATGAACACGGGTTCGATCATCGCCGGCCGGCCATCGCTGGGCGCATGGCTTACCTACGGCTTGGGAACGGCCAACCAGAACCTGCCGGTGTTCGTCATTCTCACGGACAACAAGAGCGTAGTTGGAGGCGCGCAAAACTGGAGCGCCGGCTTCCTGCCCGCCGCATATCAGGGAACTCCCTTGCAGCGTAATGGACCGCCAATTTTGAACCTGACCCGGCCGGATCGCATCGGTTCCTCCCAGCAGCGTGGACTGCTGGACCTGCTCTCCGACTTGAACCGGCGTCAGGCGGAGAAGCGGCCCGGCGAAAGCGAACTCGAAGCCCGGATCGAGTCGTACGAGCTGGCCTATCGCATGCAGTCGTCGGCGCCGGAAGCGGTGGATCTCTCGCAGGAGTCCGAGGCCACGAAAAAACTGTATGGCCTGGATGATGCGGCGACTGAAACCTTTGGAAAGAACTGCCTGCTCGCGCGCCGGCTCGTGGAGCGCGGCGTCCGTTTTATCGAGCTCTACTGCGGAAGCGGAAGCGGGTGGGACGCGCACCAGGACTTGGAAGGCAATCATGCCAAGTGGTGCCGCGCCTCCGACAAACCGGTCGCGGGTCTGCTGGCCGACCTGAAGGAACGAGGACTACTGGACGAAACGCTGGTGGTCTGGGGCGGGGAATTCGGACGCACGCCGTTCAATGAAAGCGGCAACGGACGCGATCATAATCCCTGGGGGTTCACGATCTGGATGGCGGGCGCCGGAATTAAAGCCGGCCAGACTGTCGGCACCACCGACGAAATCGGATTGCGCGCCGTGGACAAGCCGTATCATGTGCACGACATTCACGCCACGATCCTGCACCTGATGGGGCTCGATCATCTCAGGCTTACCTTTCTGCACAACGGCCGAGCGGAGCGGGCGACCATCAACGGAGGGAGCCTCATTCGCGAGCTCTTGTGAGACGATGCGCTTTCTCCGAACGTTCCTGCCGGTAATTGAGTCCGACCGATTCGCGTCCTCGACCGGGACGATGCGCGGCCTCGAACTTCGAGGATAAGCGGCCGTTGATCGTGAGATCACTGTCGATCTTGGCGGAGTGTCAACGTTGCCTTGCGCACGGAGAAGATATCGTCGCCGGAGAAGATCAGGTGCATGGTCTTCCCGCCGGCGCTCATCCACTTGGGCGGAAAATGCTGGTTCTCCCCGGGCCCTACGTCCCACGTCGGCGTGAAGTAAACCGTGGTCCAGGGACCCCATGGCTCGGGCGCGTCGTAAACACCGAATCCGCCTTGAAAACGCACGTGGTCGCTGCCGATCAAAATCTGGTTCATCAAATATCGTTTGATCCCGGCGTTATAGCTGATCTGCGTCCGATAGACCCCCGCCGGGGGATTTGAGAATACCTGCTTGCGTTCTTCGATATTCGGTGTCCAGAGCGGCTGGCCCTTCGTGTTCAGGCCTTTGAAAAATTCGTAAGCTGCGCGTTCGCGCATGCGAGCTTTATCAACGCGTGCCATCACTATTCCGGACGCCTGCTCATAAGCGCTGTCATGATCGGGTGAGTAGATATAGACGTAGCGATCACGCGCGTTTGCGTAGTTTTTGCCGAAATTCAGGAACGTGGGGTGTCCGAAGCTGGTGGTAAATTTCCAGTTGCTCCACGTCCACGTCCTGGCGTAGTCGGTCGACCAGGCCAGTTGCGAGTTGCCGGCATTCCGCGCCCATAGGTACAGGACTCCGTCCACCATCAGCATGCCGCTGGCCTTCTTTCCCTCGCCCCCGATGCCGGTGTTGTCGCCCGATTCCGAAGGAATATTGGTGCCTCGATAATCGTTTGGCGCTCCCAGAACCTTCGCGAAGCCCAGGCCCAACTTTTTCGGCCGCAGGGGATAAAAGCCGCGGCAGTCGCCGTGAGCGGTGTAGAGATTGTCGTCGTCGGCCCAGGTGGAGGGAAAGTTATCGCAGTCCGATCCTTGCCGGCGAATCGTTTCCACAGGCGCCCACTCGAGACGCTCGATCACCGGGCTTGGAGGATAGGGCGCCCGAACCTGAGCGTGCTCCTGGTTTACGGCGGCAACGACCGCACCGAGCAGCGGCTCCAATCTCGCAAACACGGCGCCGCGCTCATCGCCTATGCTCCTGCCCGCTCGCGCGACCACCAGGTCAAGGCTCGGAACCACGATGATGTGACTGTCATACAACCCCCATGACCAATAGGCGTCCCGAGGCACGCTCTTCATGGAGCCGTCGCCATTGTTCCACCACAGCAACCCGTAGTGCTTCGAAGCCTGCGGATACAGGTCCGGCTTCAACACCACAAGGTTCTGAAGCTCGGGAATCGGTTGACGCGTCCGGGCAACGAAGTCTGGCGGCAGGATCTGGCGCGAGCGGATGCGGCCCGCACGCAGGTAAAGGAACCCGATGCGAGATAAAGCGTCAACATTGGCGTGGATGCCGGAACCGAACTCGCGCCGGGGAATGCCCTTCAATTCCTTTGGACGGTACGCGTTTTCCCGCCAGGAGAGATCGTCGTGGGTAATGCCGAGAGGCGTGAAAACCCGCTCAAACAGGACATCCTGCAGGTCTCTGCCGTAAAGCGTGGTGAGGCAGTCCGCGAGCCAGTTCGGGCCTCCATCGCTGTAGGACCACTTTGATCCCGGCTCAAACAGCAGGGGCTCGAATCCTCCAGCCTTGTCAAACCCGGCGGTGTGAGTGGCGAGGTGGAAGAAGGTAATCTTCCTCAGCCAGCCCGTCTGCAGGTTGGTGTCGGGCTCTGCGCCGAATCCGCTCAGGAATTGAGTCGCCGCGTCTGCAAGCTTCAGCTTGCCGTCCATCAACGCCAGCCCGAGCGCCATGTTGCCGATCGATTTTGTCGTCGACTTGACGTCGTACTTCGCTTTAAGATCGCCCCACGAATAGACCAGCTTGCCGCGATGAATCACAATGCCGGAGCCCCCGCCGGTTAGAGCAATGTCGCGTGCCTGAGCCAGCTTGCGTTCGTCCATCCCGAGTTCGAGCGGCGTGGCTCTTGGCCATGCGGGCAGCACGTACGGCACAGGCTTTTGAGCAATCGCCGCCGCGATACCGATCGCCGCAATGATGAGGATGTGGCGCATTAGAAAACGATACCTCACGCTATGGGGAACTCCCGCGCCGTGTCAAGAGCCTGCGCGTTCAGAAACTCAGCCGCAGCCCCAACTGCACCTGACGCGCCGGCGCTGCTCCTGTGATAAGACCGTAATTCGCGGCGCTGATGCTCGCTGACGATGGTTGGCTGTAGTTCACGCGATTCAAGGCGTTGTAGGCTTCGGCGCGGAATTGCAGCCGGAAGCGTTCGCTAATGTCGAAGTTGCGGAACGTCGAAATATTGAAGTTGACGAAGCCGGGCTCGCGGCTGGTGTTGCGGCCCAGGTTGCCGAGACCCAAGTTGCCGGAAGGCTCGAACGGGAAGCTGGGATCCGTTGTGGCAATCAGCCAGCGGCGTGCCGGACCTTCAAACCGCGGCTCGTCGATTTTCCCGCTGAGGTTGGCGGGATTCCTGACGTTCGGGCGTTGCGTTTGCAGAACCAGGTTGGCATTTTGTTGTGTGACCGTAAGCGGCAGTCCGTCGGCGGCGCTGAAGATTCCATTCAACTGGAAACCGCCCAGGATCGCCGAGGCGAACCGGTTGCCGTTGAGGTAGCGGCGGCCCTTGCCGAACGGGAGTTCCCACACCCAGCCGATGGTGAGGCTGCGCGGCCGGTCAAGGCTCGACAGCCCGTGCTCGATCTCCGGAAATTGCCATGGGATCTGGAAGGAGTCGCCGAAACCGGAGGCGGTGTCGGTGCTCTTGGAGAAGGTGAAGCTGGTGTCCAGGCTGAACCCGGTGCTGAAGCGGCGCGTCACGTTGAATTGCATCGAGTGGTAGTCGCCGGTGCCGTCGTATTGAACGGCGTTGAAGCCGGTGTAAACGGGGAAAGGCCGCGCATCCTGTATGCGGACGCCTCCGAGATTGACCGCTTCGGCGGACTCGAAACGGGGATTGTTGGCTGGGATACCGCGCGGCTGGTGGGCGCTGCGGCTGGCCACGTAAGCCGCCTCCACCACAGTGTTGAACGGCAGATTCCGCTGGACTCCGATGTTCCACTGCGTAAGGCGCGGGAGGTCGGCCGAGTTGGCATAGCTGACCGCGGAAACGGTGAGCGGCTGTCTCGCGCTGGCCTGGGCCAGCTCCGCGAACGGATCGGTTAGCGTCTGCAATCCCAAGCCTATATGGTTGTGCCGGCCGCTCAAGTCGTCAACGCTCGTGCGTTCGCCGTGGATAAGAAAATCGAGAGAAGGTCGCCATCGTGGCGATCGAGACGTTTGTGGGGCAGAACATCGACCAGATGGGAGAGTTCCACAGGGGCAAAGTGAAGCAGGAAATTGTGGCCGTGCTTAAGGAGTATAACCGTAGGGTCGCGGAGGCAGAGACCGACCAGTCGATCCAGATCGACGTCCCGAGGCACTTGGCCGAAGACTGATGCGGCATGACCTATACGTTCGATGCTGAGACCACGGATCTCCGGCTTGCAGTGTTCGTCAACGGCTGCTTTTGGCACTGGCACGGGTGCCCGCCGTACCGCATGCCGAGATCCGACTCCGTCAGGAGAGAACCATGAACGACTTCTGTTCATCCGCGAGAAATTCTTCGATGTTGACAGCCCGGCTTCGCAGGAGGCTTTCGATTGCCTTCGTTGAGCAGTTGCCCAATCTCAACCAAACGATCTTTGGCGGGTGGCCAAGAAGAAAACTCCTCTGCCGGAAGTCGGCATCCTTCGTGACGATGGCGAACCCATTACGCGCCGCATAGTCCCAGATGGTGGCGTCATCGGCTTCCCGCAGGCCGACCTCGCGAACATGAACCGAATTCGGGAACAGGTCGGACACCACCTGGCAGAGCCAGGGTGAGATGTTCTGGTCAAAGAGAAGCTTCACGCAGGTATGCTTGCCAACCGCCGCTCGCGGTCCGCGGCAAAAGCAAGACAAGCCCGGATGTCCTCACGGGTGAGGTCGGGGAAGTCGTGCAGGATCTCGTCTTCGGTCATGCCCGAAGCGAGGTAGTCGAGCACGTCGTAGACGGTCATGCGCATCCCGCGGATGCACGGCTTGCCACCCATCTTACCTGGCTCGATGCTGATGATCTTGCTGTAATCCATGAGCTTCCGCCTCGTAGTGTCCAATAACAACATACCAAGGGCCAGCCTGATGCGGGGGCTTCTTCACGACGGGCTAGCGTTGATCGCCGGCACTGCGTCACAATCTAACTATGCGGTTCGTCGCGGCGCTCCTGGTGGCTTCCTCCCTGCTTTATGCAGAGCCTTCTCCTTCCGCCGCCGCCCTCGCCCAGACTCTTCGCGAGATGAGCCTCGATCCGGACGAATGCTATCGCGTCCGAGACCTGCGGCTTGCCAAGGAGGATGCCCGCTTCTTCTTCACGGATGGCCACCTGATCTTCGGCAAGCCCGTTGAAGGCCGCCCGGTCTGGGCAGTCTTCAGCGCCGACGTGGAGGGCGGCGATGCCGAACTGCTGCTGCTGCCGCCGGACAAGAGCGAGCGGCGGTCTCTCGCGGCCTTCACCCAATCGCCCAACCTCAACGAGCATTTCAAGCTCGCTATCCTGCTGTTCACGGACCAGACCCATCGGGCTCTGATGGAGGAGATCCAATCCGGTGTGCTCCGCAAAAGTCCGGAGACCGGAGTTTTAATGGCCGAACAGTGGTCGCCCGTGGTCCGCAACATCTCCACCGGCTTCGAGAGCGTGCTGGTGCTGGATCTGCTGTCGCGCAACCCGGAGAACGGGCTTTTCTTCGCGGCCGTCAGCGGAAAGAAGCTGGGCAACTTCGATGTGCTGTACGACCCGCGCAGCGCGGAGCAGATCGTGGTAGGGCAGACCACGTTCCGGGAAAACCGGACTTTCTTCGACGTGTGGACCAGCTTTACAGCGCGCAGTTTTCGCAAGCAGGCAGCGCCTCCTCCCGAGCCCGAAGTCAAGATCAAGGACTACCGGATCGAGGCGTGGCTCGATGCCAGCCTGCAAATGCGGGTGGTCACCAAAGCCACCGTAACACCGGCGGGCGAAGGACGCGTGCTGCCGTTCGAGGTTTCGCGCCAGATGAGGATCACCCAGGCGCTGGTGGACGGCGTGCCGGCCGAGGTGTTCCAGCGCGAGTCCATGCGGTCCAACTTAATCCGGAACAATAACAACGAGGTATTCCTGGTGATTCCGCCGCAGCCCCTCGCGCCGGGGCGGGAGTACCAACTGGAGTTCCATCACGAAGGAGCGGTCGTCTCGCAGGCCAGCGAGCGCCTCTACTACGTCGGCGCGCGCGGCAACTGGTATCCGGGCCGCGGCATGCAGTTCGCGCGTTACGACCTGACGTTCCATTATCCGAAGGAGCTGGATCTCGTCTCGGCGGGAACCGTTGTGGAGGATCAAACCGGGGAAGAGGTTCGCACCACGCGGCGCCGCATCGGCGCTCCCGTGCGCTGGGCCGGCTTCAACCTGGGAGTTTACGAGCGCGCGCGGATTTCGCGCGGAGGCCTGGCTGTGGAAGTCTGCGGCAACCGGCGCGAGCCTCCGCGGCCCCACGTCCTCACCGGGCCAATCCTGCTTCCGCCGCCGCAGCCCTTCCCGCGCCGGGGCCAGCCGCCGTCCTCCATCCTGAATATTCCCTCCACGCCTCCGCCGCCCGACCCTCAGCTCCGTCTGGAACATCTGGCCGGGGAGATTGCATCGGCGATGGAATTCATGGCGGAAAAGCTGGGACCTCCGGCTCTCGACAGCCTCACGGTTTCTCCCATTCCAGGCGCTTTCGGGCAAGGATTTCCAGGGCTGATCTATCTCTCCACATTCGCCTACCTGCAACCGCGGCAAGGTCCTTTGCGAACCATGACGCAGCGCCACCAGGAGTTTTTCTCGGAAACGCTGCACGCGCATGAGGCGGCGCACCAATGGTGGGGAAATCTCGTGGCATCGGGAGGGTATCGCGACGACTGGCTGATGGAAGCGCTGGCGCAATACACGGCGCTTCTGTACCTGGAGAAGCGCAAAGGCGGCGCGCAACTGGAAACGGTGCTGGAACAATACCGCACGGATCTGTCGGCGACAACCGATGGAGGCAAAACGGTGGAATCGGCGGGACCGATCGTTCTGGGCATGCGGCTGAACAGCTCGCAATCCCCGGCGTCATGGCGCGTCATCATTTACGAGAAGGGATCCTGGATTCTGCACATGCTCCGGCGGCGCATGGGCGACGGGCAATTCTTCCGCATGCTGGGCGAGTTGCGCCGGCGGTATGAGCGGAAGACCGTTTCCACCGAGCAGTTTCGTCTGCTGGCGGCCGAGTTTCTGCCGAAGGGCGCGCCCGATGCCCGGCTCGAGGCGTTCTTCGACCAGTGGGTGTACGGCTCGGGAATTCCGTCCTTGCAGCTCCGGCATTCCGTTCGAGGCAAAGCCAGCGGTCTGCAACTGACGGGAACCGTGACGCAGAGCGGCGTGGATGAGGATTTCAGCGTGCATGTGCCGGTTGAAATCCGTTTCGCCTCGGGCCCGCCCGTGGTGCACTGGGTACGAACATCGTACGAACCGGTTCCGTTTACCGTATGGCTCAAGGCGCGGCCGGTAAAGGTGCTGTTAGATCCCCACTACACCGTCCTGGCGGAGAAAAGATAGCATAGGGTAGTAAACTTTTAGTTAGATGGCCTTGACAGGGCGGTTGGCCCGCTCGCCCCTGCTTCGCATCGGCTTGGTTCTCTGGCTTGTTGGTTCGGCGCACGTGCTGGCACTGCTGCTGGCCCCGGTGATCCACCCGAATTATTTTCCACTGTTCGCGGCGGCCGTGGGCCTCAGCTCATGGATCGGCGGTCTGGCACATGGGTTGGGGGCCGCTGCGCTATCAACGCTGCTGATTCTCTACTTCTTCGTGGCGCCGGCCGGTGTGGCGCTGGCGGCCTTCGTGGCCGGCTCGGGGCTCCTCGCCTGGCTTTGCGCCTCGTTGAGGCAAAGCCGCGACCTGTTCACTTCCACGCTTTGCAGTATTGAGGATGCAGTCGTCGCCTTCGACCGCAAGGGACGCGTCAGGTTCATCAACCCGATCGCGGAGACGCTGTCCGGCTGGAACCGGGAGCAGGCGAAGGGAAGGAAACTGCCTCAACTCCTGAATCTGGTGGATGCCTCCACGGGGCTGCCCGTCAAAGACCCTGTGGAAACCGCCCTGCGGGAGAACCGAATCGTGGAGGTGAACGGCCCCTTGGCGCTGGCGGGCAGCGACGGCCGCCGCATACCGATCGAACACACTGTCGCACCCATCCTGGACCGCAACGGAGAGCGGCAGGGCGCGATCCTCGTTCTTCGCGACGTCTCCGGCCGGCTCCGGCTCCAGCAGGAGTTGCGCGAGCTTCATAAAATGGAGGCTGTGGGGCGGCTGGCAGGCGGTGTGGCGCACGACTTCAATAACCTGCTCACGGTGATTACGGGTTATGCCGAGACGTTGCGCTCCGGCCTTTCACCGCTCGATCCGTTGCGCTCGGCGGCCGAGGAGATCGTACACGCCTCGGAACGGGCGGCCATGGTCACGCGCCGGCTGCTGGCCTTCAGCCGGCAGCAGCCGATTCAGCATCGTATGCTGGATTTGAACGCGGTGGTTCGAGGTGCTAAAGACGCCCTCGACCAAGTGCTCGGCAAAGGCATCGAGCTGAACCTTATGCTAGACTCCAAGCCGGCCTATGTAAGGGCAGATCAAGGCCAGGTGGAGCAGACAATCCTAAACTTGGCGATGAACGCGCGCGACGCGATGCCGGACGGGGGCACGTTTACGTTGGAGACCGGGCAGGTGGAGGTCGAATCTCCGGGCGAGCCGGGACGCGGCGACATTCCGCCCGGCTCGTACGCGCTGCTGGCGGCCAGCGATAGCGGCCTGGGCATGGACGACGAGACGCGCTCGCGGGCGTTCGAACCTTTCTTCACTACCAAGGAGAAAGGCGAGGGCGCCGGGCTGGGTCTCTCCACCGTCTACGGCTTCGTGAAGCAATCGGCCGGCTATATCACGGTGTTCAGCAAGGTCGGTTGTGGGACAATCTTCGAGATCTATCTGCCGCACGCTCCTGAAGGTGAAGTGGTGAAAAAGGTGGCGCCGAAAGCAACCCCGCGAGGATCGGAAACAATTCTGGTGGCCGAGGACGAAGAGGATGTGCGCAAAATGGTGGCCGCCATCCTTCGCTCGAAAGGCTACAAGGTCTACGAGGCGCGCGACGGGCAGGAGGCGTGCGACATCGCCGGACAGCAGAAGGAACCGATTCACTTGGTGCTGACCGATATCTTGATGCCGCGCATGGACGGGCTGGCGCTCACGGATGCGCTGAAGCCGTCGCGGCCCAAGGTGAAGGTACTCTACATGTCCGGCTACATGGATTCTTCAATCCTGCGAGAAAAGATCGCCGATCCGGCCACTGTCTTCCTGTACAAACCTTTCACGCCGGATGCCCTCATGCGCAAGGTCCGAGACGTACTGGACTCATAACTGCCCGTTACTTCCGCCCTTAGCGGCGCTCGCCGCCGGGATCCTGACAGCACGATTCACCGAGTTTCAGCCGGCCGAGCTGGCGGCCGGTTGTGGCGCTCTCTTTGCGCTGGCGCTGGCGGGTCTGTGGATTCGGTCGCGCGCTACGTCAGCCGCGGCGTGCCTGACGGGGCTGATGCTGGCGGGCGCGCTGGTGGCGCACGCGCACCGGCCGCCGCCCCCGCCGGAGCTGGAGCAGGAGGGGATGCTGCTGCTTTCTGGCTGCGTGGTGGAGCCGCCGGCGCTCTTCGAAGACCGGGGGCAGCTCGTCGTGGAGCTGGAGCGCGGCGCGCGCGTGCGGCTTACCCAGGGCGGAGCGGCGTTCCGGAACGTTCGCTACGGTGAGCTGGTGGAGATGGTGGCGCGGGTGCGCCGTCCCCGGCAATTCGTGAATCCCGGGGCCTTCGATTTCCGCGCGTACCTCGCCCGGCGCGACATCTTCTGGGTGGGTACGGCGCGCCCGGATGCGCCGCTCAAACGGCTCCCCGGGGAGTGCGGCAACCGGTTTCATCGCGCCATGTTCGCGCTGCGCTCCTCGGCGCTCGACCGGCTGCGGAACCTTTACGCGGACCAGCCATATGCCAGCGGAATGATGCGCGGCATTCTGATGGGCGATTCGGCCGGCCTGCGGAAAGTCTGGACCGAGGATTTTCGCTCTACGGGAACCTTTCATGCGCTGGTGATTTCCGGCGCTCACGTGGCCGTGCTGGCGGCGTTTTTCCTGTTCCTGCTCCGGGTCTGTCTGGTGCCGCAAGGCTGGGCGCTGGCGGTGGTTGCGGCCGGAGCCTGGATCTACGCCGTGGTGACCGGATGGCAGCCGCCCGTCCTGCGGTCCGCGGCGGGCCTGACGGTCTTCGCGCTCGGCAAGTTTCTGTACCGCGAGCGCAACCTGATGAATCTTCTGGCGGCTGTGGCGATCGGGTTTCTCCTGCTCGACCCGGATCAGTTGTTCGAGGCCAGCTTTCAGCTTTCGTTCCTTTCGGTAGCTTTCATTGCGGCGTTCGCCGTCCCGCTGATGGAAAAGACCTCGGGGCCGTACGGCGCGGGCTTGCGCGACCTGACGAACGCGGATCGCGACGCTCGCATGCCGCCGCGCGTGGCACAGTTTCGCGTGGAGCTGCGTCTGCTCGCGGAGACCGCGCACCTGTGGACACGACTGCCGCGGACGTGGTGTTTGAGCGCTCTCGCGTTGTGCATGCGCTGTGTGCATTATGCCTACGACCTGGCGGTAACCTCCGCGCTGGTGCAGGTGGGCCTGCTGCTTCCAATGGCAGCGTACTTCCACCGCGTCTCGTTGACCGGGCTTTCGGCTAACATCGCCATCGTGCCTCTGATGGGCCTGGTGGTGCCGATCGGTTTTGTCGCGCTCTTCACCGGATGGGCATTTCCCGCGCGCATCGCGGGAGAGCTTCTGGAGTTTTCGCGTGCCGCGGCGGGATGGCACGCGAGCCTGGAGCCGAACTGGCGCATTCCCATGCCGCCGTTATGGCTGGGCATTGCGATCGCCCTTGCGTTGATCGGGACCGCTCTGGCGCGAAGGATCCCGTGGCGCATAGCCGGTGGCATCTCCCAGGCTGTATTGCTGGCGCTGCTGATCTGGCATCCGTTTACGCCCGATTTTGAGAGAGGCACGCTGGAACTGACGGCCATCGATGTAGGGCAGGGCGATAGCTTTCTTGCCGCCTTTCCGGACGGAAAGCTGATGATGATGGATGCCGGGGGGCTGGCGAGCTTTCCGCGCCGCGGCGCCGCGCCACGGCAGGGACTCGATATCGGAGAGGATGTGGTGTCTCCCTATCTGTGGAGCCGCTCGATTCGCGCCCTGAACGCCGTCGCTCTTTCCCACGCGCACGAAGATCACATGGGCGGCATGATTGCCCTGCTCAAGAACTTCCGCGTGAACGAGCTTTGGACTGGGGCGGTCCCGGAAAGCGAAGCCTGGGCTGCCGTGCGCGAAGAGGCGCACAAACGCAACGTGAAGATTGTGCGGTTCGCGCTGGGCGACCGCTTCGAATATGGAGGCGCGCAGGTGGAAGTGCTGGCGCCGCCGCGAGAGTACCGCGCGGGGAACGCGGCGCACAACCGGGACTCGCTGGTTCTTCGCCTCACCTACGGCGCGCGGTCGTTTCTGCTATCGGGCGACATCGAGCGACCGGCGGAAGACGAGCTTCCCGGGGTACGGGTTGATGTGCTCAAAGTGGCGCATCATGGGAGCCGGACATCCACCGGCGAACAGTTTCTGGATGCGGCGCGGCCCGCGTTCGCGGTCATCTCCGCTGGCCGGGAGAACAGCTACGGACATCCGCATCCCGACGTGCTCGAACGGCTGCGGAAACGGGGCGTGACCGTGTTGAGAACCGACCAATCCGGCCTGGTGACGATTCGCACGGACGGAAAATGGATACGCTTCGAGACTCCGGGGATGGCGCCGTTCTCGCTGGACGCGGCCTTCGCCAGCCGGTTCTGAAGTTCGCTTTACTGTTCCAGATCCAGTACGTCGAAGTGGAACCGCTCGGGCGGCAGCAATGCCGTTGAATCGGGGCTGAGGTTCGCCCACTTTTCATAAGCCGTGGTGGAGATCGAGCCGTTCAGATAGAACAGGTACTGGTTTGAGAAGCAGTCGATGGGCGGAGGCTGGCGGAACGTCAGGCGCAGGCCAACGGCGTTTTCGAGATGCACACCATGCGTGGGCACTGCCTTCTCCTCCAGAAGAGTCACGAAACTGCAACGGCTCGCGTGGGGCCACAAGTCGGGGTGCAGCAGGTTCCGCAGCAACTCCCGCGATTCGAAGGTGATCTCGCACTGCCGGATCCACTCCAGAATCGAATCGCCCCACGTCCAGTGGGACACCAGCCGGAAGTACTGCTCGGCAAGCTGAATCGCGAGATCCAGTTTGCGCTGCTCCATTGTGTGGCCGTCAACGCCCACGCCGGAGATCATGTCCTCGGCCTCGACGATGCCCGCGGCTTTGTCTACAATCTCGTCGAGCGGACCCCTCTCCGGGGCGCTGCGTACAAGGAGCGGTGGAAGCTCGTGCGTCTGAGATCCTGGAATTTCGATATACCGTCGCTCTTCCATGGCCGCCTCCTTCTAACTTATCGACGCTCTTCGCAAAACCGGCGTTCCTGAACTCACTGTACTAGTACCAACAAAAACCCCGGTTGGTTCTAATGATACATCGGCCGAATGCAGTAGGGGCGATACTCTACCGGGCAAACAGGCCCGACGTTCTGCTATATTCCCCCTCATGGCCGAATATTCCATAGGGCTGGACCTCGGCGGAACCAACCTGCGAGCGGCGGCTGTCGACCGCGCCGGCACTATTTTAGACAGCATCGCCGGTACCACTGACCTTTCCTCGGGACGGGACGCGGTTGTCGCCGACATGGCCTCGGCCATCGACCGTCTTCGGCAAGCTCATGGTGCTGAAGGGCTTGCGGGCGTAGGCGTGGGCGTCCCGGGCTTCATCATTCTTGAAACAGGAGTGATTACGGCGTCCCCGAATCTCCCCGGATTTGAAAATTTTCCGATTCGCGACCACCTCGAGCAACTGCTCGGCACGCCCGTGATTCTCGAGAACGACGCGAACGCCGCGGCGGTTGGGGAAAAGTGGATGGGAGCCGGAAAAGATGTGAACGACCTGATTCTGCTTACGCTCGGAACCGGAATTGGCGGCGGCATTATCGCGGGCGGGGAAGTGCTCCACGGCTTTGTGGGCATGGCCGGAGAACTGGGGCACATCACCGTCGTGCCGACCGGAAATCCCTGCGGATGCGGCAACCGGGGCTGTCTGGAGAAATACGCCTCGGCCACGGCGATCGCCTCCATGGGCGCGTCCATGTCTCTTGGCGACGGCCTCACCGCTGAGGATATTTACACCATGGCGGTAGCAGGAAACGAAAAAGCCAAATCCATTTTTGAGACCATGGGCCAGTCGTTAGGGACCGCGTTGGCAACCCTCATCAATATCTTCAATTTTCCACTGTATCTGCTGAGTGGAGGGGCCTTATCTGCCTGGGACCTGTTCGCTCCCTCCATGTTTCAGGAAATTCAGCGGCGCTCTTTTGTCTTCCGGAATACCGAAACCCGCATTGAGAAGGCGTGCCTGGGCAAGTTGTCCGGGCTATATGGCGCCGCCTTTCTCCCCTTCCTGCGGCACTGAGCGAGACGGCAACTTTTATGTGGATGGGAATTGACGTAGGCACTGGCGGTACCAGGGCGCTCATCCTGGACGAGGCCGGGACTCTTGCCGGGACGTTCACCGCGCCTCACCAGGAAATGCGGATGGAGCGGCCGTTGTGGGCCGAACAGAGCCCGGAGGACTGGTGGAGCGCCGCGCAGATCGCGATTCGGGGCGCCCTGAGCCACGCCGCGCTCCAAGGCTCTCAGATCCGCGCAATAGGACTGTCCGGCCAGATGCACGGGCTGGTGGTTCTGGACGCCGAAAACTGCGTGCTGCGGCCGTCCCTCATCTGGTGCGACCAGCGCAGCCAGGCGCAGGTGGACTTCATCAACGGAAAGGTGGGGCGCGAGCGCGTGCTGGCCTGGACGGCCAATCCGGTTCTGACCGGTTTCACCTTGCCCAAGCTGCTTTGGGTTCGGGACCGCGAGCCGCGGATTTTCGAGCGCGTGCGGCACATGCTCCTGCCCAAGGATTACGTTCGCTTCCAACTCACCGGCGAGTACGCCACCGATGTCTCGGACGCCTCCGGCACCGCACTGTTCGACGTGGTGAACCGGCGGTGGTCGTTCGATATGGCCGATGCCCTGGGAATCGACCGGTCCATGCTGCCGGCGGTATACGAGTCGAGTGCGGTCTCGGGATGCGTGAGCCGCGCAGCGGCGGCGGCTACCGGGCTGGCCGAAGGAACGCCCGTGGTGGGCGGAGCCGGCGATCAGGCTGCGAGCGCCGTGGGCAACGGAATCGTCGCGTCCGGCGTGGTTTCCTGTACGCTCGGAACCTCTGGAGTCGTGTTCGCGCACATGGATGAAGTGGCGTACGACCCCGGGGGCCGGGTGCATACCTTCTGCCACGCGGTGAAGGACAAGTGGCACGTGATGGGCGTCACACAGGGGGCCGGGCTGAGCCTGCAATGGTTCCGCAACCGGCTCGCGCCAGGCGCCGATTACGACCGTTTGACTGAAGAGGCGGAAACCGCGCCTCTGGGCGCGCAGGGTCTCTTCTGGCTTCCCTACCTGATGGGCGAGCGCACGCCGCATCTGGATGCTGCCGCCCGCGGTGGCTGGATCGGCCTCACGGCCCGGCACGTGCGCGCCGATTTGATTCGCGCGATTCTCGAGGGCGTCTGCTACAGCCAGAAGGACTGCCTGGAGATCATCGAGGGCCTGAACGTGCGCGTCGATTCGGTGCGTGCTTCCGGCGGCGCGGCGCGCAGCCCTTTCTGGTTACGGCTGCTGGCGGATGTTCTGGGAAAGCCTGTGGTCACGCTCGCCAGCCAGGAGGGTTCGGCCTACGGGGCGGCCCTGTTGGCCATGATCGGCTCGGGGCAGTTCGCATCGGCCGAGGAAGCCTGTCTGGTCTCGCTGCAAGCGGACAATACCATACCGCCGCGGCCGGACGCGGTTGCGGCATACGGCAGATCTTATGCGACGTATCGGGCGCTGTATCCCGCCCTGCGCCCCCTATTCCAAGATCAGGAGGAGCGCCTTTAGCTCCTCCTGCTTGCTTTAGCGGTGTCGCAGCGCCTGGAACGTGGGCGTCAAAAGTCCCATGCAGATCGCCAGCTTCTTTCTTCGCGCCATCAAGAGCGCGGCGACAGCGCTGGACGAACCGAGGGTCAACCAGTTCATCAAACCTATTCCGGTTTTCCGTCGTGTGGCTTTATCAGCCCGACCTATCCGGGACTTGGCGACGTGCAATCGCCGACTGATTCCCGCGCAAATGTTAGCGGCCATAGTTACCTCCGATGCCCGAGTTGCATTCCGGTTACCACAACCACGTCCACTTGCTGACAGTGCTGTGTGCTACGGGTGAGCGGTCAAGGCCGGATGCCGGCAATGTTGAGCCGGATGCGATACAGGCCCGTTCTGGCCGTCATGTAGAGCGTCTTGCCGTCGGCATCGCCCCAATGGCAGTTGGCTGGAATCTCGGGCGGCTGCACGGTGCCCATGTGCTTCCCGTCCGGAGAAAAGATCCATACCCCGCCCGGGCCGGTGCAGTAAAGATTTCCCTTCGTATCGATCTTCATGCCATCCGGAAGGCCAGCCGCCGTCTCTTTCGTGACATCGTAGAAGATTTTCGGATTGGCGATGGTCCCGTCCGCCCGCACATCGAAACGGGTCCAGGTCTTTCGCTCGGGATGGGAATTCGCGACGTACAAAATCTTCTCATCGGGCGAGAATGCCAGGCCGTTGGGACGATTCAGGTCCTTGTGGAGGAGCTGCAATTTGCCGCCCGCCAGCCGGAAGATGCCGTTGAAGGAAAGCTCCTTCTTCGGATCGTCGTCCTGTTTGGGGAAACCGTAGGGCGGGTCGGTGAAGTACAGCGAGCCGTCGGACTTGAAGACGGCATCGTTGGGGCTGTTCAGCCGCTTGCCTTCAAACTTTGCGGCCAGCACGGTAAGCTTGCCGTCTTTTTCCAAACGGGTCATGCGCCCGTTGCCGTGCTCGCAGATAATGAGGCGGCCCTCTTTATCGAGGGTGAGTCCGTTGGAGCCGATGAAGGCCCCCGCCGGCGCGTCCGTCCCGTCGTAGCCCGCGGGCTTGCGAAAGACCGACACCTTGCCGTCCGGAGTCCACTTGTTGATGACGTTGTTCGGGATGTCGCTGAACAGCAGATACCCTTCGCGCATCCACACCGGGCCTTCGGTAAAAGTGAAGCCCCCTGCCAGCTTTTCGATTTTCGCGTCCGAAGGTACGATGGCGTCCAGCGCCGGCGATACTTTCAAAATCTTTCCGGCGCTTTGGCCTGCTGCGGTTCCTGCCACGATCCCTCCCAAGAAAATTAGCGCTCCTGCAACTCGAAGATGCATGGGAAGAATTCTAACACCGCCCGCTCACTCCGCATAGTTGCTGCCGGGCTCGTAGTTCCAGGCAGTCTTGTACTTCGCTCCCTCGGCGAACTGGACGTCCACGTACTCCTCAAATGCGATTCTCTTCTCCAGCACACCAGTCTTGATCATCATGTCCCGAATGTAATCGAAGTCGGGTTTGAGAGGAGTCAGCCTTGTATACATGACACGGTCGAGAGGATTTGTGAGCGCCCACCGCAAAAGCCTGGGGTCTTGGTTGTAGTAGAAGCGAGCTGTATGGAGAAGGCATCGATCGCACTGGCGGCCAGGGCGCCGGCCACATCCGCGGGAGCCATCTCCACCATCTTGACGTCTTCGGCCTTCATGTTGTATCTTTCCAGAGCCCGGAAAACGATCAGGCGCTCATCGGAGAACCGGCTGGGAATGGCAACTATTTTCCCGCGCAGATCCGGAAACTTCCTCACCGGGCCGTCGGCGCGAACCACAACCGCGCTGCCGTAGCGGTGTCCCAGGTAAACGATGCGGATCGGCACGCCCTGCGACTTCAAAGCGATCGCCATCGGGGCCACCATGAATCCGGCCTGCATCTTATTGGCGATCAGCGCTTCCTTGATTTCCGGAAACCCCTGGAACATTTTGGGGATGAAGATATTCCCGGCCTTCGAGTAGCGGGAAATATAGTCGGTCACCGGACAAGCCAGGTGGCAGGTGACGGGGATGAACGCAACGTTCAGCTTGCGCTGTTCCTCGGGCAGCCGGTCGTTCACCAGGGCCGACCAATCGAAGTTGAGGCGCATATGCAGCGCCGAGACCACGGTGGTCCACAACAGCAGACCCAAAAGGACGCGTTTGGCGTCACTCATTTCGGAAACCCCATCGCACGGACCGGATTGTCTCCACGCGCCGGGCGGCGGCATCGAGCGCCAGGCCGATCACTCCAATCAGCAACATGCCGGCTACCACAAGATCGTAGCGTTTGCCGGCGTTTCGAGCATCGATAATCAGGTAACCGAGGCCGGAATCGACGGCGATCATCTCGGCCGCCACCACCACCAGCCATGCAATGCCAAAAGTGATGCGAAGCCCTACCAGTATTTGCGGCAGCGCCGCGGGAAACAGCACCCGGCGAAAGAGGGCGCTCGGCGAGAGGCCGAAGTTTCGCCCGGCGCGCAGAAACATCTCGGGCACGTTCTTGACCCCGTTTGAGGTCGACACCACGATAGGAAAAAAGGACGCCAGAAAGATCAGGAATATGGCCGCGAAATCGGTGACGCCGAACCAGACGATGGAAAGCGGAATCCATGCCAGCGGGCTGATGGGCCGCATTACCTGGATCACCGGGTTCGCCGCGATGGCGGCGTTCCTGTACCAGCCAATAGTCAGCCCGGTGGGAATGCCGAACACGACCGCCACCGCGTATCCCACGCCCACGCGGTACAGGGAGTCGCGCGAATAGCCCCACAAAAGGCCCTTGCGAACCAGCTCGTCGACGCCGTTCCAGACAAGCAGGGGCGAAGGAAAAATCGTGGTCTTGCTCCACACCACAGACCAATGCCAGGCCAGCAGGCAGACGACGCCTGTGAAGACCGGCCAGAAGTAGTATTCCCAGCGCCTCATTTAGACCTTGTGGGCCAGCCCGATTTCCTCGAAAATGCTGTCCCGCAGCTCCAGATACCGGGGCGAGCTGATGTCGCGGGGATGAGGAATATCGATCTCGACCACTCTTCGAATGCTCGCCGGCCGGGCGGACATCACGATCACGCGGTCGGCCAACTGCACCGATTCTTCAATATCGTGAGTAACAAACAGAATGGTCTTGCGCTCCGCGTGCCAGATGCGCAGCAGCTCGCCGCGCATGATGAGGCGCGTGATCGAATCCAGCGCTCCGAACGGCTCGTCGAGGTAGAGCATATCCGGGTTCACCGCCAGCGCCCGCGCTACTTCCACGCGCTGCTTCATGCCGCCGGAAAGCTCCTGCGGGTAGGCGTGCTCGAATCCCTCCAGGCCCACCAGTTGCACGTAGTGCGCGATGCGCCGCTGGCGTTCGTCGCGGCTCAGGTTAAACAGCCCGAAGCCGATGTTGCCTTCCACCGTCATCCACGGGAAGACGCCGCGCTCCTGAAACACGAAAATGCGGCGTGGATCGGGACCGTCCACGGCTTCGCCGTCAATCAGGACTGTTCCGCTGGTGGGCGTGATAAACCCGCCAACGATGTTCAGCAAGGTGGATTTGCCGCATCCGGACGGCCCCAGGATGCATAGGAATTCCCCCTTCCGCGCTTCCAGACCGATGTTCTCGAGAACGCGAACCTCGTTCCCGTCCCTCCGAAAGATCATGTTCAGACCGCGGATGCTCAGCTTGGTTTGAACTGCCCGCTCCGCGAGTTTAGTCGCTATCGCCATTAGGACTCCACGTACCCCCACCGGAGGAATTTGAGTTTCTCCAGGCTTTTCATTCCTGTATCCAGAATCAGCCCAATGATTCCGATCATCACCATTCCGGCGACCACCAGGTCATAGCGGTTGCCCGCATTGCGAGCGTCCACGATTAAAAACCCCAGCCCCGAATTCACCGCGATCATCTCCGCGGCCACCACCACCAGCCAGGCGATGCCCAAAGCGATGCGCAGGCCCACGATCAGTTGCGGCGCTATGGCCGGGTACAGCACTTGCATAATCAGTTGCCGCTCCGACAGGCCGAAGTTCCGGCCCGCGTTCACGTTTACCTCGGGGATGTTTCCGATGGCATTCAGAGCGGTGACTGTGATTGGCAGGAACGAAGCCAGAAAGATGAGGAAGATTGCCGCCTCATCCGCCACTCCGAACCAGAGGATGGAGATCGGGATCCAGGCCAGCGGCGAGATCGGGCGCAAAACCTGAATCAGCGGATTGATCGCAACCTCGCCGCGGCGATACCAGCCCAGCAGAATTCCGCAGGGAATCGCCAGCAGCACCGCCAGAAGATAGCCCCACGTCACCCGAAACAGGGACGCCACCACGTACTTCAGCAGAAGGCCTTTCTGTGCGAGTTCCACTATCGCCAGGACCACCGCCCAGGGCCCGGGCAGCAGAGCATCCGTCTGCAGGCTCGCCGAGACGTGCCATCCGGCGATCAGAAGTGTGATGAGACTGAAAGGCAGGAGCCGCTTCATCGGATTATTTCGGATGGAACTTACCCATTATCAATAGGACAGGTAGACAGTAGCAAGGGAAATAGCCTAGTAAAAAACTATTAGGACTGTTTCCGCAAATTCGTCTCATCAGAAAGTATAAATGGCCATCACGTATGGGAAATTGTATGAATTTCCCGGCGTGGCCTTTTTCAGAAACTCACCCGGGACGATGTGGGCGTACCCCAAATTCACCATCCATCCCCGCACGGGAGTCCATACGGCCTGGGCATCGAACTCCTGGCCGACGTGCCTTCCAGCCGATCCGTCCGGCACGCGGATGAAGAGCGCCCCGTTCGGCAGATAAAGGCCGTCGCGGGAACTGGCGAGCCACCAGGAATGGTAGCTGGCTTTAATCGTCCACGCAAGCGCGACCTTCGCTTCCAGGGCGCCGCGCGCGTGGTGCAGATTTCTCCAGCCGACCTGGTCGGCCAGACCCCAGCGGTCGTGCGGCGTGGCGTACAGCGTATCGAAGGTGCCGCGCTTGCCGTCGCGAGGGTCCGCGTCGCCGGAGCCGTAGTTATACTCGCCGTAGATTCTGGGCTTCGTGGTCCACTGGGAGAACGTCCGGCCGAGCTGCCAGTGACTGCCCCAGGCCTCCATTCGGTCGCTGCCCAAAGAGCCTCTTTGAATGGCCGCTTCCACGCCGTACTCGTAATCCCCGGCCAGCTTTCCCGCCCAGCGGAAGCCATAAGTAAAAAAATCCATTTTGCCGGGAGGGCCCAGCTCCGTAATCACGCGGGGCGCCAGCCGCCACAGAACATAAGGTTCCAGAACGCTCTTCGGAATCAATTCCCCGATGCTGCCGTACAACCCATGAATGTTATTGCCGTCGAGCCGCTTGTTGAACTGGCCGTCTCCCACGACGACGACCGAGGCTGCAAACGCGTCCAGCCGGTACCTGCCGTGCCGGATACTGCCGCGCGCCGCATCGAAGTGTACGGGAGTATTGACCCAGTTGGCCGGACCGATCATGCGCTCCTCGCCAAAGGCCATCTCCTGCCGGCCTACACGAAGTCCGACAGTTTTGTTTTCGGTGCCGCCCAGCTCGAGATACGCCTGCCGGAGGTCCATGCTGTCCTGGAACGGCGGCCGGGGCGGCTGCTGGTTCTTCCCAAAGGCATGCGCGTCCTGTCCCTGGGCGAAAAGCTTCAACCATGGCGCAGGCTGGACCAGCATGTTGATGCGGAGGCGGGACAACATGTATCCGTCGGAGTTATCGAACCGGTAAGCCCCGCCCCCGAAGCCCTCCACGCGCGAACGGACTTCACCGCCGAAGCGAAGCCATGCCGGCAGATGCTCGTTCAGCGGAGATGCCAAAGTGGGGGCTGGTTTAGCTGCGGGCGCCTGGGCGAAGACCGAGAGACAACCGGCCACAATCGCGATCAAAACAAGCAAGATCCCGCGATGGTAGCGGAGACAAATAGAAGGCACAATAGTCAGAAGATACTAGAACCCATCTCATAAATGACGGAGCAGGATCAGGGCGCAGGCGAGATGGACCATGCCGGTGAAGTTGTTCAGGGAATGCTCTCAGCGAACGATCAGTTGTCCCTTGAGCATTTTCATATCACATTCAAAACCAAGCGGGCCGCTCTTTGGAGGTGTAATATCCACTACTACGGTTTGACCTGGCGGAAGCTTTTTCCGTATACCGAGGCCGGGGAATACCACTTCACGGATACAGTTTGCCGCGTTGGGCCGAAAGAACGCCAGTTTAAGCGGCTGGCCGGCTTTCGCCTCGATCACCGCAGGGTCGAACCCGACCATACTGACGTTCACCAGCACCGAACCCGGAGGCGCGTGGGGACCCTGTGTCACATTCGCGCCGGCGGGGGCCTCCCGTACGAAACCAGAGGTGCTTAAGAGCGGTGCGATTTTCCAGACGAGGACACAGCCCAGAGCGCCGAGGACGAGGTAGAGTGCCTGACGTTTGATGTTGCCGGTGTCCATACAGAGATCCTACACGCATTTATAGGCTCGATCCAACGGCATTCGGCCCGGGATCGCCGATCCCGAATCGGTACCGTCCCGGCCACTCCCCGATGTGAAGCGAAACAGCCACTCGCAGGCCACGGCTTCTGAACGGGCCGAGCATTAGGCGATCAACCGCAAGCGGACCGCCACAGCTCCATCGCCACTATGGGACTTTGGCGCCCGCCTCCACCCAACGACCGAGAACCCAGCGCTCCTCGTCGGTCATGCCGCTCATGTTCGCGAGCGGCATCGTGCGCTCCACTGCCACGCGCGCTTCGATTCGTTGGGCGTACTGTTTCATTTGCATGGCGGTGTCGAGCATGACTCCTTTAGGGGCAATCGGGAACGCGCGGTTGGTCGGTTGCTCAGAGTGACATTCGATGCAGCGGCGGTTCACCAGCGTGCGCGCTTCGGCGTAGTCAACGGGCCGCTGCTCCCGCGCGGTCTCGCGTGAGGCGCAACCGGCGACCGCCACCACTCCGATGAGAAGCGGCCAACACCAGCGATGGCTGAGTGGGACCGCCCTCATGGCTTGGACAACCAGCGCAGCATCCGTCGTACCCGCCAGCTCAGCCGGTTCCACGGCCAGATCGGCGCTGCTTCCACCACAACGATGAGCTGCCCGCTCGCGTGTGCGGTGCAGGCAAAATAGTTCTCCGACGGCGTCGTGAAGGGTAGTCGGAAGGTCTGGCCCGGCATCAGCAAGGTCGGCCCGAAGATTTGTGGCACGTCGTCCGAGTTCTTCAGCATCAACACGTTACGAATGCCGACGAGCAGATGAATCTCCGACGGCAGGATCTCGCGCTTTTCGCCGGCCATCCGGCGAGCCCAGGTACCCTTGGGGATCTCGAAGAGCTCTTCTCGCGAGTCGAAGGTCACGGGCCACATCGCCGCGAAGACGACAGGGGTGAAGATCGCGCCGGCGACAATCCCGAAGAGTCGGCGACGACGCGTTCGGGATGAAGTCGGTAGACCATCGTCATCACGTGGATGGACGTCCGAGAGAGCGTGGGCAGCATTGATCATTGCCGCATTTTCAACAGGAGATCGAGATCGTGAACGATGTCGTCGGCTGGAGTACCGAAGGGTACCAGCCCGCGGAGTTTTCCCTGCCGGTCGACCAGGTAGAGGGACGACGAATGATCCACTGCGTATCCGAGCGCCTGATTTCGGGAAACCACTTGCTTGGCGACGATGCCGTAGGCTTTCTTAACGGCCTCGAGCTCGTCGGGCGTGCCTGCGGCGCCGAGGAAGCTCGGGTTGAAGGCGGCCAGGTACTCGCGCAGACGCTCTGGACTGTCGCGCTCGGGATCGACCGTCACGTAGATCAGCTGGACGTCGCGCGCCGCGCTCCCCAGCTTCTTGTAGACTTCGGTCAGGCGGGCAAGCGTGACCGGGCAGACCTCCTCACAAAAGGTGTAGCCGAACTGCAAGATGACCACCTTGCCGAGATGGTCGCGCAAGCTCAGCTTCTTGCCGTTGGAGCCGTCCAGGCTGAAGGCGGGCGCCTCGCGCGGCGGCTCGAAGGTGCCGGCGCGAAGGCCCTGTTCGGCTAGCGGGGGCCGCTGAAAGGAGAAGTAGGTTCCCAACGCCACGAGGGGAAGAACCAGTGCGCCGGCGAGGAGCGTTTTCTTCATTGAGCCCTTACAGGGCGATGCGCGCCGGTTGAGCAGCCTTCACGAAGCTGTCGTCGATGTAGCGCTCGAAGGCAATGGGTTTCCCGAGCGTTCCGGCTTCCAAGGAAAGCTGCATCATCTCGTCGAACTCCTCCTTGATCATCCGCAGATCTCCATAGGTCACGCGGTCGGTTGGGTTTTCCATGACGTATTGGAGGATCGCCCGGTCTTGATTGAAGTACTCGTTGCCGGCGGCGATCTCGGCCGCCCGGGTCCGATGCTCCCGCTCAGCATCGAGCCACTGGCCGGCCCCCTGCACGTAGTTGACGAGGTCCTGCACCAAGCCAGGGTTCTGATCGATGAGCTCCTGGCGCACGGTGAGGACGCAGCAGATGTAGTTGGGCCATTCGTCGCGCGTCATCCGCAAGGGAACTGCGTATCCGGCGCGTTGCGCCGAGGCGCCATACGGCTCGCCGGTACAGTACGCGTCGACTGCCCTGGCGTAGAGCGCGGCGGGCATGTCGGGAGGCGGCAACTCGACGATATGTACGTCGTTGACCGACATGCCTTCCCTCGCTAGCATCTTGCGGAGAAAGAGAAAGTCGACGGCGAAGCGGCTGGGGATGGCGATCCGCTTGCCGGTCAGATCCTGGAACTTCCGATAGGGCGAGTTAGTATGCACCATGATGACCGCGCCCGACCTATGACCTATGGAGACGGTCTTGACCGGGATGTTCTGCGCCGCCAGATCCATCACCAGCGGCGCCAGCATGTAGGCGGCGTCGAGTTCGCCGGAAATGAGCGACTCTTTGATCTCCGGCCAACCGTTGTACCGTCTGTATTCGAAGTTCGCTCGCGTGAGGGTTCTGTCGAGATTGCGCGCCACGCAGGCGATGGGAAGCGTGAGGTTGCAGGTGACAGGCAACCCGCCCACTGTCAGCGTTTGGAGCTGGTCGCGCGAGCGACGGCTGTTGCGGTACGCATTCCAGTTGATGTTGAGCCACCCATGGAGGGCGCTGATCCCGGCCGTCCATGCCGTCACTCCGAGGAAGACGCGACGCGTGTCATTCATCCCTGAATATGTAACAGCGCGCTAGCAGAGCTGTCAAGGGATTAGGCTGCCAGTGGCCAGGACTCGCCGTTCACGAGGCCAGGGTTTATGAGATGGGTTCTAAGGCGCGCGTACCGAATAAGTAAGAGTTTTTTAATCGACGATGACCGCAATCCGCGGCGCTTCCTGAATTTGGCCCCCCGCCGCGCGTCCTAGCACGGCGACTCGGGGAAAGCGTCCCTTGGCAGCATCGTCCGCCGCTTTCAGACGCAGCTTCTCGCGGCCAGGAGCGGCGCCGCTCACGCGCTCCCCGATAACACCCGGCGGCAGGTTTTCAAAGGTAAATTCCAGCGGCTCGTCGAAGCCGTCCGCGCGGCGCACCAACACCTCAAACTCGGCATGCCCGTTGCGGACGAGGTTCACCGTACTGAGCGCCGATTCGAGCGAGAACAGAGGCTTCTCGACAATGGCAACCGCGGCACGCTCGATGCGGGCGGAGGTTGCTCCTTCGCCTCCCCCGCTGGCAATGCGCACGGATCGAAAGGCGGTCTCGCCCCCAGCCTCCACCTCGATCTGGAAAAATTCGCCAGGTTTGAGACCGGGCGCCGTGAGTTTCACTTCCACATCCTTCGTGCCCGCCGGAATTTCGAGCGGCTCGGCCACTACTCCCGGAGGCAGACCCTTGATCTCGAAGCGAATCGGCTCGTCGTGCCCATCCCTGCGCTCGGCCGTCACCTTGAGAACGCCCTTTTCCTCCGCGACGATGTAGGGATTGTCGGAGGCCAGCATCAGCTCGAAGGACGGGCGCGGCGGCGCGATCCTCAACTGGTAAGGATAGTTTTCGCCGGTTGTCTTCACCAGATTGCGGATCTCGATTGAATAACGGCCGCCCTTCTCAAAGGTGTGCGCGAGACGCGAATCCTTATTGAAGCGGACGCCGGCGAACGCCCCATCGTCGTTCTTGGCGATTTCCTTGCCCTGGGCGTCCAGAATCCGCAGAACGGAATCCACCGGCGACCCGAAGCGTTGCGCACGAACTTCGAATACCAGCTTCCCGCCGTCCTTCACGTCGAATGCGAACCGCTCCGGCTCGCGATAGCGGGCGATGCCGGTGATCGACGCGGGCGCTTGAACCGTGCTTTGGCCCGTGTACACGGGTGTTGCGTCCACCACGAATTGGGCCGTGCTCGAGCGCCCGTCCGCCGAAACAATCGCCAGCTCGTGCGGGCCTTCGACGGCGTCCGGAGGAATGCCGATGCGCGCGACCGCGCTCGGCCCTCGCGCTTCCACCACTTCTCCGGAGAAGCCTTCCGCCGAAAACCACAGCTTCGCGCCCTTCCGGTAGAGACCTGCTCCGAAGAGCGTCACCTCGCCTGTTGTTCCAGGCCTCAGGCTGATGGGCGAGACCATGTCCAGATGCGGCGCGCGACGGATGTCCAACTGGTAGGCGAAGTTGGGGTCGAGGCGTACGTGAGTGGGCTGAATGACAACGATGTACTCGCCGGCTTCCGCGAACGTATGGACGAAGAACGGGTCCCAGATGAAAACATCCTCGCTGTGCTCCAGCTTTCGCCCGCGCGAATCCAATAAAATCAGCCCGGCGTCCAGACCGTTGCCGTTACGCGCCGAGCGCACATCCAAAACCCAGGACTCGCCCTTGTCCGCCTTAAAGCGATAGAAGTCGAAATCTCCGTCGAAATTCAGCCGCCCGTTGATGGTCGCGGGCACGGCAACTCTCTGCGCCCGCTCCAGGACGCTGTTCGGCTCGTCCTCGCTCACGTGGGGCAGGTCTCCGATGCGGAACAGCAGAGGGTTCGAAGCGCCCCTCGGCGTGATCACGCGAAAGTAATGAGGACCATAGGCCGCTTCGGCCGCTGCCACGACCTCCAGCGTAAGCCTCGTATACGTTTCTTCCAGAACGCGCCCGGAAATCGAGTCGTCAAGGAAGACCACTTTCGACGCCCGGTCCAGATACTCGCCCAGTACTTCGACCTTCAGCGTGACACCCGGCAGCGAGCCTTGCGGGTACACGGAAGACATTGCAGGAAGGCGCGGGCTAATCTCCTCGGCGAACACACCAACGCCGAGAAGGGACAGAACAAGGACTCTGGGAAGCATGGACAGCCGCTATTTTATCAGGAAGGAAGGAAGGTTTCGGAATGGCGAGGTGCGCATCCGTCGCGCAGGATTTCCGATTCTGCTTAACGGCGAGATTCGTTGCGATGTGCTTCGTAATAGCTGCGGAGAATGGCATTGATGCGGGTCTGATAGCCTCGGCCCTGACGGCGGAACCACGCCACCATGTCGGAATCCAGGCGCACCGTTACCGGCTCCTTGTCCGTGGCGGGACGGAGGATCATGGCGTTCCTGAACCAATCGGGGCCTGCTTCCGATGTGTCGGGGTCATTCTGAACAGCCGTGGCTATATCGGCGTCCGTAAGAGCATCGACCCGCTTCCAATCGGTCTTACCCTTCCGTTTCTCGCTCAATCGCCTTCTTGTAATTTTCCCGCTCACGATCCCGATCCGCGTTCATCAGCGGCCCAGCAATTTCCTCGGGGGCACAAAGAGATTAGCCGCCGATCAACGCCGATGAACGCGGATTGCTCAACGAACTCGAATTCGTCTTCATGTTATATTTACATCGTACGTACAGTCAAGTTTGAGGCAGAGCTACTGTACAATGAGTTTCCTCTTGGAGAACATGAGCGCATATGCCTGATCATCGTCTCCACGTCACTCGGCGCGGAATGATTCGCATGGCTGGAATCGGAAGCCTGAGCCTTCCGCTTGCCTGGCCGCAGGAGCGTTCCACGGACCCGCGCCTTTCCGTTCCCCTGAACCGCTTCCCGCGCATGGTGCAGGAGTACTTTGTCGAGCGTCTGCGCTCGATCGAGGCGGAATCGTTAAAGGCCAAGGCCGCGCTGGCGACCAAGGCGGACGCCGAAGCGTACGTTCAGGCCGTGCGGCGGAAAATTCGCAAGTGCTTCGGTCCCGACCCGGAGCGGACGCCCTTGAACGCGCGGGTCGCCGGCACAGTAGAGCGGGACGCGTACAGGATAGAGAAGGTCATCTTCGAAAGCCGGCCGGGCTTTCTGGTGACCGCGAATCTCTACGTGCCGAAGGGCCGTCAATTTCCGCTGCCCGGTGTTGTCGGAACCTGCGGGCATTCGGCTAACGGAAAGGCCGGCGGCACCTATCAGGCGTTCTCGCAGGGGCTGGCGCGCCTGGGGTACGTGGTCCTCATCTTCGACCCGATCGGCCAGGGCGAGCGGATGCAGTACGTGGATGCCTCGCTCAAACCAAGATTGGGCGAAGGCACGCGCGAACACCTCCACGCGGGCAACCAGCAGTTCCTGGTGGGCGAATCCTTTGCGATGTGGCGCGCCTGGGACGGCATTCGCGCGCTTGATTACCTCCTGAGCCGGAAGGAAGTGGACCCCAAGCAGGTCGGCGTCACCGGGAACTCCGGCGGCGGCACGATGACCACCTGGCTCTGCGGCCTGGACCCGCGCTGGACCATGGCCGCGCCAAGCTGCTTCGTCACCACCTTCCGCCGCAACATGGAGAATGAGCTTTCCGCGGACACGGAGCAGTGTCCGCCGAAAGCTTTGGCGCTCGGCCTCGACCACGACGACTTCATCGCGGCGATGGCGCCCAGACCGGTGATCCTGCTTGGCAAGGAACGCGACTACTTCGACGCGCGCGGGCACGAGGAGGCTTATCTCCGCCTCAAGCGCCTGTACCGGCTTTTGGGCGCCGAAGAAAGCATCGCACGCTTTCGCGGCCCTGGCCCGCACGGCTTTTCCCAGGACAACCGGGAGGCGATGTATGGCTGGTTTAACCGCGTCACGGGAATCTCCGATGCCAAAACGGAGCCGGAACTCACGATGGAAAAGGACGAGACCCTATACTGTACGCCGCGCGGCCAGGTCGCGGAACTCAATTCGCGGACGGTCTACTCCTTCACCAAGAAAAAGTCAGAGGACGTTGCCCGGAAGCGGCAGCCTCTTCGCGGAAGCGCGCTGACCGAAGCAATGACGCGCGTGCTCCGGCTGCCCGACCGCGGCGGCGCATCCGATTTTCGGATCTTGCGGCCGCGCACGAGAAGGCAGTACCCCCAGCCGCACGCGGCGACCTACGCGGTCGAAACCGAGCCGGGCATCCACGCTATCGTCTACCGCCTCTCCGGCGAGCCCCTGCTTTCACAGCCTCCGCGGGGGCAGGACCGCGCGGTTTTATACGTGTCGCACCATTCGAGCGATGCGGAGCTGCGGGATGAGCCTCTGATCGGAGAACTGCTCGCCGCCGAGCCCTCCGCCGCTTTTTTCACGTGCGACGTGCGCGGCATCGGAGATTCGCGGCCCGGCACCGGAAACGAAAACAGCTTCCTAAATCCCTACGGCACCGAGTATTTCTATGCCGTTCACTCGATCATGCTCGACTACCCGTATGCCGCTCAGAGAACCTTCGACATTCTCCGTGTGCTCGATTGGCTGCGGGCTTACGGGCATACCCAGGTCCACCTGGCCGCCAAGGGGTGGGGCGCCATTCCGGCAACATTCGCGTCTCTGCTTTCGGATCAAGTGGCGCAGGTGACGCTGAAAAACGCTCTGAGTTCTTTTTCCGAGGTCGCCGAGTCGGAGTCATACAGTTGGCCTCTGTCGGCCTTCATCCCCGGTCTGCTGGAACTTTTTGACCTGCCGGACTGCTACAAGGCGCTCGAGTCGAAGCGGCTGCGGATGGCCGATCCCCTGCAAGCGATATAATGCCCGATCACGGAGGCTAATGTGGACGAACGGTTGATGGTGCGTTTCGAGTCGGCTGGCAGGCAGCTGGGAGTCGTCAGCTTCCGCAAGAATGAGGGGCTGATTTTCGACCAGCATCCGGATGCATCGCCGCTCAACGTCGCGATCGGGTTCCAGCCCGTCTTCCCAGGGTTGTTGGATGGGGTCAGGCGAAAGCACGACTGGAGGAACAAGGAATTCAAACTTGACGCAGCCGTTGACTCGGGCTGCCTGCGTTTTTCCGGATTCCGCGGCGACCGTGAAGGCCTGCCGGGGGGAGTGTACGACATCTCTGTTGAAGTCGAGAGCTTTCGCTTCTCCGACTCCGAGCAGCGAATCACTATCAAAGGCGGCCGCCAGGCGGAGATGGTCTTGCACGAAACGCCGGACCTCCGGCGGGTCAAGCTTCGCGGCGGCATCGATCCAGTGACGGCCGCGATCCTGGATCACAAGGCGTCCACAGTAGACGGCGAGCCCGTGCGGCAGTGGCTGGCCAGCGAGCGTCCCAGGGCCGCGCGCCATGCCTGCCTGCTGAATATTCTGGCCAAGCTGCGCGTTCCGCCGGCGCCGGCCCACGGTCTACCCGAGCCGCTTACCGAGTCGTTCGATTTCCTTTATTTCGCCCAAGTCGACCGGGTTTATGCAGCGGCGAGGCCCGGCCTTCTGACGCGGCTCGAGCGATTGACTCAGACCAAACTGTGGGCCAAGGAAGGGCGTCCCAAGGCGGCCATCCATCGGCGCTTACTTACCAGCCTTCCAAAGCTCGGCGTTCCCGAGGCCGACGCGAAGAAGTTCAAACTCATCAGTTACCGCCAGGGCGGGAGGAATTGCCTGCAGATCGTCGTAGCGGCGCCGCCGGCGGGCTTCGCCGATCCGACGGTCTACACCGATCTCGATATCGACCTGGGCAACCCGCTCTGGGATGTGGAAGGGGCGCTTGTGCACCTTGGCGAGCTGCTGGACCCGGCGAGGACGGACCATCTGGCGCTGCACGCAAAACTGGACCGGAGCGATACCAAAGACTTTCTGTATTACGAGGTTGTGAAAGCCCTGCCGGCAGCGGCTTAACCGCCGCGCCGCCACAGCTCCACATTAGCTGCCGGTAGCTACGGTTTCACTTTCCAGACGGGCCAGCTTCTCGCTTGCCAGACCCTTCACCTTCTCGATATTTGCGATCTTGATGGACTCGTAGCCGCGAATTGCATCCGGAAGCGAGGCGACCTCGATCGCAAAGCTCAGATTGGCCGGCGTTACCCGGTCGAGCAGGCGCAGCACAAGATCGCGGTACCAGCGGATCAGATCCCGTTCCTCGCGCCTCACCTCCGCATAGCCGAAGATGTCGAGCGGCGTGCCGCGCAGGAACTTCAGCGACGCCATCCCGCGCAGGGGCAGGCGGAACCACTGCCCGAAGTGAATCTTCTTCTTCAGGCCGAACGAGCGCAGCAGTGGCGGGTGGAGATGGAAACCGATGGACTCGACGTCTTCCCACACCATCTCAAGCTGCTCCTCGAACTCCGGCTTCGTCAGCAGCCGGGCCACCTCATATTCGTCCTTGTAAGCCATCAGCTTGTACAGGTAGCGCGCTACAGGCTCCGCCAGCGCGGGTTCCCGCGCTGCTACCTCCTCGACGAAAGCCGCGTATTGCGCGGCGTACGCCCGATTCTGATACCGCGCGAGCTCGGCAATCCGGCGCTCCACGATGCTCGCCGGCGGCTGCGGCGCCGAAGTCGGTTCGAGAATCGCCTCCACCGATTTGGCATCGTGGTAGTACTTCCGGCCCCAGCGGAACGCCGCGAGATTGCGCTCCACCTCAACCTTGTTCAGGCGGATGGCTTCCTCGATCGACTCGAGTTTCAAAGGGATCAAGCCGCCCTGCCAGGCAACGCCCAGCAGAAATACGTTCACCGCCATGTGGCTCGCAAACAGGCCTTCGGCGATGCGCGTCGCGTCTACCCAGACGTTGTGGCCGCGCCGGGTCGCGGAATCGATCAGGTCCGCCTGGGCCGCCGCTCCGAGAACAGGCAGTTTGCCCCGAATCGTTTCACCGGTCGGGATCTCGGCCGTATTCACGACGGCGACCGTGCGCGAGGGATGGGCGCACTTGAGCGTTTCGGCGCTGGCGGCGCCCAGAAGATCGAAACCGAGAATCAGGTCCGCATTGGCGTATCCGATCTTCGCGGGAGATTCAAGCGGCCGCTGGCTCAGCACGATGCTCGAAAGCACCGCTCCGCCCTTTTGCGCGAGTCCGGTTTGATCGAGCGTAATGGTGGAGACGCCCTCCATCCATGCCGCAGTCGCCAGAAGCGCATTGACGGTGACCACGCCCGTGCCGCCGATGCCGGGTGAGAGGATACCGTAGCCCTCGCCAATCGGCACGATCTCGCGCGGCGGCGGCGCCTCGGCCGTCGGCAGCTCGGGCGCTTGCCGGCGCCGCAGCCCCGTTCCCTTGCGAACATTTACCGTCACGAAGCTGGGGCAATCGCCGAGCACGCACGAATAGTCCTTGTTGCAGGATGCCTGATGAATGCGTGTCTTTTGGCCGAACTCAGTCTGTACCGGATACAGGCTCATGCAGTTGGATTGACGCACGCAGTCGCCGCAGCCTTCGCAAACCTCTTCGTTGATCACCACGCGCAGAGTAGGCTCCTGCTGGATGCCCCTGGAGCGCTCGCGGCGCTTCTCGGCCGCGCACTGCTGGTCGTAGATAATGACCGTGACTCCCGGCACCTGCTCCAGCTCGAGCATGGTTTCGGGCAGCTCGTCGCGGTCGCGCACTTCGGCGTTCGACGCCAGCGCGACGCCACCGTACTTCTCCGGTTCGTCCGTGAGCACCACGATGCGCTTCACGCCTTCGGCCTGGAGCTTGCGCGTGAGATCGGGAACCGGCAGCGCTCCCGCCGCGCGCTGTCCGCCGGTCATCGCCACGGCGGAGTTATAGAGAATCTTGTAGGTGATGCTGACGCCCGCCGCCACGGCCGCGTTGATCGCCAGAACTCCGGAATGGAAATACGTTCCGTCGCCGATGTTCTGGAACATGTGGCTGCGCTCGACGAAGGGCGCCATGCCGATCCACGGCGCGCCCTCGCCGCCCATCTGGGTGAGAAACGCGTAGCCCCGGCCGGTGTGATCGAGGCCCGCCGCCATGGCGTGGCAGCCGATGCCTCCGCCGGCCACCTGCCCTTCCAGAACGATGGTGGACCGGTTGTGCGGGCACCCCGAGCAGAAGTTGGGCGGGCGCGGAGCGGCCGACTTGCCCCGCGCCTCAATCTCGCGAATCGCGCCCAGCCGATGGGCGATCCCGGATGAAGGAGGGAGGAACCGGGCCAGTACTATCTCGATGGCTTCGGGGTCCAGTTCCATCACCGGCGGGAACAGCGCCGCGCCCGTTTGATCCTGCTTTCCCAAAACGGAGGGCCGTTCGGGAGAGTTATAGAGCGCCTCGCGGAGCTGCAACTCCAGGAAGCTGCGCTTCTCTTCGACCACGAGGATGGTTTCCAGCCCCGAGGCGAACTCGCGAACGAATTGGGGCTCGAGCGGAAACGTCATGCCGAACTTGGCGATGCGGATGCCAAGCGGTTCCAGGTCGCCGGGCCGGATGTCGAGGTCGCGGAGAGCCTGCATCAGGTCGTAGTACGGTTTGCCCGCGGTGGCGATTCCGAGGCGCGCGGGGCGAGCCCCGAACATCCGGTTCACGGGATTGACTCGCGCGAAATCGCGCACCGCTTCCAGCCGCCGAACGTTCACCTCCTGCTCAAGAGCGAGCGTAAACGGCGTGACCAGCCGCGCGTCGTGATGCTTCCGATAGCCCGTGTCCGGAATCGCGATGCCGATCCGGCCGGCGGCAACCTCGGCCGTGCCGCCCCCATCGCAGACATTGGTGACCATCTTCATCCCGACCCATGCGCCGGACCAGCGCGAGAGCGCGACGGCAAGCAGCCCGAAATCTAGAATCTCCTGCGTGTTCCCGGGATAGAAGAACGGGATGCCGGCGTTGTACAGGCTGAAATCGCTCTGGTGCGGGATGGTGGAGCTTTTCGAAATATGGTCGTCGCCGGCAAGCACCAACGCGGCGCAGTTGGGCCCCGTTCCGGCCAGGTTGGCATGCCGGAAGATGTCGCCGGAGCGGTCCACGCCCGGACCTTTGCCGTACCAGATGCCCAGAACGCCGTCGTACCGGGATTGATTGAGGACGTGGTGAATCTGGCTGCCCATCACGGCAGTCGCCGCGAGGTCTTCATTCAGCCCCGGCACGAAGTGAATGCGGTGGCCGGTGAGCAGCTTCCGGACGCGGTGCAGCGCCAGATCGTAACCACCGAGCGGCGAGCCTTCGTAACCCGAGATGAAAGCGGCTGTGTTGAGGCCCGCGCTCGCGTCCCTGCGCATCTGGTCCATGGGCAGGCGTACGAGAGCCTGAATGCCGGTGAGATAGACCGCGCCGCTCTCTTGAACATACCGGTCGTTCAGATTCATGCCGTTCCGCACATTATCGCATTGGAGTGTGGACCGGCCGCTCTGGCAACTGAAATGCTGCACAGTCGAACGGAGGTGAGGTATGCCCAGAGGAGCCAGCCCAAAGCGAGAGCGCCAATACGAAGAACTCAAAGATGAGTTCCACCAAAGCGGCCGTTATCGAGGCCGGGAGGAGGAGGTCGCCTCGCGCATCGTCAACAAGCAGCGCGCCCGGTACGGAGAGACGAAGGCCGAGAAACAGAAAGACCGGGAAGGCAAGTCGCCGGACCGGAATCTGCCCATCAAGGATTATCAGCGCCTGACCATTCCGCAGATCAAGAAGCGGGCGGCGAATCTTTCACCTGCGCAGAAGCAACAGATCAAACGGTACGAGGAGCGCCACAAGAACCGCAAGGGCGTCAGGGAGCTTTTCTAAAGCTACTGTCTTCAAGGCGGAACTTCCGGTTATCCGGCCACTTACACCAAAATCTTTTTCACTACGCTGCCGTGCACATCCGTCAGCCGGAAATGCCGTCCCTGATACTTATACGTCAGCTTGGTATGGTCGATCCCCAGGCAGTGCAATAAAGTAGCTTGTAAATCGTGTACATGTACCGGATCTTTCACGATGTTATAGCAATAATCGTCCGTCGCCCCATAACTTACCCCCGGCTGCACGCCCCCGCCGGCCATCCACATCGTGAAGCACCGCGGATGATGGTCCCGCCCATAATCGTCCGCGGTCAGCCGGCCCTGGCAGTACACGGTCCGTCCGAATTCGCCGCCCCATACCACCAGCGTGTCGTCCAGCATCCCGCGCTGTTTCAAATCCCGCACCAGCGCCGCGGCCGGCTGGTCCGTCTCTTTGCACCGCTTCGGCAGACCCTCCGGCAGCTTTCCATGATGGTCCCAGTCCCTGTGGAACAACTGAATGAACCGGACGCCGCGCTCCGCGAGCCGCCGCGCGAGCAGACAGTTTGCCGCGAACGTTCCCGGCTTCCTCGCGTCCTCTCCGTACATCTCGAAAACGTGCTCGGGCTCTTTAGAAAGGTCGGTCAACTCGGGCACGGAGGACTGCATGCGAAACGCCATCTCATATTGGGCAATGCGCGTGGCAATCTCCGGGTCGCCGAATTCCTCCAGCTTCAACCGGTTCAGCTTGGCCAGCACGTCCAGATACCGCCGCCGGTTCTCCCTTGGGAATCCCGGCGGGTCCGACAGATACAACACCGGATCGCCCACCGACCGGAACTTCACGCCCTGATAGCGCGTCGGCAGAAAGCCGCTGCCCCACAGCCGGTCATAGAGAGGTTGCCCGCCGCCGCCCGCGCCCGGCGAAATCATCACGACAAAACCAGGCAATTGTGTTGTCTCCGCGCCCAGGCCGTACACCAGCCACGACCCGATGCTCGGGCGTCCCGCAATCTGCGCCCCTGTCTGCAAAAACGTAACCGCCGGATCGTGATTGATGGCCTCCGTGTGCATGCTCTTGACGAACGCCAGGTCGTCCACGATTTTCGCCGTGTGCGGCATCAACTCGCTGACCCATGCGCCAGACTCGCCGTACCGCGCAAACTCCACGCGCGCAGGAACCACAGGGAAGGTCGATTGCGTGGCGGACATTCCAGTCAGCCGCTGTCCCTTGCGCACCGAGTCCGGCAACTCGGTCCCCGCGAACTCCGTCAGCCTTGGCTTGTAGTCGAACAACTCCATCTGCGACGGTCCGCCGGATTGAAACAGATAGATAATGCGCCTCGCCTTGGGCGTGAAGTGCGGCAACCCCGGCAGTCCTTCCGCGGCGGACAGATCCTTGCCAAGCAGGGAAGCCAGCGCCGCCGTTCCGATGCCCGCCGCGCTCCGTCCGAAGAAATAACGCCTGGTCATTTCGGTCACTCCTTGGTCACCGCCTCATCCAGATTCAGAATCAGGCTGGCCACGCCTGAGTAAGCCGCCAGCTCGCGGGCATCCAGCTTCTTATTGCGCGGCGAGTCCCCCTGTGCAAGAAACTTGCCGGCGGCTTCGCGGTCCCTCTCGTAATACTCCAGAAACTGCTCCAGCGCCTCAGCCAGCAGTTCGGTCTCCCGTGGCTTTGGATTCCGTCCCAGCACCAGCCGCCACCCGTGCCCGATGCGCGCCTCCGGTGTTTTGCCTCCGTCCCGCAGCATGCGTTCGGCGAGCTTGCGCGAGGCTTCAAGATACGCTACGTCGTTCATCAGATTCAGCGCCTGCAGCGGGGTGTTGGTGCGCACCTCGAGCACCGCGCACGTCTCCCGGTTTGGCGAGTCGAAGGTGGTCATCGCGGGCGGCGCTATAGTTCGCTTCCAATACGTGTACAGGCTGCGGCGATACAGCCCTTCGCCCTTATCCACCGCGTAGCCCTTGCCCCCCGCCAGCTCCTGCCACAATCCCGGCGGCTGATACGGCTTTACCGGCGGCCCGCCCATTTCTTCCACCAGCAGGCCGGATGCGGCCAGCGCCTGATCGCGAATCATCTCGGCGGACAGGCGAATGCGCGGCCCGCGGGCGAGAAGCCGGTTTTCCGGGTCGCGTTCGAACCCCTCGGGCGTCACTTTCGACGATTGCCGGTACGTCGCGCTGGTCACGATCGTCTTCTGCATGGCCTTCACGTTCCAGCCGCTGTCCATGAACTCCATGGCCAGCCAGTCCAGCAGATCCCGATGCAAGGGCCATTCGCCCTGCGAGCCGAAATCTTCAACCGTCTTCACCAGCCCCGTGCCGAAATACATCTGCCAGAAGCGGTTCACAATTACGCGCGCGGTCAGAGGATTCGCGCGGTCCACCAGCCACCGCGCGAGGCCGAGCCGGTTCGATCCCTCGGGCAACTGGGGCAGGAACTCCGGAACGCCGGAAGTTACCCGCTCGCCCGGACTGTCGTACGCGCCGCGCCGCAGCAGGAACGTGGGCCGCGGCTCGGGCATCTCCTGCATCACCATCACGGTTGGAATCAATTCGAAATACTTCGTGCGCTCCTTCCGCGCCTCGAAGAGTTGTTTCTGCGCCTCGCGGATGTTTTTCGAAGCGAACCGGTCCAGGAAGCAAAGCCGCAGTCTGGCGGCCTGGGCGTGAGTCCGCGCTTCCGGCGCCAGCGCCGCGATCTCGTTCACCGGCCCGGACAGAGGAACCGTCCACGCCTGCTCCGGCGTCAGCGCGATTTCGTGAATGCGCACATCGTTGATCGCTCCCTTGAAGCGCAGCTTTTCTCCTCCCCCGCCGCCAATGCGCACCGGCTCCTTTGGCCCCAGCGGAAAGTTCAGATCGTCGAACAAAACCTTCAGCTTTTGTTCCTGCCCATCGACGTAGATTTTCACGCCGCTGGCGTACCGGTAGCCGTCGTAGACCGCCAGCACGTGCTGCCATTCGTTCAGCTTCACGGCGCTCTCCGTCTCCACGCGCAGGCCGATATCGGTGAAGCGCCGCGTGATGTGCAGCCTCACTTTTCCATCGAGCAGGAACAGTCCGTATCCTTCGCCCTCGAAGTAGTCCTCCATGCGGGTGACGATGGCGCCGTCCTTCGCGGCGGGCTTGATCCACGCTGCCAGCGTGAACGGCTCCATGTAGTTGAAGTTCGCCTCGGCGCCCGCTTCGACGTACCGCCTCCCGTCGAAGCCGCTATCGTCGTCCTTAAACCGGCGGTGGAGGACCAACCCGTCCGGCACGCTCCACTCGATGGCGCGGGCCTTCGCCAGGGACCGCTCCCATTTCCGCTGCGTTTTTTCCAGCCTGGGCTGCAGGGCCTTCCACCGCTGTTCCGCCCGAGCCGTGGTGTGGTCCAGCTCCGCCAGCCTGTGCGAGTGCTCCGGCGTGGGCGCCTTGATGGCAGGCTCCTCGTTGCCGAAGTTGTACACCAGACCCTTTTCGGGAACGTTGTTGAAAAAAGCGAACATCCGGTAAAAATCCTTCTGCCGGATGGGATCGTACTTGTGATCGTGGCACCGCGCGCACCCCATGGTCAGCCCAAGCCAGACGGTCGCCGTCGTGTCCACGCGCTCGGAGACATACTCCACGCGAAACTCTTCCGGCACGATGCCGCCTTCGCCGCTGGTGCGATGGTTCCGGTGAAACGCCGTTGCGATCTTCTGGTCTAGCGTTGCGTTGGGCAGCAGGTCTCCGGCGATCTGCTCCACAGTGAATTGGTCGAACGGCATGTTGCGGTGAAACGCGTCGATCACCCAGTCGCGCCAGCGCCACATGTCGCGTACGCCGTCGGTCTGGTAGCCGTTTGTGTCGGCGTAGCGGGCAGCTTCCAGCCAGCGAATGGCCATGCGCTCGGCATAGCGCGGAGAAGCCAGGAGGCGGTCGATCACCTTTTCATAGGCATTGCCTGACCCATCGTCCAAAAACGCATCCACCTCCCGCGGCGTGGGAGGCAGACCTGTCAGGTCGAGCGTCACTCTGCGGATCAGCGTGGTCTTGTCCGCTTCCGGCGACGGCTTCAAGCCCTCGCGCTCCAGGCGGCTCAGGATAAACCGATCGATCGGATTGCGCGCCCAGCCGCTGTCCCTCACTTCCGGCGATGCGGACCGCTTGGGAGGCAGAAACGACCAGTGCTTTTCCCACTTCGCGCCCTGCTCGATCCAATTCCGGATCAGATCGATCTCGCGCTCGCTCAGCCGGTCGTGCCCCGCGTAAGCCGGCGGCATGCGAACGGCTTTGTCCTCCGCGGTGATGCGCCGCACTATCTCGCTTTTCAGCGGATCGCCGGGCACGATGGCGCGCCGCGCGCCGGCCTCCATGTCGAAGCGGAGCGTGGTCTTGCGGTTTGCCGGGTCGGGCCCGTGACACGTGAAGCACTTGTCGGAAAGAATCGGCCGGATATCGCGGTTGAACTCCACGGTTGCGGCCGGGAGCAGGAGCGGCGCGATGGCGATCAGAGCGATTTTCACGGCAGTTGTTGTCATTCTATCCCGAGACCAGCCTGCTTCCCCGGTCGATCGGGGTGGAGTACGATACGGGGGAGCATTATGCGAATCATTTTTGGATTTCTGATAGTCGCCCTCGGCGTCTTCGCGCAGGCCCCGGAGCGGATACGTGCCGGAGCCTACGCGGCGGACATCACGCCAAAACAGTGGCCGCTCCGGCTGATTGGCAATTTCGAGACGCGGCTGGCCGATAAAGCGCACGATCCGCTCCATGCGCGGGCTCTTGTCCTGGACGACGGCCGGACAAAGGTGGCCATCGTGGTGGTGGACAGTTGCTACGTAAAGCGCCCGCTCTTGGATCGCGCCAAGGCCCGCGCGGAGAAGGCGACTGGAATTCGCTCGAACCACATGCTCATCTCCGCCACCCACACCCACTCCGCCCCGCCGTCCAAACCGGAAGACAATCCGATTGAGCTGGCGTACGAGAAACTGCTCGAAGAGCGCATCGCGCAGTCGGTGATCGAGGCGCACAAGCGGCTGGACCCGGCCAGTATCGGATTTTCGGTCCGTCAGGAACCGGACGAGTTGAACAACCGGCGCTGGTGGATGACGCCCGGCTCCATTCCGCCGAATCCCTTCGGCGAGACAACCGACAAGGTGCGCATGAATCCGCCGCGCGGCAGCAAAGATTTGCTGAAGCCCGCCGGTCCGACCGATCCCGGCTTCAGCGTTTTATCGGTGCGGACCGCGGCGGGCAAGCCACTGGCGCTGCTGGCAAACTACTCGCTCCACTACGTGGGCGGCATTGCCG
Organism: Bryobacteraceae bacterium; assembly: GCA_040902885.1. GTDB lineage: Bacteria > Acidobacteriota > Terriglobia > Bryobacterales > Bryobacteraceae > JBBDWK01. The sequence goes on along the minus strand of JBBDWK010000090.1, from coordinate 2,563 downwards.
AAGCGCAGGTGTCGGCGGACTATTTCGGCGAGTTCGCGCGCCTGATCGCGCAGCGGCTGGAGGCCGGGCCGGCGTTCGTCGGCATTCTCTCTAACGGCACAAGCGGAGACGTCAATAACATCAACTTCCGCAATCCGGAACCGCGCCTGCCGCCTTTCGAGAAGATCCGGAAAGTGGCCGGCAGAATGGCCGATAGCGCCTTGGTGGCATACAAGGAAGCGCAGTACGAGCAGCGGGCCGCACTCGCGGCCGAGGAGAGGGAGCTGCCGTTGCGCTATCGAAAGCCGACGCCGGAGATGGTGGAACAAGCGAAGCGATTCCTGGCCGAGCCGGACGAGAAAAAGCTTCCTGTGCGCGCCAAACCGTACGCGCAGCGCGTGCTGAGCCTGCACGACGGTCCGGAGTGGGCGGACGTGAAGCTGCAGACGCTGCGCATCGGCGAAATCGGGATCGCCGCCATACCGTTCGAGGTGATCACGGAGATCGGACTCGAGATCAAGTCCAAAAGTCCGTTCCGCAAAACGTTCACCATCGAGCTGGCGAACGGGCACTACGGGTATCTGCCGACGCCCGAGCAGCACGCGCTTGGCGGCTATGAAACCTGGATGGGAACCAACCTCGTGGAGAAAGACTCGTCGCGGAAGATAACGGCCGCGATTCTGGAGATGTTCGGCAAACTGGCCGGCAAGTAGTTTGACAAGGACTTATGATGCGAAAAATACTCTTCATCCTCATCGTGCTGCCGGCCATGGCGCCGGCTCTTCTCGCCCAAGGCGAATCCGCGTTGACGCCCGCGGAGACCATCCGGTTGTTCGACGGCAAGACGCTGGATGCCTTCGACACCTGGCTGGTGGGCCATCATCACGCCGACCCGGACCGCGTCTTCACCGTAGTGGACCAGGTGGATGGCGCTCCCGCAATTCGGGTGAGCGGGCAGCACTGGGGCGGGCTTCTCACCAAGAAAGCCTACCGGGATTACCGAATGGTTGTGGAATACCGGTGGGGACCGGCCACGTGGGGAACGCGGCGCAGCCGCACGCGCGACAACGGAATCCTCCTGCACGCGCAGGGACGTCCGGGCAACTCCCAGAAAGACTTCAACGGTCCCTGGATGCGCTCGGTGGAGTTTCAGATCATTGAAGGCGGCGTGGGAGATTTCATTCTGGTGGGCGGACACACGGACGAGGGAGAACTGCTTCGTCCTACCCTGACAGCCAAAACCCGGAAGGATCGCGACGGAGAGACCGTATTCGATCCCAACGGGACGCCGACGGTCATGTCGCGGGGCCGCATCAACTGGTGGGGACGGCACGAGGACTGGGCGGACCGCCTGGGATTTCGCGGACCGTCGGACCCCGACAGTCCCGGTGAGCAGTGGACCAAGTTGGAAGCGGTGGTCGCCAAGGGGCGCCTGACGTACTACGTCAACGGGAAACTGGTGAACGAAGGAACCGACTGTTCTCTGACCGAGGGCAAGCTGCTGTTTCAGTCGGAAGGGGCCGAGATTTACTTTCGTCGGATTGATTTGGTGCCGCTGCGGGACTGAGATAAGCGGTAGAGCTGCCGGAAGTCGAGTTTTGAAGATCAATTTTGCCGCAAATGCCGCAGCGCCATCGATGACGCATCGGCTTCCGTTCGGGATGAATTTCCGACATGCCGACTACGGACAGATGGAACGCCATAAACGGTCGCAGCGGCGTTTGTCGGTCCTGATCGGATGAACTGCGCGCAACTTATTGCGTCGGCGTGACTTGAGCAAAGCTTCCGGGCAGATGTCAGCAACCGGGCGTGATACGGACAAGTGACATTACGTCAATCCCGCACCATTCCTAAACGCACCCGACTTCTACGGCCCGAGCAGGCCCGGTCTTCGTGGAGTGGGCAGTTACCTTATCGTTCGACCAATCTATAGCGACCTTCAATTAGTCATTCAGCTCTTGTCGAAGGCTTAAGACCAACGAAACCGCGTCAGTCAGTTGATGTCTTTCCCGATCACGGAGTCGATCCAGGCGTTGGCTGAAGAGACCCGCGCGAGAGCCGCCATCGATCCGTATCGGATGTGCCGATTGAGCGCCCCTGAAACGATCCCTACCAGTCGCCACTTACCACTGTGCTGCATGAAAACGCCACCACCGCTGTCCCCTTTCGATCCGCCGATTTCATACAGGAGGGGCTCTGGGGAGCCGAAACGGTTACTATCTGAGGAAACGGGGCTGTCGAAATCGAATACCAGAACATCGATTCCAAATTGCCGCGACTCTACCGTCCCCCCGGCTGCCTCGATCACGTTTTGCCCCCCAAGTCGTTCCTGAACGGCGAGCGACTTCAATCCGCTCAATCCGTCGCCGACATTCCCGTAGCCGATTTTCGTCACGACGGCGCCGACTTCTTCGCGGCCTCGATATCGAATGGCGGGTTGCACATCTTCCACGGGCCGGTCGAGTTCAACCAATGCAAGATCCCAGCCGGTCCATTGGGTCTCAGTCGCCCCGGGCTCCAATCTCGGGTGCTGTTGCGCGTTTTTGATAATGTCCCCTTGAGCGTTCATTAGAAATGTCCCCAC
>JBBDWK010000089.1:0-16884 GCA_040902885.1 Bryobacteraceae bacterium | reverse complement strand
CGAGCCGAGACAAGCAGTTCCCGCTTCGGCTCACTCTCGGTTGCGGAATCGCTGTAGCGCCAATCGTCCCCTTGCGCCTCACTTCCACGTGAAATATACTCCGTTCCATCGTCAATCTGAAGACCCCTTGATCCTTAAAAGCAGAACGGAGAGCTCGTTATGCGAAAATTCCTCGCCGCCTTAATCGTGTGGAGTGCATGTCCCGGGAGCGTCACCGCACAGGTTTCCACGGGAACCATCACCGTCATCGTCGAGGACAGCACCGCCGCGGTCGTCCCGAGCGCTTCCGTCCTTGTCTTGAACAAGAGAACAGGTCTTACCCGTCGCGGAGAAACCAACGCCCGTGGGGAACTCCTCGTTACCTTCCTCCCCGCAGGCGAGTATTCGGTCACCGTGGAGGCAGCGGGATTCAAACGCGGCGTGATCGGGCAATTCGTCCTCCAGGTCGACCAGAGCGCGACGGTGCGCCTGACGCTTACTCCCGGCGATGTGATTGAGATCGTCGAAGTGCGCGAAGCGACCCCGCTGCTGGAAGCGGACACCTCATCGCTCGGTCAGGTTATCGAAAACAAGAAAATCCTCGACTTGCCGCTCAACGGGCGCAACCCCTTCGATCTGGGTTTGCTGGCGGGCAACACCACGCCTATGTTCGGCATGGGTACAAATCTCCCCTTTATCGCCGGGGGCGGCCGCTTTTCTTCCAACGAGGTTCTGCTGGATGGAGCCGACAACAACACCACCGTCACCTCCGGCGCCATAGGCCGCACCGGCGTCGCCTTCCAGCCCAGCGTGGACGCCGTGCAGGAATTCAAGGTGAAAACCAACTCCTTCTCGGCCGAATTCGGGCACGCCGCCGGGGCCGTGGTAAGCGCCACCATCAAGAGCGGCGGCAATGGGCTCCACGGCGCCCTCTTCGAGTTCCTGCGCAACGAGAAGCTCGATGCCAACAATTTCTTCACCAACGCCGCCGGATTCGAGCGCGCCAAATTCATCCAGAATCAATTCGGCGGGGCCATCGGCGGCCCCATCATTCGAAACAAGACCTTCTTCTTCGGCGACTATCAGGGGACCATCCGGCGGACGGCCGCCTCATCGCTCATTCGCAGCCTGCCGCCGACCGCGATCCGTAGCGGCGATCTCTCGCTGCTGAACACGCCCATCTTCGATCCGGCCGCCCGGCGTCTCGACGCCAACGGCAGGGTGATCAGCGCCCCTTTTCCGAATGCCCGCATTCCCGCCTCTCAGATCAATCCCACTTCGACCGCCATCATGCGGCTCATCCCCGAACCGAACTTCGGACCTTCCGGCGCACTGTCACGCAACTTCTTCCGCCAGGTTGCGGCTGGCTTCGACGCGGACCAGTTCGACGTCCGCATCGATCACTCCATCTCGTCGAAGAACACCGTCTTTGCCCGTTTTTCGCTGAGCAATCAGACCAACCCGCAACCAGGCGTCTTCGACGGCTTCATCGGCGCGAGCAATACTCTCTATCGGAACATCCGCCAACTGGTGTTGAGCGACACGCACATTTTCTCCGCGCGCGTGGTGAACGAATTCCGCGCCGGCTTCACCCGCCACAACGGCAGCCGTATCGTGGACGACGTCGACAGCGGCGTTGCATTCGCGCTGGAGAACAACATGGGGCTGTTCCCGTTTCCGGTGAAGGGCTTTCCGAACATCGCATTTCATTTCTCCGGCGAAGGCACCGGCTCCACGCAATTCGACAGTTGGGGAGGCGGCGCGAGCGATTTGAACTACGAAAACCGTTTCCAGTTCGCCGACACCATCTCCATTACGCGCGGCCAGCACACCTTCAAGACGGGAGTCGACATCCGGCGCCCGCGCTTCGACAACCTCCGCGGAAATCCCTTCTTCGGCCAGTTCATCTTCGGTTCTTTTCTTACTTCGAGCACCGACACTCCGGGCTCCGGCGCGCCCTTCGCCGACTTCCTCGTCGGCTTTCCCAGCCTTGTGCAAGGCACGCAGATGCTGGACTGGGGCCGCCAGCGCGAGATCTACTTTGGCACGTTCTTTCAGGACGATTGGAAGATCACGCCCCGTCTCACTCTGAATCTCGGAGTGCGCTACGACCTGTACACGCAGCCGGTCGACGCGCGGGACCGCGGCGGCCTGTTCGACCTGGAAAGAGCGCGCTTCGCGCTGCCCGGCCAGGACGGCTATTCACGCGCCATCGTGGATGGGGACCACAACAATATCGGTCCCCGGATCGGCTTCGCCTACCAGTTGCGCCGCCGCTGGGTGGTGCGCGGCGGCTACGGCATTTTCTATGGTCTTCGCGATCAGAATCAGGAAGTAACCCAGATTGCCGGCAATAATCCCAACACTCCGGCGTTAGTCGTCCCTCCGGTGAGCGCATCCACTACCGTCACGCCGCCCTATACCATCAATACCAACATCCAGGCGGGTCCTTCCGATGCCACATTGGAGGGGTTCGGCCCTGAGCGCCCGATCGCAAGAACCATACGCACACAGGCCTTCCATGACGCGCGGTTCCCGAGATTACAGCAGTTCAACCTGTCCATCCAGTTCCAGCCTCGGGAGTCGCTGCTCATTGAAACCTCCTACCAGGGCGCGCGCGGCGGCGATCTGGCGACGCTGTTCATCAACCGGAACCAGGTGCCGTTCGAGTATGCGCTCGACGGCCGCAACGTTCAGCGGCTGCGCCCATATCCAATGGTCAACGGCGTTGTCATCCCGACTTATTCGCTGGCCACCTCGAATTACAATGCCTTCAACCTTCGCGTGGAGAAGCGCTACAGCGGCGGCCTGAGCTTCCTGCTGAACTACACCATGCAGAAGAACCTGGAAACGGGCGGATCGGGTCCCAGCGCTTTCACCCAGAATGGCGGCACTTCGATCGCTCTGGATGCTTACAACTTGTCGCGTGAAAGAGGCCCGGCTCCCATCGACGTGCCCCAGACCTTCAATGTGAGCTACGGCTATGAGCTTCCATTCGGACGAGGCCAACGCTGGCTCAGCTCGAACAGTGCGATATCAAACGTCCTCGGCGGCTGGCAGATCAATGGGATTACCACGCTGCGCGGCGGTTTCCCTACCGACATACGGACCAACCGTCTGCCTCCCATTTTTAATACGTTCAACGTGCCGGACCGCGTACCCGGACAGGCCATCCAGGTGGAAAGAAGCCAGCGAGGGCCGGACAGCTTCTTCAACCCGGCAGCCTTTCTCGTTCCCGGCACGACTCCCAACCAATCCGGAGCGCCCATCCAGATGTTCGGCGACTCGGCGCGCCGCGTGGCGCGCGGTCCGGGTTCGGTGAATTTCGACTTCTCCCTGTTCAAGCAGTTCAACGTCACCGAGCGCCATTTGGTGCAGTTCCGCGCCGAGGCGTTCAACCTGACCAACACGCCGACGTTTCTGCTGCCGAGCTCCAACAGTCCGGCAATGACTTGCATCGGGCGGGCCCCGGGTACGGCGTGCAACGATAACAACCCGCAGTTCGGACAACTTTCCGGCTCCTCATCGACTGGCCGTCAGCTCCAGTTCGGACTGAAGTTCATTTTCTGACCAGGCGCGGGGGCACAGGCTCCCGCCCGCCGCCCTCATATCCCAAGGAGAACCCATGCGACTTAGCGCGATTCTGATCTTGATGTCTTTCGGTCCTGCGATGCGGGCCCAGGATCCCGTTTTCCCATACGGCGCCGTGTACTTCCGCAAATCGAATCCGCCGCAAGAGGACTGGGCCCGCGATCACCAGACAGCGGCCAAGATCGGGATGAACAATTTCCGCCACTGGTTCATGTGGTCCGCCATCGAAGTTGCTCCCGGCAAATACGACTGGCGGGATTACGACCGCATGCTGGACCTCGCCGCGGAGAACAACATCAAGGTGACGGTCGCCGAGATGATCACGGCCGCGCCGGAGTGGATGTTCGACTCGCACGCCCACGCCCGCTATCTCGCCTCCGATGGCACTGTCATCAACTCGCAGATATCGGGCTCCAGCGCCACCGGCGGGTTCCCCGGGCTTTGCCTGGATAACGAAGACGTGCGCGGCGAGGCCGGGAAATTCCTCACGGCTCTAGTGGAGCGCTACAAAGGCCACAAGGCCATATGGGCCTGGGACCTGTGGAACGAACACTCCTATCCCGGCGGGTCGCCGCAACGCATGCTCTGCTACTGCGAAGCCACGCAGAAGAAGTTCCGCGGCTGGCTGATGGAGAAGTACGGAAGCTTGGAGGCGCTGGGCAAAGCCTGGCACCGCTACAGCTATGCCTCCTGGGAAAACGTTCACCCGCCCCGCAGCTTCACGGGCTATCCGGAGAGCCTCGACTGGCTGGAGTTCCGGATCGACAACCAATTCCGCCTGCTCCGCTGGCGCGCCGAGCTGGTCCGCTCGCTCGACAAGAAGAACAAGGTGACGGCGCACGGAGTGGCATCCTCGCTCGAGCGCCTGCCTTCTTCGGCGAACGACGAGTGGCGCTCGGCGGCGGAGGTCGATGCGTGGGGGTTTACGTGGGTCGCTTCCCGCAAAGGCAGCGAGCTCTGGAAGCAGTTCCATGCCGTCGACCTGGTTCGCGCCGGGTCGCGCGGCAAGCCCTTCTGGCACGCCGAGGCGCAGGCCGGTCCGCTTTGGATGCAGCCGCAGGTTACGGGGAGACCACGCGAAGACGGCCGCATTACGGAAGAGAAGGACGTCCGGCTCTGGAACCTGATCTCGATGACCGGCGGCGCTACCGGCATCCTCTACCCACGCTGGCGGCCTCTGCTGGATGGTCCTCTCTTTGGCGCTTTCGGCGGCTTCGGCATGGATGGAAGCATTACGCCGCGTGCCGAGATGGCGGGGCAGGTGGCGCGCTGGGCAAACTCTCAAACGAAGCTGTGGCAGTCGCGGCCGGCAAAGGGCGAGGCGGCCATCGTCTTCGTGCCGGAATCGCAGATCTTCAACTACGTGCAGCAGGGCGACACACGGCACTATGCCGAATCCGCTCGTGGCGCGTACCAGGCATTTTTCGACTCCAACATTCAGGCTGATTTCGTCCACATCGACCACATTCAGGAATACCCGCTGGCATACCTGCCCTACCCGATTCACCTCAAGGAGGCGACCGCGAAAAAACTCATCGAGTATGTAGAGCGCGGCGGCCACCTGGTGAGTGAAGGCTTGCCGGGTTACTTCGGCGAGCGCGGCAAGGTTGGCGTCCGGCAGCCCAATCTCGGCCTGGATCGCCTGTTCGGCGCGCGCGAAAGTTATGTCGAATTCACGCCCGACCTGCTCGACAATCTTACGCTGGAGGTTATGGCCAGGCGCATCTCCGGCCGCTTTTTCGTGCAGGAGTATGAGGCCGGCGACGGCCGTATCGTAGGCCGCTACACAAGCGGGAGGCCCGCGGCCGTCGAGCATCAACTTGGTAAGGGCCGTGTGCTGTTGATCGGAACTTTTCCCGGCGCCGGCTATTTCCTGCATTCCGGGGCGGAGACAAGGGCCTTCTTTGCCGGCTTACTCGATTGGGCCAGTGTTCGCCAGATGGCCCGCATCAACGATAGCTCCGTGAAGGCGCGCCTGCATGACGGCCAAGGCGGCGCTTATCTGTGGGTGGTTAACCCGACGCGGCAACCGCGGACGGTTACAGTCGTCTTGGACGAGCGCTTCGGGCCTTTCTCCATGGCGCGGGACTTATGGCAGAAGACCGGTAGCCCGCAGGTAAAAAGCCGCACGGTGGAAGTGGTTGTTGACGACCGAAATGTGGCTGTGATTCAACTTGAGCGATAGACCACGGCAATTCAGGGCTCGCCCGCGGACTTCAAGAACGTACTCACCTCGCCCAGTGCGCGCTCGACGATGTGCGGATCGTTACCAAAACCTTCGAGCCAGATCACGTCCTTCTCGCGGCGGAACCATGTCAACTGCCGCTTCGCATACCGGCGCGTAGCGGTCTGGGTATCCGCCACCGCCTGCTCGGGCGTAATCTCACCCCGCAGACACTGCAATGCCTGCTTGTAACCCAGCGATTCGAAAGGTTTCGCGGTGGGCGGGACGCCACGGTCCAGAATGCTCCGTACCTCTTCCGTCAGTCCCTCGCGAAACATCCGCCGTGCACGCTCGTCGAGCACGCGCGACAACGTTTCGCGGAGAGGATTCAGCCCCAGTTTCAGCGCGCGAAACCCCTTGAGCGCCTGACGCGGGATGGCCTGTACCGAGGAGGCCTGCTTGCCGGCGAGCAGGCAGATCTCAACCGCGCGGGTCAGTTTGGGAAGGTCGTTGGCGTGAATGCGCGCGGCTGCGGCAGGGTCGAAGCGGCCCAGGACGCGGTGGAGGAAGCCCGGGCGCCTCCGCTCATGCTCGAGCAGTCCGGCGCGTAGATCCGGATCGCGAACGGGGGCGGGCGAGAGACCTTCGAGCAGGGCGCGCAGGTAGAATCCGGTTCCCCCCACCAGCACCGGCAGGCGTTTGCGGCCGCGAATCTCCTCCAGCACCTGGCGGCCGGCCCGCGCGTACTCCCCGGCGGTGAAAAGGCCGGCGGGTTCGAGGATATCGATCAGGTGATGCGCAATTTCCCTTCTTTCGGCCGCACCCAGTTTCGCCGTTCCCACGTCAAAGTAGCGGTAGAGCTGCAGTGAATCGCAATTCACCGCCTCTCCATCGAAGGACTCGCATATGCGCAGCCCCAGTTCGCTTTTGCCCGATCCTGTCGGTCCCAACACCGCCACCAACGGCCAAAACACACCTCAACATAGCGCATCCGCCAGTGGGGAGAGTTTCAACGGCTTCGGGAGTATACTGGTACGAGACAAGGCCGTCCATCTTGTACCGCTTGCAGGATTTCGGGACGGAAAGAAAGTCAACCAGATGATCCATCCAGCGAGAACCTTCCTCATTGCGGTGCTTGTGGCCGCCGGGCTGTACGGTCAGACTCCCGCTCCCAAACCACCGGCGAACGCGGGTCCCGGAACCGCCGAAAAGTCCGGCGCATACTATAACTTCGCCATGGGGCACCTATATGCGGAGCTGGCCGCCGCATACGGCAACCGGGGCGAGCACTTCGGCCGCGCGATCGATCATTATAAAGAGGCTTTGAGGCTGGATCCTTCGGCCTCTTTTCTCATCGAGGAGCTTACCGATCTTTATATTCAATCCGGCCGGCTGAAGGACGCGGTGACGGAGACCGAAGCGGCGCTGAAACAGAACCCGGACAATTTGAACGCGCGGCGGACGCTGGGCCGCATCTACATGCGCATGATCGGCGATCCGCAGCAGAACCGCATCAACGAGAAGATGCTGGCGCAGTCGATCGAGCAGTTCCAAAAAGTAGTCGAGAAGGATTCCAAGGACGTGGAGAGCCTCCTGATCCTGGGCCGCTTGCAGCGCGTCGCCCGCGACTCGGTGGAGGCGGAGAAGGCTTACAAAAAGGTTCTGGAAATCGACGAGAACCACGAAGAGGCCCTCACCGGTCTCGCCATGGTCTACTCCGATGTGGGCAACACCGCGGGCGCCATTGAGATGCTGCGGCGCGTTACCGACCGCAACCCGAATTCGCGCACCCTGATGGCGCTCGCCAGCGCCTATGAGCAGATGCAGGACCATGCGAGCGCGGCCGAGGTGCTGCGGCGCGCCCTGCAACTCGCTCCGGACAACGGACAGATCAAGCGCGAACTGGCGCAGAGTCTGGCCATGAGCAACCGCGTGGACGAAGCGGTGAGCCTGTTCGAAGATCTCGCCGCATCGGAGCCCAAGGACGCCCAGAACCATTTGCGGCTGGCCGAACTGTACCGGACCAAACAGAATTTCCCGAAGGCATGGGCGGCGCTGAACAAGGCCAAGGAACTCGACAAGAACAGCCTCGAAACGCGGTTCGCGGAGGCCGGGCTGCTGGAGACCGAAGGCAAGACGCCCGAAGCTATCGCCGTAATGGAGGCGATGCTGGAGGAGACGGCAAAAACCTCCTATTCGCGCGCCGAAAAGAGCACACGCGTTCTGCTCCTCGAGCGGCTCGGTCAGCTGCGCCGTCAGGCTGGGCGCTATCAGCCGGCCGTTGAAGCGTTCCGTCAGATCGGCGAGCTGGATGCCGAGCTGGCTCCGCGGGTGGTCGTGCAGATCATCGACACCTTGCGGATGGCGAAAGACTATACGGCAGCGTTGACGGAGTCCGAGGCGGCGCGCGCGAAGTACCCGGATAACCGCGTGGTCTCCCTGGTACACGCATCGCTCCTCGCCGATATGGGAAAGTCCAGCGAGGCCATCGCCTTGATGCGCACCCTGTTCGACGGAAAGCGCGACCGGGAGACTTGGCTGGCTATCGCCCAGGTCCACGAGAAGACCAAGAACTTTTCCGAGATGGAGAAGGCGCTGGAGTCCGCCGAAAAGCTTTCCAGCACGGCCGAGGACAAAGAAGGCGTTCACTTCATGCGGGGCGCCATGTATGAGAAGTCGAAGAATTACGACGCCTCGGAAGCTGAGTTCCGCAAGGTCCTCGAGATCAACCCGGACAACGCCGGCGCGCTCAACTACCTCGGTTACATGCTGGCGGACAGAAACGTGCGTCTGGAAGAGGCGCGCAAGCTGATCGTGCGCGCTTTGGAGCTCGATCCGCAAAACGGCGCCTATCTGGACAGCCTGGGCTGGGTGCAGTTCCGGCTCAACGAATTCGACGAAGCCGAGAATAACCTGAAGAAAGCTATCGATCGCGTAGGCAACGACCCGACGGTGCACGATCATCTGGGCGACGTCTATTGGAAGCAGGGTAAGATCCGGGATGCGATTGCCCAGTGGCAGGCTGCCGTTAGGGAGTGGGAGTCAAGTTCCGAAGCGGAAGTGGATCGCGGACAGATCGCCAAGATCAAGAAAAAGCTGGAAGACGCGCGGATTCGTCTCGCTCAGGAGACAACGCCCGGCGCTCAAAGATAGCAAGGGGAGGGCCAGGCTTCGGGGGCGATCGGCGCGTCCCGAGTTGACCAACATCGGTGGGACCTCTACAATCTCGTTAGGAAGCACACGTTTCCATTGAACGTATGCAGCGAGAGGACGAACTGACGCCGAGAGATCAGGAAGTTCTGGCCTCGATCGTCAAAACCTTCATCGAAACCGGGGAACCCGTCGGATCGAGGACCATCTCGAAACGGCGGCGGGACTCTTTGAGCGCCGCCTCCATCCGCAACACCATGGCGGATTTGGCGGACGAGGGCTATTTATCCCAACCCCACACTTCGGCGGGCCGCATACCGACCGTCAAGGCCTTCCGTTGCTACGTGAAATCTCTGCACGCCAGGCGCGTGCATGCCGCGGATGCCAAGCGGCTCCGCGACGAGTTGCGCGAGGTCGAGACGGTGGTGGGGCGCGTGGAGCGTTCCTCGCATCTGCTGACCGAATTGACCCGCAACATGGGAATTGCCCTCGCGATGCCGTCGGGGAGCCAGGTTCTGGAACAGATCGAGCTGCTGGCTCTTCCCGACCGCCGAGTGCTCATGATCCTGGTCACCAGAGACCGGATGGTTCGCAACCGGCTGGCGACGCTGGACGAATCCATCTCCCAGGATGAATTGAATTCCATCCGCAACTACGTCAACCGGAACTTCGCCGGGTGGCCGCTCGGGGAGGTGCGAAGCGAGCTGCTGCGCCGCATGGAGCACGAGCGGGCGGCCTATGACGAGATCCTGGGGCGCCTCCAGACGCTGTATTCCAAAGGGCTTCTGGAAGTGGACCAGCGTCCCGAGATTCATATGGAGGGCGCCTCCAACCTGGTGGGCCTGGACATGCACCTCACCCGGGAGACCATGCGCGACCTCTTCCGCGCGCTCGAAGAAAAGAAACGGATGATCGAGATCCTGGACCAGTTCCTCGATCCTGCCGCGGAAGATCTTCGCGTGCAGGTGGGTCTGGAAGAGGCGCACCCGGCCATGCGCGAGCTGGCGCTGATTGGGCTGTCGTTCACCCTTCCGGGCGGCATTTCCACCCGCATCGCGGTTCTTGGCCCGATGCGCATGCAATATGAGCGGGTGATCTCCGCCGTATTGCACATGCGGAACGCCTTTGAACACGTGGCCGGCTGAAAAAGCGGGCGCTTTTGCTAATCTAAAATTGTGAGTACGGAGAATCGGGAAGACAATCCACCTTCTGTTGCCACCGAGGAGTCGCCCGCGGTGGTCGATGAATCGGCGAAACTCGAGGCTCTCGCCGCCGAGCGCGACCGGCTGATCGGCGAAAAGGCGGATTTCCAGGACCGGCTCCTGCGGCGCCAGGCCGAATTCGACAATTTCCGCCGCCGGGCCGAGAAGGAGCGGACGGAGTTCGTCCAATACGCCGGCATGGAGGTTGTCCGGGAGATTTTGCCGATTCTGGACGACTTCGAGCGCGCTCTCAAGGTTGAGTCGGCCGATAAGGAGTATGTCAAAGGGATCGAGTTGATTCATCAGCGGCTCCAGGACACGCTCCAAAAGCTGGGCCTGGAACCGATTCAGGCGGCGGGACGGAAGTTCGATCCCTACCAGCATCAGGCCGTTGAGCGCGTCCCGTCCGAGGAAGCCGAGGATCAGACCGTGCTGGGAGAGTTCCAGCGGGGGTACAATTTCAAAGGCAAGCTGTTGCGCCCGTCCATGGTGCGCGTTGCGGTAAAGCCTTCCTAGGAAGATTAGATTAGTGAATACGGTGTCAAAGCGAGATTATTACGAGATACTGGGCGTCAACCGCGAGGCGGGAGACCAGGAGGTGAAGAGCGCCTACCGGAAACTGGCGCTCAAGCACCACCCGGACCGCAATCCCGGCGACCATGAGGCCGAGGAGAAGTTCAAAGAGGCCGCGGAAGCGTATAGTGTGCTCAGCGACGTCCAGAAGCGAGCGGCCTATGATCGCTTCGGCCATCAGGGCGTGGCGAACTCCACGGCAGGTGGCTTCGATCCCAACGCCTTCTCGGATTTCAGCGACATCCTCGGCGACCTTTTCGGCTTCGGCGATATCTTCGGGGGCGGCGGAGGCCGGCGGCGCAGCCGGGCGCAGCGCGGCGACGACATCCGCTACGATCTGGAAATTTCCTTCGAAGACGCCGTTTTCGGAACCAGCGTGGAGATCCAGGTACCGGCCATGCGCACTTGCGAGAGGTGCAGCGGCAAAGGCGCCGAACCGGGCACGGAACCGGTCGCCTGTCCCACCTGCCACGGCCGTGGAGAGGTCTATTATCAGCAGAGCTTCCTCTCGATCCGCCGCACCTGCAGCCACTGCGGGGGCGCGGGCAAAATCGTCCGCAACCCATGCCGGGACTGCCGCGGCCAGGGCATGCGGCAGACGCAGCGCAAGATCAAGGTAGAGATTCCGGCGGGAGTGGACAACGGCACGCACCTGCGCCTGCAGCAGGAAGGCGGCGCGGGCGTGAACGGGGGTCCTTCGGGGGACCTGTATGTGGTCCTGGCGGTGAAGGAGCATCCCTTCTTCGAGCGGCAGCAGAGCGACTTGCACTGCACCATTCCGGTCAACATCGCGCAGGCGGCGCTGGGCACCGAGATCAGCGTTCCCACTTTGGGCGGCCCGCACACCCTGGTTATCCCGGAGAGCACCCAGCACGGCGCCCGGTTCAAGCTTCGCAATCAGGGCGTTGCGCACGTCAACGGCCATGGGCGCGGCGACCTGTATGTACACATCAACGTCAAAGTGCCATCGCGGTTGACGCGCGATCAGAAGAAACTCTTCGAGCAGCTTGCCGAGACGCTGCCGATCGAGAATGAACCCGCTGAAAAAGGTCTGTTCGAAAAGGTTAAGGACTATTTCCTCTAAACCGGAGAGCCCATCGCTGTACGATCTGGACCCGGGGCCGGAGTGTCCGGAGCTTGTCCGGATGATTGTCGAGATCCCCAAGAACTCCGCCAATAAGTACGAATATGACGGAAACCTGGGTGTCTTCCGCCTGGATCGCGCGCTTTACTCGCCCATGCACTATCCCGGCGATTACGGCTTCATTCCCGGAACCACCGCCGACGATGGCGACCCCATGGATGTGCTGGTTCTGGTGGGCGAGCCCAGCTTCCCAGGCTGCATGATCGAGGTGCGTCCGGTGGGCATGCTCGACATGATCGACAACACCGAAGCGGATCAGAAGATCCTGGCGGTTCCGAATCGCAACCCGCGCTACGACCAGATTCACACGCTCGATCAGATCTTCTCGCACGTGCGGCGGGAGATCGAGCACTTCTTCACCATATACAAAGAGCTGGAAGGGAGGCAGACTCGCCTCCAGGGCTGGCAGGGTCCAAAAGAAGCCCGCAAGGCGATCGTGGAGAGCCGCCGCGCCTATCTGGAGATGAAGCAGCGGGGCGCTCCGGCGGCAGGTCGCGTAGAATAAAAAAATGTCCGAGACTTCCGAAGACTTTTATCGCATTGGAAAGCTGCCGCCGTACGTTTTCGCGGTTATCAATGAGATGAGGGCTCGGGCACGCGCGGAGCAGCAGGATGTGATCGACCTGGGAATGGGCAACCCGGACGGCGCGACGCCGCGGGCGATTGTGAACAAGCTGGTCGAGGCCACCCGCAACCGGCGCAATCATCGCTATTCTCAATCCAAAGGGATTCCTCATCTTCGCCAGGAAATTGTAAAGCGCTACAAGCGCAATTACGATGTGGACCTGGACCCGGAGAAGGAAGCCATCGTCACCATCGGCGCTAAGGACGCGCTGGCTCATTTGTTGTTTGCGGTGGTAGGTCCGGACGATGCAGTGGTTTCTCCGAACCCGGCGTATCCCATTCACCAGTACGGCGTGATCATGGCGGAGGGGCACGCGTGCATGCTGCCCATGCCGGACGCGTCCAGCTTTCTGAACGGACTGGAGCATCTCTACGAAACTTCGACGCGCAAGCCGAAGCTCATTCTGATCTCGTTCCCGCACAACCCGACCACCACTTGCGTGGATCTGGACTTCTTCAAGGAAGTGGTCGCGCTGGCGCGGCGCCACGGGTCCATGATCGTGCACGATTTCGCCTACGCCGACTTGTGCTTCGACGGCTACCGCGCGCCCAGTATCCTGCAGGTGGAGGGCGCCAAGGAAGTGGCGGTCGAAATCTTCTCCATGTCCAAGAGCTACAACATGGCGGGCTGGCGCGTGGGCTTCTGCCTTGGAAACCCCAAAATGATCGGCGCCCTCGCGCGGATCAAGAGCTATCTCGACTATGGGGTGTTTCAGCCCATTCAGATTGCCGCCATCATCGGATTGCGCGAGTGCGAAGAGGAAACGCGCAAGATCTGCGCGATGTACCAGAAGCGCCGCGACGTGCTCGTTTCCGGGCTGAATGCCGCGGGCTGGCCGGTCGAGCCGCCGAAAGGCTCCATGTTTCTCTGGGCGCAGGTGCCGGAGCGCTTTCGCGCGCAGGGGTCGCTCGAGTTCGCCAAACTGCTGATGGAGAAAGCGCTGGTGGCGGTCTCGCCGGGCATCGGCTTCGGTCCCCTGGGCGAGGGCTTCGTGCGCTTCGCGCTGGTGGAAAACGAACAACGCATCCGCCAAGCCACACGCTCTATCAAACAGTTTCTGAAGGAGTAGCGCCGCGAAGGCCGGCACGCCGGTTCGTCAGAAGAATTCGTGGGTGGATTCGGGCTCCGGCAGCTTGCCAAGCGAGTGATAGAGTGCGAGTTCGAGAGCACGGAAGGTGCGAAAGCCGTAGGACTTTCTCATAGTGACTTTGGCTTTGTTGTTCAGACCCTCGACAACGCCGCTTGAGAGCAGTTTTTGAGCCCGAAAATAGTTGAGTATCAGTTCGCGATGTTGACGCAATGATCGGGCGATCTTCTTCATGGGCTCGATGCGGGACCGCATGACTTGGCGGCACCACTCATCGAGGAACTTTCCGGCCCAGACTGGGGAGTTGTAATCCCAGAGCTGCTGAAAAGCTTCCTTAAGAAGGTAAGCACGGATGGTCATCAGGTTGTAGCGGAGCAGATCGCGTAGCCGGAAGCGCTGTTCGGTTCTCAGATTCTCTTCGCGCTTCAGCAGTAGCCAGCGCGATTTCTTCAGCACGGGAGCCAGACCTTCCAGGGCCATGCGGCGCGATTCTCCGGCGCGGACCTCATCGAGAGCCTTGTTCATTTTGGCAACGATGTGAAAACGGTCGAGGATATGCAGGGCTTCGGAGCATTTCTCGCGGATTACCTTCAGGTACGGCTCCCACATGTCGGAGCAGACGAAGACGATCTTCGAGGCGATTTCTTCGCCGACGACGGTGAAGAACCCTTGGAAGGATTCGATGGTTCTTTCCTTGCCCACCCAAAGCAGGCGCGTGATGCCGAGGTCGATCTGATAGACGAGCGTCAGATAGTTGTGTCCCTTAGCGTATTGGATTTCATCGACGCCGATGGCGTCGATCTGTCCGAGCGTGCGGTGTTCCAGACCCCAGCTAACGACATGCTCAACTGCGTCGAAAACCTTGTCCCAGGATGTGCGAAAAGCCTCCGCCGTCTCTTTCCATGACAGCCGCCGCGCCCAACGGGCTAGGAAAAGCATATAGGCTTTGGTCAGTGTGCGTTTGCCGTCGGCCCAGGGAACTTCTTCGACAGTCACAACACCACCCTTGCGAGGTCGCACGGCCACTTCGATGCTCTTCTTGTCGGCACTGAAGTGGGCGTGCTGGTAGACAAAACCCCTGAAGCGATGACAGCCGTTTAGAATCGTGATCAGTTCCATGGCGCAGAAGCGAGTAGCGGCGAAATCTCTACCATAAACCGCTTCTAGACGGGGCTCGCCGTCCCGCCTCGACAAGCTATTGCTCTTATTCCGGAGATCTGCCAGGATTTCAACGAAACTCCCGAGAGGAACTACGTTGATCACGCCAGGAGATGCGGTTGGTAAACGCTCTGCGACAAGTGACGATCTATCGCGGCAAGTCGTTGAGGTCACTCTTCACAGCCTTGTAAGGTTCGTGGCCCTGTTCGGAATTGGCACGGCACTGTTCTCTGACATCCGATAAACTCGATGGGCATGAGGCGTATCCGTAGGAGTGGTCCGCTTGCCTGCGCGATCACGCTGGCCCTGTTCGCCAGGGTCGGAACCGCACAGTCCATTCGTCAACTGCAAGCTCTTCAAGTACCCAGGGAACTTGCGCTCTCAGCCGATGGCGCGGAGTTGTACTTCAAGCTCGGCCCTGACCACTGGGAGATCGCGACTTCATTGAACGCGAAAGCCGTGAGATCGGCCGCACGTCCATCTGCGAAGGCGGAAGAAAGTCCTAAGGTCAAGGGAACGCCGCGAGTCACCGTTGTGATGCGATCCCCGGACGGCGCGAAGATCGCTTATTTAGACTCCGCGAGACCAGAGACAGCTTTGAACCTATTCTGCCGCTGTGACGGGGAGAGTAGCGATTCCCGGAAAGTCTCGGATTTGCCGATTCGAGGCTATCAATGGGCAGCCGACTCGACGTCTTTCTGGGTGCTCTTGAGCAACGGCGCCGACATCGCCTTCGGCCGCTTAAGCCAGGACGGGCGTTTCGAGCAAATGAGCAGCAGTGCCGCCCTCCGCGGGCTTGGCGGGTTGGCCGCGGCCAATGACGTTGTGGCTTGGGTTCAGAGCGATTCTTCGCACCATGGCGCGATCTGGATTAAGGACAAGGCAGACAAAGTCTATCAGCTATGGGATCCGAACCCGCAGACAGCCAAGTGGAGCGAGGCTTGGACACAGGAGGTGGTCCGTTGGAAAAATACGCATGGCGAGGAATTGCAAGGCGTGCTGGCACGCCCGAACGGCCGGAGCCGGGTTCCGCTCATCGTCGATCCATATTCGGGCTGGCAGAACCGTTTCCTGAATATCGGACTGCTAGGAAATTACGCCTTCGTGAAGGCCGGCTTTGCGGTGTTCTATCCGAACCATCGGGCTCCCTTCGCGTTTCCGATATCCAGTTTTGGGGACGCTTACGTCGGGTCTGCAAAAGATCGTGACCCAGTGGAAGTGCTGACTGACGATGTCATGAGCGGGGTTGAGGAATTGGTTGGTCGGGGCGATGTCGATCGGGACCGGATGTTCCTTTACAGCTTCAGCACCGGTGCGAGCGCCATCGATCAGCTTCTGACGCAAACCACAGCCTTCCGCGCGGCGGTTTCGTTTGCTGGGGTCGCGGACTGGCTGGGATACTACCGAGCCAACCAGCCAAGAGGAGACGATACGATTCCGAACTTCTTGGGCGGTAAAAGACCCGAACACTCTCCCGGCTTGTACGATCGCATTTCGCCAGTGAAACACGTGGACCGCATACAAACCCCGCTCTTGTTGATGATCGGAGATAAGGACAGCATTCCAGGCGGTGGGAGCCGCTATCTGGATACGCTGGCCTTCTACGATGCGCTACGCAAGGCGGGCCGTCCGGCCGAGTTGATTGTTTACCGCGGCCAGGGCCACGGAATCGACAACGACGGGTTGACTGAGCAGCATCTGAATAAAGCAATCGACTACTTCCGCTCACACATGCCTGCCGAGCGCAAATGACCTTTGCGGCGAAAGGCCCACGGCTGAGTCTTCCTAATAGATCCCGAGTAAACGCCGTAGCGTTCACCTGACCTTGGCGCACGAGTCGGCCTCGCGGAACTTGGCCGAAATGATCGTTTAGGAATGCCGGAACCTGCACTACTCCCGGCCATCGGGTTCGCCGGCTACGCGAGCCGAGCTTCCGGCCGCCATTCGGACGTATCAATGACCCACAGATTCCTCTGAAGACCTTGAACGGTTTGAACGATAATGTGGCCGATGGGATCGATTCGGCAAGACATCCGCTACAGCTTGCGGATATTTGTGCGCAGTCCCGGCTTTGCCGCCGTAACCGTGACTATCCTGGCCTTGGGAATCGGCGCAAACACCGCGATCTTCAGCATTCTAAACGCTCTCGTCTTCCGTGTGCGGATTCCGAGGGATGGCGATCAGCGTTCCGAACTGATGTCGATCACGATT
>JBBDWK010000088.1:0-16973 GCA_040902885.1 Bryobacteraceae bacterium | reverse complement strand
CGCTGACCGCGCCCACCGCGATCTCCACCGCGAACCAGATCCGGACGCGCGACCCGGAATTCGACGCGCAGCTTCGCACCTCGGTCTCACCGACCATGCTGAACGCCGGCACGAAGATCAACGTGATCCCCAACCGCGCCGAAGCGCAAGTCGACGTGCGCCGCCTGCCGAACGAAACGCGCGAAGAAGTAATGGCGCGCTTCCGGCAGATCATCAACGATCCCGCCGTGGAAGTAGCCTCCGCGGGCGGTCAGGAGATGCCGGCCACCGAACCCAGCTCGCTGACCACGGACCTGTACAAGGCGATGGAACGGGTTCTTTCAAAGTCCAGGCCGAACAGCGTGGTGGTTCCCTACATGGGCAGGGGCGCGACGGACAGCGCGTTCCTCCGCGAGAAGGGCATGGCCGTTTACGGCGTGCCGGTCTTCGTGCGCGACAACAACGAAAGCCGCTCGCACGGCAACGACGAGCGCATCTCCGTCAAGAGCCTGTCCAACGGCACGAAGCTGCTTCTGGATATCGTTACGGCAGTAGCGATGTAATGTAACCGCTTGCTCCGGTCGCGGCTCATAATGGGCTTCCGAGCCGCGACCGGAGGAAGCGGTTGTTGGGGGCTCAGCGCAACACCGAGCCGGGTTTCTCTCCCGTCATCTTGCCGTCGCGCAGCACGAACTTTCCGTTCACCAGTACGTCCCGCACTCCCACCGCGTACTGGTGCGGCTGGCTGAACGTGGCTTTGTCGGCCACCGCTGCCGGATCGAAGATCGCCAGATCGGCCTTCATTCCCGCGCGCAGAATGCCGCGGTCGTAGAGCCGAAGCCGCGCTGCCGGCAAGGAGCTCATACGCCGTATCGCATCCTCGAGCAAAATCGTCTTGCGCTCGCGCACGTAGCGGCCCAGCACCCGGGCGAAGGCGCCATAGCTGCGCGGATGCGGCACGCCTTCGCCGAAAATGGGGATATGGCCGTCGGAGGCGACCATCGTGAAGGGATAGCGCAGAATGCGCTCCAGATCGCTTTCGTCGATGGCGTGATAGATTGCCGAGCATCCGCCCTTCCGTTGAATCTCAATGGCCACTTCGGCGGCGTTTTCGAAATCGGGCGTGAGGCCGCGCTCGTCGGTAATCTGCGCGAGGTTCTTGCCGGCCAGCGAGGCATCGTGCGCGCAACTCGCCATCACCACGTTTTTGGGATTGCCTCCACCCCGGTTGGTGCGGATGTTCTCCGCGATCGCCGCCTTGATCCGTTTCCGTGTCGCCGGATCGTCCAGGCGCTTCATCAGCTCCTTCGAACCTCCGGCCAGCGACCATTGCGGAAACATCGCTGCCGTTCCGGTGCTCGAAGCCGTGTAAGGATACTGGTCGATGGTGACGTCCACGCCGCGCGCCCGCGCCTCCTCCACCAGCCGCAGGGTCTCCTCGCTCCTGCCCCAGAATGCCGCTCCAATGATCTTGTGATGGGTCACCTGCGTCGGCAATCCGGCCTCTTCGCCGATGCGTATGGTCTCCTTCACGCTATCCGCGACGCCCGCCGCTTCGTCGCGCATGTGCGAGATGTGCATGCCGCCATGGCGCGCCGCAACCTTGGCCAGCTCGACGACTTCCTCGGTTGGGGCATAATTGCCGGGGACGTAGAAAAGGCCGGTCGAAAGGCCCAGCGCGCCCTCGCGCATGGCGCGCTCGACCAGCGCCTTCATCTTCTCGATCTCCTCCGGCGTGGCTTTGCGGTTCTCAAGCCCGGTCACCGCCTGCCGCACCGTTCCATGTCCGACGAAAAGTCCGTAGTTCACGCCGAGCGGCGGCAGCTTGCCCAGATACTCGCCGATGGGAAGCGGCGAGCCGCCGTCGTTGCCCTCGATCAGCGTGGTCACGCCCTGCCGCACATAGTTCTCGGCGGACGGCAGCTTGGCGATGGCGCGGCGCGCGTGGGTATGGATGTCGATGAACCCGGGCGCGACAGCAAGGCCGCTCGCGTCGAGGGTAGTTTTCCCCAAAGCGCCGGTTAATCTACCGATCGCCGCAATGCGGTCGCCCCGCACGCCGATGTCGGCAAGTGCCACGGGTTTCCCGTGCCGTCGATTACGCGCGCGCCACGGATGAGAAGATCGTACTGTTGTGTCTGGCCATGGACGGCCAAGGCGGCGAGAAGAAAGAACGATAGACTGCGCATCGCTTAACAGGATAGGGCAAATGTGGACACGCACGTTATCGGGTGGCTCAGTCCTGCTTCTGGCTTGTCTCCTCTTGCGATGGCGTTCGGATGAGATCTCATTCTGGCACGACCCATCGCCGCACCGCGTGGAGTTTGTGCAGGTGGATTCCAGCGTGAGGCTGGAGGTTCTGGAGTGGGGCGGCGCCGGCCGGCCTGTCGTGCTGCTGGCCAGCCTCGGACATACGGCCCACATCTACGATGAGTTCGCTCCTAAACTCGCTCGCAGCTTCCGCGTGTACGGTATCACGCGCCGCGGATTCGGCAAGTCCAGCTATCCCGAGTCGGGGTACACGGACGAGCGATTGGCGGATGATGTACTCGCTGTTCTTGAATTTCTAAAACTCAAGGCGCCCGTGCTGGCGGGGCACTCCATCGCCGGACAGGAGCTGACTTCGATAGGCGCGCGACGCTCCGACCGTATCGCGGGGCTGATCTACCTCGACGCCGCGGCTGATGACCTTACCGGACTCGACACAGATACCAAACTCCGGGAAATTATGAGAAAGCTTCCTTCGCCGGCGCCGGGCGAACCCGACCTGAAAAGCTTCAAGGCTCTGCAAGCCTGGTGGACCCGCCTCCTCGGGATTACGCCACCCGAAGCTGAGTTGCGCAACATCTACGATTCCACTCCGGACGGCAGCGTAGGGCGGCGCCTGGGAGCCAAGGGGGCCTGGAACGCGGGCGCGCGCGATACGATCATTCCGAGACGGAGCGGCCGACAGACGCGTTGTTGAAGTGCCGGGAGGGGATCACTATGTATTTCTCTCCCACGAGGCAACTGTTCTTCGCGAGCTGCGCGCGTTCCTCTCGAGCTTGCACTAGCGTCCCACATTCATCGGCCCGGCGCAGCGCTGATCTATTTGGGACAATCGCCCGTGCGTGCCCAGCCATTCGGATCACAGCGCCATTGCTGTGGTCCCCAGCAGACACTCTCACCTTCTTTGTACGCTTTTCCTTCCCAGCGGCATCCCGGCGGTTCTGGGACAGACCGGACGGCAGCGAACCGCACCAGCCTATTCGGCTCAATCATCTGGAAACCCCAATCCTGCTTTGCGAGCACATCCTCGTAATGCAGAACGCGGAGGAGCGGAAAGAGCTTGAGCAATTCGTTGTCTTCAAACCAGCCCGCCATCAAACGCGACTTGCTGCTGCGCTTGTGAAAACCTTCGACGATGATGGCGCCTCCAGGGCGAAGCGCTGCGAGAGCCTTTTGAGCGTAAGGCCGCGGATCGAGGTAGCAGAACAAAATAAGATCCCATTGCTCTTGGCCAAAATCGAAGTTTTCAATCCGGCTGTTCACGGTTTCGATGTTCAGGTTCAGCTTGCGCGCCTGATTCTTCGCCTGGCGGATGCCCTCATCCGAGATATCGAGCCCGACGACTTTCCATCCCTGTTGGGCCAGGTAAATCGTGTTCCGCCCCTGCCCCATGCCGACGTCGAGTGCCCGTCCTGGTCTAAGGTTCCGCACGACCTGGACAAGAAAAGCGTTGGGCGCGGGATTGTAGACACCATCCTCGTTCACCCGATACGTCGTGTTGTAGTAGTCGCGCAAGCTGTCTTGTTGCGGCGTTTGTTGCCCGCATAGACCGAAGGCAAGAAGAAGCGATGAACAGCGCATCGTTTAACAGGATACCTGTTCAGTCACGCCAGCTCGCGGGCGTATTCGAGAAATCGCTCCAGGCCTTTCCGCTCCGCGTCACCGACCTCGAAGACGATCCGGCGAGTCAGGTACTCGCGGGCCAGCTCGGGCGGCAGACCCCGCGACTCCGACTCCTGCCGAATGATCTCCTCCAGATGGCTCCTGCCGTAGCTGTACGATTCGTGAAAGACGCGCGCCGCGTCTTCAGTGACCGCATCCGAGCGGCCGGCCCAAACCGCGAACACCATGGGAAGACCCGTCAGCCCGGTCCACTCCGCGCCCATGTCGTGAACGGCCCACGGCAATCCGGCCGGGTCGAGGCGTAGCGCCGGGTCGCCGATGATCAGCGCAGCGTCGGCGGCTTCCAGCATTCGCGCCAGGTCGGGCGGTCTTGAAACGACTTCGGGCAATGCACCGTACCGCCGCGCCAGCACGATGCGCGTGAGAGCAACCGATGTGCGGGAACTGACGTCGCCGGCCAGGGTGCGGACTTCGGAAAGCGGCTTCTTCGAGATGAGCAGGATGCTGCGGACCGGCCCGCGGGAGACGATCCCGAGACCGGGAACCATCTTCAGGTCCTGCCGGAGCAGTTCCACGCACGGGATGATGCCGATGTCCGCCGCTCCGGATGAGACGCGGTCGGCGCACTCCGACGGAACCGAAAACGAGAGATCGAAGGCGTCGCGTTGCGGGCCGTGGAGCATCCCCCACACTAGCGGAACGGTGTTCAGGTAGCTGACCGCGCACACGCGCGTCCTGGGAAGATCGGGAACGGGGAGCAATTCATCAGTCTAGCCGATCGGCGTTATTATGTTCCCATCTATGCGACTCCCCGCGATCCTGCTCCTGGCCTCCTCCGCCTTCGCGCAAATTCCGTCTGAAGACGCCCGCAATACGAATCCTCCGAACACCGACACCCATTTCAAGATGCCGGAGTACAAGACTCTGGCCGAGTGGGAACAGCGGAGGACTCATCTCCGCAAGCAGATTCTTTCGGCTTCCGGATTGACGCCCATGCCGGAGAAGACGCCTCTGACGCCGCGGATTTTTGGCCGCATCGAGCACAAGGACTACTCGATAGAAAAGGTCCTGCTTCAGACGCTGCCGAACTACTTCCTGGGTGGAAATCTCTACCGCCCCATCGGCCGTTCCGGCAAATTGCCGGCTGTCGTCTCGCCCCATGGCCACTGGACCTACGGCCGCATCGAGCACCAGCCGCTGGGCTCGATTCCGGCGCGCGCCATTAACCTCGCCCGGCAGGGATACGTGGTCTTCGCTTACGACATGGTGGGCTATAACGACACAGTTCAGACGCCGCATGCCTTCGGCGGTCCCCGCGAGCAGCTCTGGAGTTTCGGTCCTCTGGGGCTTCAACTCTGGAACTCCATCCGTGCAGTCGACTTCCTTGAATCTCTGCCGGAAGTGGATGCCAAACGCATCGGCGCGACGGGCGCTTCCGGCGGCGGAACGCAGACCTTTCTTCTGACCGCCGTCGACGACCGTGTGGCGTTCTCCGCGCCCGTGAATATGATCTCCGCCATCATGCAGGGCGGCTCGCCATGCGAGAATGCGCCCAACCTGCGTGTGCGCGCCTTCAACGTGGAGATCGGCGCCATGATGGCCCCGCGCCCCATGCTGATGGTTTCCGCCACCGGCGACTGGACGCGCAACACCCCCCGCGAAGAGTTTCCAGCCATTCGGTCCATCTATGCTCTCTACGATCGTGCCGCGTATGTGGAGGAGAAGCAGATTGACGCGCCGCACAACTACAATCAGGCCAGCCGGGAGGCAGTATACGGATTTTTCGGGCGACGTGTTCTGGAAGCCCGTGATGTGTCGCAATTCACCGAGAAGCCGGTGCGCGTGGAGAAGTTGCAGGACATGCTGGCGCTGCACGGGCGGCCGTTGCCGGAAGGGGCGCTGAGCTTCGAAGCTTTGGTGGAGCAGTGGATTTCCCATGCCAAGCGGCAAAACGATGCCACCAGCGGCGTGGAGGAGTTTCGCGAGCGCCTTCGATATGCGCTGCTCGCCGAGTGGCCCGACAGCGTGAGCATTGAGCAAACGGGCGAACGCCTGCTTCTCGGCCGTCCCGGAAGAGGCGACCGCGTCAGCGGCTTCTGGGCGAAGGCCGCCGGCCCCGCGACGCTGATTGTGAACGGCGAAGGCGCCGAAGCCGCACGAAAGACGGACGCTTTTCGGACTCTGGCGAGCGCTCGAAAAAACGTGATGACCATCGACGCGTTTCAGACCGGCGCCGCGCGAGGACCGCGCGACCGGTCTCCCCGGCACTATTTGACCTTCAATCAGACCGAAGATGCCAACCGCGTGCAGGACATTCTCACGGCGCTCAAGGCGCTGGAGCAGAGCGGCGCTTCCGAGCTTCGTCTGGTGGGGCAAGGAAGGGCCGCCGTTTGGTGTCTCTTCGCGGCCGCGGTTGCCGGCAAGCGCGTCACGCTCGAAGCCGACTTGAAGGACTTCAAGGGTGAAGATGCCGATTTCATCGACCGCTTCTTCGTTCCGGGCATCCAACGCGCTGGCGGCCTGCGCGCGGCGCGCATCGTGACCGGCCTGAAGTAGTCGTACGACTGGTGGACACTTTCAAATCCGCTTGCTGACGCGCGAGGTTCCGTGCTGTGTCCGGTAATGCGAAAAGACTATTGCCTCATCCCGGCAACCATCGCTATCCTGCTCAGTGCTGATGCGTCGCTATCAATCGCTGCACCTCGCTGCTGTTCTCTGTTTGCTTTTCCCAACTGCAAACGCCCAGGATCCGACCGGCGGCATCAGCGGCTCGGTAACCGATCCATCCGGCGCCACCGTGCCACGCGCCCGCGTCATCGTGAAACACAAGCAGACCGGACACGACCAGCTTCGAACGACGGCGGAAACCGGACTTTTCACTTTTCCCTCTCTTGCGGCCGGCGACTATGAGTTGATTATCGAAGCCGAAGGGTTTGCCCCGTTGCGCTTGCCACAGGTGAAGGTGGAAATCGATCGTACCATCCGGCTTTCACTCGAACTTGTCATCACCGGGCAAGACCAGGTGGACGTGTCGGCGGTGGCCGAGACGGTGGATCGCGATTCGAACACGTTGGGCCAGACGGTCACCGAGCGCCACATCACGGATCTCCCGCTCAATGGGCGCAACTTCACCCAACTGGGTCTGCTGCAAGCCGGAGTCGTACCTCTCACGAACGGAGTCATCAGCGCGGGCGGCTCCATAAAGGCAACCCAGGCTTTCGCGGTAAACGGCCAGCGCCCCGAGTCGAACAACTATCTGCTCGACGGAGTGCGCAACGTGAACCGGATGGATGGCGGCTTTGCGATCCGAACACCGATTGACGCGCTCCAGGAGTTCCGCATTCTCACGCACACTGCGCCTCCCGAGTACGGTTCCACCAGCGGAGCCTCAATTTCGGTGATCACGCGGTCCGGCGGCAACTCCCTCCACGGTTCCGTCTACTACTTCGGACGCAACGACGCCGTGGACGCGCGAAATTTCTTCTCCGCGGACGTGGAACCGCTGAAGCAGCACCAGTACGGCGCTACCTTGGGCGGGCCCATCCGTCGCAACAAGCTGTTCTTCTTCGGCTACTACGAAGGCTTTCGAAACCGCCAGGGTGTCACGAAAACGGCTACGGTGCCGACTCCGGCCGAGCGCGCCGGCGACTTCTCCGCTCTCCAGGACCCGAGCACGAACAACCTGTTGGTGAATTTTCTGACTGGGCAGCCATTCCCGGGCAACCGCATTCCCAGCCAGGCTCTCAATCCGGTGTCGCAGCGCGTCCTCGAGTTCTATCCGCTGGGCAACGTATCGCCCTCGCTGTTCCGCGCCACCGAGGTCCTGAGGAACGAAGTCGACCAGGGGGGTATCCGGATCGACGCGATCGCCCGGGAACAAGACCAGTTCGCAATCCGCTACGCGACATCATCCGGATCGAATTTCAACCCGCTTTCCATCCGCGGCGCCGACGTGCCGGGGTTTCCCACCGGCGACGACATCCGGTCCCATTCCGCGACCGTTTCGCATACGCACCTGTTCGGTCCGCGGACCCTGAACAATTTGCGGGTTGCGTTCTCCCGCTATAAGTTCCTTTTCGACAAGCGCTTTAACCACGACTCGCCGCGATCTCTGGGCTTTCAATACGACAACACGTTCGAGCCGGCCCTCGGGCCGCCTTACTTCATCGTGAACGGGTATGCGAGCGTCGGAAACCCGATTACGGGTCCGCGCAACAGCGTGCAGAACGAGTACGAGATTTACGAGGCGCTGTCGCTGGTACGGGGCTCCCACACCATCAAGATCGGCGGCGACTTCCGGCGTACCCAGATCAACACCAGCCAGGGGATTGCGGCAAACGGCTTTTTCGTGTTCGCGCCGTTTCCGACCAACAGCTCGTTTGCGAACTTTCTGACCGGTTTTCCTGTTGTGTTCTTTCAGGGTGGGGGCGATTTCCAGCGCGGCCTGCGCAGCTTTGAAGCGAGCGGGTACGCTCAGGACCAGTGGCGTGTCACGTCCAAGCTAACGCTCAACTACGGTTTGCGCTACGAGATCAATTCGCCGTTCTCGGAGATCCGCGACCGCTTGAATCAGTTCGCGCCGGGCCAGCAGTCGCAAGTTTTTCCCGACGCGCCACGGGGCATCCTGTTCCCCGGCGATCCTGGGGTCGCGAAGCGCATCCTTAGCCTCTACTACAAGGGATTGATGCCGCGCATCGGAGTCGCCTACGATCCCACGGGAAGGGGGCGCATGAGCCTGCGCGCGGCGTACGGGATCTTCTACGACTCGTTTTCGAATGGCACGGGCATGCCGCTGCAGGCCGCCGTCAGCGCAATTCCCTTCCTTCAAGCCGTACAGCTCGGCCCGCCGGCACTGAACTATACCAATCCCTGGGGCGCAACAGGCGTGCCGTTTCGTCCTGGTTTCTTCCCCAAGCCGGTGACCATGCTGACCGAAACTGCGACGGGCCGGCCGCCATACGCGCAAAACTGGAATTTCTCGATCCAACAATCGCTTCCCTCCTCCGTGCTCTTTGAGGTCCGCTATGTGGGCACCAAGGGAACCCGCGTCCCCCGCTTCATCGAAGCCAACCCGGCGGTATACGTTCCGGGCGCTTCCTCGCAGAGCGTGGATGCCCGGAGGATTCACGCCGGCTGTCCGGCCGCGGGTGGCCCGTGCGATTTTGCATCGGTTGGCCTGATCGACTATTCCACCAATTCTACTTACCACGCGCTCCAAACCACGCTGGCCCGGCGCTTCAACCGCGGTTTGACTTTCAGCACGTCATACTGGTTCTCCAAGACGCTGGATTACGTTTCGTCGATGAATGTTGCCGGATCGGCGCCGCGTCTTGTATCGGGCGAGAATGACATCGCGCAGAACCCATTCGATCTTCGCGCCGAGCATGGACTGTCCCTGTTCGACGCCAAGCATCGCTGGACGGCGAGCGCCACCTGGGAACTGCCTTTTGGCAGGACGCTCGATGGCTTCACCCGAGCACTGATCGCCGGGTGGCAGTTGAATGGGATCGCAACGGTCTCATCCGGCACTCCGTTTACGGTCTACGATACGCGAAATGTGGCGCAGCAGGGATCGCATCCCGAGATTACCGGCTTCGCGGGCAGCCGGCCGGACCTGATTGCCGACCCGAATCTCGGGCCGCGAACGGTCGAGCAGTGGGTTTCGCGGTCGTCGTTCCGGCGCCTGGATGCCGTGACCGAAGCGGGGCGCTTCGGCAACGCCGGCCGCAACATCGCGCGCGGCCCGGGCCAAGGCACCCTGGACGTCTCGGCTTTCAAGAACTGGAACCTGTCCGAGCATTTGCGGGCACAGTTGCGCATCGAGGCGTTCAACGTCACCAACCACGCCAATTTCGGCGTTCCGGTGAACGACCTCGTATCGCCGAATTTCGGGCGCATCCTGGAAGCTGGACCGCCTCGGGTCTTCCAGGCCGCCCTCAAGTTTCTTTTTTAGCGGCCGATTTGAGAGGAGAAGCTGTCTATGGAGCCGATGTTTCTGCCCGGCGTGGAGAATAATCCGCAGCCCGGTCCGTACTACGACAATTTGCAGATGATGCGGCGGGCCGGGTCCGAGTACCCACAGATCTGGCACCTCTTTGCGTTTCGTCCCGAGGCAACCGAGCATCTGGCCCGGTTCACACAGGAGATCATGCGCGGACCGGCGCCCATCAGCCCGGGCCTGCGCGAACTGATCGCAGCATACACCTCCTATCGCAATGACTGCCCGTTTTGACTGAAGTCGCACGCCGCGGTCGCGGCGGAACTGCTTGGCAGCGAGGATCTCGTGTGGAGCGCGCTCCGCGATCTGGAGAGTTCCGGGCTCGAGGAAAAGGAGAAGGCGCTGTTCCGGTTTATCGACAAGGTGAACTGCGATTCGCCGCGGATTGCGGCTGAGGACATGCAACCCCTGTATGCAGTGGGGTGGAGCGATGAGGCCATCTACTTCGCCATTACCGTCTGCGCTCTGTTCAACTTCTACAACCGCTGGATAGACGCGACCGGGGTTCACGCGCTATCGGATGCGGCGCATCGCGAAGGAGGAAAGCGCACGGCGATCCACGGGTATGTCCGGAAATAGCACATCGGCGCTGCCGATTACGAAGCCGCGCATCTACCCTGGATGGCTGGTGGTCGCCGCCGCCTTTTGCGGCGTCATGGTCAGCTTCGGGTCGCTGCTTGTTTTCACTTTCGGTGTATTTCTGAAGCCACTCGGTGCGGAGTTCGGCTGGAGCCGCGAGAGCATCTCCACCGCATTCGGGATCGCCGCCATGACAGTGGCGGTTTGCTCGCCTGTGCTTGGACGGCTTCTGGACCGGTACGGGCCGCGTCGAGTCGTGCTTCCGTGCATGGCTGTATTCGGAGTGGCTTTTGCTTCCCTGTCGCTGCTGACCCCCAACCTGCTTCATCTGTACGCGACGTTCTTCGTTCTAGGAATCGTTGGGAATGGGACCACCCAGATGGGTTACTCGCGGGCTGTATCCAGCTGGTTTTCCAACAAGAGGGGAACCGCGCTCGCACTGGTGATGTCAGGCGTCGGCTTTGGCGCTATTGTCTTTCCGGCCCTCGCCCAGAGGCTCATCGTTGCATATGGATGGCGAGCAGCCTATCTAACATTCGGAATAATCGTCCTCCTGATGGGGCTGCCGCTCACGGCATTGTTCGTGCGCGAGCGCCCGCAGGCCGGCGGGGAACTGTACTCGGTGACTGAAGGCTGTTCTGCGCAGCAGGGATTACGATCGCGCGCATTCTGGTTATTGGTAGCGGCCCTGTTTCTGAGCTCCATTGGTGTAAACGGTGCAATTACCCATCTTTCGCCCCTGTTGACGGATCGGGGGATCTCCGCAGAACAGGCGGCCCTCGCCGTTTCCGTTCTCGGCGGCATGAGCCTGGTTGGGCGACTGTTGACAGGGCGCTTGCTTGATCGTTACTTTGGTCCGCGGGTATCTTTTGTGCTGCTGACGGGTGTGGCTCTTGGGATCCTGCTGCTCTCAACGGTGACTTCGAGCGTTGTCGCGCTGCTCGCGGCAGCACTGATCGGCTTGGGCCTCGGCGGGGAGGCGGATGTAACGCCTTATCTGTTGACCCGTTACTTCGGACTTCGCGCCTTCTCGATGCTCTATGGCTTGACGTGGACCGCGTACGCGATTGCAGGCGCAGTGGGCCCGGTGCTGATGGGCAAAGTGTTTGACATGACTCAGTCGTACGGCCCGCTTCTCACGTTGCTATCCGCGCTGATGCTGGCTGCAGCGGTGCTGATGCTGTTCGCTCCCGCATACCCGGATCAAAAACGGCAGGAGAGGGAGGTTGAGTGCGCCTGAAACTGCTTGGAATCACACTGGCTGGGCTGGCTTCGCTATACGTTATCGTGTGCGCCGGCCTCTACATTGCGATGCGGCAGCCGCCAGAGCGCTTCGGCGCAATCATGTCGAACGTTCCAATGCCTGCGATGATGATTCTTCCCTTCAAGCCACTGTGGATGTCCGCTCGTGCCGGACAGCTTGGGGTGGGAGATATCGCTCCCGATTTCACACTGCCAACTCCGGATCGCAGCCGCACAGTCAAGCTATCGGAGGAGTGGCGGAAACGGCCGGTCGTCCTGATCTTCGGCAGTTATACTTGACCGCCATTTCGCCGGGAGGTTCCCGAGCTCAATCGGCTCTACGAGTCGTACCTGGATCGCGTGGCGTTTTACATTGTATACATTCAGGAGGCGCATCCCACCGATCTGTGGCAGTTGCCATCGAACGTCAAGGATGGTGTTCTGTTTGCCTCGCCGCGATCGGATGACGAGCGGACCTCCACAGCTCTGGCGTGCGTGCGGAATCTCGGCATTCGTGTCCCAGCTGTTCTGGATAGTATCGATAATCGAACGGAGCTCGCCTATACGGCTTGGCCCGATCGCATGTACCTGATCGGTAGAAACGGGCGTGTTGTGTTCAAGAGCGGGCCGGGGCCCTATGGTTTCTCAACGCGGGATCTCGAGCAGTCTCTTCGACAGATCACACTGGCAGCAACCCCTTAGTTCTTTCAACTATTCTAGCGGCGCTTCGCCGCCGCTTTCTTTACGCCCAATTCGTCCAGCAGCCGCTCCGCGCCGTATACCGCATCGAGCGCTTCCACAATTCCCTGCGACGCGACGTGAATGGAGCGGGCCTGAACGTCGGAGTATACGAAGCGGTTCGGAAGACCCTCCATATTCCCGTCGAAGAGAATTCCCACGATCTCTCCCTTGGTATCGATGGTCGGGCTGCCGGAGTTGCCTCCGTGCGTATCCGCCGTGCTGACAAAGTTGAATGGAGTGTCCATCTCTACCCGGTCCCTTGCGCTCTTCCAGCTCTCGGGCAGCGCGAACGGCTCAACGCCGGTGGCGCGCTCAAACAGGCCCTTGATCCGGGTGGCCCAGGGAATCCGCTTGCCATTCGCCTCGTAGCCCTTGATGGGGCCGAACGCGACGCGGAAGGTGAAGGTGGCATCGGGGTAAATCCGGTCTCCCGAGGTGGCGAAACGCGCCTGGGCAAGCGCCGCCTGATTCTTCAGCAGCACCGCCTCCACCCGATCCTCATACCGCTTGCGCAGCTCGCGGGCAGAAGGATCGAGAAGGCGGGCAAGGCGAATCATACCGTCGTCCGAGTTGCGAACGGCTTCCGGGTTCCCGGCCAGACGCTTCCTTTCGGCCACATCCTGGAGCTTGCTCGTGTTGACGTACGTTGCGGCAGACTCCAGTTGGCGAATCACCGGATGATCCGGTCCGAGTTCCTGGCGGAGGAAGCGAAAGTACTCTTCAAGAGCCGCGATCTCCATGGAGTTGGTGATCGGCGCCGGCGAGAACATGGACAGTTCGAGCGACGGCAGCGCCGAATCCTGGTACTCGCGAAGCCGCTCGGAACTGGGCTTCTGCTTTTCTTCGGTGTAGCGAACCACATCGCGCGCGATGGAGAAGAGATCGGAGCCGCGGATTGCCGTGAGTTCCAAACCGTAATAGGGCTTATAGAATTCGCGGTACACGCTGTAAGCGCCAGCCATCTCCGGCCAGACATGACCGTACTTCTGCCGCAGCTCGGGGTTGGCTTGGACGGCTTTCTGAAGCTGCCGCTCCTCCTCCGCCTTGCGCGCCATCAGGGCCAGGTCCGTCAGGCCTCGCTGGAAGCCCGTGTAGGCTTTGAGGCTGTTTTCCTGGCTCATCAGATTGTCGCGAGCCGCGCGCTTGGCTTCGGCGCTTCCCGCGCTGTACTCGCGCAGCGTTCGTACCAGACCCTGCAACCGGCGCAAGGTCATGGGGTAGGAATGATCCCTCAGGAATTCGAGACCGGCCAACGGGATGAGCCTGCCCGTGCTGCCGGGATTGCCGGGAACGAAGATCAGCTCGCCCTCTCGGGCTCCGGCCTTGCTCCAGCGGAACCAGCTATCGGGCTTCACGGGAACGCCGTTCTCATATGCCCGGAAGAAGGCGAAATCCAGGCAGTAGCGCGGGAAAGTAAAATTGTCCGGATCGCCCCCGAAAGCCGCGATGGCTGCCTCCGGCGCGAACACCAGCCTCACGTCCGTGTATTTTTTATATTGATAGAGATCGTAGCGGCCTCCGGAATAGAGCGTTACCACGTCGCAACGCAGTCCGGTGCGGGCGCCGCAATCCTTCTCGATCTCACCCATTGCAGCCTTGCGGACGCGGTTCGCCTCGGCCGCGGGCATGTCTGGTTTCACTTCGCGATTGACCGCGCCGGTGACCTCCTCCAGCCTGACCAGGATGTTCAGTTCCAGGTCTGGGCACTGCTTCTCGGCAGCCTGTGTAGCTGCATAGAAGCCCTTTGCCATGTAGTCGTTCTGAGGATCGCTGAGCTTCTGAATGCAGTCCGAACCGACGTGATGATTGGTGAAAAGTAGCCCGCTGGGCGAGACGAAGGAGCCCGATCCGCCGTTGTTGAACCGGACCGAGGAGCGCTGCAGGTTCCGCAGGAATTCGTCCGTCACCTGGAAGCTGTGATTCTTCCGGACAGCCTCGCGAGGGAATTGATTGATCGGCCACATCCCCTCGTCGGCCATCAGCGCCGAATGCAGCAGCCCGAACGCGGCAAGCGTCGCAAAAAAATCTCGCAATCTCATAACTCGTTAGATTTTATACAGATAGGGTATTATGTGGAGGGGGACCTCTTCTTCGCCAAGCCTTCGCTGTGCGATACTAAGTACTAGAAAAGGTATCAGGTTAGGCATGACCCAGTTGGACGACGCGGTTACGCGCTACCACAAGCTTTTAGAGAGCCCGCCGTATCGGGACCTGAGCTGGATTGAAGCGCTTCGGGAACGCATGGAGGAAGAACAATTGTCCGCCGGCGGGCGCTTGCTGTGTCCTTTTCTGCGGCCGCACTTCATCTCTCGCCGTCAATACGAGTCTCTCACAAAAAGCGCGGAGGCGCTGATCGGCGCGATTGATCGTGTGCAGTGCCTGGTGATGCAAACCCCGTCTCTGATGGCGCGCATGGAACTTCTCCCTGCCGAGAAGATGCTCGCCAACGTGGACCCGGGCTACACGATCCCTCAGGTGACGGCCGGGATCGATTCGTACCTGAACAACGGCACACTACGAATGGTCGAGTACAGCGCCGACTCCCCGGACGGTTTGGCCTGGTCGGAGTCGCTGTCGGACTTGTTTTACGATGCGCCACCCATCAAAGAATTCCGGAAAAGGTACAACCTCACCCGGATCGGCGGTAAAAAACACCTCCTTTCAGCGTTGCTTAAGGCCTTCAGGCAATTTGGGGGCCGTCAGGCGCCTAAGATTGCGATCGTGGAGATGCGCCCGCCGGGCCAAGCCTTCACCTCCAGCGAGTACACACTCTTCCGCGATTACTTCCGTCGCGAAGGATACGAGGCCGAGGTCGCTTCTCCGGAGCAACTGGAATACAGGAACGGCGTGCTGCGCAAGGGAAATTTCGAAATCAACCTGGTATTCCGCCGGTTGAGCATTCAGGAATTTCTGATGCGCTTCGATCTGCGCCATCCGCTGGTGGAAGCCTACCGGAACCATCATGTGTGCGTCGTGAACAGTTTCCGTTCCGAGCTGGTACACAAGAAGGCCATCTTTGGGCTGCTGACCGACGAGGCGATCACCCAAAAGTTCCCGGCAGTCGAGCGGCGCGCGATCCATGAGCACGTGCCATGGACCCGTCTGGTGACTCCTTCAAAGACCACCTACCAGGGCGAGACCATCGACCTGCACGATTTCATTCTCAGGAACCAGGAAAAGCTGGTGCTGAAGCCGAATGACGATCACACCGGCAGCGGCTCCTTCCTGGGCTGGGAGATGGACTCCGGGGGCTGGGAACGCGCTTTGCGCGAGACTGCTCGCAGCCCGTACGTCGTCCAGGAAAAAGTGGATTCGGTACGATCCACCTTCCCTCTGGCGACTTATGGACACCTGGAGTTCCGCGAGATGCGCGTGGACCTGCATCCGCAGGCTTATCTCGGCAAAGTGATGGGCTGTTCGAGCTGGCTCACCGCGGCGGCCGGAAGCTTCACCACGGCAGCGGGCCTTACGCCCACCTTTATCCTCGATCCAAAGGCTTAACCGCAGAGGCGCCGAGGCGCCGAGAAAATCTTTTAAATTTTGGGTCGATCCTGCTGTCCCTCATTCGTCGTGTAAGTAGAAACCAAAACCAGAAGGAGACACTACGATGCGATTTATGGTGCTGATCAAAGCCAACCAGGACACGGAGGCGGGCGTTCTCCCGGAAGAGAAATTGCTTACCGAAATGGGGAAGTACAACGAAGAGCTGGTGAAGGCCGGCGTGATGCTGGCGGGCGAGGGGCTTCACCCGAGCTCGAAGGGCGCGCGCGTCAGGTTCTCGGGAGAGAAGCGGACCGTAGTCGATGGGCCCTTCACCGAGACGAAGGAGCTGATCGCCGGCTTTTGGATGTGGCAAGTGAAATCGAAGGAAGAGGCGATCGAATGGGTGAAGCGCTGCCCAAATCCCACTGGCGTAGACTCCGAGATCGAGATTCGCCAGGTGTTCGAGGCGGAGGACTTTGGCGCCGAGTTCACTCCCGAACTCAGGGAGCAGGAGGAGCGTCTGCGGGCGGAAATCGCCGCCAAAAACCCAAAACGCTAAGGAGCTTATGACATGCGATTCATGATGCTGATGATCCCCAAGGGGTACGAGAAGGCCGAGCCGGGCGCCATGCCGGACGCCCAGGCCGTTGCCGCGATGATGAAGTACAACGAATCCTTGCAGAAGGCCGGCGTGCTGCTCGCGCTCGATGGACTCCGCCCGCCCTCGATGGGCGCGCGCGTTTCGTTCTCCGGCGGGAAGCCGAAGGTGACGGACGGGCCCTTCGCGGAGGCGAAGGAGGTGCTCGGCGGCTACTGGATGATTCAGGTGAAGTCGAAGGAAGAGGCGGTCGAATGGGCTTCGCGCTGCCCCGCTTCGGACAACGAAGTGATCGAGATTCGCCAGGTGCAGGAGTTCTCGGACTTCCCTGCCGATGTCCAGGAGGCCGCGGCCAAGTTTCCCGAGATGCAGGCGCAGTCCGAGCAGCGCAAACGGCCGTGACACCGTAATTCGGGTATCGCCCTGCCTCGGCAACCGCTCCCTGACGGTCGCGGCTCAGTA
>JBBDWK010000087.1:0-17464 GCA_040902885.1 Bryobacteraceae bacterium | reverse complement strand
AATCGTGATCGACATCAGTTCGGAACGCTGATCGGCATCCCTCGGAATCCGCACGCGATAGGTTTCACGAGGCTGACAAAAGAAATGGTGTGTTGGAAGAAAAACTGAAGCACTACTGTCCGGCTAACGAGAACTCCGGTGCTGACAAGCTTCGTTGTTGCTAAGAGTTGAGCGGAAGTTTGGCTTGCCGCGATTTGAATTGCGGTAGACCTCGAAGCCGGCTCTGGCGAAGGGCAACAATGGTGCGTGAATCAGGGCCGGACCGTCTTCTCTCAGCTGATGAGCTTTTTGCCGGATCGCGAATTTCGCCGTTGTGTGGCTCGTTACGGCGGGGATGTGCGACCCCGAGGTTTCTCTTGTTGGGACCAGTATCTGTCGATGGCCTTTGCCCAGCTGACTTACCGGGATGGCCTTCGCGACATAGAAGCATGCCTGCGATCTCTGGGCGGCAAGCTCTACCATATGGGCTTTCGCGGCCGCGTGGCGCGCTCCACGCAGCCGACGCCAACGATTCACACGACTGGCGAATCTATGCCGACTTCGCACAGGTTCTGATTCGCATCGCGCGACCGCTGTATGCGTCTGATCCGATCGGCGTGGAGTTGGCTCAAAGTTTATACGCGCTGGACTCGACCACCATCGACCTGTGCCTTTCGCTGTTTCCCCTGGGCCAAATTCCGGGCGCACAAAGCCGCAGTCAAGATGCACACGTTGCTGGACCTGCACGGCAACATCCCCACGTTTATCAGCATTACCGATGGCAAAGTGCACGACGTAAAAGTCCTCGACCAGATTTTGCCGGAGGCCGGAGCATTCTACGTCATGGACCGCGGCTAGGTGGATTTCGAGCGCCTCTACTTCTTCACCCTCAGCGCGGCTTTCTTCGTTGTGCGCACGAAATCCAACCTGGTGCTTAAGCGCCGCTACTCCCGCTCGGTGGACAAGACCACGGGCGTTCGATCCGATCACACCGTGATTCTGACCGCCATCGACTCCGTCAAGGCATACCCAGACCCGTTGCGGCGCGTGAGTTATCTCGACGTGGAAACGAGGAAGCAGTTTCAGTTTCTGACCAACAACTTCACGCTCCCGGCACTTACCATCGCCCAGGTCTATAAGGCCCGATGGCAGGTGGAATTGTTCTTCAAGTGGATCAAGCAGCACCTCCGAATCAAGGCCTTCTACGGCACCAGCGAGAACGCGGTGAAGACACAAATTTGGATTGCCGTGTCCGTTTACAGCTTGTGCGCCCTCGTTCGGAAGCGGTTGGGCCTCGAGGCGAGCCTTTACCAAATTCTACAGATTCTGAGCGTCACGCTTTTCGAGAAAACGCCCATTTTACAGGCACTCCAGCCATCTGACTCCCGAGAGAATTTACCTGATTCTCCCAACCAACTGATTCTCTTCGACTTATAGCCGGACAGTAGTGGTTCCCCATAATCGTTTCGCCGCAGACCACGTCACTCTTGCCGCAATGCCACGATGGGCTCGACCTTCATTGCGCGTCGCGCTGGGAAATAGCAGGCTGCGGTGGCGACCGCGGTCAGCAACAGCGAGACAGTAGTGAACGTCAACGGATCGGTGGCGGTAACGCCGAACAGGAGACTCGAGCCAGCCCGGCCCAGCCACACGGCTCCCACGAGCCCGAGCACCAGGCCAGTCAGGCTCAGCTTCAGCCCCTCACCGATGATCATGCGGAAGATCTCGCCGGCTTGTGCCCCTACGGCCATGCGGATACCGATCTCGTGTGTGCGCGTCGCGATCGAGTACTGGATGAGCCCATAGATCCCGATGGCGGCCATCAGGAGCGCGACTACGGAAAACCCGATGAGGAGCGAGGTCTGGAAGCGGCGCTGCGTGAGAAAAGCTCCGAGCTGGTTTTCCAGTGACGTCACTCCATAGACCGGTGCATGTTTTTCCACGCGACGCACGGCAGCCTGAACCGCCCCCGCCATCTTCAGCGGGTCATCCATAGACGTTCGTACGAGAAGAATCGCGCGCCGGGGAGGATTCTGCGCCAGCGGCTCGAACATCTGCGGGACCGGCGCGTTCTCCAGTCCCTGACGCCGCATGTCGCCCACGACTCCGACCACTGTAAACCACACACTGGAATCGCCGGCGCCGAGCATGAATCTCTTGCCCACCGGATCGCGCCCGGGCCACAAGCGGCGAGCCATCGCGTCATTGACGATCGCGACCCGCGGAGAATCTGGCCCATCCGCGGCCGAAAAGAAGCGTCCCCTGAGTAAGGGAGTCCCGAGGGTCTTGAAGAATCCCTCACTGAGCTCGTCACTTCGGAACCGCAGGCGCTCGGAAACAGGCCGGGCGTCCCCTTCGGCGGTGACGACCCGTTCCGGGTTGCCCCCGATGAAAAGTTCACTGGTGATGCCGGCACTCTCCACGCCGGGAAGTGATCCAATCTGTTCGAGCACGCGGCGGTAAAAGTCAGCCCGCTGGGCATTGGCACTAAAGGCGGGTGCCATGAAGGCCGGAGGGGCGAGTGCGACCGAAAGAACCCGCTCAGGCCTGAATCCCGGATCGACGTTCTCGACCGACCACAGGCTTCGGATCAGAAGACCGGCGCCAACCAGCAGAACGATCGCCAGCGCGAATTCCGTCACTACGAGAGCGCGGCGGATTCGACGCGTGGCGACTCCGCCCGCGATGCTTCTTCCTCCCTCCTGGCCCGAGGGCCGCAAGCTCCGGCGCGCCATGGTTACCGCGGGAGCCAGTCCAACCAGGATTCCTGTGAGGAGGCAAAGGGCCAGGGCTCCGCCGAGTACTCCCGGATCGAGGCCGACCTCGTCCAGGCGAGCCAGGTTCCCTGGCTTGACGGCCAGAATGAGACGGATGCCCGCCAAGGCTACCAATAACCCCAGCAGGCCCGCAATGACGGCCAGCGTCAGACTCTCGGCGAGCAACTGCCGAACGATCCGCGCACGGCTGGCTCCGAGCGCCGCTCGAACTGCGATCTCCTTTTCGCGGCTGGCGCTGCGAGCCAGCGAAAGGCTCGCGACGTTGGTAGCGGCGATCAGGAGAACGCAGAAGACCGCGCCTGTGAGCATCCACAATGCCAACCGCGCCCTGGGTCCGGTTACCTGGAGGCTCAACGGCACCACGCTAATGCCGCGGTTCCGGCCGGAGGCTGGCAACTGTTCGTCAAGACGACGTGCGATCGCGCTCATCTCCGCCTGGGCCCGCTCGAAGGTCACATTCGGTCGAAGTCTCCCAACGACCAACCAGAAACCTGAGCCGCGCGCGGCACGAAGGGATTCCCAATCCGGAAACATGGTATGCGGCTCCCACACATCCGCGTCGTCGTCAAATTGGAAATCCGCAGGGAGGATGCCGATAATCCGGGAAGGAACGCCGTCAAGCTGGATGGTTGCGCCTATCGCGTCGAACGAGCCTCCGAAACGGGTTTGCCAGAAGCGATGACTAATCAGGGCCAAGCGTTGCCGCTGCTCAGCCTCCTCAGCCGAAAAGATGCGCCCGTGCAAGGGCTGAACGCCGAGCAATGGGAATAAGTTGGGTGAGATCCTGACGGCGCTGATCTGTTCCGCCTTGTCTGCACTCGTTAGCGTCACGGAAACACCATCAAAGAGAGCTATATCCGCGAAGCTCTCGCTTTGGCTCCGCCACTGTTCGACATTCCAATATGCCGATCTGCCTTCGCGAACGTTCTGACTCGGAATCTCGCTCCACAACATTGCCAACTGCTCCGGAGATCGATAAGGAAGCGGCCGGAGCAGGACCGCGTTCAGCACGCTGAACATTGCGGTATTGGCGCCAATCGCCAGCGCCAGTACGGCTACGGAGGTCGCCGTGAAGCTGGGGTTCTTGCGGAGAGTTCGCACCGCGAAGCGTATGTCCTGCACCGTCGTTTCGACCAGTGCGAACGCCCTTCGTTCACGGTACCTTTCCTTCATCGGCTCTATGCCTCCAAAGCTGCGCAGTGCGGCACGTCGCGCCTCCGTTGGATTCATGCCCGCGTTGAGGTTGTCCTCAATCTGCATCTCCAGGTGAAAGCGAACTTCATCCTCCAGTTCGCGCTCTAGCCGTTTGTGTTCGAACAGGCCGCGTAGCCGAGCGGCAACCACGCTAGCCCAGCTCATCCGCGCTCCTCTGCCAAGCTCGCCGGGTCAAAGCCAAGGAAGCGTTCAATCGTCGATGACATACGCCTCCAATCCTCGGTTTCCTTGGC
The DNA here is from genome assembly GCA_040902885.1 of Bryobacteraceae bacterium. Classification (GTDB taxonomy): domain Bacteria; phylum Acidobacteriota; class Terriglobia; order Bryobacterales; family Bryobacteraceae; genus JBBDWK01. The sequence goes on along the minus strand of JBBDWK010000087.1, from coordinate 13,260 downwards.
GAGTCGTCTCCGCCCGGCTGCGGTAATGGAGTAAAATCTCGCCTTGCGGTTCTTCTCGGACGCTCCCCACTTGGCTGCAATCAATCCTTCCTGCTCCATTCGCAAGAGAGCCGGATAGAGAGTGCCCTGGTTGAGCTGCAGCACGTCTTTGCTGATCTGCTCGATGCGGCGCGCAATGCCGTAGCCGTGCAGCGGTCCGAGCGCCTCCAACGTCCGTAGAACGAGGAGAATCAGAGTGCCCTGGAGAACATCCGCCTTATCTGTACGCCCACTTCTCATTAGGTAACCTACAGGAACAGCGTATCCGATCTTCGTGTAGGCAGTCAACAGAAAAGAAGAGAAGGAGAATGCGTGCATGTTAGGCCTTCACTGATGAGATGATATTCGCATGCGGCTGAATCGCCCTCCTCAACCCGCGTTGCGGCCCTTCGTTAAGGCCGTATGGCTGGCAGATGAGACTTCCGAGCGACGGAGGGTCGCGGTTGACCGCGAGCATGTCTTACCGACGGGCGAGATGCACCTCGTCTTTCGCCTTTCCGACCACCCGGTGCGTGTCTTCAGCGACTCACGGGACGCTGCCGGAAAAACGTTCGGCGGCGCCGTCGTTGGCGGAGCGCGCGCCAGGTTTTACGCGAAGGACGTCACCGAGGCGGCGTGTTCTGTAGGCGCCCAACTCCAACCTGGAGCAGCGCACCTCTTGTTCGGCGCGCCCGCCGGCGAGCTTGCTGGAAGTCATTTTCGGCTCGACGACCTGTGGGGCCGGTCCGCCATTTCGGCGCGAGAGCGGTTGCTCGAAGAGCGGAATCCGGAGCGGCGGCTCGATGTACTCGAGTCGCTCCTTGCAGTGCGGCTTCCCAAAGTGCGAGGTCTTCACCCAGCGGTCGCCATGGCACTCGAGCGATTCAGCGAAACAGTCGACGTGGGCGAGGTAGTGGCGGAGAGCGGGTACAGCCACCGGCGATTCATCGCGCTGTTCCGCGAAGCGCTTGGGTTGCCTCCGAAGCTGTACTGCCGGGTCCAACGGTTTCAGAGAGCTTTGGCGCGTATTGCAGCAGATAAAGCCGACCCTTGGGTCGACCTGGCGATCGCCTCCGGATACAGTGACCAATCGCACCTCAGTCGGGAGTTCCTGGAGTTCGCGGGCGTCACACCGGGCGAATACCGCGAGAGTTCGCCGCGTCATCCCAATCACGTCGCGGTACGAAAATCGATATAGGCGGCGCTCAGGTCAAATTCGTTCAAGACGGGAGGACCGTCTTGGCCCTACAATCGTTTCGTCGCACCAGGCACAAAGGAGGACACAATGACGAACCAGCAAACAACAAAAAGCGAAACCGAGCGCGCCGGCTCCGGAAGCCGAATCCACGAGCTGTTCGCTTACCTCTGCGTCAACAATGCGAATGACGCCATTGCGTTCTACGCGAAGGCATTTGGCGCTCGCGAGAAGTTCCGGCTCACCGAGCCGAGCGGCCGGATAGGACACGCCGAACTCGACTTCGGCGGAACCACGGTAATGCTGGCGGACGAGTTTCCCGAATACGGCTTCAAAGGGCCTCAGGCAATCGGCGGCACGCCGGTCACCATCCATCTCCACGTCGATAATGCCGACGAGGTGATTGACCGCGCCGTCAAGGCCGGCGCGAAGATGGAGCGGGAGATCAAGGACGAGTTCTACGGCGAGCGCTCGGGTTGTATCCGCGATCCCTTCGGCCACCGCTGGAACATCGGACACAGCATCGAGGAGGTGACTCCCGCTGAAATGCAGCGGCGGTATAACGAGGCGATGAATAGTAAGTGAGGAGGGCTGTACAGCTAACGAGTTTCGATCCGTGATTTGCGGCAAAGCCAGACCAGGGTCAGGCTGCGGGCGAGGCGAATCGCGGTAAACTCCTGATTGATGACACCACTCCGCCGCGTCGCGGTTCTGGGGGCGGGAACCATGGGCTCGCGGATTGCCGCCCACTTCGCCAACGCCGGAATCCCGGCGCTGCTCCTCGACCTTGTTCTCCCCGATCAGCCGGACCGTAACGCCGCGGCCAGAAAGGGCATCGAAACCGCCCTCAAGCAGAAGCCGGGCGCGTTCTTCACCGAAGCCGCCGCCGCTCTGGTCACCCCCGGCAATTTCGACGACCACCTGAGCGAACTCCGCAACTGCGATTGGGTCGTCGAAGCCGTGGCGGAGAACCTCGAAATCAAGCGCGATCTTCTTGCGCGTGTCGAGGGTGTCCGCAAACCCGGCACGATTCTATCAACCAACACCAGCGGCATCCCGCTGCGCCTCATCTCGGAAAATTTCTCGCCAGAGTTGCGCCGCCACTTCCTGGGCACGCACTTCTTCAATCCGCCGCGCTACCTGCATTTGGTGGAAGTCATTCCCGGCGCGGAAACCCTGCCCGAAATTGTCTCCTGGGTCTCCGATTTCTGCGACCGCCGCCTCGGCAAGGGCGTGGTGCCCTGCAAGGACACGCCCAACTTCATCGCCAACCGCATTGGCAGCTTCTTCGGCGCGACCATCCACAAGATCACCGTGGAGAACGACTACAGCATTGAAGAAGTCGACGCGCTCACCGGTCCGCTCATCGGCATGCCCAAAAGCGCCAGTTACCGCCTGCTGGATATCGTCGGGATTGACGTTTGGGCGCACGTCACGCGCAACCTCTTCGCAGCCGTGCCCGAAGATCCATGGCGCGAGCGCTTCGTGATGCCCGACTTCCTGGATCGGCTGATCGAGCGCAAGTGGCTCGGGGAGAAGACCGGACAGGGGCTCTATAAGCGCGTGGGCAAGGGAGCGGAAAAGGAAATTCACGCCATCGACCGCAAGACGCTCGCGTACCACCCGGCGCAGAAGCCGCGCTTCCCATCCGCGGACGCCGCGCGCAACGTCGAGAGCCTTCCCGAACGCTTGCGGATGTTAGTTGCCGCACCCGACCGCGCCGGCAATTTCCTCTGGAAGCTGTTCAGCGACTTGTTCCTCTACTCCGCCGCCAAGGTGCCCGAAATCTCCGACCGCATTGTGGAGATCGACCGCGCCATGCGCTGGGGCTACGCCAATCCCCTTGGACCGTTCGAATTCTGGGATGCGCTCGGCGTGCGGGAGACGGTGGACCGCATCGCTCGCGAAGGCCGCACCATTCCCGCCAACATAGAACGGATGCTGACCTCCGGAGCGACGTCTTTTTACAAAGCCGTTGACGCTCAGGGCAATCCCGGCAAGGAGTATTTCGACCTTGCGGCCAACGGATACCGCACGCTCGAAGACCGCCCCGGCGTGATCGTGCTCGGCGACCTGAAACGCGCGCGCGGCGTGGTGAAGCGCAATGCGGGCGCATCGCTCATCGATATCGGCGACGGCGTGCTGTGTCTGGAGTTTCACAGCAAGATGAACGCCGTCGGCGAGGATCTCGTGGCGATGATCAACGCGGGCATCGAGGAGACCAGCCGCAACTTTCAGGTTTTGCTTGTCGCCAACCAGGGCGAAAACTTCAGTGTGGGCGCGAACCTGATGCTGGTGCTGCTCGCGGCGCAGGAAGGCGAGTGGGACGAGCTGAACTCGGCCGTGCATCGCTTCCAGCAGGCCAATATGGCGATGAAGTATGCGCCCAAGCCGGTAGTTGCGGCGCCGTTCGGAATGGCATTGGGCGGCGGCGCGGAGATTGTGCTGCACACCGCGCGCGTCCAGGCTTCGGCCGAGCTGTACATGGGGCTGGTGGAGACCGGCGTGGGCCTGATTCCCGCCGGCGGCGGGTGCAAGGAGATGTTGATGCGCTGGGCGGACGTCAAAGACGCCTTCGAGACCATCGGGTATGCAAAGGTTTCGACCAGCGCCGGCGATGCCCGCCGCCTGAGGCTGCTCGGACCGGCCGACCAGGTGTCCATGAACCCCGAGCGTCTGATTTGCGACGCCAAGAGCCTGGCCCTTTCGCTCGCGCCGGCTTACTCGCCCGGCATTCCGCGCAATGATATCCGCGTTTCCGGGGAGAGCGGTTTCGCACTCCTCAAGATGGGAATCTACATGGCGCGGGAGGGCAATTACATCACCGAGTACGATACCGTAGTAGGAGAGAAGCTCGCGCACGTGTTGAGCGGCGGCCGGCTGACCGGAGAGCAGACGGTTTCCGAGCAGTATCTGCTCGATCTGGAGCGCGAGGCTTTCTTGAGCCTGTGCGGCCAGCCCGGAACGCAGCAGCGCATCCAGCACATGCTCAAGACGGGCAAGCCGCTGCGGAATTAGGATGTATCGACAACCGCTCCCTCTGGTCGCGGCTCGGTAAAAGCTTCTGAGCCGCGACCAGAGGGAGCGGATGCCCAAGGAGTACTCATGCAGGAAGCTGTGATCATCGACTGTCTGCGCACCCCCGTGGGCAAGGCCCCGCGCGGCGCTCTGCGCAATTCCCGTCCCGACGATCTGGCGGCCGCCGTAATCCGCCGCCTGATGGAGAAGTACCCGCAGGTGCGGCCCGAGGACGTGGAAGACGTGATTCTCGGATGCGCCATGCCGGAGGCCGAATCGGGCATGAACATGGCGCGCAACGCGGCGCTGCTGGCGGGATTGCCGGACACCGTGACGGGCATCACCATCAACCGGTTTTGCAGCTCCGGCCTGCAATCCATCGCGCTGGCGGCGGACCGCATACGCTCGGGCGGCGCGGACATTCTCATAGCCGGCGGCAGCGAATCCATGAGCCTGTTGCCGAGAGGCGGCCACAAGTTCTCCCCCAACCCATGGTTCGCCGACCATCGCCCCGAGATATACATGAACATGGGCTTGACCGCGGAGCGCGTGCAGCAGAAGTACGGCATCTCGCGCGACGAGCAGGACGCCTTCGCGCTGCGCAGCCACCAGAACGCGCTCTGCGCGCAAACCGAGGGAAAGTTCGACGAAGAACTGGTGCCCGTGGAAGTGCAGTCCGCGACGGTGGAGAACAATAAACCAAAAGTTTCCAAGACTGTTTTTGCGAAAGACGAGGGGCCGCGCGCGGACACCTCGCCCGAGGCGCTGGCCAAACTCAAACCGGTCTTTCACGCGAAGGGCAGCGTGACGGCCGGCAACTCCTCCCAGACCAGCGACGGCGCGGCCGCCGCTCTGGTGATGTCGGAGAGCCGCGCGCGCGATCTCGGCCTCAAGCCCATGGCGCGTTTCGCTAGTTTCGCCGCCGGCGGCGTCCCTCCGGAAATCATGGGCATCGGCCCGGTGGTGGCGATACCCAAGGCGCTGAGGCTCGCGGGCATTGGGCTCGATCGGATTGGCGTCATCGAATTGAACGAGGCCTTCGCCGTGCAGGCGCTGGCGGTGATGCGCGAGGCGGGTCTCGATCCGGAGAAGGTCAATCTGAACGGCGGCGCAATCGCGCTGGGCCACCCGCTAGGCTGCACGGGCGCCAAGCTGACCGCTACCATCCTGCGCGAAATGCAGCGCCGAAACGCGCGGTACGGTCTGGTGACCATGTGCGTGGGCGGCGGCCAGGGCGCGGCCGGAGTGCTGGAAAGAATTTAGGAGATGGGATTCATGGCGACTGCCACCGTAAATCTGCCCAAGACCAAGGGCGGCGCTTTCCTGATCGAAGAGCGCGCGCCCGAAGAAGTCTTCACGCCCGAGGATTTCACCGAGGAGCATCGTGCCATCGCACGCACGGTGGACGAATTCTGGAACCAGGAAGTCGAGCCCGCGCTCGAAGCCATCCGCCACGGCGATCACGATCTGGCCGTGGCCGTCCTGCGCAAGTCGGCGGAACTGGGCTTGACGGCCATCACCGTGCCGGAGCAGTACGGCGGCATGGAACTGGACCTGGCATCGGCCATCGTCGCCGCCGAGCACCTCTCGCGCGACGGCTCCTATTCGGGCTGGCACGGCGCGCATTCCGGCATCGGCACGCTGCCCATTCTGCTCTTTGGCACGGAAGCGCAGAAGCAGAAGTATCTGCCTCGCCTCGCCACGGCGGAACTCGTTGGAGCCTATGCGCTGAGCGAGCCGCACGCCGGCTCCGATGCCCTGGCGGCGAAGACTCGCGCCGACCTGAACCCCGAGGGCACGCACTACATCCTCAACGGCCAGAAGATGTGGATCACCAACGGCGGCAAGGCCGACCTGATTACCGTCTTCGCCAAAGTGGGCGGCGAGAAGTTTACGGCTTTTCTGGTGGAGCGCGGGTTCCCCGGCGTCTCGAGCGGCGCCGAAGAGAAGAAGATGGGGATCAAAGGCAGCTCGACCACCGCCATCTTTCTCGACAACGTACCCGTCCCGGTGGAGAACGTGCTCGGCGAAATCGGGCGCGGCCATATCATCGCCTTCAACATCCTCAACCTCGGCCGCCTGAAGCTTGGGCCGTTCGGGGTGGGCGCCTCCAAGAACGTGCTCGCCATCTCACTCGAATACGCGAAAGAGCGCAAGGCTTTCGGAACAACCATCTCGCAGTTCGGCGTCATCCAGCATAAGCTCTCCGAGATGGCCATCCGCACCTTCGCGGCGGAGTGCATGACGTGGCGCGTGGTGGGCCTCATCGAGTCGCACTTGGGCGGCTTCTCCTGGAATCAGCCTGGCGCCGCGGCCGTCTACCTGAAGGCGGTGGAAGAGTACGCCGCCGAGTGCTCCATCATCAAGGTCTACACTTCGGAAGTTCTCGATTACGTGGTGGACGAGGGCGTCCAGATTCACGGCGGCTACGGCTATCATCAGGACTACGCCGTGGAGCGCGCCTATCGCGACTCGCGTATCAATCGCATCTTCGAAGGCACCAATGAGATCAATCGCCTGCTGACCACCGGCATGCTGCTGAAGCGCGCGGCACGCGGCCAGTTGGCGCTGGTGCAGGCGGCGCAGGGCGTGCTCTCGGAGGTTCTCAGCGGCCCGGCGCCGGCGGCCGAAGCCGACGCAGGCGATTTCGCCGAGGAGAAGCGCCTGGTCCGGAACGCCAGAAAGATCGCGCTCATGGCCATGGGCGTGGCGTATCAGAAGTACCTGATGGCTCTCGAAAACCAGCAGGAGATCCTTTCCGGCATTGCGGACATTGTGATGGACGTGTTCGCCATGGAGTCCGTGCTGCTACGCAGCCAAAGGCTTGCGGCGGCCGGCAAGGGAGCGCAGGCGTCCGACATGTGCGCCGTCTTCCTGCGCGACGCGATGGCCCGCATCGAAGTGGCGGCGCGAACGGTTCTGGCGGCGTGCGCAGAGGGCGACATGTTGCGCTCGCAGATGGCCGTGCTGCGGCGCTTCGCCAAATATGAGCCGGTGGATGCCATCGCGCTGAGGCGGCGCATCGCCGCGCGACTGCTCGATGCCGGACGCTACACCGTCTGAGCGGCAGCGCATCGTGCTCCTGGTGGGACTTCCCGGCTCCGGAAAGTCCACCTGGCTGGAAGAGAAGGGCATTGTGCCGCTCTCTTCGGATACGGTCCGCCTGCTCCTGGCCGATGATCCTACCGACCAGTCCATCCACTTCCGCGTCTTCACGACGCTTCGCTATCTGCTGCGCCAGCGCTTGGCCATTGGACGCCCGGTAACTTACATCGACGCGACGCACCTCACCCCGGAGGAGCGCGCGCCGTACATCCACATCGCCCGATCCTACGGCTGCGACATTGAAGCCGTCTTCTTCGACGTTCCGGCCGAGGTCTGCATGGACCGCAACCGGCGGCGCGATCGTATCGTGCCCGATGAAGCGATCGAGCGCATGGCGCAGCGCCTCGTCCCGCCCCAGGCTTCGGAGGGATTTTCACGCATCGCGGTCGTCAACTGCTGATTGCGCCCCGCGTTATACTGTACGCCATGAAGATCGCCCTGGCCGTTCTGCTTTCCGTTGCATGCTTGGCGTCCGCGGCAGAGAACAAATCCCTCACCGCCGACGAAGTCAAGGAATTGGTCGACAAGAAGCAAAATGTCGTCTACCTGGATGTCCGCGAGCCGCGCGAGTTGTCCGAAACCGGAGCCATCAAGGGTTCCGTGAACATCCCTCTCGGACAACTTGAGTCGCGCCTGTCCGAGCTGCCGAAGGACAAGGAGATTGTGACCATCTGCCAGCGTGGAGGACGCGCCTCGCGGGCAGCGGAACTTCTTCAAAAGAACGGGTTCAAAATCGCCGGCTACTGCGGCGTTCTCCCATGGAAGGAAAAGAACTATCCGCTCGTCTATCCCAAGGAGCAGAAGCGGTAAAACAGGGTGAGGCTGCTATGATTAATTAATGCATTGCCTCAAGGTTTTAGCAGTTTCCCTGGTTGTTGCGTCGGCTTTCGCACAGGCCCCCGCACCCAAGCCGAAACGTCCCGCTCCCGCCGCAGCGGCCGCTCAGCCCGCCGCCGCCCAGCCTGTCCTCGTTGTTGGAGATGAAAAGCTTACCGCACGGGAATTTGATGCGTTTCTGAGCGCGCTTCCCGAGCAGGTGCAGCAGCAGGCGCAAGGCGCGGGAAAGCGGCAGGTCGCGGAGCAATTGGTACAGATCAAGCTTCTTGCCCAGGAAGCCAAGCGGCGTAAATTGGACCAGTCGCCGCAATACCTGGCCCAGCTTTCCTTTCAAAAAGAGAATCTTCTCGCCGGACTGCTCTTTCAGGATCTGACGGCGACATTGAAAATCGAGGAAGCCGATGCCCGCGCGTATTACGAAGAGCACAAGTCCGAGTACGAACAGGCGCGCGCGCGGCACATCCTGATTAAATTCAAAGGATCTCCCCTTCCGTCCAAGGAAGGGAAACCCGAGTTAACCGACGAAGAGGCTCTCGCCAAAGTGCAGCAGCTTCGCACCAGAATTAACGGCGGTGAAGACTTCGCGGCAATCGCGAAAGCGGAATCCGACGACACGGTCTCGGGCGGCGAGGGAGGAGATCTGGGCTTCTTCACACGCGGCCAGATGGTTCGGGAATTCGATGAGGTGGCTTTCTCGCTGCCGGCCGGTCAGTTGAGCGATCCGGTGAAGACCCGCTTCGGATACCATCTCATCCGCGTGGAACAGCGCGGGGCCAAGACCTTCGACGAGCTGCGCCCGGACGTGGAGAAAAAGCTGCGCCCCGAGTTGACCCGCAAGGTGCTCGATGGCCTTCGCCAGCAGTCCAACGTGACCATCGACGAGGAGTTTTTCAAGAAATAAGCGGGACCGGCCTCCCATTGTAAAATGGTAGCCGATGAGCGATCCTGAGCCGTCTTTTCCGCTGCCGCCGGCATCGTTCGATTTTCTGACGCTATCGCTGCGGACGCAGGCCGAAATGCAGTTGGGCTTGATCCACTTCGGACCGGAAGAGGAGAAGGCGGAGCCCGATCTGGACATGGCCCGCCATAGTATCGACCTGATGCAGATCCTGCTCGACAAAACCAAAGGAAACCTTACGGCCGGGGAACAGAGACTGCTGGAGAATTCGCTCACCGAGCTGCGGTTTCGCTTCGTGCAGGCGTCGGAAGAAAGCAAACGATCCTAGATGTCGGAGCAGGCCGTGAAGATTACGGTGCTCGGATCGGGCACGAGTGTGGGCGTTCCCACCATCGGCTGCCATTGCGATGTCTGCACCTCGACCGACCCGCGCGACAAGCGCCTGCGCCCCTCCATCCTGGTGGCGTACGGCGGGCGCAACGTGCTCATCGACACAACACCGGACTTCCGCACACAAGCTTTGCGCGCCGGGATCGAACGCCTGGATGCGGTGCTCTTCACCCATGAGCACGCCGACCACATCATGGGCCTGGACGATGTGCGGCCCTTCAACTTCCGCCAGAAAGGCGCCATACCGATCTACGCTTCGGCGCAGACCATGGCCGCCATTCACCGCTGCTTCCAGTACATCTTCGACGGGCGTGAATCCGATTCTCCCGTTCCCAAGCTGCAATCGCACACGCTGGATGGAGACGCCTTCGATCTGTTCGGTCTGGAGTTTCAGCCCATACGGGTATTCCACGGGCGGGGCGCCATTTACGGGTACCGCTTCGGATCGGCGGCGTATTTGACCGATCACAGCGAAATTCCCGAGGAATCCATGGAGCGCCTGAAGGGGCTGAACGTTCTGTTCCTGGACGCGCTGCGCCATCGCCCGCACCCCACGCACTCGACGGTAGAGCGCTCGGCCGGATACGTCGAACGTCTGGCTCCGCGGCGCGCCTTCTTCACCCACATCTGCCACGATCTTGGCCATGCTTATACGGAAAGCAAGCTGCCGCCGCACATCCGGCTGGCCTACGACGGTCTCGAGATCGGCGTGGAGGCATCGTAGATGGCGGAGACGTTTCGCGTCTATCGCAGCCTGGAGGAAGTTCCGCCCGATTTCGGACCGTCCGCCCTGACCATCGGCAATTTCGATGGCGTACACGCGGGGCATCGCAAGATCATGCGGCGCGCGGCGGCCTTGGGGAAGGCGCGGGGATGGAAGCCGTCCGTGCTGACGTTCGACCCCCACCCGGCGCGGGTGGTGGCGCCGGAAAGGGCGCCGCGATTGATGACCTCGCCCGAGCAGCGCGTGGGGATGATGCGGCACGAGGGCATCCGGCAGGTGCTGATCCTTCCCTTCGACGCCGAGTTCGCCCGAATCGCCCCCGAGCATTTCGTGGAGCGCATTCTTGTCGATAAGCTAAAGGCGAAGGCGGTGCTGGTGGGCGACAATTTCCGCTTCGGACACCGTCACGCGGGCGACGTGCGGATGCTGGAGAGGCTGGGCGAACAGTTGGGCTTCGCCACCGAGGTGGTTCCGGCGGTGACCCTGCGCGGCCGCCCGGTCAGCAGCAGCGCCATCCGCCACGCCATCGAGAAAGGACAGGTGGCGAAGGCGGCGCGCATGCTCGAAGCGCCGTTCGGCCTGGAAGGCAACGTGGTTCGGGGCCACGGCGTGGGTTCGCGCCAGACCGTGCCGACGCTCAACCTGGACACCCCGTCCCAGGTGCTGCCCGCCACTGGCGTGTACATCACGCGCACCGAAGACGTGGAGAACGGGCGTACGTGGCCGTCCGTTACGAACATCGGATTCCGGCCCACGTTCGGCGGCGATTCGCAGCGTTCGATCGAAACGTTTTTGCTGTCTCCGCTCGAAGGGCCCCCGCCGTCCCGCATTCGCGTGGAGTTTCTGTGGAGGCTCCGGGAGGAGCGGAGATTCGATTCCCCGGAGCGGTTGAAGGCGCAGATCCTGCGCGATGCAGGCCGCGCGCGCGCATACTTCCGGCGTCTGGGCAAGTGGACCAAACGCGAGCAGTTGACTTATTAGGAGATTATCGACGATGAATTTATCGAAAGGGAAGCTGAAGCACATGAAGGCGCTGGCCAATTCCGCGGGTGTAATCGCCGCCGCGGCGATGGATCAGCGCGGAAGCCTGCAAAAGTCTCTGGCGGCCGCCAAAGGAGCGGACACCAAGGCCATCACGGACGAGATGATGACCGAGTTCAAGACGGCCGTAACGCGCGTCCTCACGCCGCATGCGACCGCGATCCTGCTCGATCCGGAATGGGGTTTGCCCGCCGCGAAAGCGCGAAGCGCCAACGCCGGTCTTCTGCTGGCATATGAGGCCAGCGGCTACGATAATACGCAGCCCGGCCGCCTGCCCGACCTGCTGCCGCACGTATCGGTAAAGCGCATTGCGGACTGGGGCGCCGATGCGGTCAAGATCCTCATCTACTACACGCCTTTCGACGAACCGGGGGTCAACGACATCAAGCACGCCTTCATCGAACGCATCGGCGCCGAGTGCATGGCCCACGAGATTCCGTTTTTCCTGGAGTTTGTCGGCTACGATCCCAAGGGCGGCGACGAGAAGGGCCTCGAATTCGCGAAGCGCAAGCCTGAAGTAGTCACACGCAGCATGGAGGAGTTTTCCAAGCCGCAGTATCACGTGGACGTGCTGAAGGTGGAAGTTCCGGTGAACGCACAGTACGTGGAAGGCTCCAGCGTCTACAAGGGACAGAAGGCGTACTCGCGCGCGGAGGCGCTCGAACATTTCCGCCGCGCCGCTTCCGTCGCCCGCAAGCCGTTCATCTATCTGAGCGCGGGCGTCAGCAACCAGCAATTCGTGGAGTCGCTGCACATGGCCGCCGAGGCCGGCACGGATTTCTCGGGGGTCTTGTGCGGCCGAGCGACCTGGAAGGAAGGCATTCCGGTTTACGCACAAAAGGGCGTGAAAGCTCTGGAGGACTGGTTATCCGATGAAGGCGTGCGCAACATCGACGCCGTGAACGATGCCGTCAAGGCCGCCAAGCCCTGGGACGCGAAGCTGAAAAAGACCGCGGCATAAGTCCTGCGCGCAAGCGCAAGCGAAACCGCCAGCAAGGTGGAGCACCCGCGAAAACGGAACCTTTCCTCGCGGCAAATCGTAGTAGCTTGGCATGAAGCATAGTGTCCGCGTCCTTGCCCGGGAAAAAGCCTTCACCTCCTTCGCTATCAGCTGAACCACTCGCTGATGAATACGTGCGGTACGAGGACGGCCTGTGCATCACGACCAACACGGTCGAAGGTTTCTTTGCAATCCTGAAGCGCGGCATCAACGGCATCTACCCTCATGTGAGCAAGCAGCAGCTCGGCCGCACTTTCCTGGAGAGCGATGACCAGCCTGGCAACAGCCGGTACGTCGTCATCACCGACTCTCTGGCGCCGGCGCCTTGGGTGCCAACCCCAAAGTAATGGGACTCATGCTGATGCGAGAGACGCCTCCAACAAAAGCAGAATGTAGGGACTGGAATGCTTGTCCCGTGCCCACTAAGGAACCGTTGGTCAAACGTGCCGAAGTTATCGCTGACTGCGAAACTTTCCGACATCAATCACCCTTCGGCCGTGGCTTTCGATCGTATACGGAATTTCATCTTGTTCGATGCCAAACCAAGTGTAGACCTCTGACACAAGCTGAAATGCCGTAATCGCCGCGTCCTCGCCCGGATCTGCTGTCACCGTGAAACGTTCCCCGCTATACTCGGCTTCATAAGATCTGGTACTGGGCCATGGCAAGGAGCCTACTTCGACTGGCGTTAATACTGGATTAGTCTTGTTTACCGAGAGGTTGCGGAACTCGATCATGTACTGAGCCAAATGTGATCGCGGTGATGCGCCTTCGTAGATTTTTCGCGCCAGTTCACAGAACAAGCACGTTGACTCCGCCAGCACCAACGGATTAATTCGTAGGGCCAGCTTCTGTTTGTCTTCTATATCGCGGCACAGAAATTCAGCTCCGTCAGCGAGAAAGATCAGACACCCATCTCTCCACAGTTCCAGAAGCTTGTATTGCGGCTGGACGGCCCGTCGCATCCTGCCCTGCGATACTATACAGCCGCGCATAATTAAAGGGACATTGGTGTCAACAAAAAGGCAGCAGGT
>JBBDWK010000086.1:82381-88704 GCA_040902885.1 Bryobacteraceae bacterium | reverse complement strand
GGCTCCGGTTGGCTCCTTTCATCCAACGAGATTCTGCCCATGCTGGGCACACTGGCGCAGACATTCGTGTCTGCCGAGTCCCGACTCTTCGGGACGCTTGGACTTTGGGCACTTTCAACCGCTACGGCTCATGAGAGAAGCTCAGGAGGCCACTTTCCGCAATCGCCGTAAAGGGTGCGTGTAGAATAATGACGCGATGACAAACGATGCTTGCGAGCCCAAGATCCAGTGATTTGTTGCGGATCGGCGGCGGAAACGAAAGGGAGATGCAGGTCGCTATTGTATACGGAATACTCATGGCATTCCTGGCGGTGTTTGGCACGTGGCCGGTAATGCAGCTGGGCACCGCTGCCCTTGCTAGAGGATTGCACGCCACATGGCGACTACTAGAGAGTTATGGCCCTAGTTCAATTGTCCGAGTTGCCGAGTACATGCTCCAGTGACTTAAATGCGATTAAATCCGGTTACTGAGATTCTCGATCATCCGATCTCTATAATCGGATCCGTAGTGCCTATGCTCGCGTTCAGCGTTACATGGAGCTTGTTCTATTTTACGCTTCGAAAAAGAGGATATCGCGGCAATATCATCGCCCTGTTCATCGCTGGAAGCTGCATTGTGGGCCTCTTAGGGGCAACCGCGCTGATTTTATTGATGGACCGTGATCCTCTAGCCAGAATTATTCCTGCTTACTCGAAGGATGAGAGGTGGGTCCAGATGGCATTCGGATCTGTCGGCTTCGCGTCGTGTTCGATATCAATCATGCACATTCTTCTGCGACTACTGCCGGTGCGAAGACCTCGGGTTGTTCACGGTGGGCCCCGCAAAGGCTGGTTCTACTTAGCCCGCGTTGCGATCGTCACTGCAATACTGCTCTGGTTCGCTTCTCTGACATGGTTACTACTTCTCCTGCTAATGCCAGGGAGGTACGAAGACTACACAGTTTTCGCCGTTCTTGGCTTTTTCTTTTCGTTCGTGTATTTTCACTTTGGCAGAGGACTACTGAAGCGAGCACGGGCTTCGCGGCAGATCAGCGAAGTGCTTAAGTCGGATGCCCGACCTCCGGTCCTGTATGTCCGTGCATTCAAGGACGAGGCCGTAGCGTTTGACTTCGTACCGCCGCGAAAAGGCAGATCAGGCTGGGGTCTGCCAGACCTGGCATCAGATTTCGGCTCCCGGGGTCTCGAGCTATACATTACCGACGCAGTTGAGAGGATGATCGGCCCATTGATTGCCCTTGGCAACCCGGACGATTCCTTTTCTCCTGTAGGAGCGGCCAGGGCGTATCTTGGTAGCGCCGATTGGCGCGAAGAGTTCAAGGCTCTCGTTCTCAGGAGCAGGGCGGTTCTTGTCTTGCCAGGCAACACGCGGGAACTCGACTGGGAGATGGGCTATCTGCTGAGTAGCGGCAACGCCGGAAAGCTTTTCCTCCTCTTTGGGCGCTGGGTCTACGGGTTTCCCGAGAACCCGCTCGACAAATTCTTCGGCACATCAGTGAAGCGGTTTGTATGGAGCGAGTTTCGGTCTGCAATCTTTGAAATAGGCTATAGGGTGCCCACGACACCTCCGAGTCCTGGAACAGTGATGAGCTTCGATTCGATGGGAGAATTTAGGACCATCAGCAGACCTTGCGACTCGCCGGAAGATTATGTCCGCGCAATTGTCGATGTATAACGAATCCGTGCCACTAGCCCGTGAGCGTAAGAGGACACACCCCGTTAGCAATGCTGATTGCCCGACAAAGTTTTGAGGCGTTGCAAAGAAACTGCATGCAAAGTGGATTTAAGTGGATTTATAGCGCGCAATCATACGTGTGAACCTGCTCGCGATAGATCCTGTGTATGACGCCGTAGCGTTTACGATTCGAGCCTGGAGAGTCCCGCTTCCGGAAACTGCCGAATCCCGCCTCGTGCGCTCAGGCTCTTGAATGTCCAAACTCCAAGGCTCGACACGAGTGTCGAGCCGGCAGGCAGGAGTGCCTGCGCCACCACGTTACAACAGAGTGATACTACTCGGAAAGCCCTCCAGTGGAAGCGTTCCAGCGGGATAGGTGAGCCGGAGGCCCTCCACTTTCGCCCAATCCCTCAGCGTGTGCGCCTCGCGGCGGCCTGAGCTCATAATGTGCTCCACGGGCGCCTTGCGAACGGTCAAAGCGTCGGCGATCAACGAGCGGTGGCACCTCCAGGGAACCGCTTCGGCGCACATGATGGCTGTCTGCACCTCGCGTGCGGCGCGGATTAACTCATCCAAATGGCGCTCGAATTCGGGCGTCAGCATATAGTCGGCATAGCCCCGGAAACTGTCGTTGCGCCAAGCCCTGTTGGGCGAATCTCTTTGCGGCTTTCGCAGGCCGCCCAAGCCCGGCATGTGCAGATAGCCGATCCCTGGGCGCGCCAATTCCCCAGGCAGCGATTCCCGGTTGAACTGCGGATTGCGCCGCGACCGCGGCATGGTTCGGACGTCCACCAGAAGCTCGACGTGGTTTGTCTCGAGCAGGCGGAGAAAGTCGTCGAGCGGCAGAGTGGAGTGGCCGATGGTGAAGATGGGAAGCGTAGCCACTCCCTCAGCTTACGCTTTATCGCCCGGCGTCTATTCGGCCCGCAGCATTGTAACCGGGTCGATTCGCACAGCGCGGATCGCCGGTGGCACTGCGGCCACTAACGCGGCCGCGAGGATGGTCAGCGATGGAAGCGCCAGCATCGCCAAGTCGGTAGCATTCACCCGGTAGAGCAGAGTCTCAATGTATCGCACCGATGCCATGCCAACCGTGAGGCCAGCGACCGCGCCCGCGAGCACCATTGAGAACACATCCAGGGTCACGCGTCGCACGATGTCTCGAGCTCGTGCGCCGATGGCCAGGCGAATGCCGATTTCGCGCCGCCGCTGGAATACGGAATAGTCGAGGACGCCATACAGGCCCACGCCGGCGAGGAGCAGCGCGACCAGAGCGAAGAACACCGCCAGCACAGCCAGGAGCCGCTCGCGTACCATGTGCGAGTTATTGATCTCCTCCTGCGTGCGAATGTCGCTGACGCGAAATTCGGGACGTGCGCGTGGCGCCTCCCGGCGGAGAACGGATGCCAGCGAAAGGGGGTTGGGTGCGGACGTGCGGACCACGAGCGTCCCCGAGCGTCTGTCCCGCGCGCCCTTGGCGTCAACCGAGTTGAACGGAACGTAGACGACGGGCAAAATGGGTCCCCGCATGTCCTCGTAGCGAGCATCGCGCACCAAACCCACAATCTGCAAACGAACACGGCCCAGACGGCCCTCTGTCTGCTCGAAGGACTTTCCAAGCGGATTCTCGCCATTGAAATACCACTTGGCAAAAGATTCGTTGACGATCGCAACCCCGGGGTAGGTATCGCCGGCGCGAAAATCTCTTCCGTCGATCAAAGGAATCTTCATCGCATCTATCCATCCGGGTGAGACGTTCAGGAAGTAGGCTCGGTCGGCGCTCGGCGGCCCGCCGTCGATCGAAATCGACCAGATCGCGCGCGTCCCGCTGAGCAGAGGCCAATCGGCCAGCGCCACGGTGTCGATGCCCGGCAAGGCGCGCAGATGCTCAACGAGCTGATCCCACATCGCCGGCGGCTGAGCTTGCGCCGCAACGGTTTCGAGCGTCAGGAGCCGTTCGGCGGAAAAGCCCGCCGGTACTTTCGCTAACCGGTCGAACGTGGCGACGAACAGGCCGGCAACGAACAGGACGAGAAAGCAGAAGGCGGTTTGCACGCCGATCAACGCATGCATCAAGCGGCGGCGAAAGCGGGGGTCTTCTCCGCCTCTGAGCGCGCTCGCCGGTTTGACGGCTGAGGCACGCAGAGCCGGCGGCAGTCCGAAGAGGACCGTTACTGCCAGGGCCAACCCCAGGCCGAAGCCAAGTATCCGCCAGTCCACGGGAAGCAACAAGCGCACCGGATAGCCAGGAAAGTGATGTACGCCGCTGACGATGAACGGAGCCGCCCACCACGCGAACGCCCCGCCGATGCCAGATGCGATTAACGCGAGCAAAGCGCTCTCTACAAGGACCATCTGCACCAGACGCGACCGTTCGGCGCCGATCGAAACTCGCAGCGCCATCTCGCGCGCCCGCGCCGCGGCCTGGGCCGTCATCAAGTTTGCGACGTTCGCGCACGCTATGAGCAGAACCAAAGCCACCAGCACGCTGATCGCTATCAGCGAACGGCGGTACTCCCGCTGCAGCCTCGAAACGCCCGACGTCGCAGGCTCCATCATCAGGGTCTCTCTCAGGAATCCGTCAATACGCTCCTGATTCATTCCGCTGGTGCGTCGCGCTTGCCCTTCGCGGAAGGCTCGGAACGGAGCGCGTAATCTGTCGCGAACGGGTTCGGGGGCAACGCCCGGCTTCACCCGCACCAATGTCCGGATCCAGCCCGCGTAACTAGTGACCCTGGCGTTCATCATCGTGGGGACGAAAATGTCGGTGACGGTGCCGGGCTGAGTGCCCGTAAATCCATCTCCGCAGACGCCCACGATCGTATATATGTCGTTGCCCATACGAAACGTGCGCCCCATCACTTCCGGATCTCGCCCGAAGCGGCGCGTCCAATAGTCGTGAGAAAGCACTGCGTACGGATGCGCCCCCGGCTTCAGATCGTCGTTCTCGGTAAGCAGCCGGCCCAGGGCGGGGCGGAGCCCGAACGAGCCGAACATCCATCCCGAAACATATTGCAGGTACGCTTTCTCCATATCCTGATCCGATCCAAAGGTCAGGTCTAGCGGATTCGCGTTAGACATCGCGATCAACTCGGCTTGATGCTTCACGCTGTCTCGCATTTGGCGGAACAGCGGGTATTCGTAAGTGTCGACTGTTGCCGGCCTGCCATCGGCGCCGGTTGACAGGTGAAAGAGATAGTGCAGCCGTCCCGGCTCCGCCACCGGTAAGGGCCGAAGCAGCAGGGCGTCGATGATCCGAAACGCCGATGCGCAGGCCCCGATGGCGAGAGCGAGAGACAAGATCGCCGCGGCGGAAGTCACTTTGTTCTTCTCGAGCTGCCGCCAGCCGAACACAACGTCGGCGCGGAGCGAGTCGAGCCAGGCGATGAGCCGGACGTCGCGGCTCGCTTCGCGATGCAGCAGCGCGGAGCCGAGCGCTCGCCGGGCCTCGGCCGGATCGCGACCCTCCTCGATGGCTTCTTCGATGTGCGATCTGAGCTCTTCGTCGATCTCGCGGCTCAACCGATCGCCGCGGAGTACATTTGCGATGCGCGACCACAACGACATATCACACCGTCCTTCCGCCTAATCCGCCCGCAGCATGGTCGCCGGGTCGATTCGCACCGCCCGGATCACTGCTGGCACAGCGGCCAGCAGTGCAGCCGCCAGAATCGTCAGAGACGGAAGCGCCAGCATCGTCAGATCACTCGCCTTCACGCCATACAGCAGTGTCTCGATGTACCGCTCCGATGCCATACCAAGCGCCAGGCCCACGAGCGCTCCCACGAGCACCATCAAGAACACATCCACGGTCACTCGTCGCGCGACATCGGCGGCAGGCGCGCCAATCGCCAAGCGAATGCCGATCTCGCGCCGCCGTTGGAATACGGAATGGTCGAGCACGCCATACAGGCCGACACCGGCGAGCAGCAGCGCCACAACTGAAAAGAACAGCGCCAGCATCGCCAGCAGCCGCTCGCGGACGGTGTGCGACTCATTCAGCTCTTTCTGCGTCCGGATGTTGCTCACACGGAACTCCGACCGCGCTTTCGGCACTTCCCGGCGCAGCACGGAGGCAAGCGTGAGCGGGTCGGGGCTGGACGTGCGCACGATGAACGTCCCCTCACCTCTCGGCTGCCAGACGCCCTTGGCGTCGACCGACTGGAACGGAACATAGGCCACCGGCTGGGTGGGCTCACGCATGTTGCTGTAGCGGGCATCGCGGACCAGGCCGACAATCTGAAAGGGAACACCGCCATACGATTGCTCGAATGACCTGCCGATTGGGTTCTCCCCGTCGAAGTACTGCTTCGCGAAAGTCTCGTTGACGATCGCGAGGCCAGGGGACGTATCGCTCGCGCTGAAGTCCCTGCCGGCGAGCAAAGGGATCTTCATGGCGTCGATCCAGCCCGGCGAGACAAGGAGAAAGTAGGAGAGGACCTCGCTGGGAGGCGCGCCATTAACCCAGATGTATCCGTTCCAGTTCTGTCCCCCCATCAGCGGGAATCCGGACAGCGCCACCGCCTCGACACCTGGGATGGTACGCAGGTGGGCGGCCACCTGGTCCCAATAGATTGGCGGCTGGGGACGCGCCGCGACAGTATCGAGCGTGAGCAGCCGCTCGGAGGAAAAGCCGGTCGGGTGGCGCGCC
>JBBDWK010000086.1:43885-82371 GCA_040902885.1 Bryobacteraceae bacterium | reverse complement strand
CCAGCCGGTCGTAGGTGGCCACAAACAGACCGCCAACGAAATGCACGACGAAGCAGAACGCGACCTGCACAGCGATGAGCGCGTGCATCAGGCGCCGCCGCGCGTGCGGGTCCTCGCCGCCTTTCAGTGCGGTGGCCGGCTTGACCCCGGAAGCGCGCAGCGCCGGCGCCAGACCGAACAGGAAAGTCACTCCGAGGGCCAGCGCCAGGCCGAAGCCCAGCACCCGCCAGTCGGCCGGCAGGAACAGGCGCGCGGGGTTATCCGGTGGGTTGATCATGCTGACGATGAACGGTGCGGACCACCACGCAAACAAGCCGCCGATCGCCACTGCGAGAAACGCGATCCACGCGCTTTCCACCAGCACGAGCTGCACCAGCCTCCCTCGTCCCGCGCCGATCGAGACCCGCAGCGCCATCTCGCGCGCCCGAGCAGCCGCCCGGGCGGTCATCAGGTTGGCGACGTTGGCGCACGCAATCGCCAGCACCAGCGCCACCAGCACACCGAGCGCCGCGAGCGCCAGGCGGTTTTTCTCCTGCATCCCGGAGACACCCGTCGGCGCCGGCTCCAATACCACCGTCTGATTTACGAAGCTCTTGAGGCGCTCCCGCGGCATGCCCGTAAAGCCCCTCGCCCGCTCCTCCTGGAAGGCGCGAAACGGAGCGCTCAGCCTGCTCCGAACCTGTTCGACGCCCACCCCCGGCCGCAGCTTGGCGAACGTCCGGAGCCAGTGAGAGCCTGAACGGTTGACGGCAGGATGCATCATCGTGGGCACGAAGACGTCGACTACCGTGCCGGGCTCGGTTCCGGTGAAGCGCTGCTCGACCACGCCCACAATCTCGTACAGGTCGTTGCCCATTCGGAAGGTGCGCCCGATCGCTTGCGGGTCCTGCCCAAAGCGGCGCGTCCAGTAGTCATGGGATAGAACGGCGTACGGATGCCCCGCGGGTCTAAGATCGTCGTCCTCGGTCAACAGCCGCCCCAAAGCCGGCCGGAGTCCGAACGAGCCGAACATCCGCCCTGACACGTACTGCCAGTGCGCCTTCTCCATCTCCTGGTCCGACCCGTAGGTCAGGTCCACCCGCTGCACATAGGACATCGCCAGCAACTCGGCTTGATCCTTCACCGCGGCGCGCATCTGGCGGAACAGCGGGTACGAGGAACTCTTGTACGAAGAGGGCGTGCCATCGGCCCGGATTTCTTCAGACGTGACAAAATACAGCCGTTCGGGCCCGGCCACCGGCAGAGGCCGCAGCAGCAGAGCGTCGATGAGCCGGAATGCCGATGTGCAAGCCCCGATCGCCAGCGCTAACGACAGGATTGCCGCGGCGGAGGTCACCTTGTTCTTCTTGAGCTGCCGCCAGCCGAAGACGACGTCCGCGCGGAGCGACTCGAGCCACGCGATGAGCCGGATGTCGCGGCTCTCTTCGCGATGCCGCAGCGAGGAGCCGAGCGCTCTCCGGGCCTCGGCCGGATCGCGGCCCTCGTCGATCGCTGCTTCGATGTGCGACTCGATCTCTTCGTCGATCTCGCGGCTCAACCGATCGCCGCGGAATCCATTAGCGATGCGCGACCACAACGACATATCACACCGTCCTCAGCACGCGATTTACGGCCGCCGTCACCGCCCGCCAGCGCGACTCTTCGGCCGCGAGTTGCTTTTTGCCAGCCGCCGTCAATTCATAAAGGCGGGCCCGCCGC
The DNA here is from genome assembly GCA_040902885.1 of Bryobacteraceae bacterium. GTDB lineage: Bacteria > Acidobacteriota > Terriglobia > Bryobacterales > Bryobacteraceae > JBBDWK01. The sequence goes on along the minus strand of JBBDWK010000086.1, from coordinate 80,673 downwards.
CCGGTGTCTTTCGTGATCCATTCGGCGCGGATCCAGCCGGCTTCCTCCATGCGGTGCAGCGCCGGATAGAGCGAGCCTTCCTCGGCGCGGAGCACTTCGCCGGACCTGTCCTTGATCGCGGACATGATGGCGTAACCGTGCAGGCGCGGCCGGCGCGAGAGGATCTTCAACACGAGCAGATCGAGGGAGCCTTGGAGAGAGTCGGGCTTTGGCATACTCAGACCTCCTAGTATACAGACGTCTGGGTAGGAGAAGGGTTAGGCGCCGTTCGTTTCCTCTAGTGCTAAACATAGCGACTTAAATAATTGCGCATAGTCGCCGCAAGGTTTCATTGCGCCCTGTCCATTGATCGAACTCCGCTTCGACTGCGGTGATCACATCGTCCAACCGCGAGAAATATCGATTGTGCAAACAACGGCGCCGGGTCAGCTTCCAAACTCGCTCGATCGGATTCAGTTCGGGGCTATAGGGCGGCAGGTAGTCCAGAGCAAAATTGTCAGCGTGCTCTTCTTTCCACTGCTTATGAAGCCGGGCATGATGGTACCTTGCGTTGTCGGTGATCACCACCACGCGGCGACCGGTTCGGATGCTGGTGCGGCGAAGGCTCTTCTTGAAAGCAAAGAATGTCATGCCATTGAACTTGCCGGTCTCACGGCAGAACTGAAATCTCCCATCCGCACGCGCACAGCGCCAAAGTATCCGACGCTGTGCCGCGTGGGAGCGTGTAACAGAACTGGGTCCTTGGTTTCCGGCGGGATCCACATCTGGCAGCGGGAACCATGCTGTTGGAAGTGCACTTCGTCGGTAGCCCAAAGATCCACCGTCTGGTCTCTCATCAGCGCTTGGAGTTTTTTTTATGTGCTTTCTGCCGGTCGGGGTCGGCTTGCGCAATGCTGGGGCGTGGCTTGCGGAGCCGAAAGCCCAACTGCCGGAACAGACGCTGGCATTGCCGTATACCCAAATCAATCCCATACTCTTTGGCGATCCAAGCCGCCAGGGTTTTGCCATCCCATAGATTGCCGCCCAGTCCCACCTCGTGCGGCGTCTGGCGAAGGGCGACGTTGATTTCTCCGAGTTGCTTCGCATCCAGGCGCCGTGGCCGGCCGGATCGCTCACCCTCCCGCAATCCCGCCAAGCCATTCTCCTCGAAGCCCCGCACCCAGTATTCGACCGATCGCGGAGCATCGCCCAGAAGTCTGGCTACTTCCGGACAAGTCATCCCTTGTGCCACCAACAGCACTCCGTGCAGTCGATGGTCATAGCGGGCTTCCTCCGATCGTCGGATCTCATCCTGTAAACCGAGAATGATCGTCGCCGAGTCGGCAATGGTGAGCGCTCGCATGTCTCCATGACAGCACATCCGCCGACTATGCGCAATTACTTATGACGTCATGTTTAGTCCTGGTGCACTTCAACTCACAGCATGATGAAGCCGCCCAAGCAGTCGAAGCAGCAGTCTATAGGGTTTGTGACGGGCGATGATCAGCGCCCGGTTTACAGGCTCTTCTCAAGTTGGCGAATCACCAGACAAATCGAAGCGCGAGCTGAATGTCGCGGTTATCGTTGATGGTTGCGGTGATCGTGCCGAACTGCGGCGTGTTGAACGTGCGTTCGGGTATCTGGAACTGCGGCGTGTTCATGACATTAAATGCCTCGAAGCGGAACTGGAGTTTTCGTTCAGCCTCTCCGAGAGGGAAGTCCTTGAACACGGAGAAGTCGAAGTTGGTCTGGCTGGGGCCGGTGCCCACGTTTCGTCCTGTGTTGCCAAAGGCGAAGCCGTCCGGGATGCGGAAGGCGGCCGCGTTGATGAAATGCTGCACGGAACGCTGATCTCCGGGAAGATTGGGCGAATCACCCGTGGCGTCGGGCCGGATGTTCGAAGATCCGCTATTGGAATGGTCAAAGGGGGAGTTGATGGTGAACGCACGCCCGCTCTGGTGAAACGCGATTCCGTTGACCTGCCATCCGCCCACGGCGGCGTTCATTGCGCGCGAGGCGCCGCTGAGGAACCGCCGGCCTTTGCCGAACGGAAGCTCCCAAAGATAGCTGACCACCAAACGGTTGCGGACATCCTGAAATGAGCGCGCGCGCTCACCGCGCAGGTTCCGCTGATCCTGCAAATTGCCGGTACCCGAAGTAGTGGAAAGCTGCGTAGAGTCCGAGTCGTCGATGGCCTTGGCGTACGTGTACGAAACCAGGAAGATGTTGCCCATGGAGAAGCGCTTCTCGGCCTTCACCTGCAGGCTGTGATAAATGGAGTTACCTCGCGGCTCCTGGAAGTTGATGCCGCCCCAGCCCGGGAACAGACGCCGGTCGTTGACCGACCCGGCGCCCGGCAGCGGCTGGTTGATGTTGCGATTCGCCATTAGCTTGTTCGCCTTGTTGCCCACGTAGGCGGTCTCCACGCGGACGGGTCCGAACTGGCGATCCACCGTGAAGTTCCATTGCTGGCTGTAGGCGGCAGGAAACTGGATGGGGCGGCCGTTGATGTTGAGGAAGAGGCCCCCGTCGGCGAAATTCACGGGCAAACCGACAGGCGGGAATCCCTGCGTAGGTCTCAGCGAGGTGTCGGTGGTGAGTTGGTTGCTCGGGAAGGAAAAACTGGCCGAGTAGGGCGGATTGAATAGCGGGTTGTGATGGCCCGCATCCTCTAGGGTGTGGAAGATGCCGTAGCCGGTGCGGACGATGGTCCGCGGCGAAAGTTCGTAGGCCAGACCGAAGCGTGGTGCGAAGTTATTGAGGTCGCGTTCGGCGAGGGCACGTTGACGGATGCCGCCAGATTGCGCAAACACGAGGCGATTGGCGGCGATGTCGAAATTGGCCATGCGATTCGCGGCTTCCACGATAGGCGTCGTGTACTCGTAACGCAGCCCGACGTTGAGCGTCAGCCGGCTGGTGGCCTTCCAGTCGTCCTGAATGAAGGCGCTGTAGTTGCGAACTCGCGTTCCAGCGCGTACGTTCGTTCCGATGGCGGCTCCATCGGGCACACCGAGGAGGAAATCGGCGAAGGGATTGCCCGTTCGCGAACGGTCGCGCGGGTCCTGCGAGAAAACGCCATTGTAGGTGAACGAACCGCGGGGAGAGCTGCCCTGGCCGAGGTTGAACTGGGTACGGCGATGGTCGAAGCCCATCTTGAATGTGTGACGGCCGGAGATTATGGATAGGTTGTCGAGCACCTGGTAGACGTTCTGCCCACGGCGGGTGTCGAACGAATCGCCGAGAGACGAGAAGCCGGTAATGCCGACGACGGTAAGGCCGTTCGACTGGCGGTCGTCCGGCACTCCGCGAATGCCAAAATCGGCGGCGAGATTCTTACCTTCGCTGCGAGGAGTGACCGTGGCGTAGAGACGGTTGTATCCTGCACGGAACTCATTGATGACCCGCGGCGAGAAAATGTGGTTGTAACTGAGCGCGGCCCCTCGATTGTTGATCACCTGAGGCAGGTATTCATTGGCGGCGAAGTAACCGTTGAAATCAACACCAGGCACATTGAGCGGTGTGATGAAGGTACGGTCCCCGCGCGAGAAACGGAACATGAGCGTATCGGAGGAGGAGAAGTTGTGATCGATCTTGACATCTCCTTGATCGTTGTCATCGGTGTACTTCGGGTTGAGGATATAGTTATTGGCGATGCCCCCGAGGTTGGGCAGTGGGTATAGATCGACGTAGCGGCGCATGATGGGGTCGAAGCGCGCGGAGGGCACCTGATTGCCCGGGAACGGATCGCGAACGTTGGCGCCGGAGGGATCGCGCCGGGTGGTCTCGGGATCGAAAACGGGAGCGCGTCCGCTGAAATTGCCCGCGCGGAGTTCCGCGGAAGGCACGGTGAACAACCGCGTCAGACCCCGCCGAATGCGCGTGCCCTGATAGTTGGCGAAGAAGAAGCTGCGGTTGCGTCCGTCGTAGACTCCGGGCAGGAAAACGGGGCCGCCTACGGCGCCGCCAAACTGGTTCTGCTGAAACGAGGGCCGCGCCCGCCCCACGTTGAAGAAATTGTTGGCATCGAGCTTGTCGTTGCGCATGAACTCGAACAGCGCTCCATGCAACTCGTTCGTGCCGGACTTAATATTGATGTTGATCGTACCGCCGAGACCGCGCCCGAACTCAGCGGGCAGCAGGTTGCTCTGGACCTTGAACTCGGCGATCGCGTCGGGGCTCGGCAGAATGGGCGCCTGGTTGTTGTCGGTGGTATTGTTATTCACGCCGTCCAGTAGAAAATTATTGTTCTGGATGCGGTTACCGTTGATGCCGATGAGGAAGTCCTGGTAGAGCGAGTTATTGCGCTGCGGTATATAGGCTCCGGTGGAGAGCGCGATCAACTGGATAAAGTTACGGCCGTTGAGTGGCAACTCCGAAACAGGGCGGGTGGCAATGACTTGGCCGAGGGACGTGCTTTCCGATTGCAGTAAAGGCGCTTCCGCGGTGACTTCGATGGTTTGAGTGAGGTCTCCGACTTCCAGACTGAAGTCAACGCGTAGGCGGTCCTGCACTCGGAGCGGGATTCCGTCGCGCACAGTCTTTTTGAAGCCCTTTGCTTCGACGTCCACCTTGTACGCCCCGATGCGCAACGGCGTCGCGACATACAGGCCGTCCCCTCCAGTCGCGACGCGCATGCTGACGTTGGTGTCGCGATTGGTGACGGTGACGGTAGCGTTTGCCACAGCGAGTCCGGTGGCGTCTGTTACTTGTCCGGTGATGCTGGCTGCGTCCTGCTGGGCGAAGACCGCCGAGCAGAGCGAGAGCAAAAACAGGAGGCTTTTCATGGCTATTCTCCTTGACTGTGCTCAGGCTCCTCAAATACGTCAAACATTTTGGCCCTTGTTAATCCTACTCTCTAAATCTCAGAAAATCAGTGGGAGCGCCAACTGAATTTGACGGGCCGGGCAGCAATCCTGCTGATCTCCCCATGGAGATCCGTGATAGCATGTCGGGTCTATGAAGCGCCGCGAATTCCTCGCCGGTGGCGCCGCTGCCGCCGCGCTGGCTTGCTCCACACAGTCCCGTGCGGAGCGCCGGCCAAATGTTCTCTTCGTGCTGGCGGACCAGCTTCGGGCGCAATCGGTCGGCTGTTATGGCAACGCAGAGGTGAAGACGCCCCATCTCGACCGGCTCGCCTCCGAAGGAGCCCTGTTCCAGAACACTCTTGCCAATGCGCCGGTCTGCTGTCCAGCACGGGCGAACATGCTGACCGGCAAGTACACCCACAAGAACGGGATGGTGGCCAACGACCTGCGGCTGCGGGAATCCGAGGTGACGATCGCCGAAACGCTGGCCGCCGAGAACTACCGCACCGGCTTCATCGGCAAATGGCACTTGGACGGCGGGCCGCGGCTTCCCGGCTTCGTGCCTCCCGGACCGCGCCGGCAGGGCTTCGAATTCTGGGCGGCCAATGAGTGCAGCCACAGGCATTTCGATACGCATTATTTCCGGGACACTCCCGAGCCCATCCCCATCAAGAAGTTCGAAGCCGAGGGGTGGACCGATGTCGGAATCGACTTTCTGCGGGAGAGTAAACGCGACGGCCGTCCGTTCTTCCTGACCATAGCCATGGGACCGCCGCACGATCCTTATGGCGCTCCGGAAGAGTACATGAAGATGTACGACTTCTCGAAGCTCACCATGCGGCCCAACTGGAACAAAGCCGCGCCGAACGTCCCTGGCCCGCCGGAGATCGCCGCCTACTACGCGGCGACCACGGCCGTGGACGACCAGATCGGACGCCTGTCGGCCACTCTCCAGGAACTCGGGCTGGCCGACGACACCATCTTCCTGTTTTCTTCCGACCATGGAGACATGCTCGGCTCGCACGGGCTGCGGCTCAAGAGGAAACCCTGGGAAGAGTCCATCCGCATTCCAGGAATCCTCCGCTATCCGGCGCGGGTAAAAGGCGGCCATCGGGTGAACGCGCTCTTCACGCAGGTGGACTTCGCGCCCACGCTCCTTTCCTTGTGCGGCGTAAGCCAGCCCGCCGGTCTGCAGGGCAGCGATCTCGCTCCCGTAGCTCTCGGCGAGAAGCCGGAGGGGCCGGACTCGGCGTTCTTCCAGATCTTCGGCCCCTATCAAGGCGACGGCACGGATGCCGGATGGCGCGGCGTTCGAACCAGGCGATACATGTATGCCCGTTATCGCGAGCGTCCGTGGGTGCTCTACGACCTCGAACAGGATCCCTACCAGATGAAGAACCTTGCCGCGGAGTCCTCGGCATCCGCCGTGCGGGCCGAGATGGAGAATCAACTCACGGCCTGGATGGAACGCACCGGCGACTCGTGGGACTATAATTGGTCCCATCTCGTCGAGGACAAGGGCCGCCTCTACCGCTTTGGCACGTTCCACACCGTGGACGAGTATCTGAAGTGGGAGACCGAGCACCCCGATCTGGCGCCCAAATGACGTACGGGGGAGGCATATGATTACCCGAAGACGGTGGCTTGGCGGCGGTCTGGCCGCGCTTGGAACAGCCACGGGGCGGGCGGCCCCCCAGCGGCCGAACGTTCTCTTTATCGCCATCGACGACCTCAACGACTGGGTGGGCGCTCTCGCCGGGCATCCCCAAACGGTGACGCCTAGCATCGACGGGCTGGCGCGCCGCGGAGTCACCTTTCGCCATGCATACTGCCAGGCCCCGATGTGCAATCCGTCCCGGGCCAGCCTGATGCTCGGGCTGAGGCCTTCCAGCACGGGAATCTATCGAAACGCCGACGTCTGGCGCGACGGCGCTCCCGATGCCGTCGCCCTGCCGCAGCACTTCATGAACAATGGCTATGAAGTGCTGGGAGGCGGGAAGATCTATCACGGCAGCCAGAACGATGCACGGTCCTGGCAGGCCTACTACAACTTCGAAGGCTTTCTCCATCCGCCCAAGGTCCCCGTCAACGACATACCGAACGCGGGCCACTTCGATTGGAGCCCGCTGGACGTGAAAGACGAAGAAACCGCCGATACAAAGCTGGCCATGTGGACGGGGGATTATCTGAGTCGCAAGCGGGACAAGCCGTTTTTCCTGGCGTGCGGCTTCTACCGGCCCCACCTGCCGTGGTACGTGCCTCGCCAGTATTTCGACAAGTTCCCGGAAAGCGGCATCCGGCTTCCGGAGGTACTGGCAAACGATCTGGCCGACGTGCCAAAGTCGGCGATTCGCAGCCTCCGCGATCACGACAATGTAACTTCGACCAGGCAGTGGAAGAAGGCCGTTGCCAGTTATCTGGCCTGCATCAACTTCGCGGATGCGAATGTCGGCAGAGTTTTACGGGCGCTGGATTCCGGCCCGAACCGCGAGAACACGATCATTGTGCTGTGGACCGACCACGGCTGGCAGCTCGGCGAGAAACAGCAGTGGCGCAAGTTCACGCTTTGGGAGCGATCGTGCCGCGTGGTCTGCACCATCGCCGCTCCCGGCGTCTCGCAATCCAACCGAAGTTGCGGCCGAACGGTCGAGTTGCTCGACATCTATCCCACTCTCGCCGACCTCTGCAATCTTCCCCCTAAAAAAGAGCTCGAAGGCCGCAGCCTCCGCCCGCTTCTGCAAAATCCCGATGCTTCCTGGGATAAGCCCGCGATCACGTCCGACGGTCCCGACAAGACCACTGTCCGCACGGAACGCTGGCGCTATTCGCGTTTTGCCGACGGCGAGGAGCTGTACGACCATACCGCAGACCCGCATGAGTGGCACAATCTCGCGGGTCGCGCGGAGCATGCCGGAGCGAAGCGGCAGCTCGCCGCATTGTTGCCGAGCCAACCGGTCAGGAAAAAACTCCGCAATTGGGGCCAGCTGTCTCCGGATGATAAGCGTCTGTTCCGGGTGCCTACTCAGCGCCATCCCATGCCCGATCCCCAGAACGACATCGGCTTGAAGACCACTCTGAAATAAAACTCCTGAAATAATCACGCCGCCCAACATCTCCTTCGGAAGCCCGCAAGTCGGGGTCGTGCCGGCGCAGGGAAATCTTGCCGCGGATCGTCCAGTTCGGAATGAAACTGATGTTCCGATCGCGGGCCTGTTTGCTATACTGCGGCAAATGCCGGATCACCGCCTGGGAGACATCATTGACGACTATTGCGTGAAGTGCCGGCGCATCATGAATCACGCAATTGTCTCGCTGATAGGTGAGGAGCCGGCCAAAGTGCGCTGCCGGACCTGCTACAGCGATCACGACTATCGGCACGAGAAGGCGCCGCCGCCCAAAGTGGACCCGCGAAAGCAGGCCCTGTTCAACGAGGTGCTGGCGAAGGTGCAGCCTGCCGAAGCGCAACCGGAAGGCGATGAGCCGCCGCCGGATGCCGAGCCGCCGAAGAAGACCGGCCGCAAGAGCGCCCGTTAACGCCAGTTGGCTTCCGCCCTCGATATCCTCTCACCGCGCCTGGCTTTTGGTGCGGGTTCCACCACCCGGTTTGACAATCCGCACCCGAATCCACGAGGATCGATTGTTTGCACGATCCTCATCGTCAGTCGCTGAATCGGCGCGCATTTCTCTCGCTGCTGCTGGCGTCACAGGCGAAGGCCGCGCCTGGAAAGGTCCGTTCGCTCGAAGGCGGCCTGGCGCCGCTCATCGAAGCCTTCAATCGCGACAAACATCTCACCCGGCTGGTCCTGCTCCTCTCACCCACTTGAGGCGAATGCGTACGCGGCGTGACCGTGATTGATGAAGAAGTGCTGGCCAAAGTTCCCAACGCTGCCCTGAGGGTCTACGCCGTCTGGCTGCCGATTCTCGACGAAGACACCGAGGATGCGGCGAACCGGATGCTCGCACGCCTGCGCGATTCACGATTCCAGGGTTTCTGGGATTCGCGCATGACCGCCTCCCGCACATTCGGCAAGGTCTTGCAGTTCCCCGAGAAGACGACAGCGTGGGACATGTACCTCGCGTATCCTCCGGGCGTCGAGTGGAACGCCGCCGCGCCCACGCCGCGATTCTGGATGCATCAGCTCAGCCGTCTTCCGATCCATCGAGACCTGCTGCTCAGCGGCCCCGCCTTCCTCAAGAAGCTTGAAGATCTGCTGCGGTAGGATCATTCCGGCTGCTCGATATCATCCAGCAGCTCGGGATTTTCCGCGAAACGTTTCAAGACCTTTATCGAGTTTCCCGGGCTGAATCCCGCGTAGAGGAGCTTCCGGTAAGCGGAAGCTAATTCCTTCCGGTCTTGAAAAAGAGGCTCGGTATGCGACCGGTACTTACGGCGAATGAAGCTTTCGATGAGCTGAACCTCATCGGCTTCGGCGTAGGCCTGCTCCACGGCGCGGCCCGCCGTTTCGGGGGCGATGCGCCGGCCGCGTAAATCGCGCAGGACTTTCCTTTTCCCGAGTCCCTGATTGGAGAGGCGCGCGGAAGCGAACGATTCGGCGAAACGGGCATCGTTCAGATAACCGAGCTCCTTAGCCCGGGCGATGGCCCGGTCGACATCTTCGGCGTGCTCGGCTTTCCGCAGCAGCTTCTGGCGCAACTCGCCGGCTGAGTGCGCGCGTCCGGAGAGCGCCCGCACGGCGAACTCCCAAAGATCGGTCTCGCCCAGCTTGCGTGGTTTGCGCCCAACAGACACTCTTGTATCGAAGTGTACCAGCCTTATGCGTCTGTACGATGGCGACCAGAGTATACTTTAACTAGCGCCTCTCTGACCGCTCCTTGTGCTAAGTCACAGCACCGGCCGCGCGCGTCAGCAAGCGGCGATCGCAGGATTTGATGAAAGGAGAAGTATGGATTCCGAGAAACAACTGTCATTTTTCCTTCTGGGCCTTGGGGTTGGAGTCGCCGCCGGCATAATTTTCGCTCCTCAGTCGGGACGGGAGACGCGCGGCCTCATTCGAGAGAAAGCCGATGGAAGCAGGGATTACCTGAAGCGCCGCGGCGGCGAGTTGCGCGAGACGGCGGGCGATCTGGTGGATCGCGGCAGAGAAGCGATCGGGCGCCAGCGGCAGCAGTTTTCCGAGGCCATCGACGCAGGCAAACAAGCCTATAAGGAAACGGTAAACGAAGGACCTTCCACCACTTAAGGATCGCCAGTCCGAGCGGGGTTTAGAGGATGTCTCCTGAGACTTTCATGATTGTGGTGACGGTAGCCGTCTGGCTCGCGTGCCTGGCGTTCGTAATCCAGGCCATTCTGGTTTTCAGTCTATATAAAAGAACCCGCCAGACTCAGTTGAAGGTGAACGAGCTGGCGGCCAAGGCCGGGCCGGTCATCGACACTTTAGGAAAGATGGTGCATGAGGCCGTCCCCAAATTCGCGCGCATATCGGACCGCGCGGTGGAAATTTCGGACCAGGCCGCGGCCATGTCGCTAAAAGCCACCGAAGCCGTGGAAATAGCACGGCGGCAGATGGACCGCGTGGAGGAGTTACTGACCGACGTGTCCAACCGCGCCAAGGCGCAAGTGGACCGGATAGACACGCTGGTGGAAGACACGGTAGACCGGGTCCACGAAACCACTGCGGCGATTCAAGGCACGGTCATGCGCCCAGTACGGGAGGTCAGCGGTATCGTGGCGGGCGTAAAGACGGCGTTGTCGGTCTACAAACGGGGCCAGCGGCCGTCGGTGGACCACGTTACCCAGGACGAAGAGATGTTTATTTGAGGGGCGCCCACCTAGGTGGGCGTCTAAGCTGCTTTCTGAATCTTCCCGCTGCGGATGCAGGAAGTGCAAACCCGCAGCTTGCGGGCCGCGCCGTTGATCAACGCGCGGACACTCTGCAGGTTCACGTTCCAGCGGCGCTTCGTAACGTTGTGTGCGTGGCTGATGCGGTGTCCGAATTGAGGCCCGCGACCACAAATTTCACATACCCGTGCCATACTGCCAGAGTCTCCTTAGTACGTAAACTACCGAGTATAACATAGAGAAGACCCATGGAGTTCAACCACATCCATTTACATGAAGGCGGAGACTGGATCTGCGGCCGCAGCATGGCGCTGGAAGATCAGGAACTCATTCGCTGCGAAGCCCGCGACGAGGATGAAGAGGAGGCATGCAGACGCTGTGCCGAGCAGGTTCTCGGCTACTTCGGCGAGGCTATGCGCGTGCAGTAGACGCGGAAATCAGGCCAGATTCAGAACCTGATGGAGAGTGCCCTTCTCCGCCTGAATCTTATTCTGCAAGAGCATCAGCGCGTGGATGAGCTGCTCCGGGCGCGGCGGGCAACCGGGAACGTACACGTCCACCGGAATCACCTGGTTCACGGGAACCAGGGCGTAGTTATTGAACACGCCGGTAGAGGTGGCGCAAGCGCCCATCGAGATCACCCACTTGGGCTCGGGCATCTGCTGGTACAGGTGCCGTATGACCGGGGCCATCTTGTTCGAGACCCGCCCGGCGATGATCATCAGATCCGACTGCCTGGGCGAACCGCGAAACACCTCCGCGCCGAAGCGCGCCACATCGAAGCGCGAAGCGCTCATGGACATCATCTCGATGGCGCAGCACGCCAAGCCGAAAGACATCGGCCAGATGGAGTTTTTGCGCGCCCAATTGATCGCGGAACCGAGCGTTGTGGTGAAGATTCCCTCCGAGCCGCCCGTCCGAAGATCGGCATTGTCGATGCGCGCAAATAGTTCCGGAGGCCCGCTTGCCAAGGGCGTATCCGCCATACCTTCATATTCTCACGATCCTGTTAGAATCGAAAGTTGCACGACTACGAGCAGGCACTCGACCAGGCCGCTCGGCTCTGGGGCGTCGAGCCACAGTATTGGGATATTTGGGGAACGCTCCACGTCACGCCCGCCGTCGTCAAAACAGCCATATTGAAAGCCCTGGGCATCGCCGTGGAAAGTGCCGGGGAGCTACGCGACGCCGTCCGGGAGCGTCTCCATCGCGCGGAGTCGCGCCTGCTTCCTCCCTGTCTGGTTTTGAGCCAGGACGACCCAAGGAAAGAGTTTTCATCCAACGCCCCGGGCGGAACTCTAAAGGTCCGCATCGCCTGGGAGGATGGAAGCGTATCCGAATACCAGCACGAAGGCCAAGGCCAAATTCAAATTCCTCTGCCCGGCAACCTGCCGCTCGGCTACCACGAGGTGGAAGTTAGAGCGGGCGGCGCGCATGAGGCCATGTGGCTCATCGTGACCCCCAGCCGCGCCTACTGGCCGCCGGCGTGGGACGATCCGGCGTGGCGCTCGGCGGGAGTCGCCATCGCGCTTTACGGCATCCGCTCCGGCCGTAACTGGGGGTGCGGCGATCTTACCGATCTGCAGGGCGTTGTGGATTGGGTGGGCGGCGATGTGAAAGCCAGTTTCGTCGCGCTCAATCCGCTGCACGCCATTCACAACCGGCGGCCCTACAACACCAGCCCCTACCTGCCGAACTGCGTCTTCTATCAGAATCCGCTATATCTCGACGTCGAGTCTATTGAAGATTTTGCCACTTCGCGGCGGGCGCAGGCGCTGCGCTGCCGGCCCGACATCGACTCCGAAATTGCCGCGTTGCGCGCGTCCGAGTTCGTCGAGTACGAACGCCTTTACGCCCTGAAGCTGCGCTTTCTGAAGCTGCTCTTCGTCACCTTTCTGTACGAGAAGCGGCAGGGCCGCGAGGTGGGGCGATCCGCCGAATTTGAAAGCTTCATCGGGCGCGAGGGCGACCTGCTGCACCGTTACGCGCTGTACTGCGCGCTCGACGAACACCTGCACGCGCGGAATCCGGACATGTGGACGTGGCCGCAGTGGCCGGAGCAGTACCGCGATCCCGAATCGGCCGAAACGAGGGAGTTCGCCCTGAAACATTGGCGTTCTGTCTTGTTTTACAAGTATCTTCAGTGGCAGCTTGACCGGCAACTGGCAGCGGCCCAGAAGCACTGCGAAGAGCGCGGCCTCTCCATCGGTCTTTACCACGATCTGGCGCTGGCCACGGACCGCTTTGGAAGCGATCTGTGGGCGCACCGCCCGTTCTACGTCGCGGGCTGCCGGGTCGGCTCGCCTCCCGACGATTTCGCGCCCAAGGGACAGGACTGGGGGTTTCCTCCGCCGAACGGGGACCGCCACTACGAGTCCGGCTACCGGCTCTTCACCGAATCCATCCGCAAGAACTGCCGCCACGGCGGCGCGCTGCGCATCGATCACGTGATGCGCTTCTTCCGTCTCTACTGGATTCCGGACAACATGGATGCCACACAAGGCGCCTATGTCCGCGACCGTCACGAGGACCTGGTGCGCATTCTGGCGCTGGAGAGCGTGCGCAATAAAGTGGTCTTGATTGGCGAGGACCTCGGCACGGTGGAGCCGAGCATCCGCGAGACGCTGCAACGCTACGGAATTCTGAGCTACCGGCTCCTGTACTTCGAAAAGCATCCCGACGGCAGTTTCCGAAAGCCCGACGAGTATCCGGTGCAGGCGCTGGTCTCCTCGACCACCCACGATCTGCCGACGCTCGCGGGCTTCTGGCTGGCGGAAGATATCGAAGCCCGGCGGCGGGCGGGTCTTCTGGACGAAGGATCGTATCACGCCCAGCGCGCGGAGCGGGCGCGCGAGAAGCAGAAGATGCTCGATCTGCTGCTGCGGCTGGATCTGCTGCCGTCCTCCTACCCCCGCGCCGCACCGGAGATTCCCGAGCTGACCGGCGAGCTGCACAACGCCATCGTCGGTTTCCTCGCCCTCACTCCATCGCGTCTGCTGGCCATCAATCAGGAGGACTTGACCAAAGAAATTCACCAGCAAAACCTACCTGCCAGCACGTGGCAATATCCAAACTGGGGCCGTAAGATGAAGTTCACCGTGGAAGAGTTGCAATCGGCGGAGATCCTTCGGGACTTCACCGCCATGTTCCGCCATTGGCTGGACAGAACGGGGCGCGCGAATGTTCCGACAATGCGTTGAGTGGCTGGAGTCGGGCGAGAAAACTCCGGCGGAGCTGCTGGATCTGTTTCTCGCGCGCATCCGCGAGGCGGATGCCTCCGTAAAAGCCTGGGTGGATGTGCGGCCGCAGCCTGGGAGCGCAAAAGGTCCGCTGGCGGGCATTCCGTTTGGCGCGAAAGACATTCTCGAAACGAGCGGTCTGGCGACCGAGTACGGGTCGCCTTTGTACTCGGGGCGCAAAGGCTCGGAAGACGCCGCCGTGATTGCGGATCTAAAGAAGCGCGGCGCAACGCTGCTGGGAAAGACGCACACTACCGCATTCGCCTACTTCGATCCCGCCCCCACGCGGAATCCAAACGCTCCGGGGCACACGCCCGGCGGAAGCTCCAGCGGATCGGCGGCGGCGGTGGCGGCGGGCATGGTTCCGTTCACTTTGGGGTCGCAGACGCAGGGCTCCGTGCTGCGCCCGGCTTCGTTCTGCGGAGTGACCGGATTCAAGCCGACATTCGGGCAATTGCCGGTGGATGGCGTGCTGCCATTCGCTCCTTCGCTCGACACTGTAGGGCTGTTCACGCAGACGGCGGCCGACATGCGCCTCTTGTGGGAGCGCATGGGCTACGGCAGGGCTATTTCCAATAGGGCCACTCTGGCGGCGCCGCAACCCAGGCCAGACGCGGAGCCTCCCATGCTGCGCGCCTTCGAGGACAGCATCGCGCGGCTTCGCGCCCGCGGCTGGAAGGTGGAAGACGTCGCCATGCCGCGCGCCTTCGCCGGGATTCTGCCCGCCGTCCGGCTCGTGAACAATTACGAGGGAGCGCGCACGCATCGCGAGCGCTGGGAGCGGCATGGAGCACAGGTCGGAGCGAAGCTGGCTCAGCTCGTCTCGGATGGCCTGAAAATTCCGGATGGCCAGTACGCCGCCGCTTTGGATGCGTTACGCACGGCCCGCCGCGAGATGCAGCCGGTGCTTCAGGAATATGCCGCGGTTCTCACGCCCGCCGCGCCCGGACCTCCACCCAAGGGCTTCGCTTCCACCGGCGATCCGAGAATGAACTCCCCGTGGACGGCTTTGCGCGTTCCCGCGATTTCAATTCCCATGCGTGTGGGGGCGAACCTGCCGTTGGGCCTGCAAATTACCGGCTCCTCCGGGTCGGACGCGCGGCTTCTGGCCGTCGCTGAGGAGTTGGAGATCGCTCTGGCGGAGGCTTCAGCAGCTTCACCGGCTGGTCTTTAGCCAACCAACGATCACATTAGATAGATCGCTGAAGGTCATGGCGGCAGGCTCCAGATCCGCTTCTTCGCAGAGTCGAGGCAGATCACTGCGGAATCGATGGTACCGCCTCACCACCTCTGCCCCGCCCGGCACGTGCTTACGTCTTGACGCCGTGGCCAGCCAATTCCGTACAGCAGTAATTGCTTGGTCAGGCTGTCCGCCATGCGAACGAATATCGTGACCAGCAATATCCGAGATGAACTTCTGGTAGCGATACTGTTCGACATCGAGAACCAGGCATACTTTCTTGCTTTGCTCGTTGCCGTCGAATCGCTTGCATCCGAAAAAGAGGCCCAACTCCAGAGGCATGTTGAATCTCGGCAGGCTATGAACAGCATCGAGACCCACTTCAGAGATGTCATGAATGCCGAACTTGCAGTGCTCAATGATGCGTTCGATCTTGGATAGTCGAACCTCGCCTGAATCGTCGGCCTCGCGAGCGCAACGCGCAATGAAGCCGAGATCGTAAATAACGAAGACTATTGCGTTGAAGATGGGCTGATAGCCATCATCAAAGGGGCAATTAATAAAGACGTGATTGCTCTGAAACGCTTTAGCCAAGTGGAGGATGCGGGTCAGTGGCTAAGCGCTCAAGAGCCACTTTGCCAACCGCCTTCTGAATTTTCTTCGCCCCCACGGTCTTGCCGGGCGGATCCTGAACCCTCGGCAACCCGTGCGTCACGTGTTCCCTGATCCTGCCATCCCTGCCATGGACCACCATTTGACTCGGTGCGGCGTTACGTGCAATTGAACGGGCGCTTTCGATGGCTTCTCTCTGGGTGGAGAAGACATTACTCGCCCTTCCGCCTTCGCGTTTAACGGCCCATCCCTTCTCGGAATGGTAAACGTGTATGGTCTTAGCCACAGGAATCTCGGTTTCATTATAGCCGACCGCTTCTGCCCCTCTGATCTTCGATCCCGCCCCCTCTCCTCGTCCGGACGCAGAGGCTCTACAGCAGCCGCAGTTCCACGGGCGCGCCCGCGCCGCAGCCGAGCATCTTCGCCGCGGAAGCCTGATTCGAGGAAATTTCCAGATATCCCGAGCTTCCCACAATCGCGAACAGTTCTCCCGGCTGGCATTCGGCGTAGGTCCGCGCGAACTGTGTCACGTATTGCAAACCCACGCTCAGCTCGAACGCCTGTTCGCCAACCGTGGGAAACTCGGCGGTTGAGAAGTTGGTGATGAGGTTTCCGAAACGGTCCACCTTCAAAATGCTGCCCGTCCAGCCTCGGCGCGCCGTGCGCACCGGTTTCTCGAAGTGCAGCCGCAGGTAGTCCTGAATCGGCTTGCCGAGGCGCGAAGGAAGCACTCCTTTGGCCAGATGCGCGGCGACCGGCGAAAAGATATCGCGGCCGTGGAAGGTGTGGCTGACTTCCTTACGGAAATATTTTTCCTCCGTCACGGCTCGTACCTTGTGTTTCTCCGCCGCATAGACCATCGACAGCACGCCGTTGTCCGGAGCCACGAAATACTGGCCCGCCGCCTCCGCGACAATCGGGCGGCGCGATGTCCCGACGCCCGGATCGACTACGATCAGATGCACCGTCTTCTTCGGAAAGTAGCGGTACGCCTGCGAAATTACGAACCCGGCTTCAGTCACATCGAAGGCCCCGACCTGGTGCGAGATGTCCACCAGCCGGGCGGCCGGGTAGATGCCCAGGATCACGCCTTTCATGACGCCGGTAAAGTGATCGGACAGACCGAAATCAGTCGTTAAGGTAATGATGGACGGCATTGTTAAAATAAGGGGAAGTGCAGCGCTACTACTTCGACCATAACGCAACCACGCCGGTCTCGCCCGAAGTGTGCGAGGCCATGGCTCCGTGTCTGGCCGAAGTATACGGCAACCCGTCCAGTATCCACCATTTCGGACAGATGGCCAAGCAGCGCCTGGAAGCGGCGCGAAGGCAGATCGCGGCGCTGGTGAACGCACATCCCCAGGAGATCGTGTTTACAGGCGGCGGCACGGAGTCGGACAATCTGGCCATTCTCGGCGTCGCGCGCGGGGGGCGAAAGCACGTGATCGCCACTGCTATCGAGCACCCGGCCGTGCTCAACACGTGCGCGCAGCTCGAGCGGGAAGGCGCGGAGGTAACGGTTCTGCAAACCGGTGCGGACGGCGTGCTCGATCCCGGCGATGTGCGGCGCGCCTTGCGGCCCCATACCGCGCTGGTGTCCGTGATGCACGCCAACAACGAGATCGGCGTCGTGCAGCCCGTGGCCGAGATTGCGCGCATCGCGCACGAGGCCGGGGCCTTGATGCACGTGGATGGCGTGCAGGCCCTGGGCAAGATTCCGGTTGACGTCAAGGCGCTCGACGTGGATCTTTACTCGGCGAGCGGGCACAAAATATACGCGCCCAAAGGCATCGGGATGCTCTACGCGCGCAAGGACACGCCGCTGCAAGCGGTTACTTTCGGCGGACATCATGAGCGCGATCGCCGGCCGGGGACGGAGAATGTGGCCGGGGCGGTGGCGTTGGGCCGCGCCGCGGAACTGGCGCGAGCGTCGCTGGAAATCGAGCCTGCACGGCTCTCCAGGTTGCGCGACCGTCTGGAACGGGCCATCCTCGAACGCGTACCCTTCACGGGCGTCAACGGAAACAGGAATAGCCGCACGCCCAACACGACCAACATCTATTTCGATCACGTGGAAGGCGAGGCGATGGTAATTTCGCTCGACCTTCGCGGGTTCGCGGTTTCGAGCGGCGCGGCCTGCTCGAGCGGGGCCGTGGAGCCTTCGCACGTGCTGCTCGCCATCGGACTGGCTCCGGAGCGGGCGCGTTCGAGTATCCGCTTCTCATTGGGCCGCGCGAATACGGAAGAGCAGGTGGATGCGCTGGTGGAGGCCGTAGTAGAATCCATCGCTCACTTACGAAGGTTGAGTCCGCAATCCCATGCCCATGTCTGATTCCCCCATCGCCGTAGCCATGAGCGGAGGCGTGGACAGCTCCGCCGTCGCGGGCCTGCTGGCAAAGACCGGGCGCCCGGTGATCGGGCTGACCATGCAGCTTTGGAACCAGAGGCGGCTGCCCGAGCTGGCTACGGGAGAGGGCACGGGACGCTGCTGCTCGCTCGACGACGTTTACGACGCGCGGCGGGTGGCCGGACAGCTCGGCATTCCATACTACGTGGTGAACTTCGAGAAGCGTTTCGAGGAGACCGTGGTGGAGCCGTTCGTGCGCGAGTACCTGGCCGGACGGACCCCCATCCCCTGCACGCTGTGCAACAACTTCGTGAAGTTCGATCAGTTTCTGGAGCTGGCGGATTCGGTCGGCGCGCCGCGGATCGCCACCGGCCACTACGCGCGGCTCTCGCGGGACGCGGAGACGGGACGCTACTGCATGCACGTCGGCGTGGATGCTTCGAAGGACCAGACCTACTTTCTCTTCGGACTCACGCAGGAACAGCTCGCGCGCACGCTGTTTCCGATTGGCGGGTACTCGAAGCCCGAGGTGCGGGCGCTGGCGCGCGAGATGGGCCTTGCGGTAGCGGAGAAGAACGACAGCCAGGAGATCTGTTTCGTGCCTAACGGCGATTACGCCGCCTTCATTGAAGCGTACTTCAAAGAGCGCGGCATTGAGACCGCCCGTACCCGCGGCGAGATCGTCGCGACGGACGGCCGCACTCTCGGCGAGCACCGCGGCGTGCATCACTTCACCGTCGGGCAGCGGCGCGGTCTGGGCGTGGCCGCCGGCGAGCCGCTTTACGTGATCTCCACCGACGCCGCATCCCAACGCGTGACCGTGGGACGGAACGAGGATCTGCTGAGCTTGCGGCTGACGGCGAATGGCGTCAACTGGGTCTCCTGGTCCGGTCTGGCAGCGTCCGCCCGGGCACGCGTGCGCATCCGCAACAAGCACCGGGCCGCCCCGGCCACTCTCTACCCCACCGCCGACCCGTCTCGCGTGGCCGTGCACTTCGATGAACCGCAGCGCGCGGCGACTCCCGGACAGGCCGCGGTCTTTTACGACGGAGATCTGGTGCTGGGCGGGGGCTGGATTGAGTGAGCCGTCCGGCCCTGCGCAACGCTGTGGAGTACGGCGCCGCACAAGCCGTCCTCGCCTCCCTCTCCCTCATGCCACGGCCCGTTGCGAACCGGCTGGCGCGTGGATACGCGCGTTTACTGGACCTCGCCGTGCCGCGCCTCCGCCGTACCGCGATGCACAATCTCACCCTGGCGCTTCCCGATCTGAGCGCGTCGCAACACAAACAAGTCGTTGACAATGTGTTTCGCTCGATCGCGCGGCTGCTGGCTGCTTTCGCGCGTTTTCCCTCCATCGGCAGGCACAATGTGGGCGAGTGGATACACTACGAAGGCTACGAGCATTTCGAGCGGGCGCTCGAACGCGGAAATGGCGTGCTCTTTGCCACCGCGCATCTCGGCAACTGGGAGCTGAGCGCTTTCGCGCACGCCCTGCTCTCCGCGCCGATGAACGTGGTGGTCCGGCCGCTCGATAACGGGCGCATTGACGGGCTCGTGGCCGCGCATCGCACGCTGTCCGGCAACCGCCTGATTGAGAAAAAAGATTACGCGCGGTCCATTCTGAAAGCGCTGCGGAACAACGAGGCCGTGGGCATCCTCATCGATCAGAACGCCTCGCTACACGATGGCGTATTCGTCGACTTTTTCGGCATCCCCGCGTGTGCGGGAGCGGGCTTCGCAAGAATCGCCGCCCATTCCGGCGCCACCGTCATCCCCGGCTTCGCGTTATGGTCGGAGGCGCAAGGCCGTTATGTGCTGCGCTTCTATCCCCCGCTGCCTATCACGGGCGATGTTTGCGAAGACACACAGACCGTCCAGCGGCAACTCGAGACCGTGATTCGCGAGTATCCCGATCAGTGGCTCTGGATTCACCGACGGTGGAAAACGCGACCGCCCGGCAGCCCGCCGCTCTATTGACTGCACCCGGACTCACACTTATGCGGCGAGCGGAGTGACATTCCGGCCCTTGGCCGATTGATCGAAACGCGGCCGCAAGCAGATCCTGAGAGAGTGCCAGTCTCGCGCGCCATTATGGCGCTGGTGGCGGTCCTCCTGCCTCCCCTTTCCGCCGCTCCCCGCCTTCTCGAAAGCTATCGCAGGCTTCCTCTGGCCTTTGAGAAGCAGGGGGACTTCTTTGCGCGAGGCGATGGGTACACGGTGGAACTGCGCCGCGGCGAGCTGGTGATCGGCACTCGCGACGGGACCCGCTTAAGTTGGAAATTCACGGCGACAGCGGCTCCCGAGGCGCTCGACCCGCTGCCCACCCGGACGCACTACTTCATGGGAAACCGCCCCAGCCGCTGGAGAACCGGCATTCCCAGCTATGCGAGGGTCCGCTATCGAAACGTCTATCCCGGCATCGACCTGATTTTCTACGGCAAACAGCGGCAACTCGAATTCGATTTCCTGGTCGCGCCCGGCGCCGATCCGCGCAGTATCGAAATGACCTGGCGCGGTGTGGACAAAATCGAGGCCGGTCCGGACGGAGATCTGCTGCTCGGTCCAGTGCGCTTGAAGAAGCCCTATATCTTCCAGCGGACCGGCGGCGTTTATAAGACAATTCATGGACATTATGTTGTGAAACATTCTGGCCTAGTCGCGTTTCAGCTCGGAGCTTTCGACCGCCGCCTTCCGCTGGTCATCGATCCGGTGCTCGCCTTCTCCACAACCTTCGGAGGCAGCGACGAGGACCGGGCGAATGACGTTGCCGTGGACCGCTTCGGCAACGCCTACGTCGTGGGCACGACGGAGTCATCGAACTTTCCCGTCATTCCCGACCCTCACAAACCGCGGTTCGGAGTCGCCGGAACCGATGTCTTCGTCATGAAATGGCCGGCCCGCGGCGGGTTTCCCATCTACTCCGCAATCATCGGAGGCAGCGGCGACGATTTCGGTCTCGCTATCGCGGTCGACCTTTCCGGAAACGCCTATGTAACCGGCTCCACCAACTCGTTCAACTTTCCCAACGTCTTCGGCACGCTGATCCCGGGCTTCGGCGGCGGGCGATCCGACGCCTTCGCGGTCAAGCTCAATGCACAGGGATCGGCCCTGCTCTATAGCGGCTACCTCGGTGGGTTCGGATTCGACGCGGGCGCCGGCATCGCCGTGGACTCCTCCGACAATGCCTATATCACCGGCCGTACCAACTCCACCGACTTCCCCACGACTCCCGGCGCATTTCAGCCGTTCCGCAAGGACGTGGACTTCGACGTTTTTGTTTCCAAGATCAATCCGGCGGGCACGCTACTGATCTACTCCACCTTTCTGGGCGGGGGCGGCGACGATGTGGGCAACTCCATCGCCGTCGATAGGCGTCATGAGGCATTCGTTACTGGCGCCACTCTTTCCCCCGGCTTTCCGGTCACTTTCAATGCGTTTCAGACCGTCTGCGGCCAACGCTCGGACGGCTTCCTGACGCGGTTGAACCGCTCCGGCTCGGCACTGGTGTTTTCGAGCTGCCTGGGTGGGAGCGGCAACGATGAGTCGAATCGCGTGGCGCTGGACGCGGAGGAGTTTCCATACACCGCCGGCTCCACCAGCTCGTCGAACTTTCCCACCACCGCCGCTGACTTCCCCGGCTCCTGCGACGGGGAGGGCGCCGCCTTCGTCTCCAAATGGAACCGTGCCGGCGACCTGATCTACTCGGTATGCGTTGGCGGGTCGGGCGAAGACCTCGGCCTTGGCCTCTCTGTCGACCAATCGGGCAGCGCCGCCGTAAGCGGCCAGACCCGGTCGCCCGACTTTCCGGTAACGCCGGACGCGCTGCAGTCCCAACTCCGCGGCGAGTCCGACGGCTTTGTCGCAAAGCTGAGTCCAAGCGGCGGCGGACTGCTGTCATCCACCTATCTGGGCGGTTCGGGTCAGGACGGCGCCACGGGCATTGCCTTCGACAGGGAAGCCGCCGCGTGGGTGACGGGCTTCACTACTTCCCCCGATTTCCCCGTCACTGCGGACGCGCCGTTTTCGGGTCTGGCGGGAAGGCTGGACGCTTTTCTATCGAAACTGGAGTTTCCGTTTTCACCGTTCCTCAATCCCGACGGCGTTGTCAACGGAGCCAGCTTCAATCCCGCTCCGGTTGCCCCAGGCTCCATCGTCGCCGCGTTCGGCTCCGATCTTTCTCGCGATGTGCTCCACGCCACAACGCTGCCTCTGGCGGGCTCGCTGGCGGGCGCCCGCGTGTTTGTAAATGGCATGGAAGCGCCGCTTCTGTTCGTCAGCCCCACTCAGGTCAACTTTCAGATGCCCTCGGTTTCAACGGGACCCGCGACGGTTCAGTTTTTGGTGAACGGCGACACGACGATGAACAGGGGTGTGGAGATTGCCGAGGCGGCGCCGGGCATCTTCTATCGAACCGACACCAATCGCGCGATTGCCCAGAATCAGGACTTCACGCTGAACGAACCTTCCAGCCCCGCGCCGCCCGGCAGCGTAGTCATCGTCTATCTGACCGGGCAGGGGCCGGTCGACAACCCAGTGCCAGTTGGCGTTCCCGCTCCGGCCGCCCCGCTGGCGCGCGCTATTTTGCCCGCCAGCGCGACGATTGGCGGGGTCCCAGCGGAGCTTCAGTTTTTAGGGCTGACGCCGGGTTTTGTAGGGCTGGCACAAGCCAACCTGCGGGTGCCGAACCTGCCGCCGGGCGACTACGCGGTCACGATCGAGATCGGCGGCGCGGTAAGTAACTCGCCGCTGATTTCGGTCGGCGGGAGATGAGTTGACCGACGGGACCGCTCCTTGCCGGTCGCGGCTCGGTAAGTTTTGCTGCAACACGAGGCCCGATTCTGAGCCGCGCGCGTAGCAAGCGGTTTTTGAACTTCCCAACAAGCTCTCAGCGCCGAACTACCCGCACTTCCCGCAGCAGGCGCTGCTCCTCTTTTGGCACGTCCAGCGGCTGCTTCAGCTTGCCCTGAGCCTCCAGCTCGCGATAGTGGTTGACGCCACATCACACTCCATCCCGCCGGACCTTCACGCGCGCGTTGTAATCCGGCTCGCCGCTCACTGGATCATACGAGCGCGCTACCAGAACATTGGCCTCCGGCCAGAAGGCCTGAAGCGTGCCCGGCTGCACCAGGTCCAGCCGCACCCGCGCGCGCATCTGTCCCAGCTCGGACTCCAGAACCACCGGGGCTCCCGCAGCTAAGCCGAGACGCGCGGCGTCCTCCGTGCACATGAATACTTCGTCGCGCCGGCCGCCGGTGAGCGCGTCATGATCGCGGAAGACGATGGAGTTGAACTGCGCGCCACGGCGCGTGCAAAGCAGGAAGCAGTCGCCGTTTGCGTTCAGATCGGGCAGCGAAAGCGCGGAAAACCGCGCTCTTCCCTCCGGCAGGTTCTGGCAGATGCCGCCCTCCAGCAGCCGCTCGCCTCCGTATTGGAAGGACTGCCCTTCGGCCTTCAACTGTGCAATGCCCCGGTAGAGCGGCATCACGCGGTCCATCTCCGAGCGGATCTGGTCCGTCGAGGTGAAGTTCATCGCCGATTGGGCCGGCCCGTCCAGAGCGCGGAGGCCCACCTCGGCCAGAATCCGCCATTCCGCCTTGGCCTCTCCAATATGGCGGCCCTTGATCTCGGGCGAGAAGCGAATCCGCCGCTCGGTGGAGGTCTGGGTGCCTCCTCCCTCCTGCTCATAGCGCGTCTGCCCGGGCAGCAGCAGCGTCCATTCGCCGGAGTCGGGAAGCATGGACTGGTTGAGCAGGATGTCCTGATGCACGCGATACGGCACCCGCGCCAGCGCCTCGCGCATGCGCCCCGGGTCCGGCATGGTCTCGATGAAATTGCCGCCGACAACATAGAAGAAATCGAGCGAACCTTCCGCCGCGGCCTCCAGCATCGTGCCGCAGTGCATGCCTTTCCAGTCCGGAACGGGTGCTCCCCACCAATCCGCGAACTGGCGCGCGTTTTCCGGATTCACCGGTAGGTTCCCGGGAAAGGCATCGGGAACGGAGCCGCACTCGCCGCCGCCCTGCACGCCGCTGTGCCCGCGAATCGGCACCACGCCGCAGCTCGGCTTGCCCAACATGCCACGCGCCAGCGCGAGGTTGACGACGGCTTTCACGTTGTCCACGCCGTGTTTGTGCTGCGTCAGGCCCATCGACCAGATGAAGATCGCCGACGGAGCGCCCGCATAGATCTTCGCGAAGCGCTCCATCTCCGTTCGCGGCACGCCCGCCTGCGCTTCCAGATCCGGCCAGCGCTGGTCCTCCAGCGTGCGATCCAGTTCGGCCCAGCCGCTGGTATGGTCCCGAATGAACTGGCGGTCGAGTGCGTTCCACTCGATAAGGTACTTCAACGCGCCATTGAGAAACGCTACGTCCCCGCCCACGCGCACCGGAAAATAGTCGTCCATCAGGCGCGTGCCGAACAGCGCGCTCTTGGCGATGGATGGAATCCAGTAGCGTTCCAGCGCAGGCTCGCGATAGGGGTTCACGACGGCGATGCGAGCGCCGTTCTTCTTCGCGACGTACAGATACTTCAGCGATACGGGCTGATTGTTCGCGAGGTTGCTCCCCAGCAAGGCGATGAATTTGCACTGGAGCCAGTCCTTATAGGAGACCGTTGAGGCGCCGATGCCCAAGGTCGCCTTTAGTGCCGTGCTGGAGGCGGCGTGGCATAATCGCGCGGCGTTGTCGATGTGATTGGTGCCGAGCATGCGCGCGAGCTTCTGCGCGACGTAATACACCTCGTTGGTAAGCCCGCGCGAGGTGGTGAAGAAGGCGAGCCTTTGCGGGCTGGTCCCGCGAAGAGCGGCGGCGGATCTGTCCAGCGCCTCGTCCCACGAGACCCGCCGGAACCCCTGTTCGCCGCGCAGCCGCAGCATCGGGTAGGGCAGCCGGCCGAGATTGCGCAGCTTGCGGCCGTCCAGCTTCTCGAGCGCCGCGACGTCGCGGAACACCTCTTCCGAAGCGGCGGGCATCGTGTTCAGCCGCAGCAGGCGGAGGCGCGTCAGGCAGAGGTGAGTGCCGGGCAGCGTATCGTCCTTCAAGCCGCGCGGACCAAGCGAGCATCCGTCGCAGACCCCATGATTCAGCACGTTCCAGGCATACCCCAGGTTGTCGCGGTTCTCCCAGAAGACGCGCAGCATCTCCAGGTAGTGGTGCGGCTTCCGATAGCCCAAACCGAACGGACTGAGACTGGCGATTCGCATACCGAGATAACCATGATACGCACCGGTTGAAGGCCAGTGTAAGATCGAAGGAATATGCGACTCCCTCTCGCCCTCCTCCTCGCCGTTCCGCTCTACGGGGCGGATTACGATCTGATCCTGCGCGGCGCCCGCGTGGTGGATGGCGCCGGCAATCCCTGGTTTCGCGCCGACGTGGGGGTGAAGGACGGGAAGATCGCTCGGATCGGCGATCTCTCGCGAGCGTCCGGCACGAAGACGATCGATGCCAAGGACCGCGTTCTCGCCCCTGGTTTCATTGACGTTCACACCCATCTCGACGGCATCATCCCCGAAGGAACCATCGAACACAGTCCCATGGTGGCCAACTACCTCACGGACGGGGTCACCACCATGGTGACCGGGAACTGCGGCTCTTCAAATGCCGATCTCGGCGCATTCTTCAAACGCCTGGAGAAGCTGACCATCGGGCCCAACCTTGCGTCGCTGATCGGCCACAATACGGTGCGCCGCGAGGTGATGGGAACGGCGAACCGCCAGGCGACGGCCGATGAGATCGCGAAGATGAGAGCGCTGGTGGCGAAGAACATGCAAGCCGGCGCGGTGGGATTCTCCACGGGCCTCATCTATATTCCCGGCACGTATGCCAGGACGGAGGAAGTGGTAGCGCTGGCGGAAGAGGCGGCGCGCTTCGGGGGAGTTTACGCCAGCCATATACGGGACGAAGGCGCGCAGCACGCCGATGCCATCGAGGAGGCCGTGCACGTGGGCCGCGCCAATCGGATGCGCGTCCAGATTTCGCACTTCAAAGTCTCCAACCGCAGGCTGTGGGGAAGCAGCGAGAAGTCCCTCGCGCTCATCGATAAGGCGCGGCGCGAGGGCGTCGACGTGGTGATGGATCAATACCCGTACGACCACTCGAGCACGCATCTTGGCACGACGCTCCCCAGCTGGGCGCTGGCGGATGGCGACGACCGCGTGCGCGAGCGCCTTCGCGATCCGGCTACGCGCGCGAAGATCGCGCAAGAGATGGAAACCATCATCGGCGAGCTGGGCCACCCGGATTATTCATATGCCACCGTTGCCTCGTGCGACTTCGACCGGTCCCTCGAAGGCAAAAACATCAGCCAGATCAACCGCCTTAAGGGCCGCCAGCCAACCATTCCGGAGGAGATTCAGACTATCCTCGATTTGCAGGCGCAGGGACGCGTGACGATGGTCTTTCACTCCATGGGAGAGAAGGATGTCGAGCGCATCATGCGCCACCCCCATGTGGCCATCGCCAGCGACGGCTGGGCGGTGGAATTCGGCAAAGGAGTGCCCCACCCGCGCTCCTATGGCACCAACGCGCGCGTGTTCGCGGAGTTCGTTCGCGAGCGCGGCAATCTCACCCTCGAAGATGCCGTCCGCAAAATGACTTCGCTGCCTGCACGCACCTTCGGCTTCGACGACCGCGGCCTGGTGCGCCCGGGCTACCGCGCCGACCTGGTGCTCTTCGACCCGGCGCGCGTTCAGGACAAGGCGACTTTCGAGAAGCCGCATCAGTATTCGGAGGGCTTCGACGTGGTGCTGGTGAACGGCGTCGCGGTGATCGAGAACGGCAAGCTCACCAGCGCACGGCCGGGCCAGATTGTACGCCGAACCCCTTAGGAGTACTGTTTCCTGCGACCCGGAGTTACGGCACGGCGTTTCAGCGACGACCCTTTACAATAAAAGTGTGAGCGAATCGAAGTTCCGCATAGGTCTGATTCAAATGGCCTGTGCGAGCGATCCCAACGAAAATCTGGCTAAAGCCGAGTGGCGCGTACGCGAGGCCGCCGGACGCGGCGCGCAGATCGTCTGCCTTCAGGAGCTCTTCCGGTCGCAGTATTTTTGCCGCGAGGAGGATGCCCGGCTTTTCGATCTGGCCGAGCCGATTCCCGGCCCTTCCACCGATCTTTTTTCGCGTCTGGCGGGCGAACTGAAGGTTGTCATCGTCGCCTCCCTGTTCGAGCGGCGTGCGCCCGGTCTCTACCACAACACGGCCGTGATCTTCGATGCGGACGGCACGCTGCTCGGGCGCTACCGCAAAATGCACATCCCCGACGATCCGCTCTATTTCGAAAAATTTTATTTCACGCCCGGCGATCTCGGTTTCCGCACCTTCGACACGCACTACGGCCGCATCGCGAGCCTGGTGTGCTGGGACCAGTGGTATCCGGAAGCCGCCCGCGTCGCGGCGCTCGGAGGCGCTCGCGTGCTCTTCTACCCCACCGCCATCGGCTGGCATCCAGCCGAAAAAGCGCAGTACGGCGCGGCGCAGCACGATGCCTGGCGCACCATCCAGCGGGCGCACGCGATCGCCAATGGCATCTACGTGGCAGCCGTCAATCGCGTCGGATTTGAAGGCCCCGCCGATCGCGGCCTGGAATTCTGGGGCGCCTCCTTCGTCGCCGATCCGTTCGGGCAGTTGATGGCGGAGGCCTCGCACGATCGCGAGGAGACGCTCATTGTGGAGGTGGATCCGCGGCGCATCGATGAAGTGCGGCGCAACTGGCCCTTCCTGCGCGACCGCCGCATTGACGCCTACGATCCCATCTTGAAGCGGTTCGTCGACTGATGCCTGGCCGGAAATTCTCCTTAGCAAAGCCCGCGCCCGATACGCCTCGCGCGCTGGGCTTCCGAATGCCCGCCGAGTGGGAGCCGCATGAGGCCACCTGGATCGCCTGGCCGCACAATCGCGACGATTGGCCGGGAAAATTTCAGGCCGTTCCCTGGGTCTACGCCGATATCGTGCGCCGCCTCGCGAAAGTGGAGCGCGTGCGCATTCTGGCTCAGGACGAGGACGCTGAGCGGAATGCTCGCCGCTATTTGAAAAAGGCCGATGTGGAGATGGGCGCCGTCGAATTCTTCCACCATCCGACAGACCGCGTATGGACGCGCGACTTCGGTCCCATCTTCGTCAAGAACCGCGCGGGAGAAGTGGCCATCACCAACTGGCGCTTCAACGGATGGGCCAAATACGACAACTGGAAGAAGGACAACGAGGCGCCTGGCGCGATCGCCGCGCGTCTCGGGTTGCGGGAGTGGAAGCTTGACCTGGTGCTCGAAGGCGGCAGCATCGACGTCAACGGCCATGGCATCCTGCTGACCACCGAGGAGTGTCTGCTCAGCCCGGTTCAGGCCCGTAATCCGGGCGTGTTCCGGTCCGAGATCGAACGGCAGATGCGCGAGTACCTCGGCATCCGCAAAGTCGTCTGGCTGGGCCGCGGCATCGCGGGCGACGACACACACGGGCACGTCGACGACCTGGCCCGCTTCATCACCGCCGACACCGTGGCGATCGCCAGCGAGCGCGACCGCTCCGACCCCAATTACGAACCGCTGCGCGATAACCTGCTCCGCCTGCGGACCGAGCCACTCAACGTGGTTACGCTTCCCATGCCCGAGCCGGTAATCTTCGACGGACAGCGCCTTCCGGCCAGCTACGCGAATTTCTATATCGCCAACCGCCTTGTGCTGGTGCCCACTTTCAACGATGCCAACGACCGCGTGGCGCTCGACACCCTCGCGCGGCTCTTCCCCGGCCGCGAGGTGGTGGGCATTCACTCGACCGATCTGGTATGGGGTTTGGGAACGCTGCACTGCATGACCCAGCAGCAGCCCGCCGCCGGATAGTGTGCGTCCCGCATAAACAACCGCTCCCTATGGTCGCGGCTCAGCAACGGTTTCCGAGCCGCGACCATAGGGAGCGGTTGTAATAATTTAAGTTCAGATTTCGTATTCCGGCGGCTTCTGCCGTCCGAAGTGGATGCGGGCCCAGATGCGCTCGTGAAGGAAGTACATCGCGATCTTTACCACAGTGTCCAGCGCGCCCGCTCCCAGCGAAAGGTTCACATCGTGGCTCAGCAGGTAAAAGATGGCGACGGTAGAGGCGGAGCCCAACATCCGGTAACTGACGGCTTTGGCAATGCTGCGGGAATTGGTCTCCATGCCAGCGACCCTCAAATTGTATCATAGGAATCTCTATCAGGAATAGGGCGATTCGGATGGGTCTCCTGCCCGGACGGGCAACTCGACGGTATAATTAAGGAGTGACAAAAGTTACCTTTCTGCCGGCCGGCGTAACGGTCGAGTTCGAGCTTGGCGAGCTCCCCTACAAGGAGCACGGCAAGCCCGAATCCCTGCTTGACATCGCCCTGAATTTCGGACTCGATTTGGAGCATGCTTGCGGCGGTAATTGTGCCTGCACGACCTGCCATGTCGTGGTGAAACAGGGTGACGGCAATCTCAGTCCGATGGACGACGACGAGATAGACCGCGTTGAGACGGCCGCCGATGTGACGCTTCATTCACGCTTAGGCTGCCAGTCGGTCGTGAAAGGCGACGTGGTGGTTGAGATTCCTGCGTGGAATCGCAACTATATCAGCGAGGGCGGCAAATCCATCCTCGGCGATGCCATTCCCCCTCCAAGAAAACCCCAAACTGTTGGATCTTAGGTGTTCTCCAAGAATAATTCCCAGCCCCATGCGGCCCTGAAGGCCGCTGCCTGCATCGGCATTCTCGCTTCAATAGCATGCGCGCCCGCTCAAGTGGCGGCGCCCGTTCAAGTGGCGGCGCCCCCCATGGAGTTCATTCCGTCGACAGCCCTTGACGAGGCCATCAACGCGGCTATCGCCGAAAAGCGCATGCCCGGGGCGGTGCTGCTCGTTGGCCGGAAAGACGGTGTCCTGTACCGGAAAGCATACGGTAACCGGGCGCTCCAGCCGGCGCTCGAACCGATGACCGTCGACACCATCTTCGATTGCGCTTCGCTCACCAAAGTGGTCGCCACCACCTCGGCCGTGATGAAGCTCTTCGAAGAAGGCAAGCTGCGGCTGAACGACCGCGTCACCGAGTACCTGCCCGAATTTCAGGGCGGCAAGAGCGATATCACCATCCGAAATCTGCTTACCCATTTTTCGGGACTGCGGCCCGACGTCGATCTCAGACCCATTTGGAGCGGTTACGATACGGGCATACAGAAGGCCCTGGTAGATCGGCCCGTAGCCGATCCTGGAGCGCGATTCATATACAGCGATATCAACTTCCTCCTGCTGGGGGAAGTCGTTCACCGGCTGAGCGGCCTGCCCCTCGACGAGTATGTGAAGGCCGCCGTCTTCGATCCGCTGGGCATGATGGACAGCGCTTTCTGTCCGTCCCCGTCTCTGATTCCGCGCATCGCGCCCACCGAAAGGCTGCCCAACCAGGCGCGGCCTCTGCGCGGCGTGGTGCACGACGAGACTACTCGTTACATGGGCGGCGTGGCGGGACACGCAGGCATGTTCTCCACCGCCAGCGATCTGGCGCGCTTTGCGGAGATGATGCTGGGCCAGGGAACCAGGCAGGGCGTGCGCGTGTTCAGCCCGCTCACCGTAGAAAAGTTCACCACGCCGCAGAGCCCGCCGGATCAGCCCATTCTGCGCGGCCTGGGCTGGGACATCGACTCAACATTCTCTTCCAATCGCGGCGAGTTGTTCCCCATAGGCTCTTACGGTCACACGGGCTTCACCGGGACGTCCCTGTGGATCGATCCGGTGAGCGCCAGCTACGTCGTCCTGCTGACCAACAGCGTGCATCCGCTTCGCAAGCCGGCCATCAGCTCGCTGCGCAGCCGCGTGGCGACCATTGTGGCCGCTGATCTGGGACGCGAGATGGCGGGACGCATGGCGATTACCGGCTATAACGAGACTCTCACGGGCGCCGGAGTACGCCGTGAGGTGGCGCGCACAGCCGAGGTGCTCACAGGTCTCGACGTCATGGCGGCTGGCGGCTTCGCTTCGCTGCAGGGCAAGCGTGTCGGTCTCATCACGAATCACACCGGTCTCGACCGCAATGGGCGGCGCAATGTGGACCTGATGCTCGCGGCCGGCGTACAGGTGGCAGCCCTCTTCTCTCCGGAGCACGGCATGGCCGGCGCCGAAGACCGCGAGAACGTAGGCCACACGCAGGACAAAGCCACTGGCATCAAAGTATGGAGCCTGTATGAGGAGAAAAACCGCAAGCCTTCCCCGGAGATGCTGCAGGGGCTGGACGTGCTGGTATTCGATATTCAGGATATAGGCGCCAGATTTTACACTTATATCTCCACGATGGGACACGCGATGGAGGAAGCCGCCAAGGCGCGTCTCCCAGTCATCGTACTGGACCGGCCCAACCCGATCACCGGCGTCCGTGTGGAAGGCCCGCTGCTGGAGGCGGCCGAGATGTCATTCATCGGCTACTTCCCCATGCCCGTTCGGCATGGGATGACCATCGGCGAAATGGCCCGGATGTTTAATGAGGAGAATAAGATCGGGGCCGATCTGACGGTGATTGCCATGCAGAACTGGCAGCGCGGCGACTGGTTTGACGCAACCGGCCTGACCTGGGTGGACCCCTCGCCCAATATGCGCAGCCTGACCGCGGCGGTGCTCTATCCGGGAGTGGCGCTGCTGGAAGGTTCCGCTAATTACTCCGTGGG
Source organism: Bryobacteraceae bacterium (assembly GCA_040902885.1). GTDB lineage: Bacteria > Acidobacteriota > Terriglobia > Bryobacterales > Bryobacteraceae > JBBDWK01. Next base: position 49,053 of record JBBDWK010000086.1, on the reverse strand, counting down.
ACGCGGCACGGAGGCGCCCTTTGAAGTGATCGGCGCCGATTTCATTCAAGGGCGGGAACTGGCCGCTTATCTGAACCGGCGCGTGATTCCCGGCGTGCGCGTCTACCCGGTGCGGTTCCAGCCGTCTTCCTCCAATTTCAAGGGCAAGACCATCGACGGCATCCGCCTGGTGGTGACCAACCGCGAAGTGCTGGACTCCACCAAGCTCGGCTTGGAGATCGCCGCGGCTTTGCAGAAACTGTATCCAGGGAAGCTGGCTCTAGCCGCGAATCGCCGCCTGATCGGCAATTCGGATGTCATCGCCTCGCTCGAGCGGGGCGACGATCCGCGGCTGATTCACTTGCGTCAGGAGGAAGCGCTGGCGACCTTCCTGCCCACGCGGGAGAAGTACCTGCTGTACCGCTAAGCCGCTGCCGACGCTTTGGCAGGCTGCGCTTGCGGCTTGTTTTTGCTCCCCACCGGACGGCCCCGCTTCCTCACAAGCGGAACCATCCAGGCCGGCGGACGGCCTCTGCGGCGTCCCCGTCCCCTCGCCAGCCGCTCCAGGCTCAAGATAGCCTCTTCAATCTGCTCCCGTTCCTGACGAAGTTCAGTCAGAATTTTAGTCACGTCCATGGATTCAACTCCCCCCGAAGTGATGTAAGCGCTGGAAGCCGTTCTGATTCCAGAACAAAAACTTCTGTCGGTAAACGCTCATCTGACTTTTTACCCTACTTTTTGCTGGATATCAACAGTTTTGTTCTGAAATCGGAACAAATTTTTTCTAAATGCGGAGGATCGGAGGGTCCGGGAGAACACGAATGGGATTTTGCTGACTGTTTTAGGGTTGGCGGCTTCTCCAATGGCGGTAGAAAGGTATCCCCAAAGCGATAAAGATCAGGCCCAGCGCCGATTCCCTTGGCGAGGCGATCAGAGTCGAGACCACCAGGCATGCCGCCACGATCACAAACAGGATGGGAACCACGGGATATCCCAGCGTGCGATAGGGTCTCGGAAGATCCGGCCGCTTCCGGCGCAATACGATGACCCCGGCCGTTGTCATTCCATACAGAACCCAGCTTGCGAAGATCACTGAGGTGAACAGTTGCTGATAGCCGCCCACCGTCAGCACCAGCACGCCGGCCCAGGCGCTCATGGCGAAGATCGCCATTGCGGGCGTTCCATAGACGGGGTGCACCCCGGACATCGCATTGAAAAAGAAGCGGTCGCGCGCCATGGCGTACGGGACCCGCGATCCCGAGAGGATGGAGCCGTTCAGGGCGGCGAAGATCGAGATCATGGCGGCGATGGAGACGGCGTTCGCTCCCGGCCGGCCCAGGATCTTATTCATCATCTCCGCCGCTACACGCGGACTCCCCGCGACCTCCGGGGCGGATAAAACGTAGAAATATGCCAGATTTGCGAGGAGGTAGATGGCCATGACGGCGCCGGTGCCCCAGATGAGAGCCATGGGGAGATTGCGCTGCGGCTCCTTCACCTCCCCCGCCACCATGGTGACGTTGTTCCAGCCGTCGTAAGCCCATAAAGCAGCCACGAGAGCCGCGAAGAAGCCCGCCACGCCGCCCGCGGCCGAGGCTTCGGAAGTGCCGAAATTGGCCAATGATCCAGCCCCGGCGGCCAGGCCCGCCGCGATGATGAAGAAGATCAGGCCGAGCTTGAGGGCGGTCACGGCCACCTGAATGTTGCCGCCCAGTCTGACCCCGAAGAAATTCACGCCGCCCAGCAGCAGGATCAGACCCACCGCGAGAAGCTGCGCATAGTGAATCTGGAGCGGAGCGCCGCCAGTCCCGATGGGAATGGGCAGCGTGTAAGCCACGCCCTGAATGCCGGGATAAAAATTGGCGTAATAATCAAAAAACGCGGCCGCCAGGGTGGCGATGGAGCCGCTCTTCGCGACCCACATCTGAGTCCAGCCGTAAGTAAAGCTCCAGAAGGGGCCATAAGCTTCGCGGAGATAGACGTACTCGCCGCCGGCCCCGGGCATGGCGGCGGACAGCTCGGCGTAGCTGAGCGCCCCGGAGAGCGAGAGAAGGCCGCCCACCACCCAGACCAGGAAGATCCAGTCCGGGGAGCCGAGAGCCAGGGCCATGTCCCTGGGAACCAAAAAGATGCCGCTGCCGATGACGGTGCCCACCACAATAGACGCGGCGCTCCATCGGCCCAGTTCGCGCCGGAGTTCTTTCATTGAGTGCCTCCAGTGACAGCCTCGGGCTGCCGGGGGGTAAGGACGGTCGCCGCGAGCCATCCGACGGTGAAGGTGACCGTGGCGCCGATGAGTACGTACCAGGTCCACGCGACGCCCGTGAAGAACCGGACGTAAACCATGGTTGTCAGGCCGGCCAGGAGACCGGCGATGGCTGCCGTCTCCGTTACATGCCGCGTCAGCAGCCCCAGCAGGAAGACCCCCAGCAGTGCGCCAAAGGGTATGGAAGCGATCGCCAATCCGGCTTCGAGCACCGAGCCCCACTTGCGCGCCATGATGCCGATCCCGAGCAGCACCACTCCCCAGGCTACGGTGGCCACACGCGCCGGCAGGAGCAGGCGCCCGTCGTCTTCCTGGCTTTTGCCCGCCCAAGGACGGTAGAAGTCGACGATGCTGGTGGTGGCCAGGGAATTGAGAGCGGCGCTGATGTTGGCCATGGCCGCGGCCAGAATCGCCGCGATCACCAGGCCGGCCACCCCAACGGGGAGATGCTCCCAGATGAAGCTCGGATAGATGCGGTCGGCGGGCGACGGAACGGCTTCCCCCGCACCTTGATAGTACACGTAGAGAACCACCCCGATGACTAGAAACAGGGCAAACTGAAAGAAGACCACAAACCAGCTTGCCATCAGCGCCAGACGGCTCTCCGACTGGTTGCGGGCGCTCAAAAGGCGCTGCACCATCAATTGATCCGTGCCGTGGCTGGCCGTGGTGAGAAAACAACCGCCCGCCACGCCGGCCCAGAAGGTGTACGTTTCCGTGAGGCTGAACCGGAAGTCGAAGATGTTAAATTTTCCCGCGGGCTCCGCCACCGCCCAGACGCGTTCCCAGCCGCCCGGTATGTTGCCGAGTATGACGAAGAAGCTGAGAACCGCGCCACACACGTAGAGGCACATCTGTACGACATCGGTCCAGATGACGGCCGTCATTCCGCCTTCAAACGTGTAGAACAGAGTGAGCGCCATGATCAGGGTGATGGAGGCGATCTCGCCAGTGCCCAGAACGATCGAGATCACGATGGAGATGGCGAACACGCGAACGCCCTCCGCGAGCGCGCGCGTGACGAGAAAGGTTGCGGCTGTAAGTTTTCGAATGCGCTCGCCGAAGCGCCGGCGCATGAGCTCGTACGCGGTGAACATCTCGCCGCGAAAATACTGGGGTATGAAGAGCAGCGAAATGATGATGCGGGCCAGCAGGTAGCCGAGCACAAGCTGCAGAAAGCCGAGGTTTCCCTGGAAGGCGAGAGCGGGGGTGCCGATGATAGTGAGCGTGCTGGTCTCGGCCGAGACGATGGAGAGACAGATGGCCCACCAGGGCGCCGTACGGCCGCCCAGGAAGTAATCTTTCAAAGTTCTTTGAGAGCTTCCGAAGCGGGCGCCGAACCAGGTGATGCCGATCAGGTAGGCCAGAATTACGGCCAGATCGAAATATCGCATGAAAACACGGACAAACTTTAGTTCTAGCACGGATAGGGGCCCGGCGGTGGTCTCTCATGTGGCTGGAACTGAAGAGCATTGGGTGGCGTCCAAATACTTGCGGCGCTCCCCATGTTTGACATATACTCCCGAAATGCCCATCGGGCTGGTGACGGGAATGGGCGTGCGTGCGGGCCGTGCGGCCGGCAACGCAATCTTCTAAACCACGGAAATACCGCGTAGGAGGCAGGTAGTGCTCAATCGAATTTCAAGAACTCTACTGGGGGTAACGGTCGCCGGAATACTCGCAGTTCCCGCATGGAGTCAGGCGCAGGCGCCCGTGAGCCAGAAAAAGGTCAAAGACCAGGGCGAATACGACATCTTTACCGCCATAGGCAAAGAGACCGACCCAAAGAAGAAGCTCACACTTCTGGACACTTGGAAGCAGAAGTATCCGGAAACCGAGTTTCAAGAGGAACGGCTCCAGCATTATCTCCTCACCTATCAGGGACTCGGCCAGCCCGCGAAGATGTTCGAAATCGCCAAGGAGATGCTGGCCAAGGACCCGAAAGCGTTGCAGGGCTTGTATTGGATCGTGTCCCTGCTGCCAACCATGAACGATACCAGCGACGCGACGCTCGGGCTGGGAGAGAAGTCGGCGAACGGCTTGCTGGTGGTTGAAAAGCCGGCTGCGGCTGGCGAGGCGGACTGGGTGAAGGCGAAGAAGGACATGGACGCCATGTCCTATAAGACCCTCGGCTGGATCGCCTGGCAGCGCAAAGACAATGAAGCCGCCGAGAGGCAGTTCGTCAAGTGCCTGGAGTTCAATCCGAACGCCGCCGAGGTGTCTTACTGGCTGGGCACGGTTATCTTCGGACAGAAGAAGCCGGAGCGCCAGTCGGAAGTGCTCTTCCATTTCGCGCGCGCCGCGAGCTTCGAGGGCCAGGGCGCGCTGAATCCGCAAGGGCGGAAGCAGGTAGACGCCTTCTTCATCAAGGCATATACCACGTTTCATGGCAGCCAGCAGGGCATCAGCGAGATTCGTACGCTGGCCAAGTCGCAGCCGCTTCCGCCGCCCGGCTTCAAGATCGAGAACGTGAACGAGATCGCGGCGCAAAAGGAACAGGAATTCAGGGAATCCAATCCGCAACTGGCGTTGTGGATGGGTTTAAAAAAAGAGCTCACCGGCCCGAACGGCGCGCAGTACTTCGAGTCGATGATGAAGAACGCGGCTGTACCCAAGCTCAAAGGCAAAGTGATCTCCCAGACTCCCGCTTCCCGTCCCAAAGAAGTGGTAATTGGCATCTCGGACGCCACAGAGCCCGAAGTGAAGTTGAAGTTCGAGACTGCGCTCGCGAACAAAGCGGACGTGGGAACGGAGATTGAGTTCGAAGGCGTCCCCACCGAGTTTGCACCCGATCCTTTCATGGTTACCTTTGAAGTGGAAAACGAGAAGCTCACTGGCTGGCCCCCGCCTCCGGCGCCAGCCAAGCGCGCCCCTGGCCGCAAACGGGGCGCGTCCAAGTAGTAGAGTCGCGTCACAGTCGTTT
>JBBDWK010000086.1:0-43875 GCA_040902885.1 Bryobacteraceae bacterium | reverse complement strand
GGGGCGCTCACGCTTTTCTTATTTCGCCGCCTATTCAGCCATTCCTCCCAAAAATGCGCGGACGCTTGACTTCGGTCCGAACCGGTTCCCATAATCAAGGCATTTCGCACATTCAGGAGGTTTCTGTGAAATCTAGACTTTGGCTGGCCGCCGTGTTCCTTACGGCGCCGGCAGCCCTGTTCGCGCAGGGCGACCGCGGAACTATCGCGGGAACCGCGACGGACGCCACCGGGGCAGTTGTACCCGAAGCCGCCGTCTCAATCGTCAACGAAAATACCAACCTGTCTTTCGAATCGAAAACCGGTCCAAATGGAACCTATGCGTTTCTGAACCTTCCCGTAGGCACCTACAATCTGTCGGCGCAGGCCGCCGGATTCCGGCGCCAGGACGTGAAGGGAATTATCGTCCAGGTCAACCAGCAGGCCAGGATCGATCTGAACATGCAGGTCGGTGACGTGACACAAACCGTAGAGGTCGCCGCCACGGCGTCGCTGATTCAAACGGAATCGACCGACGTCGGCACGGTCCTCGACAACAAGCGCTTTCTGGAGCTGCCTCTCACCTTGGGCGGCGGCATCCGGAATCCTTCGGCGTTCATCTTCCTGTCGCCCGGCGTTTCACCCGGCAACACGTGGGAGAAGCACATCGGAGGCGGCGGATCGTTTAACGATCAGATTTACTACGATGGCATTGCTCTGTCTCGCGGGGATTTGGCGAACGACGCCGAGGTGAACCCCTCGGTGGATGCCATTGCCGAGTTCAAGCTCATCACCAACAATTACTCGGCCGAGTACACTCACGCGCTATCCGGCGTGACCAGCTTCACCATGAAGAGCGGCACCAACCAGCTTCATGGGAGCGCTTTCCACTTTCTGGCCAACGACAAGCTCGACGCGCGCGGCTTTTTCAACCCCACCAAGGCTTCGCGAAAGCAGAACGAGTGGGGCTTCACCGTGGGCGGTCCCATCCGTCTGCCGAAGATCTACGACGGCCGCGACCGCACGTTTTTCTTCTTCTCGCTGGATCAGTTCTACATTCGCGGCGGCCAGCTTGCGGGCACCAACACCCTGCCCACCGCGCGTATGTTGCAGGGCGATTTTGGCGAGTGGGGCGGCCCAATATTCGATCCCCGCAGCACATCCATCGGCGCCGACGGCCGGCCGTCGCGCACTCCCTTCGCCAACAACGTGATCCCGCAATCGGCCTTCAGCTCCGTCACTTCCAAGATGCTGCCGCTGCATCCGGTTCCGGAACTGCCGGGTTTGGTGAACAACAGCATCGCTCCGCTTTCCAGTCCCTTTGCGGATCAGCGTACCAGCGGTTTCAAAATCGACCATGCCATTAACGCCAGCCACCGGCTCAGCGGCATGTTCAATTACACCGACAGGCCGTCGATCAAGAGCCCCGGTCCTTCGCGGCTGCTCTCCGTGGGTCGCTCGACGGGTCTTGAGAACTACAACTTCCAGGTTGTGACCACGCGCATTCTGCGCCTGAACTACGACTGGAGCGTGAGCCCGACCCTGCTAAACCATATGGGAGCGGGCTTCTCGCGCTTCCGGAATCCCAACTTCTCGCTCAGCTTCAATGAAGGCTGGCCGGAAAAGCTGGGCCTGCGGGGCACCCAGTTCGATCTCTTCCCAACCGTGATGTTCACGCAGGGCTACACGCGGTTCGGAGACGATATCGCGTCCGACAATTACTTCAGCACCTTCGCTTTCGTGGATACGCTGACCTGGATCAAAGGAAAGCACCTGGTGAAGATGGGCTTTGAAGTTCAGACGCACCGCGACAACTACCGGAACTTCGGCAACGGCGGCGGCACCTTCAACTTCAGCCATCTGGAGACGGCGCTGCCCGGGGTGGCCGGCAGCGGAAACGCTTTCGCCAGCTTCCTGCTGGGCGCGGTGGACAGCGGAACGTCATACTTCCGCGATTCACTCCCGGGCGGACGCTACAAGTACTACGGCGGGTTCATCGACGACACCTACAAGGTGACCCCGAAACTCACGCTGAATATCGGCCTGCGTTATGAAGTGCAGGTTCCAACGTCGGACCCGCTAGGCCGCATCTCCTACATGGATCCCTCCGTGCCCAACCCGGGCGCCGGGAACCTGCCGGGCGCCTTCATCTTCGGGGGCGACGGCGCGGGACGGGAAGGCTTCAACCGCTTCTTCGACATCCACTGGATGAACTTCGCGCCCCGCATCGGTTTCGCATACGCGGTCACCAACAACTGGGTCGTGCGCGGCGGATACGGGATTTTCTACAAGGAGTACATCAACCAGGGAGTGGGAATTCCGCAGACCGGATTCTCCATTTCGCCCAACTTCGCCAGCGCCGACAACGGCCTGACTCCGGGCTTCTACTGGGACAACGGCTTCCCGCAAGATTTCAACCGTCCTCCGCTCATCTCCTCCACGGTCGCAAATGGCCAGAACGCGCAGCTCGTGGAGGCAGCCACCGGCGGGACCATTCCCTACGCGCAGCAGTATAACCTGACCATCGAACGCCAGTTCGGCGATTCGTTCATGATCAGCGGCGCTTACGTAGCCAACAAGGGAACCCACCTGTACGATGCACAGCAGCTCAACCAGGTGAATCCTTCGTTTTACGGCCTGGGCGATGCGTTGCTTCGAGCCAACATCAACTCGCCGCTGGCGCGCAACGCCGGCTTCAGCGAGCCTTTCGCCGGGTTCACGGAGCTCTATGGCTCGCGTGCAACGGTGGCTCAGGCGCTCCGCGCGTTCCCGCAGTACCAGAGCGTCGCGGTGGTCGCCGCGCCCTACGCCAACTCGACCTATCACTCGTTCCAGTTCAAGCTGGACAAGCGCTTCTCTCGCGGGTTCGCCAGCACGGTGGCCTATACCCGCTCCAAGCACCTCTCGGACGGCCGCGGCTTCACCGACGCTCATGGCGGCATCATCCGTCAGGACAACTTCCAGCGCGAGAAGGCGCTCTACGCTACCGATCAGCCCCACATCCTGACCTTCAGCTTCAACTACCAGTTGCCGCTGAGGCAGGGCGCTGGAATCGCCAGCAAGTTCCTGGGCGGATGGTCCATGAGCGGAGTGGGCGCCTTTTCGAGCGGCTTCCCCCTGGCCATCTCAACCGCCAACACCCTGCCCATCTTCGCGGGCGGGCTTCGTCCGAACCTGACCGGCGCGCCGATCCGCGCGGAGCAGGGTTCGGACAAGTTCGACCCCCGCCGCGACGCCTGGCTGAATCGCGCAGCATTCTCCAACCCGGGACCGCTGCAGTTCGGTAATGCACCTGTGTATCTGCCCGTGCGGCAGCCGTACTTCATCCAGGAGTCGTTCGGCCTGTTCAAAGACACCCGCATCTTCGAGCGGGTGACCCACCAGCTCCGTCTGGAGATCTCGAATCCGTTCAATCGCGTCGTTTTTGGCGCGCCCTCGACGGATTTCGCGGCCGGCAACTTTGGTCTCATTGGCGGCCAGGGGAACTCGCCTCGGGTCATCCAGGTCGGCATGAAGGCGATCTGGTAAGTGTGGCGTGAAGTCCGGCGGTCGGAGTGGGTTCTGGTCGCCTACTTCACGTATGCCTCTTTCATGGGATGGGCGCTCGATGTCCGGGCGCCCATCCCGCTGATTACTTCCTTCCTGAACCTCGGCATTGTGGCCGCCCTGGCCCTGGTAGTCTATGCCGACTCCCTGCGCAGAAAACGGCTGCTGAGCATGGTGCGGGATTGGGTTCCCCTTCCGCTGATGCTGCTGGCTTACCGCGAGATGGGCTGGTTCGCGCCCTCGCACCACACCTACGCGCTCGAGAAGACCTGGATCGTCTGGGACCGCGTGCTGCTCCACGACTGGGGCTTGAAAGCGCTGATCGAGTTGTCCGGCTCCATGCTTCCTTCAATTCTTGAAGTCTCTTATTCGCTGGTCTATGCCATCGGCCCGTTCTGCATGGCCATGTATTACGTCGCCGGACGGCGCGAGCGCATGGACAATTTTCTATACCTGTTTCTGCTCGGAACTCTTCTCTCTTACGCGCAGTTTCCGTTCTGGCCGTCGGAGCCGCCGCGCACGGTCTTTCCCGGCGAGGACTTCCCTTCCCTGAACACCGTGTTCCGCCAGTTCAACCAGGCGCTGCTGGGCGGCTACGGAATCCACACCAGCGTATTTCCCAGCGCGCACGTCTCGGCGGCGTTCGCGGCGGCCTTCGGCATGATGTGCTTCCTGCCGGAACGCCGCTGGGTGGGCCGGCTTCTGCTCCTATTGGCCATCTCCATAGCAACGGCGACTGTCTACGGCCGTTATCATTATGCCGTCGATGCGGCGGCCGGCTTCGGGGTCAGCCTGATTGCGGTGGGCCTATCGAGGGTCGCGGAGAGGCGAAAGAAGGCGGTTATATCCAGAAAGCAGAGAGCCGACGATGCCGATCACTTCGATGATGGCGACGATGCTCGCGAGCATGGTTCCTCCCACGACGAGGTCTGACCGAGGCTCAAGTGGACGCCAGCCATCGGATCACGTTGTCGGTGAGGACTACTTCATACGTGAGGCTCCGCAGGTCCTCTGCTGTCACGTTCAAGCCGCGTGCTCGGGCTAATTCGGCCAGCCACGGCCAGTGGTGATCCTCTCCAGAGTCGTCGTCATCGGGGAGTACGGTGTTCAACACGTCTTGGGTGATGCTGTCCGGGGTCTCGTGTCTCTGGAGAGCATCAGACCCCGATTCAGGGGCTGATTTCCAGCCGATGGTGAAGCCGCGGTCCCTATGCAAGATCACGCGCCGGCCGTCTTCCAGCGTGACGAACTCGCTCACCAAGAAGCTTTGGGAGCGTGCGTCGTCGAAGCGTTGCGGTCTGAGATCGCAGATGGCACCAATGCCCACGACACGACCTGGCTCGACAGGGGGAAGAGTTGCGTGATCGTCACCGGCGTCCGGATGCGCGCTCCAACCATCTCCCACGCCACTCACTCTCCCATGTCGGAAAACTTGTGATCGCCTGCGTCCGATAGTTATATCACGATCAGAAACCGCTCCTTAACGGTCGCGGCTCGGAATGGCCGCTTGCTTACGCGCGCGGTTCAGTGCTGTTTGCGGACGTATAACTTACGCACCGAGCCGCGACCGTCAGGGAGCGGTTATCGCGGCTTCAGATTGATGCGCTCCACGGTGGCGGCCTCCACCGCTTTGCGGGAAAACGGCATGGGATGGTACTTCCCAGCCGCCCAATCTTCGATCAGATCGCTATAGTGCGGGCTTGCGGGATCGCCCGACTCTCCGGGAACGTTGGTCATGACGGATTTGTCCCAATCGCCGAAGTCCAGAATCTGGCGATAAGAGGCCCCGTTGGTCTGGAGCAAATTCGCGCCCGAGGTGGAGTTGACGGTGTTGCCGTCGCCGGGGCGGGAATACGGGCCGCGATCGAATTCTTTGCGGTTCAGGGGATGCTGGAAGCGGATCCGATGCACCTTTCCCCACTGCCACTGCGCGCGGTCCGCGCCGAACTGCTTCTCCAACTGCCGCAAGGCTTCCATGAGCGACTGCTGCAGCGCCTTGGGATTCGGCTCCGCATCCAGCGTATCCAGCAGTTTCATCAGATTTACCTTCCCGCCCAGATCGGGGCCGAAGACCGCCGCCGGCAGCTTGGTCATCCACACTTCGAAGACCAGCGCGGGAAACGAGTCCACGGTCAGACGGGCGTCCCAACTCACGAGCTGCTCGACGAGTTTCTGCTCAACCGAAGGCTTCCACTTGCGCAGAATATTCTGGAAGCGCCGCGCGGGCATGGAGGTAATGTCCTGCTGCATGCGCTCGAAATCGGCCACGCTGAATTTGCGTTTCTCCGAAAGCATCTCCTGGATGCGCTGGAAGCGAAACGGCAGCGCCCACTCATACCCCAGCGGAATCCCGTAATCCTTGGGAAGGATGTTGTGGTTGGCGGTGGCAATCCAGTGGGACGCGGGGTTGTACAGGTGCGGCAGTTCGGTGCTCTTGCGGAAACCGGACCACTCGTACTCGCCCGAGTCGCCGGGCACGGGGAAAAGCCCGGACCAGTTCTTGCGAATCGGCGTCATGCCCGAGGCATACCAGCCGATGTTGCCGTCCACGTCGCCATAAAGGATGTTCTCCGACGGCACTTTGTAACGGGCGATGGCTGCCTCGAACTCCTGCCAGTTCCTGGCCCGCGCCAGCGAAAGGCCGGCGAGATAACCCGCCGTGCCCGGCTCGCTGCCCACCCACTTCAAGGCGTAGGCACGGTTGCGGGCATGGTCTTCATGGAGGATCGGGCCGTGAACGGTATACCGCAGATCGACCGCCCGCGGCTCTGCGCCCTTCACCGGAATGCGCTCGCGCACTATTTCGACCTTCCGCCACCCGCCCTTATACGAATATTCGTCGCGATTGGCGGGGTTGAGCTTCTCCAGGTAAAGGTCGCCCTGATCGATGCCGACTATGGTGAAGCCGAACCCGATGCGGTCGTTATGACCGAGGGCGATGCCGGGAAGCGCGGGCTCGCCCGCGCCGATCGCGTTCCAGCCCGGAGCAACCAGATGGACGGTCTTGCGCAGCGACGGAATCAGTACGGGCCGGTGCGGATCGCTGGCCATGATCGGCTTGCCGGTCACGCTCATGCTGCCGTCCACGATCCAGTTGTTGCTGCCTTGTTCTCCGGAGAAGCGCACGGCGCTTATGGTCTCGGTGTATACCTTCAGGATGTCGTCGTTGATTTCGGCGAGGTCGAGACCGTTGGGAAGCTCGAGTTTTATGGGAGGGTCCGGCGCCAGCAGCTTCTGCAAGGTAGGAAGACCGAAGCGGCGGGCATCCTGCGCGCGCGCCACCTCCCGCGTCAGGTTTCGGGTCATCAGCAATCCTGCAACACGAGCCAGGCAATCCTCGGGTTCCCAGAGACCGGGATCGTACCCGGCGATGCGAAACTCGATCGGCCGAGCGCCGTTCAAAGACCGGATGTAGGCGTTGACGCCCCTGGTGAAAGCGGTGGCGATGCGCTGCGTCTCCGTGTCGTAGCTCGCCCACTCGGCTTGCGGGTCGCCACGGTAACGCACGGCACGCGCCAGGCGGTCGCGCGGAATGGCCGAAGGACCGAGCACCTCGGCCAGCTTGCCCGTGCCGACCCGGCGCCACAGATCGATCTGAAACAGGCGGTCGCGCGCCGCCATGTATCCCTGGGCGAAGAAGAGGTCGTCGACGTTCTGGGCATAAATATGGGGAACGCCCCAGCGGTCGCGCAGAATCTCGACGGGACTCTTCAGCCCGGCCACTGGCACGTCCGCCGCGGAAAGCGGCAGGACAAGAGCGAGCAGAAGGAGTGTTCTTCGCACCGCGCTATGGTAGCGCAGTACGGCTACTTTGTGGTGGAGCCGGATGATTTCGACGCGGGGGCGGCGGCAGTGGTGGAAGAAGACTTCTTCTCAGTGGAACCGGAGGTTTCCGTCTTCTTGGCCGGTTCCTCCTTCTTGCCGTTTCCTTCGGACTTCTCCGCTTTGGCGCCCGACCCCGATTTGGCGTAATCGGTGACGTACCATCCAGTCCCCTTGAACTGCAAGGCGGGAGCCGAAATGAGGCGCTGAACTCCGCCGCCGCACTTTTCGTGGACGGTCAACGGCGTGTCGACAAACTTCTGGATGGTCTCGAAGACCTCGCCGCAGGACTCGCAACGATACTCGTAAACAGGCATAACCCGTTTTTAGTCTATCAGAAATCGGTTGCACAACAGAGCGGCGGCGCTCCGGCAACGAGATTTAGCCGCCAAGCGTTGCTGCGACCGAAACTCAGTTGGCGGATGTTCCCAGATGGCCCGTTGACATGGTTTAGCCTTTCATCGATCATCGTTGATGCTGTGCAGTTGAATCACAGGAGGGATGTCCATGGCCCGCCGTCTCGCTTTCGCGACTTTGCTCGTGGCCGGAGTGGTGTTCAGCCAGTCCGACCGCGCCACAATCACTGGAACCGTGACCGATCCATCGGGTACTCCCGTTCCGGATGCCGCGGTGACAGCAACGCATGTCTCGACCAACGTAACCACTCAGACCCGCAGTTCGGGTCAGGGCGTATACACGATTCCGTACCTCCTGCTGGGCACATACCGCGTGACCGCCGAGGTTCAGGGGTTCAAGCGCGCGATCAAGAGTGAGATCGTGTTGAACAGCGGCGCCTCTGTTCGCGCCGATCTGACGCTCGAGATCGGCACCGTAACCGAACAGGTGGAAGTCAAGGCCGCGGCTCCGCAGCTGAGACAGGATTCCGCCGAGATCTCGCAGCAGGTCTCAACGGAAACGATTCTCTCTCTTCCGCTTTCGTCGCAAACTGTCGGCCGCAACATCCTTTCCTTTGCATTCCTGACGCCCGGCGCGCACGGCGACACGTTCGACAGTTTCAAAGTGGGAGGAGGAGCTTCGAATGGCGTCGAATACATGATCGACGGCTTGGGCGCGTCGATCAACACTCGCAACAACAACCTGGAAGGTCCCGGTCCCGACAGCATCGCCGAGTTCAAGGTAATAACAAACTCGTTCGACGCGGAGTACGGGCACACCACCGGCGCATTGATCACATTTGTTACGAAGAGCGGCACGAATCAGCTGCACGGAAACTTTTACGAGTTTCTGCGCAACAACGAGTTCGACGCGCGCGGCGCGGTTCTGGCAGCTCCCACGGTGAACCGGCAGAATAACTTTGGCGCCACCGTGGGCGGGCCCATCAGCATTCCAGGCCTGTACAGCGGCAAAGACCGGACTTTCTTTTTTGCCGGCTATGAGAGCTTTTTATTTCGCGGAGGGCCGTCGGGATCGTTTCTGACACTGCCCACGGCTGCGATGCAAGGGGGAGACTTCTCGGGACTGGTCACCGCTCAGGGAGCGCAGGTGAGGATCTACGACCCGGCGACAACGGCGACGGTGGGCGGACGCCTGGTGCGAACACCGTTTCCCGGGAACACGATTCCTCGCAACCGGTTCAGCACTGTAGCGAATAACCTGCTGGGATACTTTCCGCCTTTGACTTTCCCCGCCGTATAGCCGGCGGCCAGGGCTGAGCGCTCAATGAAGCCGCGCCGGGTTTGTGTCTCGTTGTGCATCAACGGAAACCTCAGTTACTGAATCGAAGGATTCGGAATTACTTTATACGCTGTTTCGGCGGCCGGAGCAAGAGATCGGCCGTGCTGGATACTCCGAGCGGGCTTTCGGCGACATACGCCCGCCTAACAGCAGTCCGAAAATCCTTGACTCCATAGGACCGATCAAGTATACCTGCCATAAGAATGTTTTAATCTCACCGTTTCCAGGAGGGAGTGACACTATGCGTGGACATTCGTTCCGAATCGCACTTGCCTTTTTGTGCACGGGGTTCCTTCTGACTCTTCCACTCAGTGCCCAAGAGGACCGCGCCTCGATTTCGGGGCTCATCACGGATCCAAGCGGGTCGCCCGTGCCGAACGCCAGTATCTCGGTATCGAGCTTGGAGCGGCAAACAACCTCGCAATCGACGTCCAGCATAACGGGACGATACCAGATCGGCTTTCTCTTACCAGGGCCCTACCAGATCACGGTCTCGGCGCCGGGCTTTAAAAACTATGTGCGCCAGAACATTCAGCTTGCCGTGGCGGAGAAACTGGGCCTGGACGTGAAAATGGAACTGGGAGCCACGACCGAAACGGTCACGGTCAGTGCGGAGGTCGGGTTGCTCGACACCGAATCGTCATCGAGGGGCCAGGTTGTGACCCGGAGGGAGTTGGCCGATCTGCCCAACCAGGGCCGCAACGTCTTTCAGATGGTGTGGGCTGTGGCAGGCGTAACGCGGACGCGCACGAGCTGGGGGTCCATGAGCCCTCAGGGCGTGGCGAACGCCACGCAGATGTCGATCAACGGCAGCCGCGAGGGGGAGAACGAGGTGTTGTTGGACGGGGTCAGCGACGTTCACGGTGGCCGGCAGGTGAAGAATGTGCCATCGCTCGAAACGGTCCAGGAGTTCAAGGTGGTCACGAACCCTTACGACGCCCAGTACGGGAGGACCGGAGGTGGAGTGATCAGCTTCACTTCAAAGTCGGGGACCAACGAGCTTCACGGCGTACTGTGGGAGTTCCTGGCCAACAACAAGTTTGAGGCCAACAGCTTCCAGAACAACCGCGCCGGCAACCCTCGGCCACAGGCCAACCGTAACATGTTCGGGTTCGTCGCCGACGGCCCCGTCTACTTGCCGAAGCTCATTGATGGCCGCAACAAGCTGTTTTTTATGTTCTCCTACGAAGGCTGGCGCTCCCGCGGGACGGACCTGCAAAACTTCACGCTGCCGCTAGCCCAACAGAGGAACGGCGACTTCTCCAACCTGCTTGCGCAGGACGGGCGCCCGGTTACCCTCTACGATCCCCTCACAACGCGCCCCGACGCCCGCGGCGGCTTCCTTCGCGACGCCTTCCCGGGCAACCGCCTGCCAGCCAGCCGGATGAGTCCGATCGCCGTGAATGCGGCCAGCTTTTATCCGCAGCCGATCTTCGCCGGCGAAGGGCCCGGCCAGGTGAACAACTATGTGCGGCCGACGCCGAACATCTATAGCATCAACATGGTTTCTTCGCGGATCGATTACCACGTCAACTCGAGCAACCGGGTGCACTTCCGGTACTCCAATACGCCGTTCAAGGAAATCCGGGCCCTAGGCTGGGGCGACAACGTAGCCGAACCGAGCGGCAACGCGCCGCTGACGCGCAACGGCGTCAACTGGAGCTTCGACTGGACCTCGACGATGACGCCACGTACGGTCTTCAACCTCCGCTTCGGCCTGACGCGGTGGGAGGACTTCGCGGGCAACACGATCGGCCGCGGCTACGATCCGCGGGACCTCGGGTTTCCGGACAGCCTCGTGCGTCAATTCAACGTGCTGCAGTTTCCTCGCTTCGACATCGGCGGCGGGTATGGTCCTATCGGCTCCTCGCGACCAGGCAACTTCGAAACCGACTACGCCTACAGCCTCCAGCCGAACCTCAACCTTGTGCGCGGCGGGCACGTGCTGAAAATCGGCGTGGAGTTCCGGCGCTTCGAGAAGAATCGCGTTCCGCTAGGATTAATCAGCGGCCAATACAGCTTCTCCCGCGCTTTCACGCAGGCCGACCCGCTGCGGGGCGATGCGCTTTCAGGGAACGAATTCGCCAGCTTCCTGCTGGGCTATCCGGCGGGCGGCCAGGTCGACAACAACATGCATCCGGCCTACAAGTTCTACTACTACTCGGCGTTCGTGCATGACGACTGGAAGGTGACGCCGCGGCTGACCTTGAACCTCGGCTTCCGCTATGACTACGAGGCCCCCCTTGCCGAGCGCTACAACCGCATGGTGCGCGGGTTTGCCTTCGATGAGCCGAGCCCCATCTCGGGACAGGCGCCATCGCTGGATCTGCGCGGCGGCTTACTGTACGCGGGCTCGAGCGGCGTTTCGCGCCTGGCCTTCAACCGCGACTTCCTGCGCCCTCAGCCGCGCGCGGGCTTTGCCTATCGGCTGAAGGAAAAATGGGTATTTCGCGGCGGTTACGGGCTGTTTTTCCTCGGACAGTACGAGGAGGGTCCCAGTACCGGCTTCAGCCAGCCGACACCGCTGATTGCGAGCATCGACGGCGGGCTGACTCCGCGTGTAACGCTCAGCAACCCGTTCCCGGAGCCGCTGCTCAGCCCGGTTGGCAGCTCGCTCGGGCTGGCTTCCAATCTCGGGCTCGGCATCGGCGCGCAATATTTGGACCGCAAGCTGCCTTATGCGCACCAGTATTCATTCAGCATTCAGCGGCAACTGCCGGGCGGATGGACCATCGAAACCGGGTATTCGGCGAACCGGACCCGCCGCCTTCCCGTGACAGCGCCGGCAAATAACATTCCGGCCTCGCAGCTTGGGCAGCCGGCAAGCTACTATACGCAGCGGGTGTCCAACCCTCTGGAGGGCCTGCTGCCGGGCAACGCGGCCAAAAATGGGCCAACCATCCCTCGTCAGGAACTGCTGCTTCCGTTTCCTCACTTTGCCGCATTCAACCTGACGAACCTCCCGATCGGCAGGCAGGACTACCACGGCCTGCAGACCATGCTGACCCGGCGCTTTGCCCGCGGCTTCACTTTCCAGGCCGCGTATACCATTTCCAAAACGCTCGAGGCCGTCTCTTTCCTAAACCCGCAGGACTTCAACCTGGCCAACTCGCTCTCTTCCCGCCTGGAGCGCAGATTGATGGAGTGGGATGTGCCGCAGAAGCTGGCGGTGCTGGCGACCTATGAGTTTCCGCTCGGCCGGGGTAGGGCTCTCGGCCGGTCGATGCACCCAGTACTGAATACGCTGCTTGGCGACTGGCAGCTCAATGTCAACTGGACCCTACAGAGCGGCTTCCCGGTGGCCTTCCCGAACGCGGCGCCTGTGGCGGCGCGCAGCGCGGTGCTCCCCAAGAATGAGCGGACGCGCGAGCGATGGTTCGATACCTCGCTTTGGCAGGACCCGGCGACGGGGCGCACGGTGCCGATACAGCCGCCTTTTACGCTCCGCGACTTTCCAACGCGCTTCCCCGACGTCCGCTTCCCGGCCCTAAAGAACCTGGATCTCTCGCTCTTCAAGGACTTCCACTTCACGGAGCGCGTGCGGCTGAACTTCCGCGGAGAGTTCTACAACGTCACCAACACTCCGTGGTTTCCGGTCATAGGAACGACGAGCGTGACAGCGGCTAATTTCGGCAGCCTGAATCTGGCGCAAAGCAACGGCCCCAGGCGCCTCAACCTCGGGCTGCGTTTGGTCTGGTAGGCCGTGCTGGATACTCCGGGCTGGGCTTTCGGCGACATGCGTCCGCACAACAGTTGACGCGCGTTGCAGGGGCCAACTATTCTGGCGAGATGCCGATTGGCCAGAAACCCCGCGTCGTCGTGCCGGACGATGCGCCGCCCGTGATGGGACCGAGTCAGGCCTACCAGAATCTGCTGCGGAAGGCCGACGTGCAGTATTACGACTCGCTGCCGGGGTCGGAGGAGACGCTGATCGAGCGCATTCGCGATGCCGGGATCGTAATCAACATCCGCTCGTCGGCGCGCTTCACGGAGAACGTATTCCGGAATGCGCCGCATCTGAGATTGCTCTCGATCTGGGGCACCGGAACGGACAACGTGGATCTGAAGGCCGCGGGTTGCGCGGGCGTCACGGTGACCAACACGCCGGGCGTGGCCGCAATCTCGATTGGGGAGCATGCGCTGGCGCTCACCCTTGCGGTGGCGCGCAACCTGAACCGGATCGACGCCGCGACGCGCAGCGGAGAATGGCCGCGCGGACAGATGGTCCAACTGCACGGCAAGACGCTGGGCATCATTGGGCTGGGCGCCATCGGACGCCAGTTCGCGCGCCTTGGGCAGGGCATTGGAATGAAAGTAATCGCATGGACCATGCACCCCAACCCGGCGCTCGGTTTTGAATTGGTGGAGTGGGAGGAACTCTTCCGGCGCAGCGACGTGGTGAGCCTCCACCTGCGTCTCTCCGAGCAGACCCGGCGCATGATCGGCGCGCGCGAGTTTCAGGCCATGAAGCGCTCTGCGATCTTCGTCAACACCGCGCGCGGGCCTGTCGTGGACGAAGCGGCGATGATGGAAGCGCTATCGAGCGGCCGCATCTCCGGGGCGGGACTGGACGTCTTCGATAAGGAGCCGCTGCCCTCCGGACACCCGCTCACACAGCTTCCGAACGTGGTGCTGACCCCTCACTGCGCTGGCATAACCCCCGAGACGCTCGAAGCCGGCCTGCAACTGTCGGTGGATAATATTTGGAGCTTTCTGGCGGGAGAACCGGAAAACGTGGTAGTGGCTGCCGCTCCGAAAGAGTAGGGCCCTTAGTCTCCCGGGCTTTCCACGGGCTGCAGGCTCGCTGCCACCGCTCTCCGGCTGCGCACCTTCTCGGTGCGCTCCTCCAGAACCGAATACACCACCGGGATTACAACCAACGTGATGAGCGTCGAAGTCGTGAGACCGCCGATGACCACGCGGGCCAGAGGGGCCTGCAGCTCCGAGCCTTCGCCGATGCCCAGCGCCATGGGTATGAGTCCAAGCACGGTGGTGATGGTCGTCATCAGGATGGGGCGCAGCCTCTGCCGGCCGCTGGTGACGATCGCATCGCGCAGCTCGTAACCGTGGTCGCGCCGCAACTGGATGATCGCATCGATCAGGATGATGGCATTGTTCACCACCACGCCCACCAGGATGATCACGCCCAGAAATCCCTGCATGTTGAACGTCGTATTGGTGAGCACCAAAATGCCGACCACCCCGATCGCGGCCAGCGGTATTGAGAACAAAATAATGAACGGGTCGCGCAGCGACTCGAACTGCGAGGCCATCACCATATAGACCAGAATCAGCGCCAGAATGGCCGCGAACGTCAGCTCCTGGAACGTCTCCTGCTGCTCTTCGTACTCTCCGCCATACTTGAACTCGTAACCTAGGGGCTTGGGAACGCTGCGCAACCGCTCGTCCAGATCGCGCATCACGCTGCCCAGGTCGCGGTCGCCCAAAGCGCCGGAAACGATGATGATTCGTTCCTGGTCCGCGCGGTCAATCGACACGGGCCCTTCCTGGCGGCGCATCCGCACCACGGTCTCGGCTGGAATGGTCTGTCCCAACGGCGTGGAGAGCGGGATCTTGCCGACCTGGGCCAGATTGAGCCGGTCGCGCTCCTGCAGGCGCACCAGGATGTTGAACTCATCGCCCTCCTGCCGGTACATGGACGTGCGGCGGCCGCCGATCGAAGTTTCCATGGCTTCCGCGATGTCGGAGACGTTCAGGCCCATGGTCGAGGCCTTCAAGCGGTCGACGCTGAGAAGCATCTCGGGCATGCCGGGCTGCCGGCTGACTTGCACCTCGGGAACGCCGGGAACATTCGCCATTACATCGCGAACTTTCACCGCCAGATCCTGGAGGACGGCCATGTCGAACCCGCGGATCTCGACGGTAAGACGATCCCCGCCCGAACTGCCGGACCGGCTGCCGCGGGTAAACATGCCGCTGCTCACGCGCGTTCGAACCACGACGCCGGGCTGGACGGTCAGCATCGGGCGCAGGGCCATCGCTACGTCCTTTGCGCTGCGCTCGCGCTGCGACTGTTCCACCAGCCGGACGCGAATTTCGCCGGTATGCTGCGAGGAGCCGCGGGAGAAGCCGCCGCCTCCCGTCTCGACCATGATGTTCCTGAGTTCGGGCACTTTTTCGCGAATGATGCCAGCCAGGTGTTGGGCCATGGCATCGGTTACCTCGACGCGCGTGCCGGGTTCCATCTCGATTTCCACACGGATCTCGCCCTCGTCGGCTTCCGGCGTCAACTCCACGCCCACCAGCGGCGCAAGCCACATAGAGCCGGCGAAGAGAACGGTCGCGGTCAGAACAACCGTCTTGCGATGGTCCAGGGCCCAGGAGATCACGCCGCCGTAGCTGTTGGCCATGTTGTCCTGCCACGAAGCCATCCAGCGGTTGATACCACCCAGAACTCCGCCTTTCGCTTTTGGAGAAGCGCCAGACCGCAGGTAGCGGGCGCAGAGAACCGGAACGATCGTCAACGCCACCAGCAGCGAGCAGATGAGAGAGAACGAGACCACGTAGGCCAGTTGCTGAAAGGTCACGGCGGACATGCCGCTCAGGAACAGAACCGGAACGAACACCGCCAGGGTGGTCAGGCTGGACGCGGTGATGGCCAAGCCCACTTCACGGCTTCCCCGAACCGCCGCCTCCTGTGGACTCTTGCCCTGCTCCCTGTGCCGGAAAATGTTCTCCAGGACTACGATGGCGTTATCCACCAGCATGCCAACGCCCAGCGCCAGCCCGCCGAAAGATACGGTATTTAGGGTAAAGCCGGCGAAGTGCATGAGCGCGAACGTGGAGATCACGGAGATGGGGATGGCCACGCCGATGATAGCCACGCTTGAAAAGCTGCGCAGGAAAAGCAGAAGGACGAGCACGGCGAGGGCCGAGCCCTGCACTGCCGAGTCCTTCACGTTATTGATGGCGGCCTTGATGAATTCCGCTGTGTCGCCGGTGGAGGAGATGGAGATATTGGGATAGTCGCGATGCAGGCGCTCGACCTCTTCCCAAACGGCATCGGACACCTGGACGGTGTTCGCGCCCGACTGCTTGTAAATGAACAGCCGCACGGCCGGCTCGCCATCCACGCTCACCATCTGCCGGACTTCTTCATGCGAATCCTCAACCACGGCAATGTCGCGCAGATAAACCGGAACGCCTTTGCGGGTGGTCACAACCAGGTTGCGGATCTGATCCAGGTTCTGAAACTCGCCCTGCGTGCGCAGCAGAACTTCAAAACGGCCTTCCTGCACCGGGCCTACCGGACGGTTCAGGTTCTCCTCCCGAACGATATCGACTACATTCCTTACGGAGAGATCGAGCGACCGGAGCTTCTCGAGGTTCAAGTCCACGTGGATTTCACGCCGCAGCCCACCGCGAACGGTAAACTGGGCCACGCCGGGAACGCGCTCCAGCCGATATTGAATCTGCTTTTCGACGAAGTGGCGCAGTTCCTTCGGATTCATGTCGTTAGCCGCTACGGTAAGGAACATGATGGGATACTGCGAGACGTCGAACTTGTACATGATCGGCGGCTCCATGTCCTCCGGCAGACTGGCCCGCCGCCGGTCGAGCCGGATGCGCAGCTCGTTGGCCGCTTCGTCGAGATCCATCCCGTAGGCAAAGGAGACTCTGATATAGGTCGATCCCTCCGACGACGTGGAGGTGATCTCTTCGACGCCCGGCGCCGAGCTGAAGGCCTCTTCGAGCGGCCGCGCCACCAGGTTCTCCATCTCCTCGGGCGCAACTCCCGGATATTCGGCGCGCACACTGATGGTCGGATATACCGTGTCTGGCATCAGGTCGACGGGAAGCCTTACGAATGCGATCCCGCCCAGGAGGATCAGGATCAGACACGCCATCAGAATGGTGACGGGGCGGTGGATGGAGAATTCAGGCAGGCTCATAGAGCTAGTTCGCGCTTACGGGATTGGAGGCAACATCTTCGGCCGCCCGGAGACGTTTCTTGGATTTTTCCGCGCCCTGGGCATTCTCCGCGCCATCGGCGATGCGAATCCGGTCGCCTTCGCCCAGCATGCTGGCGCCGCGGGAAACGATGGTGGTTCCCGCCTCGAGATTCGCCGTGATTTCGACCTCCCGGCCCTGCGTCATACCGGTCTCCACATTCCGAAAAACCGGCCGGTCGCCCTGGAGCACGTAGACGCCGGGCTGCTGGCCGCGATAAACCAGCGCTTCCCGCGGGATGGTAACGGCCTGGCGAGTGCTGGCGAGGTCCAGCATCACGCGTGCGAACATCTCCGCCTTCAAAGCGCCATCCGGGTTGGGAACCTCCACTTCCACCATCGCGCTGCGCGTTGCCGCATCCAGCACCGGACTAATCCGCGCCACGCGGCCGAAGTATTTCTGTTCGCCAAAGGCATCCATCGTCACCGTCGCCTGGTTGCCGACGCGAAGCTTACCCACCTCCCGTTCCGGCACGTTGGCCAAGGTAACCATGGTGGAAAGGTTGACCAGATTGACGATGGGATTGGAGGGGGCGACAAGCGCTCCCACGTCTACAAAGCGCCGGGCCACGTGGCCATCCATGGGCGAGTAGATTCTGGTCTGGGCAAGCCGGATTTTCAGCTCGTTCATCTCGGCTTCGGCCTGCTGTTCCTGGGCCGCCGCAAGCTGCACCTGCGCCTGCACAACCTGGAAGGCCGTCTGCCTGCTCTCCATTTCCTGCCGCGGAATCAAACCCGACTTGAACAGCACCTCGGCTCTCTGAGAATCGGCCTGCGCATTCTTGAGTTCGGCCTTCCGCTGGGCGGAAGAGGCCTTGGCTACGGCTTGTGCCGCCACCGCCCGGTTGACCTGCTGCTGCAGCTCGGCGTCTTCCAGCACCGCGATCAGATCGCCCTGCTTCACCGCATCGCCTACCTGCACCAGCAGCTTTTCCACCCGGCCGGCAGCCTTGGGTGTCACGTCCACCTGCTCTTTGGCCTTCAGCGATCCAGTCAGAAGGATCTCCTCCTTGATGGCTCCCAATGTGGCACGATCGACGCTCACACTGACCACGCGTACGGCCGGTCCGCCCTTCTTCCCGGCCTTCGGATCGGCCTTTGTTTCGTATACGTTACGGATCCTGAGTCCGGCAAACGCACATAGACCGGCAATTAGCAGGAACCCGACGGCTTTCTTCGGATTCAACGACACGGGCGCACCTCTGGTTTCCGCATGAATCTTCTCGACATATTAAATGGCGTCAATCTTCCTCATAAGGATACACCCCGAAGTCAAAATACGGGGCGTGAAATAAAAAGTGACATATCATGGCGCGGGCAGTAAGCGCCGCCCCGATCGGGTTCGATAGAACCACGGAATTCAAGATGCAGCAGGAAGCGCTGACAGCCACCCACAGGGACGCGTCACGGCTGTCCGAGATTCGCTATGGCGGGGGCGTAACGAGGTCTCTCGAGGTCTTGGACAGCGAGCGCAACGTCTACTCCGCGGAACCGGCGCGCGGGCGCTCAGGCAATACCCAGTTCCTCCTGTAGCGGCAACATGGCATTATTTGGCCGTTGGACAAAAGGCGCCGGAGCGGACAATGGGCCTCTCGAGGCAGATGAGATCGATGTGCGGGTTGTCCGGACGGGTTCCCAGGCAACGGTTACCGTAATCGGCCGCGTGACCGTCGACTCATCGCCACGCCTGCGGTCTGTACTGTCGCGGACTCCGCGCATCAACTGATTACGCAACTGCATTGCTGGCGAATCTAAATGAGGTCAGTGGTCCGGGGAACCAGAAACGGATTGAACGAATTCTTGCACAAGTAGATGCCTTGATTGATCGGGAGTCGCCGAAAATCGATCGACTTATGAATCAGGTCTCCGCTTTAGCGAAACACGCGGATTCTGTTGTCACGTCGGTCCAGCCGGTGGTAGGGAACGTGGATCGCACCGTTACCAATGTGAACACCACAATCGACGCGCTTCGAGATCCACTCACATTAGCGCTCGCGGAGCTGGAGCGTACGATACAGCAGGCACGCACGCTCCTGGCCGGTATGCAGAATGTAATTCGCGCAAATGACGACAACATCGCGGAGACGGTGCGGAATCTGCGTTCAACCTCGGAGAACCTTCAGGAGCTGACCGACTCTCTGAAGCAACGTCCCTGGAGCCTCATTCGCATCAAGCAGCCACCCGACAGGAAGGTACCTCAGTGAAGGGTGCAGGCGATCTCCGTCATCCGCTCGCGGCAGCCCTCCTGGGGGTACTATTGCTCGATGCTTGTGCGAAGGTACAATATCCCACGAGCTATATCCTGAACTTCCCACGGCCCGCCCCTCCGACTACGGCGCCGCGTAAGGCCTTCGGCGCGGTCGTGGTCCGTGAGTTCGGGTGCCCGGATTACCTTTGCCAAGGCCGCATCGTGTACCGTCCCAGTCCGGTGGAAGTCGGGTTCTACGAATACCATCGGTGGGCGATGAATCCGCGTCAATCCATCACGCGGTTCATGGCGGACACACTCCGGGCGCAGTCGCTTTTCCAGTATGTTGCAACTCAGGAGCCGGGCATCGGGGCAGCGTACGTGTTGACCGGCCGCATAGAGCGTTTGGAAGAAGTAGACCGGGGTAGCGATGTCCACGTCGAATGTGCGATCTCCGCGCAACTGCTCGATGCCCGGACGGGATCGGTTGTATGGAGCGATACGGCATCGGAAATGGCGCCAGTTGAGAATCGGAACATTCCAGGGGTCGTTAGCAGCCTCACGGCGGCGGCCCAGATTACTGTCGATCGCCTGGTTAAGTCGATGGCCAATCAGCTCGCGTCAACACGTTGACGTACCGCCCATGCTACTGTTTCGCTATCGCGTCAGCCGCTCTGGAGGAACGCTGCAAGGTCGCGGCGGCCGAATGTCTCATCCGCCGCCGCGACGATGCTCTTCCATGGATAGACGCCGTCGCCCCACGGGGGTCTCATGGCGCAAATAGAGAGGCGCAATCGGCTCGACCGGCCGGTGGACGAGGCGTTCGATCACATCCTTGGTCCCGCCGGCGCCGAAATCACACTGGTCGAATACGGCAGCTATGCGTGCCCGCACTGCCGGGCGGCTAACGAGGGGATTGGCGAGCTTCGCGATCGGTTCGGGGATCGCCTGCGCTATGTTTTCCGGCACCGGCCAGACCCAGGCAGCGACATCGCCCGCCGCGCCGCCGAGCTGGCGGAGGGCGCCCGCGATCCCAGGCATTTCTGGAAGGCTCATGTCGCCTTGATGACGCGGTCGAACATGCTGGTTGAGGACGACCTGCGCGCCGTCGCGGACGATCTGGGCCTCGCCGGGGAAAGTCCGGAACACGCGTCCGACATGGCCAGCCGCGCCAAGGCGCGGGTGGATGCCGACGTGGACAGCGCGCACGCAAGCGGCGTGAGGATCACGCCGACTTTCTTCATCAATGGCCGCCGGTACGACGGCTTGTGGGAAGAGAGCCCGCTTGTCGACGCGATGCTGGGCTCGCTGGGACACCGCGTGCGTTCGGCCGCACTCGACTTCGCCAGATGGGCGCCCTCCGCCGGGCTGCTGTTGCTCCTGGCAGCAGCTCTGGCCGTGGCGTTGACCAATTCAGCGCTGGGGCCTGGCTTCTCCGCGTTCTGGGAAAAGGACCTGGGTATCGCATTCGACGGCGCCAGTTTCCGGATGTCGCTGCTGCATTGGGTTAATCACGGACTTCTGACTATTTTCTTTCTGGTGGTGGGCCTCGAGATCAAGCGCGAGTTCTCTATCGGCCATTTGGCGGGCCGGCAGTCCGCGGCATTTCCGATCGCAGCGGCGATCGGAGGCATGGCCGTGCCGGCGCTGTTGTACAGGCTGGCCCTTCCACAAGGGCCGTGGTCGCATGGGTGGGGGGTGCCGATGGCGACCGACACGGCCTTCGTGGTCGCGTTGATCGTCATGATGGGGAGTCGAGTGCCGGTCGAGCTGCGTATCTTCCTGACGGCCGCAGCCATCGTCGACGATATCGGCGCGATTATCGTGGTGGCGCTCTTTTATTCCAGGGGGCTGCACCCGGGTTACCTCGCTGCCGCCGGCGCCATGACTGGCTTGTTGGCGCTGCTCAATCGGTTCGGAGTGTACCGCGCAGCTCCCTATGCGCTGGTGGGCGTCGCTTTGTGGGCCTTGGTGTATGCCGGCGGCCTCCACGCCACGCTGGCCGGTGTGATCCTCGCAATGTTCATCCCGACCCGGCAGCCGCCCAATCTGCGGGCCTTAAGGGCGCAAGCGGACGCGATCCTGATGGCCGAGACGCGGCAGGATGGGGAAGTGTTGCGGCACGGGCCTTCCGAACCCGCCATGCGCGCGTTGGACGCCATCCACGACCGGCTCGAATCGCCGGCCGACCGCATGTTGAGAACCGTGTCGGTGCGGTCAAACTACGTAGTGCTGCCGCTGTTCGCGTTAGCCAACGCTGGCGTCGCGTTAAGCGCCGACGTCTTGAGCGGCCACGAACCCCTCGTGCTGGCGATCGTCATCGGACTGGTGGCCGGCAAGCCGCTGGGACTGGTCTCGGCGTCCGCGTTGGCGGTGTGGCTGGGTATTGCCGCCAAGCCGGACGAGTATTCCTGGCGGCAGGTGGCGGGCGCGGGCGCCCTGGCCGGTATCGGCTTCACCATGTCGCTGTTCATCGCCGGAGAGGCCTTTCCCCGCGAATCCGATTTCGCGGCCGCCAAGATCGCTGTGTTCGCCGCCTCACTTTTGTCTGCCGCGATCGGCGTGGCCATACTCTGGATCGCCGGCGGCGGCCGGAACGATCGATAGCGCAATCGCGTGGCCGGCGAGTATCCAACGCGTGACGAAGGCAACGACTTCGATGCCGCGACACTGCGGCGCCACTCCGGTGTGACAAGAACCTATCGCGGTAGCATGAGCCTGCAGGGGACATGCCATTGACTGATTCTCTTTCCAACAGCCAGAGCAGAGACTTGGCTTTCCTTTTCGATTTGGATGGCACGCTCGTAGACAGCGTCTATCAGCACGTCCTAGCCTGGCGCGAGGCGCTGGAGTCACGGGGCATCCAACTGGCTGTTTGGCGCATCCACCGCCAGATCGGGATGAGCGGCGGTCTCTTTGTCAATGCCCTTCTTCGAGAGACGGGCCGCAGGGTGTCGGCGGAGGAAGCGGAACAACTTCAGCGTGTGCACGCCGAGTGCTTCGCCCGGTACGCTTCACAAGTTCGTCCGCTGCCCGGCGCTCGCGAACTGCTCGAGTATCTTACGCGAGCGGGCGTACCATGGGCCATCGCTACAAGCGGACGCTTCGAGAGCGCGCGGCGCACGCTCTCGCTCTTGGGTATTGGCGAGGATGCGGTCGTCGTAACACGCGATCAGGTTGCGCACGCGAAGCCGGACCCGGATCTTTTTCTGGCGGCAGCGGAACGCCTTGGCGTGGACATCGCCGCGTCGGTTGTAATTGGAGACAGCGTGTGGGACTTGCTGGCCGCGCGGCGTGCGCGTGCGCTGGGCGTAGGGCTGCTCTCCGGCGGCTATGGACACGAGGAGCTGGAGCGTGCCGGGGCCTACCGTGTCTATAAAGACCCCGCGGACTTGCTGCTCAGCCTCGACGAGGTGGGCGTCAGGGCAGCCGAGTAGTACCGCGGGGGAATTCCCACTGTCCTTAACCGGGAGACCTTTTGAGGACTATTGGCCATGAGCTTGCACCGCTGAGCAGCGGCGCGGCGGGCGCCGGGAAGCAGAAGAAGAGGAGGAACTTGTGTCGCGAACGGTACGTGAAACTTTCCAATCATACATGGGGCTTAGCCACAGCCCGTTTCTACAGGGAGTCCGGGGAACTTACCGATTCGATGTCGAGAACGCCGGGTCGTGGGTTGTCGCAGTCGACGACGGCGCGTTCAAGGCCACCGAAAGCAAGGAGGAGGCCGATTGCGTGATCCAGTGCACCGAAGACGACTTCCTTGAAATCGTGGAGGGCAAGCGAAACTTGATGACCTCCGCGATGCGGGGGAGCGTCCGGGTTAGCGGGGACATCGCCCTGGCGCAGAAGTTCCATGGATTTGTCAGCCGGCTCAGCGAGTCGAAAGCACCAAAACGGAGGGCATCATGAGTGAAGAGACAGTCAGTATTTTGGAGGGCGGCACATTTGTTGTCAGCAACCGGCGGGGGGACATCGATGCTTCCCCGGCTCAGGCGCAGGGGCTGTTTCACGGGGATACGCGGTTCCTCTCGCGCTGGCTCCTGACCGTTGACGGCAAAACTCCGAATGTTCTATCCACCGACGATCTGGACTATTTCAGCGCCCAGTTCTTTCTTGTGCCATCGACCGGGCCGGTTTCTGACGCGCCTTTCTCGATCGTCCGCCAACGGGCCGTTGGCTTCGGCTTCCACGAAGACCTGACAATCTTCAACCACGGCCAGGCGGCGATTGACCTCGATGTCCGGGTGGATGCGGCGTCAGACTTCGCGGATCTATTTGAAGTCAAGGATGCGCTCACCAAGAAGAAGGGCGATTTTTACCATCGTGTAAACGGCGGCGAACTGGTGCTGGGGTACCGGCGCGAGAAGTTCGTGAGAGAGACCCGGATTTCGGCCACTCAGAGCGCCGAGGTGGATGCAAAGGGCCTGCGATTCCAGGTTCACGTCGAGCCACATGGTAAATGGGCCACCTGTCTGGAGGTTACCGCGGCCATCGCCGGCTGGGACCAGTTTCATGAGAAACCGGCCCACGGCCACGATGAATTCGTGGCCAAACCCAGTGGTATGGGTCTCGAGGCTTGGGTGGCGCGAGCGCCGCAACTCGTCTGCTCCTGGACGGCGCTGGTCCGCACCTATCAACGCAGTCTGGTCGATCTGGCGGCGCTGCGTTTCTTTTCCCGGTTCGCGCCTGAGGATGCGTTACCGGCGGCGGGTCTCCCATGGTTGATGGCGATGTTCGGGCGAGACAGCATCCTGACGAGTTTTCAGGCGCTCCCGTTCGAGCCCGAACTGGCCGAGACAACGCTGTTGGTGCTGGCCGCCAGGCAGGGCATGCGGCGTGACGACTTCCGCGATGAGGAGCCAGGCAAGATCCTGCACGAGGCTCGCCTCGGCGAGCTCACGGCGTTCGAAGAGCGCCCGCACTCGCCTTATTTCGGCACTTCCGACGCGACCCCTCTGTTTCTCGTTCTCCTCGATGAGTACGAGCGCTGGACTGGAGAGGCGGATCTGGTGCGGCGACTCGAGCGTGAGGCACGGGCGGCTTTGCGTTGGATCGACGACTACGGCGACCGCGACGGCGATGGCTACGTGGAATACGAGCGCCGGAACACCCAGACGGGACTCGAAAATCAGTGCTGGAAGGATTCGTGGAACTCCATCCTGTTCTCGGACGGCTCTCTCGCGCCGGTGCCCATAGCCGTTTGCGAGATCCAGGGCTATGTATATGACGCCAAGCTGCGCTGCGCGCGTCTGGCGCGCAAGTTCTGGGACGACCCGGCACTCGCCGACCGTCTGGAGCGGGAAGCGGCCGGTCTGAAGCGGCGATTCAACAAAGACTTCTGGATCGAAGACCGGCAGTTTTTTGCTCTCGCCCTGGACGGCAAAAAGCGGAAGGTGGATTCGCTGACATCGAACATCGGGCATCTGCTATGGAGCGGCATAGCGGATGAAGACAAGGCTGAAGCCTGCGTGAGGCATCTCATGGACGCCCCGCTCTTCTCCGGATGGGGAATCCGCACGATGGCCAAAGGTGAAGGCGGCTATAACCCGATCGGCTACCACATTGGGACCGTGTGGCCTCACGACAACTCGTTCATCGCCTGGGGGCTGAGACGCTACGGTTACCGTAAAGAAGCGGCTGAACTTGCTCTCGGAATTCTGGAGGCAGCCAACTACTTCAACCACCGGCTGCCCGAAGTGTTCGCCGGGTATCCGAGGGAGGAAACACGGTTTCCAGTCGAATATCCCACGGCATGCAGCCCGCAAGCGTGGGCTAGTGGGGCGCCGTTGTTG
This sequence comes from Bryobacteraceae bacterium, assembly GCA_040902885.1. Lineage (GTDB taxonomy): Bacteria > Acidobacteriota > Terriglobia > Bryobacterales > Bryobacteraceae > JBBDWK01. Next base: position 18,884 of record JBBDWK010000086.1, on the reverse strand, counting down.
CTGCTGCGCTCGTTGCTGGGTCTCGATCCGATCGGGGACCGGCTCCTGGTCGACCCCGCGCTTCCGAAACAGATCGAGCGGCTCGAACTGCTTGGCATTCCAGGCCGCTGGGGCCGGACGGACGCATTCGGCCGCGGCGTGATGGACCTGGAGCGAGAGGAAGTCAGGCGACCAGTACAAGTGATTTGACCGGCGTCCACAGCAGTTCCGGTCCGCCCCCCAGCTACAATAGAAGGCTCGATGAAGACCGTTTTTGTAGTCGTCCTGGCGCTGACCGCCGTTCTGCTGTCCGCGCAAACCGCGCCTCGCGAGCAGGCCGGTCCCCTGCCAGGCGGCGGCTTCCTCCTGAGCAGCGGGTGGCGCCTTCAGCCCGCCGGAACGCAGATCGCCCTGGACACCTTTCCCATGTCCTCCGCACTCTCTCCGGACGGCCGGTACCTGCTGGTCCTCAATGGCGGGCATAAACCGCCCAGCATCAGTGTTATCGATCTGCGGGAGCCGCGCGAAATCAGCCGCACTCCAGTGCCCGATGGCTGGCTGGGCCTTGCCTTTTCCCCCAAAGGCGACCGCGTCTACGTAGGCGGCGGCTCGCGGGCCGCGGTCTTCGAGTTTACCTTCTCCGAAGGCGTGCTCAAACCCTCGCGCACCTTCCCCGTCGTGCCTGAGGAGAGGCGGACCGGCAAGGACTTTATTGGCGACGTTGCGCTCTCACCCGATGGCAGGCTGATCTATGCCGCCGATCTCTTTCGGGATTCGGTGGCCGTGCTGAACCCTCAGTCGGGCATGGTCATCGAACGGTTCAAGACCGGACGACGGCCGTACCGCATCCTTTTCCATCCCGACGGCAAGTCCATTTTCGTCACCAGTTGGACCGAAGGCACGCTCTACCATCATGACGCCGATAAGGGCGATCTGCTGGCCCGGCTGCGTGTGGGCGCGCATGCTACGGACATGATCTGGCGCCCCAAGACTCCGGGCAGCGAAGAAGACGCGATAGACCGGCTTTTCATTGCGGCGGCGAATACCAACAGCGTCTACTCCGTGGGCGTTTCCGAAAGCAAGGAATTGCGGATGCTCGAAATCATCAACGTCGCGTTCACGCCGCGCCAGCCCTTGGGCATGACGCCCAGCGCCTTAGGCTTGAGCGCGGATCGCAAACAGTTGTTGGTGGCGTGCTCGGATGCCAACGCGGCAGCTGTAGTGGACCTTTCCGGGCCGAGAAGCGGCGTGCGGGGCTTCATCCCCACTGGCTGGTATCCAACCGCCGTCCGTTCGCTCCCCGACGGCCGCGTGGTCGTTCTGAATGGGCAGGGCGGCACGGCCTCCGTGATCCCCCCGCCTTCCGGCGAAGAGATTGACGCCTACTCGACGACGGTAATCGCCAACTCGGCCTATCGCGACAGCCAACTTTTCGACACCGGCACGGGAGCCGGCAATCCCATTCCTTCCACGCCCGGCGGCCCCACGCCCATTCGCCATGTGGTCTACATTGTGGGAGGAAACCGGATGAACGACGATAACCAGCACAAGCTGGCCAGCGAGTTTGTCCTGCTCGATAATTTCTACGTAAGCGGCCCCGGCTGGTCGACCGCCGCCATCGCTTCGGATTATGTGCGGAAGATGGCGCCGAACAGCTACGGCGGCCGCCGGCAGCTCCACGACTTCGAGGGCCAGGAGCCTACGGCCGTTCCGCCTGCCGGCTATCTGTGGACCAATGCTTCCGCCGCGGGCCTCTCCCTGCGAAATTACGGTCACTTCGTCGATAACGCCGCGACTCCGGGTCCTAACGGCGAACAGATTACCGGCGTTCGCGATCCCGTCTTGCGGGCCGTCACGAATTTTAACTTCCGCGGCTTCGACACGAATTACCCGGACGCGGAGCGCGCCAAGGTCCTTCTCGAAGACGTAGCCCGCTTTGAAAAAAGCGGCGAGATGCCCCGCCTGCTGCTGGTGCAACTGAGCGGCGGCGTCTCCCGCAACGGTGCGCTCGGCGTGATTCTAGAGGGCCTGGGCAAGAGCCGCTTCTGGCCGGAAATGGCGATCTTCGTGCTGCCAAACGACGTTCAGAACGGTTCCCCTGAGCGTGCGCCGGCCTTCGTCGTCTCGCCGTACGCGCGGCGCGGAATAGTGGACAGCACGATGTACGACGCTGCGTCCGTGCTTCGGACCGTGGAGTTGATCCTGGCCTTGCGGCCGATGACGCACTTCGACGCGGGCGCGCGCCCGTTGTCGGCTGCCTTCCAGGCCGCTCCGGACCTCGCGCCATACTCCGCCGCCCCTTAGAACGACATGCCTCGAATCTATCTGTGCTTCCTCTGGCACATGCATCAGCCGTTCTATAAGAACCTGATCTCGGGCGAGTACCGGCTGCCGTGGACGCGCATGCACGCGCTGAAGGACTACTACGGAATGGTTCGCATCCTGGAGGAGTTTCCGGAGGTCAAGCAAACCTTCAATCTGGTTCCGTCCATGATCGTGCAAACCGAGGAGTACGCCAGCGGCGAAGCGCACGACCCGTTTCTGCGATGCGCGTTGAAGCCAGCCGAAACGCTCACCGAATCCGACAAGAGCTTTATCCTGCAGCAGTTCTTTCACGCCGATCCCGCTCATATGATCTATCGCTATCCCCGCTACGGCGAGCTCTACGACGCCTACGATGCCGCCCAGCGGAGCGTGGACCGTACCGCCCGCGTGATCGGGATGCAGGGCTTCCGCGATCTTCAAGTGCTCTCGCAGATCGCATGGTTCGACGAGGAGTTCCTCGAACACGATCCGGAAGTGAAGGCCTTGGTGACCAAGGGCCGCAACTTCAGCCTGGAGGATCAGGCGGTGATGGGACGCAAGCAGCGCGAAATTCTGGCGCGCGTGCTGCCCATCTATCAAAAGCTCGCGGGCACGGGCCAGATCGAGATCTCGACAACACCGTTCTACCATCCCATCCTTCCGCTGATCTGCGATTCGGACATTGCCGGAGTTTCGCACCCCGGCGCTCCCCTGCCGTCGCGTTTTCGCTACCCGGAGGACGCCCGCGTCCAACTGGAGATGTCGCGGGAGTACATGCAGAGCAGGTTTGGCGCCGCTCCGGCGGGACTCTGGCCGTCGGAAGGCTCGGTGTCCGATGAGGCCTTCACGGTCGCCGCCGATCTCGGTTTCCAATGGGCCGCCACGGACAACGGCATCCTGGACCGGACACTCAAGCGTAGCGTGGGCGTGGACGGCATCTACAAGCCTTACCTCTGGGAGCGGGACGGACGGCGGATGCACGTCATCTTCCGGGACCACTTTCTCAGCGATCTGATCGGTTTCGTGTACTCGAAGATGGGCGCTGCCGAAGCCGCCGCCGACTTTCTGCACCGCATCAACGAGAACTGCCGCGGCATCCTGAGCTCGGGACGCGACGCCCTGGTTCCGATCGTTCTGGACGGCGAAAATGCATGGGAGTACTACGACCATAACGGCCGGCCCTTCCTGCGCGAGCTGTACCGCCGCATCACGGACGACACTCAGATGATCGCCACAACGGTGAGCGAGGCCCTCGCGCGGGTGGAGCCGCAGACGCTCGATCATATCTTTCCAGGATCGTGGATCAATGCCAACTTCGGCGTTTGGATCGGCGCGGAGGAAGACAACCTGGCCTGGGAGTATCTCCTGCGCGCCCGTGAAACCTATGAGCGGGCGGCGAACGTTCCCGAAGCCCAGAAGCGGCTGGCGTATGAAGAGCTGCTGATCGCCGAAGGCAGCGACTGGTGCTGGTGGTATGGCCCGGAGCACAGCTCGCAACAGCGCACGGAGTTCGACCAGCTCTACCGCGACCACTTGGCCAACGTTTACCGGGCGCTCAACATGCAGCCGCCGGAAGAGCTGTCGCGGCCCATCCTGAAGAGCATCCCGGTGCGCGAGTTCCATATGAGCCCCACCGGACACATCCAACCGTGCATCGACGGCGAAGTTTCCTCTTACTTCGAATGGATCGGAGCGGGCATCTACCGCGTGGACCCCCGCTCGGGCTCGATGCACGGGCAGAAGTTCGTTGTCCGGGAGCTGCACTACGGCAGCGACGGCTCGAATCTGTATCTGCGCGTGGACTTCGACGAAAAGAGCATGGAGCCGCGCTCCGGGATGGACGTGCGGCTGAACGTGGAGAACGCTTCCTTCGCGGTGCGCATCGAGCGCGGCGACGCCCGGCAGATCAACCCCAACTCAGTGCCGCTGGAGTGCGCTTTCAAGAAGGTTCTGGAGCTGAAGGTGCCCCTGTCCGCGCTTCGCGGCCGGCCGGAGAGTCTGGTCCGGTTCCAGGTTTCCGTGTGGCAGGACGGCCTTCCACTGGACGCCGCCCCGCAGCACGGCTGGCTGGAGCTGACCGCCGCCGACGCGGAGTGGTAGCGGCGAAACCCAGTGGGGGAACGGACGCTATGGTTCCGCAACGATATAATCTGCTAACAACTGTTTTCTGCCGAAAACGGGGAAGTCGGCTGTCAGCTTCGCCTTATCTCCTTCGCCTTCTCGATGTAATACCAGCCCCCTGCCGAATATCGGGTGCTTCACCGTTGGCCCACTCCAACGAATCGGATGTTTTGGTCCCTGCACCTCCCAGCACCGGAACGAGCGGTTGCACCATACAACGAAGTGGCAAAGTCCCCTTCTGGCAGTTTTCGAGCTACACACCTTCGATCGACAATAGAGCTCGTCCCTCGACTGCCCTGTACTGTCCCATTCGGCTCCCCGAAATTCTGGAGGATGTTCATGTCCGTGCAAGATCAGCAGTTTTCTTGACCCGATCAAGTCGTGGAGAATGCTGGAAAGTTGGCCATCCTCCGCTGGCGTTGGACGAAAGTGGGACAACAGGACGACGCCTTGTGTATCAGGAGTGGAAACATCACCAAGGGACCGTATTTGGCCTTGGACCCCAATCGGCGACCGTAGATCCAGGCCGATGAACAACAAGTCTCGAAGTCGGCGTGCCCACGGTGCACGGCTGTCCCACTTGCGAAGCTGATCAAAGGTATGGGGAAGGTCATGGTTGCCAGGCACCGATAGCTTTAGCTTCTGCGGCCACTCGTCCCATTGCTCGGGCAGCTGGCAGCATGTCTCAGAAGTGCAGTCACCCGTAAGCGCTACGACATCGCAGTGCGATAAGGTCATTGCGAGGTTGTGGAGACGTTTCATTGTCTCGGCTTGAGCGTGGGGATCCGACATGTGGAGTATTCGAACCATCGAGCTTCGTAGCTTTATCGGGGTGCAGTTGAAGTAGCCGAAGGGCGACCCATTTGGCCCATGAGAATTCTGCGTTAAAAACAGGCTGTGCATTGAATTTTATGCACAAGTGCTCAGCCCCTGTAAATAGGCCACTTGACGAACCGCGTCAGACGGAGATCACGTCAATAGGCGAGGTGGCGCCGCTGCCGGAACGGCACTTCGTGGGTAATCCAGGTATCAACGCGATTCCGCGACGCTCTCTGGGGACACGGCCGTGATATCGCGATAGCGGCCGAAGTCTCGGACATTGAAGGTGAGAATATGCGAGACCTGATGAACACGCATGCCTGCAACGAGGCGGGCATCGTGCACCTGCACGCCAGAGACGGCGTAAGTTACCAACAAGCTCCGCCATTCCTGATGCACGGCCTTGCTGTCTTCGAGGAGATCGAATTGGTCTTCGATAAGCCGCGCGCGCCGGTTTACTTCGGGAATTGTAAGGCCGTACCCATTCCGGTCTACCGGCCGGGTACAGGTATTCCAGAACTCCGCCAAATTCTGAGAAGTGTAGAATAGGTCGTCTCCGTCCATCCGGAGGTGGTGTATGGCCGATAGCACTGCGGGGTAGTCGCGGTCGTCGGGCTTGACGCACCGCAGCAGGACATTGGTATCGATAAGGTACGCCGTCACCTAACGGCGGTCCTCGTAGAAGCTCTCACGAGTGAAGCTTTCAGTAGGCAACAACGGGAGTCTCTCGGAGCCCTCCGCCATCGCCGCAAAGAAAACCTCGATCCCCTTGCGGGTCCTGGGCCGCTGTGTCTGTTGCGATTTCGGCCGGGCTTGTTCGATCAGGCTTTGGACGTACGCCTCTACCGACATGCCACGCTCCCGTGCCTGAGCGGCAATTTCGTCGGGGATGGTAACGGTAATCTGCATGGGATCAGGGTACCCCTGAAAACACTCTATCATGCCCTGCCCTTACTCCTGCCGCAGCGTCCGGGCCGGGTCGATGCGCGTCGCTTCTCGAGCCGCAAGGAAGCACGCCGAGACTGCGACCGCCGCGAGGATCGCGACGACCACACCGAATGCCTCCGGGTCCGCGGGTTGTACCTCGAACAGGATGCTGGCGAGCAGCCGATTCGCGGCAACGGCCACTCCAATTCCGATCAAGCTACCCAGCGCCGCAAACTTTATGCCATGCCAGACAACGCTCACCAAAATTTGGTACGGCAGCGCACCGAGGGCCAGCCGAATGCCGAATTCCCGGTTCCGCCGCCGTACAGAATACGCAGCGGTGCTGAATACTCCCGTCGCGGCAAGAAGGAGGGCCGCACCCGCGAACGCAGCCAGCCCTATGGCACTGACGCGCTGCGCATAGATCTGATCGATGAAATCCTCTTCGAGGGCGCGCAGGAAGGTAACCGGCTGTTCGGGGTCGATGGCATGAATCGCACGCTCGACAGCCGGGCCTAAGGATGAAGGATCGGTAGCGGCGCGAACTACGTAACCCATCGCGCCGCTCGGAGCCTGCTGGTAGGGACGGTAAACGATCGGCGCTGGCGGGCCATTGACCCAACTACGAACATCTCCAACCACGCCGACTATGAGTGTCCATGGCTCGCCGGGCGAGTTTCCCAAGCGGATTCGCTGGCCGACCGGATCGCGACCGGTCCAGTGCTTGCGCGCCAGAGACTCACTGACTATGGCAACCGGTTGGGAATGCATGGTGTCGCCCGAGGAAAAGTCCCGTCCGCTCCGATGAGGAATTTGAAGGGTGCGAAAGTAGTTTGAGCCCACCGCGTTCGTGCCCGCGCTTGCCTTTTCCATCCGGCCTTCAATCTGGAACGCTGTCTGTCGGCCTGTGCCGCCCAGCGGAACTTCATATGCCAAAGCGGCCGAGAGCACTGCCGGTAACTGTGCGACATCGTTGAGAACCCGATCGTGGAACCGGCCGGAATTCGGATGGCGTATGCCGGAGACCGGTATTCGGAAAGCAAGCACGCCGTTCCGTTCGAATCCCTGTTCCCGATGAATCAGTCGCCACAAGCTTTTTATAGTCACTCCCGCTCCGGCCAGCAGCAGGATGGCCAAGGCAGTCTGAGCAACCACCACGGCATCGAAGAAGCGGACCTCTCCCACGCCTCCCGAATGAGAAGAAGCCGTCTCCTTGAGACGCCGGCTTAGATCCGGAGCCGAAGCGCGAAGGGCGGGAAGCGCGGCAAGCAGGATCGATGTCAACACCGAGAGGGCGGCGGCAAAGAGAACGATGCGCTCTCCCACGGCAATGTTGGCAAGCCCGGGAATGGGTATCGGAAGCTTGACCGGCAGTAGCGCCACTAATTGGGGAAGCGCCATGCTTGCGAGCAGGAGGCCCGCCACGGCGCCGGTCAAGGTCAAGAGCAGAGCCTCCATCCAGAAAAGCTGAAGAATTCGCAGCCTGCTGGCGCCCAGGGCGAGGCGAATTGCGATCTCCCGTTGCCGGATCTGGATTCTGGCGAGCGAAAGACTCGCAACGTTGACTCCGCCAACCAGCATGAGGATGGTCACGGCGGCGAACAGGGACACGACGATAGGGCCGAGAAAACTCGTGAACTGCTCTGTTGCGGGCACGACCAGGACGCTCCAGTCCCGATTGGTATCGGGATGAGCCTGCTCCAATCGGCCCGCGATTCCAGTCATCGCCGCTTGTGCTTCGATAAGGGAAATGCCTGGTTTCAGGCGGGCTGCCACGAGCAGGCGCCGGGCAGAGCGATCGGCGTACTGCCGCGGAGAGAGATCGAGCGGAGTCCACAACTGAAAATCGTTCAGGTAGAAGAAGAAGTCCGGAGGCAGAACGCCGATTACCGTATAGGCCGTATCGCCTCCGAGGTCGATCGCGCGGCCGAGAATCGCGGGATCTGCGCCGAACCGGCGCCGCCAAAGCGCGTGCGTCAAAATCGCGACGGCGCGCCCTTCGTCGTCCGGACCGAAAGTTCGGCCCAGGGCGGCCCGCGTTCCCAGCATTTCGAAGAATCGCGTCCCCGCCCGGCCGCCCATCACCTGTTCGGTGGCATGGATGTTGAACCAGCCGTATACGAGAGGTTCCATGTGCTCGAAAACGCGTTGTTCCCCACTCCAGTCGCGCAGATTCGCGGCGGATACGTGAGCCTGCCGGGGGTCGGCCCAGGGAGCCGATGCGCCGCTCCGCCGCGGCGCGTCCTTGCGAGTCTCCCAGACCATGACGACCCGTTCGGGATCGGTGTACGGGAGAGGACGCAACAGGATGGCATCGACGAAAGAAAACATTGCCGCGACGGAGCCTATGGTGAGAGCCAGCACGCCGATCGCGGCCAAGGCAAAACCGGGATTTTCGCGGAGCGTGCGCAACGCAAATCGCAAGTCCTGGAGTGCGTGGTCCAGCCACAGCAGACGCTTGGATTCGTAGAAGCGCTCCTGAACCGCGGCGGCGTTTCCGAAGGCCCGCCGGGCGGCCGCTTGCGCCTCCTTGGGGCTCATGCCATCGGCCATGAGCCGCTCCGCTTCAAGGCCGATGTGGGATTCAATCTCCTGGCTAAAGTCCTCTTGCTTCCGTTTACCTCGCCAGAGCATTCGATTAGCCCTCCTCGGGACCAAGAATGCGCCCAATGGCCGCCGCCAGCTTACGCCACTGGCTGGTTTCCAGAACCAGGCGCTTCTTGCCTTCCTTCGTCAGTTGATAAAACCGCGCTTTGCGGTTGTTGTCCGAGATGCCCCACTCGGCGCGGAGCCAGCCTTTATCCTCAAGCCTCTGCAACGCCGGATACAGAGAGCCATGATCCACCAGCAAAACTTCCTCGGAGTTCTCCTGAATCGCTCGCGCTACTCCCTGCCCGTGCTGCGGTCCGAACACGAGCGTGCGAAGAATCAAGAGGTCCAGCGTGCCCTGCAGCAGGGCGATGCGATCTTGGGTCGGCATTCGACACAAGTATGCACCAGCCGGATGCCGGTTTCAAGGGGGGAGGTATACTCCCATCGAGATTCCCATGATGACGAGAGTTGACCTTTACCGTTTCATCTCGAAACAGCTTAGCTGGCCCGGAATCGTCTACTTCGTAGTCAAACCCAGATGGATCCGCTACAGCGACTTTGGCGCCGATTCGCCCCTGATCCGGGAGTTTACATTTGAAGACAGAGTACTGGCTCTGGACAAGAGGGGCGATTTCGACGATGCTTGAATATCAACTCACGCGAATAGGCTGAATCAGATGATCGCGCCGGTACAGGTTGTTGCCGAAACTCGTTCGTCTTTTCCTTATGTAGCGCCCTTTGCCGCCTTCCTCGGTTTGCTGGCGATTGGGAACCTGCTGCCCATCCCGCAAGAGGTGAACTATCCGGTCCGTGTGGCGCTGGTTTCGGTCGTCCTTTGGGTCTTTTCGAAAGGCGTGATCTCACTGCGCGTTTCCAACTGGATGGGCAGCGTGCTTCTCGGTATCGGCGTGTTTCTGGTCTGGGTTGGTCCCGAATTCCTTTGGCCTGAATACCGCCGGCATGGGCTGTTCAGCAATTCCCTGTTGGGCACGCCCGCGACCTCGCTTCCGGGCACGGCCACGCTGAGCCTGTCTTTTCTCGTAATCCGGGCCGCCGGGAGCGCCTTGCTGGTGCCCATTGTCGAGGAACTCTTCTGGCGCGCCTGGCTGATGCGCTGGATTATCGACAACGACTTCTGGAAGGTGCCCCTCGGGACGTACGCAACTGCCTCCTTTTGGCTGACCGCCGTGCTATTTGCGTCCGAGCACGGTCCTTACTGGGAAGTGGGTTTGATCGCCGGCATCGCATACAACTGGTGGATGATCCGGACAGCAAGCCTCGGCGACTGCATTCTGTCGCATGCGGTGACGAACGCCTGCCTGGCCGCTTACGTGGTTGGCGCCAAGCAGTGGCAGTACTGGGGGCTCTGACCGCGCCGTCTCGCGGTATCATGGACAAGACTTATGCACCGGCGAGACCTGCTTAAACTTGGCGCGGCCGTGGCGGCGGCGCCGGCTGGCAGCGCGCAGCATCATCCGGCGGGAGGCTCTTCCGATCTTCAATCCACAAACTGGAAGCCGCTGCTGTTCGATACCCATCAGGACCAGACCGTGGTCGCGTTGGCGGACCAAATCATTCCCGCCACCGATACTCCTGGAGCCAAAGCCGCTCTCGTGAATCGCTACATCGACAAACTGCTGCACGACGGCCCGGCCCGGACACAAGAGGCGTTTCTCTCCGGCCTCGCGTGGCTCGACGGGTACGCGATTCGAAAGCATTCCCGGCCGTTCGTGCGGTGTTCGGCCGCGCAGCAGGCAGCGCTTCTCGAAACGTTGTCCGACTCTGAAGGCGAGGACGCGACGCTCGAACCGGGCCGGACTTTCTTTCGCATCGCCAAGGGCATCATCGCGCGCACCTACTATGCGACGCAGACCGGCTTCAACGAGTTGAACAAGGGCGGGCGCGTCCCCTCCACCTTTGCCTGCAAGCACCCCGAGCACGCCTAGACCGCATCTGGGTCTTCGCGACCTGGTGCTTTTCAACATCGCCGCCGTAGCCGGCATTCGCTGGCTGTCCGCCGCGGCCCATACCGGAAGCGGTTCCCTCACTCTCTGGCTGTTGGCCGCTGTGCTGTTCTTCGTCCCCTCGGCTTTAGCCATCGCGGCATTGTCCGAACGCCACCCGGAACAGGGCGGCATTTACATGTGGACGTCGAAAGCTTTCGGGGACTGGCACGGCTTTCTCTGCGGCTGGTGCTACTGGCTGAGCAATCTTTTCTATCTGCCGAACCTGCTTGTCGCGGGCGTCGGGATGACCGCCTATGCGCTGGGCTTTGGCGAGCATCAGGGCGCGATCCTCTCCGTTTCGCTCGGCATTCTTTGGGTCTCGCTGATGGCGCAGATTGCCGGCGCATCCTTCGGCAAGTGGGTCTCCAATGTCGGAGCGGCGGCAACCTACAGCGCCGGGCTGCTGCTGATCGGGCTTGGCCTTTGGGTCTGGTCCACGTCCGGCTCCGCAACGCCGCTCGATCTAGCGCCGCGCTGGGACTTAGATAAGCTCAACTTCTGGTCTCAAATCGCCTTCGCATTCGGCGGCCTGGAACTGAGCGCGGTGATGAGCGCCGAGATTCACAACCCGCGCCGCACGGTGCCGCTCGCGGCCTGGATATCCGGTTTTGGGATTACGGCCTTCTACATCCTGGGAACGCTGGCGCTGCTCGTACTGCTCGCGCCGGACAGCATCAGTATTTTGACTGGGCTGGTGCAGGCTGGCGATGCCGCCGGCTTGCGCCTTGGCATGCCCTGGATTTCCGTCGTTCTAGGCGGCCTGGTGATCGCCGGCGTGGCCGGCCAGTTCGGAGCGTGGCTCGGAGGAAGCGCGCGCATCCTGTTCGCGATCGGAATCGACAGCGCTCTGCCCCCCGTTCTAACCCGCGCCCATCCGCGCTGGGGCACCCCGCACATCGCCATTCTGATGCAGGGCGTTGTCTGCACCGCCTTCGTGCTCGCGCTGCAGTATGGGGAAAATCTACGCATCGCGTATCAGCTACTGGTGGACATGACGGTGATCACATACCTCATCCCGTTCCTCTACATGTTCGCGGCTTCGGGCAAGTACGGAAATCGCTGGAGCAGCCTGTCCGGTCTGCTGGTCACCGTCCTGGCGATCGTTCTCTCGCTCGTGCCGCCCGCTGATGCTCAATCGGTCTGGTGGTTTGAAGCGAAACTGGTGGGCGGCTGCGCGGCGCTCATACTGGCCGCACGGCTGTGCTACCGTGGGCCAAGCCGGAGATGAGACGTTTCATCTTCCGGTCGCCTTCCGAATAGCCGCAATCGTCGCGTTGGCCCGGTATTCAACGGCCTTCTTGCCCATCTCGATGCTCTTTGGCGGCGCAAGGCTCACGCCGTTGATCGAAAGCTTGCCCTTCGCCTGGCGCTGGCGCATCCGGACGGCGTTGGGATCCACGGTCATCATGATGGACGAAATTCCGAAGTCGTCGTGAATGCCCTCGTCCTTCTGGCGAATTCCCTGCGTTTCGAGCCATTTGGTGAGGCCGGGGTAGTCGTAATACTCGGCGATATAGTAAATTCGGGTCTTACCGCCCGCCCACCGCTTGGAGAGGTCCGCCGCCACTTTCTGCATGCCGGCCACGTTGCCGCCGCTATCCGAGAGGAAGACAATATGCCGGAAGCCGTGTGTCTTGAAGCTGGATGCGATGTCCGTCAGCAGCCTCTGGAACGTGTCTTCGGTGAGGCTGATGCTGCCTGGATATTTCATGTGGCTGGTGGGCGGGTCGATGTCGCCCTCCGGCACAAAGGGAACGATGGGCGCCACCAGCGTGTTTCCGAGCTTGCGAGCAATCGCCTCCGTGGTGGCTCTCAAAACGTACTGGTGCTTGCCGAGCGCGAGGTAAGGGCCGTTCTGCTCGATGCCGCCCGTGGCCACGATCACCGTATCCTTGCCCGCGCGCATGGCGTCGCGAACTTCCAGCCACGTGAGTTCCTCCAGGAAAACGGAATCGACGGCGTCGATGGGCCGGGCCATGTTGGGGTCCGGCGTCATGGGGTTTGGCTTGGGGGCCTGGGCGTGGACAGGCAGCGCAGCCAGAAGCAGCAGAAAAATCGGGAGACGCATAGTGGTTCCCTATTATAGCCAGTGCCGTCTCTGAGCTGGCCGGCTGCTTCTCGCCGGATTCTGTTAATCATAATTTCACATGGTATGGAACTATAGTTAATGTAATAATAACACCTATGGTTAAAGCGGTTCGATTTATGCTTCTGTTCGCTCTGATGGCTTCTCAGATGGTTGCCGTGCCATATTTCGCTCGCAAGTACAACGTGCGCTGCGCCCAGTGCCATCTTCTGCCGCCGACTCTCAACGAGTTCGGCCAGAGATTTGTGGCGAACGGCTACAAACTGGACGAATTGAAGGTCGAGGGCAGAACCGTTCCGATTGCGGCATGGATCACGCACCGCGCGGAGATCGATGAAGTCAACGACCGGGCGAAGGCTTATCCCAACCGAGTGGAACTGATCTCCTCGGATGCGCTCACGCCGTGGTTCTCATACTTCGTGGAATGGCGAACCCTCAGCTATCAGACGACAGCGTCGCAGCGCTTGCTGAGCAGGCATGGGCGTTTCGAAGACGTATTCGTGCAGTTCTGGCTGCCGAAACGCGTGACGCTGACTGTCGGGCAGTTCCGTATGCTGAATCAGTGGGATGTTTCGCGGCGGTTAACCTTATCGGAACCCCTTGCCTACTCCGCTTCCGTGCCAGGTTTACCGTCAAACGATGCACGCTTGAACTCGCTGCGTGCGTTTTCTCTGGCCGGACGCGCGCCTGCAATTCGCGCAACCTTTCAGGCCTTCGGCGGCGGATCGGAGTCCGACGGATGGTTCCACGAACTCGTGCTTCCGTTTAGCGGGGAACTGAGCGCTCCCTTAGGGAATGAGGCCCGCCGCAATGCCAGTTTTGCGCTGGAGGCCCGCCCCAAAGGGTTCCTCTACGAGACCTACTATCGAAAAGGCATTTCATCCGTCGGTGGTGCTGTCTTCGCCAGCGATGATCGCTGGCTTTCAAACGTCACCGGCGCCTTACAGGCCGGCCGTCACTCGCTGCTCGCTACAGTAGGCACAGCGAAGTTTCGCCGCGGCTATAACGATCTCCGGATCTCGATCGGCGATACCTGGATCCCCAGGGCTTGGTTCGGCGCCGGTGCGCGGCTCGACCACCAGTCGGCGCTCCGCCGAAGGCCTGCTGTACTCCCGCACGTCAATTTCAGTTTTCCGGGCACGAAATACACGGTACTGCTCACGGTGGAACAGCGCATCCAGCAGCGGGCGCACGGCACTACCGTGGAGTTCGGGGTAGTCTTCTGAGCAACCGGCCGCGCAGTCCAGCATCAGGGGCCTAACGCGACCTCCAGATAGCTGGTGACACCATCCTTGATCTCCACCCGCTCGGCCTTTCTCAGCCCGTCCTTCTCCAGCGTTATGGTATGCGCGCCGGGCGTAAGACTGATCTGGGCGGGAGTGAGTTCCCGTATGCGTCGGCCATCGATATCGATGGCGGCTCCGGGCGGAGTCGTGGAGAGCAGGAGGGTTCCGCCCCGCTGCCGCAGGGACATTGGCGGCACAATCAGGGCCTCGCCTTTGATAGTGATCTCGCGGCGCTCGGGCCGATAGCCGTTCATTGAAACGGTCAGCAGGTACATGCCCGGTGGCGCCGTTATGGTGCAGGGCGTTACGCAGGAAAGGTCCGGTCTGCCGTCCAGTACGGCCGTTGCCCGCGGCGGCTTGGTAACGACGGCTACTTCCTGCGGCGTGGCTTCTTTCGGCCTTTGCTCCTGTTGCGGCGTCACGGGAGGAGGCGTCTCCTCCACCGGTGGTGGCTCGGCCGTTGCGGCTGGCGGTGGCTCCTCGGTGGCAGCCGGCGCCGGCGGCTCCGTCACCGGCTGCTCCGACGTTGGCTTCGGAGTGGGAGGGGGTGGCTCGGCCGCTTCGGCGATCGGTGCGGTGTGCCCGGCGACCACCTGCTGGGGCAGACTCTCCGGCTCTGTGCCGAACCAGTTGGCCTCCCATGCCATCCAGCCGGCCAAACCGATCACGGCAAGAATCCCGATCGCATACGGCGCCGCGCCGCGAGGCTCCTCGCTCCGCCGCTGGCGTGTTCGTCCGGTGTCCGTCCGAATCGACGCCGCGCGTCCGCTCCTCCGCGCTTCCCGCCGGACGCGAGCCGGAGCGTTTTCGGCGAAGGTGGCCTGGCTGGTCGCCGTCCCGCGCGGCAGGCTCTTCCAAGCGGGCGTGGCCTCGCAAGCGGCCCCCAACGCCTTCACGAAATCCGTACAGCTCTCATAGCGAGCGTCCGGCTTCTTCGCCAGTCCCTTCATCAGGACACTTTCAATCTCGGGACCCAGAGTGGGATTGATGCGTTGAGGAGAAGCGGCCTCCTCGGAGACGATCCTGTAAACCAGGGTAGTCAACTGCTCGCCCATAAAGGGCCTCTCTCCGGTCAGCATCTCGTAAGCGATCACGCACAACGAATACTGATCCGAGCTGCCGTCTACCCGCTTGCCTTGCACCTGTTCGGGCGACATGTAACTAGGCGTCCCCAACAATGCTCCCGCGATGGTCAGATGATCGGAAGTGGAAGCCTTGGCAATTCCGAAGTCGGTGATCTTGATGGCGCCGGACTCGTCCAGCATGACGTTGGCCGGCTTAATATCGCGATGCACGATGCCCTTCGAGTGGGCATAGTCGAGCGCCCCCGCCGTCTGCTGCAGAATGGCCATCATCCGCTCTTGCGGAAGAAGGTCGGGGCCTGCCAGGAGCTTTTCGAGCGACGGCCCGTTCACGCACTCCATGGCGATATAGGCCACCTCGCCCCTCTCCTCCATGTCGTAAATGGTGACGATGTTGGGATGCGAGAGAATCCCGGCCGCGCGCGCTTCGCGGAATAGCCGCTCCCGCAGCTTCGCGCGTTCGGCTGCGTCGGAGAATTCGCCAATGCGAATGGTCTTGATGGCGACCGAGCGGCCGATGGACGGATCGGTGGCGCGGTACACCACGCCCATGGCCCCGCGTCCCAGTTCCCCTTCGATGCGATACCGGCCGATGCGATCCATTCCGCCAGCTACCAGTGTAGTGTTCCAGCGGCCGGGGAACAAACGCATGAAGGTCTCTTTATGGCAAGATGATTGATTGTCATCTCCAACCACAGCGCCCTTACAGGCTCCCGACTGGCGCAAGTTCCGCTATTTCGACCTCTTGCTTCACGCCTTCGTGGTCGTGCTGCTGGTATCCAATCTGGTCGCGCCCAAGATCGTCGCCATCGGTCCGTTCCGCGTGAGCGGCGCGCAATTGCTGTTTCCCATCGCCTACATCTTCGGCGACATCTTCACCGAAGTCTACGGCTACGGCGCTTCGCGGCGGGCCATCTGGGTCGGCTTCTTCTCCTCTTCCCTGCTGGCCATCATGGGACTGATCTGCGTCGCGCTGCCGCCCGCTCCCGGCTGGGACGGCCAGGAAGCCTTCGCGCAGGTGTTCGGGTTCGTTCCGCGCCTGGTGGCGGCCAGTCTCGTCGCGTATTGGGCGGGCGAGTTCGCCAACTCGTTCGTGATGGCCAAAATGAAGATGGTCACGGGCGGCAAGCGGCTGTGGATGCGCACCATCGGCTCCACAATGGTCGGTCAGGGCGTCGATACAGCGGTGGTGATGATCCTTGCCTTCGGCGGCTCGCTGAGCATGGAGTTGATCGGCACGCTCATCGCGTCCGGCTACCTGGCCAAGGTCGCCTATGAAGCGGCCGCCACGCCGCTGACGTATCTGATCGTCAACTTCCTCAAGCGCAAGGAAGGGATCGACGTATACGACTACAACACGGACTTCAATCCGTTTGCGTCAAACCCGAGGGCGCGATGAAGATACCGAAACTTCGATGGGTGGTCGCGGGAATGCTGTTCCTTGCGACCACCATCAATTACGCCGACCGTCTGGCGCTTTCCGTCGTCTCTTCCGATCTGCGCGGCGAGTTCCGCATGGACGAGCAGGACTACGGCCAGATCGTGGCCCTGTTCATGCTCGCCTACGCGATCGGTTACGCCTCTTCGGGTTATATTGTGGACCGGCTGGGGACGCGCATCGGTTTCGCCATCTACATCTTCACCTGGTCGATTGCGGCCATGCTGCACGGTTTCGCCCAAGGCAAATGGTCTCTTGGTGCGTTCCGCTTCCTGCTGGGGCTGGCCGAGCCGGGAAACTGGCCGGCGGCCGCAAAGGCCGTGGCCGAGTGGTTCCCAGCCAACCAGCGCGCCTTGGGCGTAGGCATCTTCAACGCGGGCTCGTCGCTCGGCTCGGCCATCGCACCGCCCATGGTGGCCTTCCTGACGCTCTATTACGGCTGGCGATTCGCCTTCGTGTTCACGGGCTCGCTGGGTCTCGTCTGGCTGGTGGGCTGGCTGTGGGTATACCAGCCGCCGCACAAGAACCGCCTGCTGCGCGCCGAAGAGTACGCTGAGATCAAGGACCATGTGCGTCCGCCGGAAGAGACCGCGCCGGCCAGGGGCGAAAGCGTGAACTGGCGCAAAATCATTCTCAGCCGGGGCTGCTACACGCTGATTCTCGCGCGCTTCTTCACGGACCCGGTCATCTACTTCGTGATCTTCTGGCTGCCCGAATACCTGCGCAAGGAGCGCGGCTTCGACCTCGCCATGGTGGGCAAGTACGCCTGGGTGCCGTTCATCTTCGGCGACATCGGATACATACTGGGCGGCTGGCTCTCCGGCCGTCTGATGCGCGCCGGGTGGAAGCTCCCCAACGCGCGCAAGTTCGTAATGGCCGTGGGCGCGGCCGTGATGCCCGCGGCGATCTTCGCTCCACTGGTTCCCGAAGCCTGGATGGCGATTGCCGCGACCTGCTTCGTCACCTTCGGCCATGCCTTCTGGGTCTCCAATCTGCTGACGCTGCCTACGGACCTCTTCAAAGGCCACGAGATGGGAACGGCCACCGGCTTCTCGGGAATGGGCGGCGCCATTGGAGGCATGCTCGCGAATCTCGGCACCGGCTGGATCGTGCAGAACTTCAATTACACGCCAGTCTTCCTGATGGCGGGGTTGATGCACCCGCTCTCCATCGTAATCATCTACCGGCTGCTGCCCGAGCGTTACTTTGCGCCGCCGCAGCCGACGGTCGATAGCGCCAAAAGCGCGTAGATCGGCGTCGCACCGGCAACCGCTCCACTCATGGTCGCGGCTCTGAGTGACTTGTGGGCGGCGACGGTGAGAGCGTGTGAAAAATCGGCTTTGATCGCATTTGGGGTTGCGGTAGGGATGCCGGTTGCCCGACACCCCCCGCACAGACCCGTGCTCGCGCTGCTAACCAGATGTTCCTCTCCTCCGCCGTTAGGCCGGCTGAGTGACGGCCGGGAGTTTCGAGTTCCGCGTAGCGTCTCGGATCAAGTTCGGCCCGCCAGGGCTCTCTGCACCCTGCTCCGGGCCGGGCCGGCGATCCACTCACGCAAACACGCGGCGGTATTCCTCTTCAAGTGTCCGACGCTCTTCTCCTCCTGCCCGGAATCAGTTCCAGAGAGGCAAAGCACGTCGACTCGTTGACCGCACCTCAGTTTCTGCAAAAGAATCTCCTGGCCGTCTTCGAAACGCACGGCGTCGCGATACTGATAGGCGTTGGCACTCAACTGCACAAACGTTACTTCTGCGCTCGCACCTACGTGAAACCGGGACTGCACGTCCACGGGGATGTCTAGCAAAAGCAGGCGGGCGCCCGGGGGAATGCAAACAGCGACGGACGCTTTCTCGGACCAAGACTGGGCCAGAGGCGGACAGGGAGATGCCAGGCCCAGTGAACCGGGGAATTGGTGAACTACCAGCTGTTCACCCTCTACTGCCAGCCGGTTTGGAATACCGGCCAACGAATAATCGCACATAGCTTACCTCCTCGTGCAAAGATTGATTCAAGTATACCCCCAAAACCGTTGCCGGGACGGCCGAGGGCTTCGGGCTTCCACCACCCGTTCCTGAAGCGGGCCGATGGCATTCTCGGTAATGGTGGGCGGACTCGCCGGATCCATGCGATCCGCGGTGAACGCGACCGCCCATCGTGCGGGTATGATGGGCGCAAGGAGGTGCCCAATGCCAGCCTACGTCAAGGTGGCAAAATCGAGCGAGATTCAGCCCGGCTCAGCAATCC
>JBBDWK010000085.1:0-17656 GCA_040902885.1 Bryobacteraceae bacterium | reverse complement strand
TGATTCTTAACGGTTTGCTGGCGGAGGAAAAGTCAACAGCCGGACACTAGTGATCAGACTTATATTAGTCTTCGGTCGGCGTTCGTGGAGGTGGCGACAGGGTTTGAGACCGCGCGGGACCGCTTCGCCATTGCCTTTACTGAGAAGGAACTTAGAGATCGCCTCGATGTGCTTGCTGGCAACCAGACGGATCAAGCGATCCGCGACGAGTTCGGGCTCGATGACAAGCGGGACTGGGATTTACCGTCAGCGCGTAAACGAATCAAGCAGCTCAAAGACAGATATGCGGCAATTCGGCAGATCGCCTATCGCCCGTTTGATGATCGATTTACGCATTACGATGACATCATTGTAACGTGGCCACGGAAGAAGAACCTGGACCACATTGGCCGTCTCAATCCAGCGCTCATAGCCTCACGCATGATCAAAGGGGAGATCCCTAATCACTTCTTTGTAGTAGAGCATCCACCGGAAAAGATTTTTATTTCCGGAAAAACTTCAAACAATGCGTTTGTATTTCCATTATTCCGTTCTTCGCAGGGCAAACAGAAGGTGCTCGAAGGTCCGATCGCATCGGTCTCTAATCTCAGCCCGGAGTTCGCTGCGCTCGTTGCACAACGATTGAAGCGGGACGTCCTTGATGCAGTCTCACTCCAACAGGTCTTTGGCTACATCTACGCCATCGTGCACTCCAAGACGTACCGTGAGAGGTACGCGGAAGAGCTAAAAGTTGATTTCCCACGTATACCGATCACTTCTGAGGGGCAACTCTTTGATGCTTTGAGCGTGCTTGGGTCTCAGCTTGTGAACCTACATCTGGCGGCGTCCCAAGGAGACACAAACCGCTATTGGAGCACGTGGAATGGGAGCACGCTCTCAATACCGAGCAGCAAGCCCGCCTGGTTTGGGAACAACTTTATCGTCGAGCCGGGTTATCCAAAATGGTTGGATGGCTCAATTTGGATTAACGGAACAACTGGCTTGTCGGACGTTCCTTCGGGGGGCATGAACGAGACGGAGTCAGTCCGACTCTTCGAGCACCCATACCGGGACATCCCGGCGGCGGAATGTCTGTGTTGGTTGTTCGACGTGCGCCGCTTGCCGCCGTCCCTTCCGGTCTGCCCTTCCGCCTTAAGCGGCTGCCAGATGCCTAAAACCTACTGCATCTTAGACATCGACCGACGGATTGTCGGCACCGCAGGTCTCCTCCAGCAGTCTGTCTGCGCCCGCCGCAATACTCCCCGCCCGCCCCCGATGGCGCAAAACCGCCCGAAAATGGTACAAAGGATGTTAGGAACCCCTTTATCTTGTCCATCATGCCGGCCTCCGGTACCGAAGCCCGTAATATTGAATTGACCACCCTTTCGAACGGGGTGCGCGTCATTAGCGAAGCCATGCTCCACGTCCGGTCCGTCTCCGTCGGCGTGTGGGTCGGCGCCGGCTCCCGCCGCGAGACGCCCGAGCAAAACGGACTTACGCATTTCATCGAGCACATGCTCTTCAAAGGCACCGAGAGGCGGTCAGCCGAGGAAATTGCCCGGTCCGTCGATTCCATCGGCGGCAACCTCGACGCCTTCACCGCCAAAGAGCTGGTCTGCTACAACACCAAGGTTCTCGACGAACATCTGCGGCTGGCCTTCGACGTTCTTGCGGACCTGGTGCTCCACCCTCTCTTTCGCGACGAGGACATCGCCAAGGAAAAGGGCGTGATCCTCGAAGAGCTCAAGATGGAGGCCGATAACCCGGACTATCTGGTCCACGAAATCTTCTCCTCCAACTTCTGGAAGGATCATTCGCTCGGCCGGCCCATCCTGGGGACGCGCGAGACGGTACGCCGGTTCGACCGCGAGGTCATCGAAAACTATTACCGCAGCGTCTACACGCCGGACAACACCATCATTACCGCGGCCGGCCACCTGACTCACGCCACCCTCGTGGATCTGGCGCGCGAGCACTTCGAATCGCTTCCGCCCAATCCAAACGGGGCCCACGGAGGCGCGCCGAATACCCATGCGCGCATCGCGCTGCGCAACAAAAAATCGCTCGAGCAGGCCCATCTCTGCCTGGGCGTGCCATCTTATCCTCTGCCCCACGACAAACGATTCGCCTGCTATGTGCTGAACACCCTGCTGGGGGGCGGCATGAGCTCGCGCCTCTTCCAGAACATCCGCGAGCGCCAGGGTCTGGCCTATTCGGTCTTCTCCGAGCTCAGCCCGTATCGCGACACGGGCTGCCTTTCGGTCTACGCCGGAACCAGCATCGAATCGGCGCGCCAGGTGGTCAACCTCATCCTCAAGGAGTTCCGCGAGCTCAAGCAGGATCGCGTGCCCGACGAGGAGCTGCGCCGCGCCAAGGATCACCTGAAGGGCTCGCTCATGCTGGGACTCGAGTCCACGGGCAGCCGTATGTCAAATCTGGCCCGGCAGGAGATGTACTTCGGGCGCTTCTTCACTCTCGACGAGCTTCTGGAAAGCATCGAAGCCGTCTCCGCCGGCGACGTGCAGTCGATCGCGCAAACCTTCTTCGACCAGAAGCAGATCGCACTTACCGTGCTCGGGAACCTCGAAAATCTGAAGATCGCGCGCGAGGATCTGGTCTGCTGACCGATGGCGGCGCCCGCACGATGTCTCCCTATCATTGCCCTGCTGTTGGCCGGTTCCTCGCAACGCGGCCTGGCCGTTGACTGGAAGGCCCTCCAGCCCCAAGGTTACGTCAGCGACTTCGCGCGGGCCATCGATCCCGCCAGCCGTGCCGAGATTGAGCGCTACGCCGCGCGCGTGGAAGCGCTGACCAAAGTCCAGATGGCTTTCGTCGCCATTCCCACCCTCGAAGGCGAGCCAATCGAAGACGTTGCCAATACTATTTTTCGGCACTGGGGCGTCGGCCAGAAGGGCTCCAACGAGGGTATTCTGCTCCTGCTTTCAACTAGAGACCGGCGCAGCCGGCTGGAGGTCGGATACGGCCTGGAGCCCGATCTTCCGGACGGTTTCGCCGGCAGCATCCTGCGCGAGATGCGGCCCGCGCTTCGCCAGAACCACTTCGGCGAGGCCATGCTGGCGGCGGCGCACACCATCGGCGAGCGCGTCGCGCGGGCCAAGAACGTCGCGCTCGATACCGCGCCCAAGCGGCGCATCCGCCGCGAAGCGCGGGACTCGATTCCCTGGCCCGTGATTCTGGGCGGGATTGCGTTCTTATTTTGGATGATGGGAGGCAGGTCGTCGCTCCGGGGAGGCCGTCGTGGGGGCATGGGCGGTATCCTTCCGGCGTTGATACTCGGCCAGATGCTGGGCGGCCGCGGGGGCGGACACTGGCGGAGCGGGGGTGGCTTCGGTGGCTACGATTCGGGCGGAGGCTTTGGCGGTTTTGGCGGAGGCGATTCCGGAGGCGGAGGCGCTTCGAGCGGTTGGTGAGGGCAGTATGGAACGTGTATTGAACCAGTTGCTGGATAAGCTCAAGAAGGCCTACGGCGACCATCTGGTCTCGGTCGTGCTCTACGGCTCGGCTGCCGTGGGCGATCAGGACCGACGCTTTTCCGATATCAACGTCCTATGCGTCCTCGATCGCGTCACGCCCGACGAGCTGGCCCACAGCGATGTCGTGTTCCGCTGGTGGCACAAAATGGAGAATCCAGCGCCGCTTCTGATGAGCGAGGAGGAAGTAGCCGCCTCCGCCGACTGCTTTCCCATCGAGTTTCACGACATTCAGACCCAGCACCGGCTGCTCTACGGCAAGGACGTAATCACCGGCCTGCGCATCGACGACCGGCATTACCGCGCCGAAGTCGAGCACGAGCTCCGCTCCAAGCTGTTGCGCCTCCGCCAAAAAGCCTCCGCCACGCTAGTGCAAAACGATCTACTGTTGCAACTGATGGCCGAATCCGTCTCAACCTTTTGCGTGCTCTTTCGCCATGCTCTGCGTCTGAATGGGATAGATGCGAAGATGGTGAAGCGCGAGGTGATCGAGCAGGCGCGCGAGGCGTGGGGTTTGCGAACCGAGGCTTTTGAGACCCTGCTCGACTTACGCGAGGGCCGCGTCAGGACACGACGCCCCGAAGCCGTGCCGCTTCTGGCAAGCTATCTGAAAGAAATCTCGGTCGCCATCGATGCTGTCGACCGTTTAGGGAAGTGAGGAACGAATGAAAGCAGTTCTCATTGTGCTGGCCGTGCTCCTGGGGCTGGGCCTGCTAGTAGGCGGCCAGTTCGTTGGCGTCCGCAACGAGCTCGCGGTACAGCGTGAAGCTGTTACCGCCGCGTGGGCCCAGGTGGATGTGGCACTGCAGCGCCGCGCCGATCTGATCCCCAATCTGGTTGAGACCGTGAAAGGCTTCGGGAAGCAGGAGCAGGGCGTCATCGATTCCGTTACGAAAGCGCGCGCCGCTCTCACGGGCGCTCGTACGCCCGCCGATCGCATCGCCGCCAACACGCAGCTCGACAGCGCGCTCTCGCGGCTCCTCGTGGTGGTCGAGAACTATCCGCAGATCAAGTCGAACGAAAACTTTCTCCGCTTGCAGGACGAGCTGGCCGGTACGGAAAATCGCATCGCCGTCGAGCGGCGGAAGTACAACGAGGCCGTTCAGCGCTACAATACCCAGATTGAGCTGTTCCCCAACAACGTGGTGGCGGGAATGTCCGGGTTCGCGCGCAACGATGCATATTTCAGAACCGACCCCGGCGCTCGAGAGGCGCCCAAAGTCGCGTTTTGACGCCGGCGCGAAAATCTAACGGGAGAAAGTCGATATGAGCACAGGCACGCAGACGGGTGTGCGCACTTTTCAGAACTACATACGGGGCGAATGGGTAACGGGCAAAGGTACTTTCGAAAACCGGAATCCGGCCAATACGGGCGATCTGATCGGCAATTTCGTCAAAGCCTCGGCGCAGGATGTAGTCGATGCCGCGGCGGCGGCCGAGGAAGCCTTGCCAGGCTGGGCGGGCATGACCGCTCCCGGCCGGGGCAATGTTCTCTATAAAACCGCCGACATCCTCGAGCGGCGCTTCGACGAGATTTCCGCCGAGATGACGCGCGAAGAGGGTAAGACCCTCCCCGAAGCCAAGGGCGAGGTGCGGCGCAGCATCAATATCTTCCGCTACTTCGCCGCCGAAGGATCGCGCATGCCCGGCGCGGTGGTTCCCTCCGAACGGGACCGCGTACACATGTTTGCCATCCGTAAGCCGATCGGCGTGGCGGCGCTCATCACGCCCTGGAATTTTCCCAGCGCCATCCCGGCCTGGAAGCTTGCCCCGTCGCTGATCTGCGGCAACACCGTGGTCCTTAAGCCCGCTTCCGCCTCGCCTTTAAGCTCCTGGCGTATTGTGGAAGCGCTGCATGAAGCGAGCGTCCCCAAGGGCGTGGTCAACTTCGTGGCCGGGTCGGGCGGCGAGGTCGGCTCGGCCCTGGTCAACGCCAAGCCCGTGAAGGCCATCTCTTTCACCGGTTCGTGCGATATCGGCAACTGGCTGCACGCGGAAGCGTCCAAGCGCAAGCTCCGCATTCAGCTCGAAATGGGCGGCAAGAATCCGACCATCGTTCTAGCCGATGCCGACTTCAACACCGCCGTGGAAAACGTGGTCAACGGAGCCTTCTTCTCCACCGGCCAGAAGTGTACCGCCACCAGCCGCGCCATCGTCGAAGATGCCATCTACGACCGTTTTGTCGAAGCCCTGGTTGTCCGGACAAAGAAGCTGAAGGTCGGCGACGGCATGCAGCCCGGTATCGACATCGGCCCGCTTGTGGATCAGGGCCAGCTCGATACGGTTCTGCGCTATGTCGAGATCGGCCGCAAGGAGTGCGGCGAGCCCCGCGTGGGCGGCAACCGCCTTACCACGGAGGGGCGGGACAAAGGCTATTTCGTGGAGCCTACGCTGTTCGCCGATGTTGCCGAAGAAGCCACCATAGCCCGCGAAGAGATCTTCGGGCCGGTGCTCGCCGTGATGCGCGCCAAGGATTTCGACGACGCGATGCGCATCGCCAACAATATTCCCTTCGGCCTCTCGGCGTCCATTCAGACCACCAATCTCTCGCGTATGTTCGACTATGTGAACCGCATGGAAGCGGGGCTGCTCACGGTCAACCTGCCAAGCGCCGGCGTCGAGTACCAGCTTCCCTTCGGAGGATCGAAGGAGTCGAGCTTCGGCCCCAAGGAACAAGGGCAGGCCGCGCTGGAATTTTACACCGACTACAAAACCGTTTACGTGAAGTACTGATTTCATGCGTCTGGGACAAATCAAGATTCATAACGCCATCACCGCGGCGGTATTCGACGGTGACACGGCCCGGCCCATTCCGGGTCACACCATGGGAGACCTGATTCGCCGGTCGGAGAGCGAAGGCATCACCCTCAGCCACTTGGCCGCGCAGTTGGTCAGCCATCACCCGGAGCCCTCTCCACCGGAAATTCCCATCAGCCCGAAAGAGGTCTGGGCCTGCGGCTGCACTTACGAGATGAGCGCCGCTTTTCGGGATGCGGAGCATGGAACCCGCGAAGGCATGTACGCTTACGTCTACCGCGAGCCACGGCCGGAAATCTTCTTCAAGGGAACATCGCGGGTCTGCGTCGGACCCAATCATCCGATCGGCATCCGCTTCGACTCCAATTTCACGGCGCCAGAGCCCGAGCTGGCGGTGATTCTCGGTAGCAAGGGCCGGGTGCTTGGCTATACCCTGGCCAACGACGTCTCGGCTTGGGACATCGAGCGCGAGAATCCGCTCTATCTGCCGCAGTCCAAGATGTACACCGCCTGCTGCTCCCTGGGTCCCGTGATTGTCACTGAAGACGAATTGTCCGACCCTTACAATCTGCAGATGACCTGCACCATCACCCGCGACGGCCAGACGCGTTTTTCGGGCAGCGTTTCCACTTCCAAACTGCACCGCAAGATCGAGACACTGATCGAATACCTGCTGCGCGCCAACCCGGTGCCAGCCGGTTCGGTGCTTCTGACAGGCACGGGTATCATTGTGACAGAGGATGCGGCGCTCGCCGCGGGAGACACGGTCACCATCGGCGTGCCTGGTATTGGAGAGCTGTCCAACACTGCAGCCTGCGTGCAGTAAGGGTCGGTAGGGCGGTCCCCCTGGACCGCGGCCGATAGACCTTTGCCGAAGTCACGCGGCAGTCAGTTTCGTGACGTGGAGCCGCTTCCGCCCTTTTTCCGCATGCCAGAGGTCATACTGAAGCTGCTGGTTGAGCCAGCTTTCAGCGCTGGTGTCGAATGCGATCGAGAGACGGACCGCCATCTCCGGGCTGATGCCGGCACGCCCGTTTAGGATGCCAGAGAGCGTTTTGCGGCTCACCCCGAGCGATCGCGCGGCTTCAGTGACGGTCAGGTTCAGCGGTTCCAGGCAGAGTGCCTTGAGCACTTCACCCGGATGCGGCGGATTGTGCATCTTCATGTTCACCTCAGTGGTAATCCTCGTAGTCCACGCGATCCACGTCCTTGCCGGCACAAATGAACGTAACGCGCCAATTGCCGCTCACCTTGACAGCCCA
Source organism: Bryobacteraceae bacterium (assembly GCA_040902885.1). Taxonomy (GTDB): domain Bacteria; phylum Acidobacteriota; class Terriglobia; order Bryobacterales; family Bryobacteraceae; genus JBBDWK01. The sequence continues at coordinate 10,167 of JBBDWK010000085.1, read as the reverse complement.
CGTGCCCTTTCTTGGGCCGCGAAGTTCGTGGAGATCCAAACCCGGTAAATTCATGTCTCGCGCGCTTATTGACGCGTTCAGGCGGCCCAGGATCAGGCGCAACCGTTCAGCGTGTTTGGCCTGAATTCCCGACGTTGCGCCTGTGGCGAAGAACTGTTCGAGTCCTTTATGCCGGAACCCTTTGATCGCCACGTCCACTAGTGTAACCTATGTCGTTACAGGTTGCGCGGCCGCTTGGTTGCGTCCCGGCCAATCCGGCATTGCCGTACTTCCGTCGCTATTGCAATATGATGGACGGTGGTGCAAGTCCGCGGGGCAGGCGTTATCCGTCCGGGCGCGGGTACGGTTGGTGTTAGGCATTTCTAAGGGTGACCGAATTCGAACAGAGAATTCCGATGTCGAACAGCGGGATTGGGATTGCGCCCTGAGAAATCAATCACTTGTCGCGGAGGGCGCCGTGCATTCAAGTTGGACTGAAGAAACTCAAGAAGACTCCGGGAGGGTTCGGAAATGTGGGGTCGGAACCATTGGAATATTCTCGCTCAGGACCTGCGCCATGCCGTCCGACGTCTAAGGAGGAGTCCGGGATTCACGTTCACCGCCATCCTGACCCTCGCTCTTGGCATTGGCTCCAGCACGGCGATCTTCACGATCGTTGATACAACCGTTCTGAAACCGCTGAGTTACCGCGACAGCGGCAGCTTGGTTGCGCTCTGGGAGCGTGTCCGGTTCCTGGCCTTTGAGCCGACCGGCCCCAATCCCCGTCACGTGGATGTCTGGCGGAAGCGTGCGGCCTCGTTTAGCGGCGTGACGCTACTCCGACAGGGAGCCATCGGTCTGACGACGGGCGGCTCGGACCATCCGCAATTGGTTGGGACCGTGATGACTTTGCCGAATCTGTTCGAGGTCCTACAGGCGACGCCATTGCTCGGTCGCGGTTTCATCCCGGAAGACGGCGTCGAAGGCCGCGACAAAGTCGCAATTCTGACCTACAACCTCTGGCAAGGCCTCTTCCACGGGGACCCGAACATCGTTGGCAAGTCCATCCGGCTCGGCGACGTCCCGCGCGAAGTGATCGGCGTCCTACCTAAAAGCTTCCACTTCCCAAACAGGAATGCGCTTCGGTCATTCCAATCAAAGCAGCCCTTGAGCAGCGTGCCAGAGCCATCCGTTTTTGTCCCAGCCGCTGTCGATCTGAGCCAGTTTAGCTGGAACGGCGAGTATGGGAACTGGATCGCTCTCGCCCGACTCAAACCGGGAGTCGCCGTCAAGGAAGCGCAGGCGGAATTGAACTTGATCGAAACCCAGATTGTGCAGGAAATGCCTGCCAACCAACGAGACAGCCGGCCCGGCTCGCTACAGGCCTTCGTGCAGCCGATGCAAGAAGCAGTGGTCGGCAACTCCGAGACGGGCCTATGGCTCCTGATGGCTGCCGTACTCGGTCTCATGCTGATCGCCTGCATGAATCTCGCGAGCGCCCAGCTCGCGCGTACGCTTTCCCGACAGCGCGAAGCGAGCGTACGCACGGCCCTCGGCGCCCCGATGTGGCGGCTGCTTCGGAGTTCGCTGACCGAGAATCTGCTCCTTGCTGCTGCTGGCGGAGCGGCAGGCGTTTTTCTCGCCAGCGAGGGGCTCGACGTTTTTCGCCGCTACTCCCTGGTAGATCTGCCCCGTTTGTCCGAGGTTCAGCTCAACAACACGGTCCTGTTCTTTTCCCTCGCCCTTATTGTTGGCTCGACCGTCTTGTTTAGTATCTTGCCAGCATTGAGTCTCCTCCGCACCGATCCCCAGGGCTTTCTCCAGCAGGGCACCAGCCGCGCGGTGGGAAACAGAATAGGTCGCCGGTTCCATAGCTGGCTCATCGGGTTTCAGGTTTTCGGGTGCACGGCGCTATTGCTGGTAACGGGCCTCTTCTCGAAGAACCTGCTGTCTCTGATGTACCAGGAAAAGGGCTTTGAAACGGAGCAAGTGGCTTTTGCTCAGGTAAATCTGTCAGGTCAGACCCACGGCCCCGCTCACAGCCGTATCGCGTTCATCGATTCGGTACTGGAGAGTTTACGGGGTATTCCCGGCGCTCAAGCTGCTGGGTTAGTCAGCGCTATGCCCCTGGAAGGAGAATCCTGGATCGAGTCCTTGAGGCGTGTGGATCAACCAAACAAGGAAGGTCCGTTGATCAATCTCCGTTGGGTAAGTCCCGGATACTTTGAGACGATGCGTCACAGACTCGTTGCCGGACGCTTTTTTGAGGAGCGCGACCGCAACTTGAACAGCGTAGTTCTCTCCGAGGGAGAGGCCAAGTCCCTCTGGCAGAACGAGAATCCGATTGGGGGCATGATCACAACACAAGGCAGGCAATTCACGGTCATCGGTGTCGTCGCTGATTCCCGCACCGCATCGCTTAAGTCGCCGCCCTCAAAGATCGCATATCTGCACTACAAGGACCGCACTCCTGGCATTCTGTTCTTCATGATGCGAGGGGCTCAGTCCGCCAATACGCTGGTTGCAAGCATGCGAGAGGCTATTTGGAAGCTTACCCCGCAAGTTACCATCGCGCGTGTCAAAACCCTGGACGCCCAGGTGAGTGAGTCGCTGGCGGCCGAGCGCTTTCAGACCTTTGTCCTGATGACCTTTGGAACCTCTGCCCTGCTCCTTGCCATGCTTGGCATTCATGGCATGTTGAGCTATTCCGTCGCCGCTCGCAAACAGGAGATCGGGGTCCGAATGGCCCTTGGTGCAACACGCGGCCGGATTTATTGGCACACATTCAGTGAGGCGGGACCTCCTGTGCTCGCAGGTCTGGTTGCCGGTTTGATCGCCAGCCTTTTGGCCAGCCGCGCTATCAGGCAGGTGCTTTACGGAGCCCAGGGTGTCGATCCACCAGTAGTACTGATTGTGGCCACAATTTTCCTGGCCGCTGCCGTCATTGCGGCGTTCTTGCCTGCGCGCCGTGCGGCTTCAGTCGATCCTATGGAGTCTCTGCGATCGGATTGAATGTCGTCTCGTCGCTCGCGCCACCAAATCCCTCCTGCAGAACGGTCTCGATATCATGGCCGGCCTCAACGAAAAGATGTGCCGATCGGGAACCGAAGTTCTCGTCCAGCTTGAATTTCATGCGGCACTGCTGCCCGGCAAGTCCACGAAGCGCTCGCGGCTCATTTCGGCGCCATACGCGATTGCGGCAAGAACATCCTCGCGTTTGAGTTGCGGATACTGTTCCAGAATTTCTTCTATGGTGGCGCCGGAGGCCAGGAAATCAAGAAGCAAAGATACCCAGATGCGCGTACCGCGAACGCATGGTTTGCCGAAGCAGATCTTGGGATCCACGGAAATCCTGCTCAAAAGCTCGTTCATTCCTCAACAGCCTCCCAGACGGAGCGCTACGCACCCGGTTCCGAACCGTCCTTCACGATGGGGCCGGGGGGCGAGCCGGCGCGGGCCACGCTGCCGCCAAATTCCAGGCGGCGTCCAGCCGAGCCGTGCCAGTTGGTGAAGGAGTCCCGGATCAAGCGGAGGATTACTTTCCGGTTCTCCGCGAACACCTTCAACCAGGGCCAAACGCCCTTCTGGGGGAAGTAGATTCCGCGGAAGAACATGCGCGCGACAACGTGACTGATTTTGTACGGGACCGGTTCGTGCTTGATGGCCTCAACGGCCTTCCATGTTGCCGCCGGGCTGTACGAGTTCTTCCACGCGTACTCGATCTCCGTCTGCACCTCGGGGATGGTCATACTCAGCGGAGTGTGGGCCATCTGGAACGGCGCGAAGTCGAGCCAGTGTTTCGGACGGGTCAGGCGACCATCTTTGGCGAGCCGGTCGTAAAGCGGAGTCGAGGGATATGGGGTGATCTGCCCGAACACCGGAAGCCCCGGAGGCCAGTCGCGGATATGGCTCAACGTGCGCTCGGCAACTCCCGGCTTGTCGTTATCCAATCCGAAAATGAAGGACGTGATGGCGTAGATATTCCGGCGCGCCAGCCGGTCGAGCACTTCGGCATACTCGCCCGGTTTGTTGAAGCTCTTGTTGACGCTCGACAGATTGACCGGATCGATCGACTCCATGCCGATGAAAATCCACTTCCCTCCCGATTCGGCAATCAGGTCCACCAGCTCCTCGTCGCGAAGCAGATTGGCGCTGATCTGTCCCACCCAGGCTAGTTGGGCCTTAGCGGCGATGATGTCCCTAAGCAGCCCCTTCGTGCGCTTCACGTTGATGGCAAAATTGTCGTCCACAAAGAAGACGGCGACCTTGCCCTTCGTCCGGCTGGCGCGCGCTTTCAGCCGCAGCAATTCATCGACAATGCTCTGATTGGAGCGGTACCGGATGGAATCGCCAAAGAATCCGGTGACGGTGCAGAACTCGCATCCGTAAGGGCAGCCGCGCCCGGATTCCACGGGAATAATATGGAAGGTTTCCCACTCCGCTTTATAGTGCCTCACGACCTTCCGCAGGACAGCCGGAATGCGGTTGAACTGGTCGATGTCGAGCGACTCCCACGGAATTTTCGGATAGTTCTGAAGGTCGGGTTTCTTTTCCTGACCGAAGGCATCCACCGGCGTGTACACTTCCTTGAGTTGTCCGCGCACGGCATCCGCGACGATCTTCGGCCAGGTTTCATCCGCTTCGCCCAAGGCGATAGCGTCGGCATGACGCTGTCCGCCGTCGCGCCCGAGCGCCTCGTCTGGAACCTCGGTGACGTGTGGCCCGCCCATCACCACGGGAATCCCCACGGCCCGGAGCGCGTCGGCAACCCGGTAAGCTTTGGCGATCATCCGGGTCATCGCGCCTATGCCTACCAGCCCGACTTTCCGGTCGAGCGCATATTTCACCAGTTCGCCATCGCTCATCGGGTGCGTATTGCCGTCGATCAGCAGAACCTCGTGCTCCGGCGGCGTCAGCGACTGAAGGAGAAACATCCAAAGGTGAGGCATGAAATTGCGAGTCACGCCGTTGTCGGGGTTATAGAGCAGGATCTTCATGGGAACGTCTATCATCCGCGCGAGCTGAATTTCAAGAAGAAGGGCTGTGCTCGTCGAAAGCCAACCCTATAATAGACGAAAAAGTGCACCTGTGGGAATCCACACTCCTCCGCCGGAGGCGAACTCTCATACTGCAGGTCGCGTGGCGCGGGCTTCAGCCTGCGCGGGCCTATCCAATATTTCTTAGGCTACCAGCGCGGTTCGCGGCGCCGCCCCGAACCACCACCACCTCCGCCCGCGCTGCCACGGGGACGGAATCCGCCCCGGTCCGGGCGGGCGCCGAAGCCGCCGCTACCTTCCGGTTTCGGCCGCGCTTCGTTTACATTCAGCGACCGACCGCCCATCTCCCGGCCGTTCAGGCCGGCGATGGCCCGATCGGCTTCGGCTGAGTCGCTCATCTCCACGAATGCAAAGCCTCGCGATCGGCCGGTGTCCCGATCGGTCATAATTCTGACACTCTCCACGGCGCCGTACGCTTCGAACAAGGCGCGGATCGCCTCTTCAGTGGCACCGAATTCAAGGTTGCCTACAAAAATTTTCTTCAACGGTTTATATCCTCTGATTTGAAAGCTGTCTCGTCTCAGGCGTAAGGCAGGCGCGACTGGAGTCGCTCAAACTTTGTGGCCGAATCTGGGGGCAGTCAAATACATTTCGATGCTATCAGTTTTTCAGCGGTAATTGCAAGAGCGTTTTGTGTCTCCTGTCACGCTTTCCTTAGCGACGTTCTTCATACTGCTGCCATCCGTCCATGCACTTTTCGTGCCTGGCAAAGCGGTTTCGAAGGCATCACCCTCGAGAACAGTTTAACACTTGCATACTTGATGAAATGATGAGATGATCGAGGTATGCGAAAGGAGAAGTCAGCTCCCTGCGGACCGGACGATCATCCGTTGAGGGACCGCAGATCGCCGCCAGTGAACGGTCAGGCGCTTGAGCGCGCCTCGCGCCTGTTCCGCGCCATAGGAGATGTGGCGCGCCTTCGCCTCATGGCTCTGCTTGCCCAGGGCGAAGCGTGCGTGACGGAGCTGGCCAAAGCGGAGGGCGAGGAGCTTTCGACCGTTTCGCAGAGGCTGCGCATCCTGCGGGCGGAAAACATGGTGGTGCGGCGAAGGAAGGGTAAGCATATCAACTATGCCTTGGCCGACCAGCACGTCATGGATCTCGTTTTCAACGCTCTGGCCCACGCCAGCGAGGTTTCGCCCGCGCCACAAACAGGACTGAATCACGAAGAGGACCATCAACATGAACAGACATAAGATTCACGAGAATCACACCCACGTCCACGGTGCCGAGTGCGGGCATACCGCGATCCAGCACGAAGGACATACCGACTATCTTCACGACGGGCACCTGCACCACATGCACGGCGACCACATTGACGAGCATGCGATTGGGGTAGGTGGAAGCAACATGGCGCAGTGTACGCCCTCGCACGCTTGCAGCGTTCACGATCAAGGGCATCGTCATGGGGCCAACTGCGGCCACGAGGCCGTACCCCACGGCGATCATACCGACTATCTGGTGGATGGGCATCTGCACTACCCGCACTCCGGGCATTGCGACGATCACGGCCCGGTCAGCCTGGGCTGACGGCTTTAATCCTCGCGCTCGAAGCTCAGCGCGGCGGAGTTGATGCAGTAGCGGAGGCCAGTGGGCTTCGGCCCGTCGGGAAAGACATGACCGAGGTGCGCGTCGCAGCGATTGCACAGCACCTCGGTGCGCCGCATGCCGTAACTTTCGTCGGTCTCCGTGGCGACGTTCTCCTTCGAGGCGGGCGCGTAGAAGCTCGGCCACCCAGTGCCGGACTCGTACTTGGTCTCGGACCGGAACAGTTCAGTCCCACAGCAAGCGCACTTGTAAGTTCCCTTTTCCTTGTTCCGGTAATACTTCCCAGTAAAGGCCGGCTCAGTGCTTTTTTGGCGTCACTTCATACTGCTCGGAGGTTAACTGATCCCGCCATTCCGCGTCGGACTTGGCCACCTTCTCCATAAAAGAAATCCTCCTTCCCTTATGGTAACTCCCAGCCTGTGCGCTCTTGCGGCGTCAGTTGGATGCCCGCGCCAGATGTTCCAGGAGCTGCAAATCCGTCTCGTAAGCCACCCCTCCAGGCCGGCCGGTCGAGAGTCTGTGCCGCAAATCCGAAAGCACCGCGGAGAACAGTTCGCCGCGCTCGGCGTCCTCGCCGTGCCCCTTTGGGGATATGCTAGCCCGCTCCAACTCCTTGCACAAGACGGCGGAACTGCCGGCGCGCACGGCGTGACGGACCAGATGAGCGGACCTCGCGATGGAAGACTGAGGGACCACGGTGTTCATATTGGGCTTATCGGTGATGCCTCGGGAAGTTTTAACTTTTTTCTCACACTTTGGGGTCCGCCTCCGATAAGCCTTTAAGACCATGGTGAAACTCACCCGGCTCAATGGGGCGCCCTTTGTCCTGAACGCAGACCTCATTGAGCACATGGAGGTAACGCCGGACACTATCATCACTCTTACCACAGGCCAGAAGCTTGTTGTTTTGGAATCCGCCGACGACGTCATCGCTCTCGTAATCGCCTTCCGCCAATCCATCACGCGGGGAGATGCGGCCATTCGGAAGGAACAACAGGCCGATGGCCGTTAAGCCGCAGAAGACTCGGGTCACTGGAGTCCGCCCGGATTTTGCCACTCTGGTTGGCCTGCTGATCGCCGCCGTGGGGATCGTCGGCGGCCTCCTTCTGGAAGGCGGCTCCATTCAGGAGATTCTCGCCCCTACGGCTCTGCTGATCGTTCTGGGCGGCACGGCTGGCGCGGTGATGGTGACCACTCCGATGAGTGTGCTTCTCTCCGCCAGCAGGAAGATATATCTCATCTTCTTCGATCAGGCTATCCGTCCGGAACAGATCGTCGAGGAGGTCATCGGATTTGCCGCCAAAGCCCGCAAGAGCGGCATCGTCTCTCTTGAACAGGATGCCGATGAGGCATCCCATCCTTTTCTCAGAAAGGCTTTGATGCTGGCCATCGACGGCAACGACCTGCAGGAGATCCGCAAGATGATGGAGATTGAGATTTCGATGGAAGAGCATTACGTCGACGCCGAAGCACGGGTCTTCGAAAGCGCGGGCGGGTATGCCCCCACCATCGGGATTATCGGCGCGGTCATGGGGCTCATTCAGGTGATGAAACACCTGGACAACCTGGACGAGGTGGGGCGCGGCATCGCCACGGCGTTTGTCGCGACCATTTACGGGGTGGGTTTCGCCAACGTCTTCTTCCTCCCCGCGGGCGCCAAGATCAAAGCTCGCGCCGAGCAGTCCGCCCGGATGAAAGAGTTGATGCTGGAGGGCGTGGTCGGCATCGTGGAAGGCCTCAACCCGAAGGTGATTCGCGGACGCCTGGACGCCTATATTCACGGGCAGGCGGAAGAACGCCGCGGCGCGACAGGGCGAAGGTCCGGTCCGGAGTAGCCATGCCACGGAGGAAAAGGTCACATCATAATCAAAACCATGAGCGCTGGCTGATCTCTTATGCCGACTTCATCACGCTGCTGTTCGCCTTCTTCGTGGTGATGTTCGCCACGGCCCAGTCCGACCGGGTCAGCATTGCGGATGTCTCGAAAGCCGTAAAGCAGGCTTTTGAAGAGGACAAGGTGTCCGCCACAGCCAATCGTCTGGCGCTTCTGTTTGAAGGCCCGGAACCATCGCAGTACCGGGGAGCGGGCATAAGCCCGGTGAATTTGGGAAATGAATCGGAGGGTCTGCCGGCCAGTCTGGCCTCATCCTTCAAGATGCTTCGAGAGCACTTGCGGAACGAGATCGCGGACGGCATGCTGACCGTAAGCATGGAAGCGCGCGGGCTGGTCGTGAGTCTGCGTCAAGCCGCCTTCTTCCCTTCGGGACAGGACGTGATCGACGGCGCGACTTATCCCACGATCGGGAAGATCGCCGCGGCCATGCGAAACGTTCCCAACAAGATCCGATTGGAAGGACACACCGACTCGGATCCCATCCGCAACAACCGCTTCCATTCCAACTGGGAGCTTTCCGCCGCCCGCAGCGTAGCCATGCTCAACATTCTGGCGGAGCATCACGGCATTCCGGCGGAGCGCATGTCGATCGCCGGCTATGCCGACACAGCGCCTCTCGCGCCCAACGACAATCCGGAAGCCAAGGCTCGCAACCGCCGGGTGGACATTGTTTTCCTGAACGAATCCGGGATGCTCGAGGAGCCCAAGAACCGCCTGTAGTAGCGAGCTTTCAGCGATCAGCCGTCAGCCGTCAGCCTGCTGACCGCGCCTTCTCAAAAGCAGAACGCCGATTGCTGAATGGTTCGCCGCTGAATGGTTCGCCGTTGAATGGTTCGCCGTTTGCGTTCCCGACCTAGTGATAATAGACTGTGATTCCGGGCAAAATCCGAGGAACGAGGGCCTTGGTTATGGATGCGTCCACTTCCATTAAGACGGGAATCGCAACGATCGCCGCGGTTGTGGTCGCTGGGATAGTCATATGGCTGAATCAAGGGGGACAGGATGTTGTACTGAACTTCTTTCAACGCGCCAAGGTTGACGTGAGATCCGCTTCTCGCGCTTCGGCGGGCTCCGTGTTCCTGGCGGGGGAGAAGCTGAGAATCATTCTGACGAACGTAAAGCCGGAGAAGGTCTTCTGGGTTTTCAACGAAAAAGAGGTTCGAGAGGGAAATGTGGAAGTAGAACACGCTTTTCCCTACGATGCGGCGGCGGGAAGAGGGATCAAGCGGTTTCACAGAGTGGACGCCTTCTACAAACAGGGCGGGAGCTATCAAGTGGTTACCAGTCAAATCGAGACCGACAACATCGATTTTGCCGCGTTCCTTCGAACGGGAGAATCTCTCCAACTCTCGGCGAGTCCCGTTCTGAAGGCCAGTGGAATCACTTGGAATCTCGAAAATGCGTCTCTCTCAACGCTCGATGACGGCAAGTTCCAGGTGCGACTTCAGTTTCCCTTGAAGCGTACGGCGAGTTCCGCCAACGTGACGGCAGACATCCAACAAGCAGCGGTGTCCAATGCCCTGGGAGCTCCGGGAAACACGAGATGGGCCGATCTGCAGAAGGATACATTCCTAAGCCTGCAGTTCTGGAACAAAATCACTGGCGAACGTTTGACCATGCTCCGCTCCGTTGCCTCCGCGCAGTGACAGCCCTTTTTGCGGCGGCATGAAACGGCATGAAAATGCCGCT
>JBBDWK010000084.1:8451-89379 GCA_040902885.1 Bryobacteraceae bacterium | reverse complement strand
AATCGTGATCGACATCAGTTCGGAACGCTGATCGCCATCCCTCGGAATCCGCACAAAGATCGCCTCAGAAATTGCCGGCGAGCCCGGCAAACCTGCGGTGTCGCGATCCAGAACCGGGTCGAGAACTATCCCTGCATTCTTTTTGATGCTCCGAAGAGCACGTTTTAGAGCATCTTCGACAAAGTTCCTGTTGATCCTGGGCTCAGTATCTGACTGCCACGAATAGAAAACACGTCGGTTCATACGCATCGGCCCTGTTCCTCAAGCCACTATTCACTGTAAGCCGCAAACGCTTTGGGGATAGTTACGCGCATGGGCGAGGCGCGAATTGTGCGGCTGATGATGAACCGTCACTTGCAAGGAAGTCCTCAATCAATCTCCGGTACTGTCCGGTCGGGTGCCTCGTCCCTTGTTCCCAGTGAGCAATCGTGGATTCGTTGATGCCGAGCTTCCGCGCTAAGGCCTCCTGTGTGAGCCCGCAGCTGGTCCTGAACCTGGTCAGCTTGCCAGCCAGATCTTTGGCTTCAGTGAGCGGGTTGTAGCCAAGAAACCGGATGACCGCAGGAATGAAGCGTAGGTCAGGGCTTGAGCGGTTGCGTTCCCAGTTGGCAACCGATGCTTTGTCTACACCAATTTGGCTGGCGACCTCTCTTTGGAGGATACCGAGGTCAAGTCGTCGCTTCCGAAGATGATCCCCTATTGTTTTCACTATCTTCGGGTACTTTTTGTGTGAGGGCTTCTGTCCTGTCAGCCGCCAATGGCAAAAAGGCAACGCAGGAGTGTCCGTGCGGCTTCTATGGCGACGCCGCGCGCGAATGCCGCTGCACTCCGGGCATCATCCAGCGCTATCTCGGCAAGATCTCCGGGCCGCTGCTCGACCGCATCGACATTCACATCGAGGTGCCCGCCGTCGCATACAAAGAGCTGCGCGGGAACGACCAGGGCACAACTTCGGATCAGATTCGGGAGCGCGTGCTGGCGGCGCGGGCCATCCAACAGTCGCGCGGCTATTACAATGCGCACATCCCGGCGGGCGCGCTGCGGAAGCTGTGCGTTCTCGACCCAGCCGGCGAGCGGACGCTCGAGATGGCGGTGCGCAAGATGGGACTCTCGGCCCGCGCGCACGACCGCATCCTGAAACTCGCCCGCACGATCGCCGATCTCGACCGCTCCGAAGCCGTCTCCGCCAAGCACTTGGCCGAAGCCGTGCAATACCGCAGTCTGGACCGGAACTATTGGTCTTAACGTTTCATGTGGGCTTACGCTTTCAGAACATCACCTTTAACGACATTTGCCAGTTGCGGGCATCGCCGGCAGTGCCGGTGATGCGGCCGAAGGCCGTATTGGTCGGCGTGGTATTGGGCGCGTTGAAATTCGTATGGTTCCAAGCGTTGTAGGTGTCGGCGCGGAACTGGGCCTTGAAGGATTCTTTGATCGGGAAGTTCTTCACAATGGAGAAGTCCCAGCTCCTTTGGCCGGGGCTGCGGATGCCGCCGAAGCGGAGCGGAAAGAGACGGTAGTTGGAGGCAAGCTGCTGGTTCGCGTTCCGGTTGAAGCCGGCATCGATGTTGAACCAACGGTCGACATTCCGCTGATCCTTCGGCAGGGGGATGTTCTTGAGGTCGCCGTTGAAGATGGAATTGCCGAAGCCCATGGGACCGCCGGATTGGAGAGCGACGACCGCGCCGATCTGCCAGCCGCCGATGAAGAAGTCGACCGGTTTTGGGAGGTTGGCGGCGAACTTGCGCCCCTTACCGATGGGAACCTCCCAAATCCCGCTGGAGGCGATACGGTGCGTACGGTCGAAATTGCTGATGCTCTCGTAGGGAACCGTGTCAGCAGCGTTGATGAATTCGATGGCTTCCATCACCTTCGAAAAGGTGTAAGCGAGCTGGAAGGTGAAGCCTTGCGCGAAACGGCGCTCGGCTCTCACCTGAAGCGAGTGGTACCAGGAGTAGCCGATTGGCTCCTCAACGGCGACGTCGCCGAAGTGGGGATAGGGGCGCAGGAGGTTCGCACGGCTGATATTTGCGCCGTAGATCGGGTCGGTCCCGCGGAAGGGGTTGGAGAACTGCTGGCTGAGAAAGTCGATCCGCGCCTGATCGCGAACGGGAGAGCGGCTAAGGTGCTCGGCCGGAGTGGCATTCAGCTGGCGCTCGGCGTCGAGGCGCGTGCCGCGGTTGGCTACGTAGCTGGCATCCAGCAGCAGTTGCCCCGGAAAGACGTGTTGAATGCCGAGCGACCAGCGCTGGGCATAGCCTTGCTTGTTTGGTCGGTAGTAAGCGTCAATGGCTTGGCCGAGGTTAGTTGTGAGGCCGCCCGCCGGGCCCTGTGGTTGAATGAGACCTGCCGGAAAAGGGTTCGCCGTGGTAGCGCGGTAGGTCAGGCCGCTATCCAGAGAGGCTTGAATGGGGGTGGATTGCGTAAATCCGGTTTGAAGGGGAAGGATCGTGTTGACGCCCAGTGTATTGAAAAAGATTCCGTAGCCGCCCCGCATGATCGTGTCTTTGGCGAGCTGAAGCGCGAAGCCGATTCGGGGCAGAAAGTTGTTCTTCTCTCCTAAGTAAGGACTGCGGCCGTTCCCGCCCTGATTGGCCCATGTCAATCCGCCAAGAGCACGGAACTGGCTTACCGGCAGCTCTGGGATGGGGTTGCGGGCGTAGTTGGCGCGGGCGGCGGCGTCGATCGGGTTCGGCGTGGTGGAGTCAAACTCCGACTGAAGACGGTCATAGCGCTCGTTGATGGGAGTTTCCATCTCGTAGCGGAGTCCGAGATTGAGCGTGAGGCGGCGAGTTACCTTCCAGTCGTCGTGAACGTAGAGGCCGATGTATTGGTTCTGCAGCGCGGAGTTCGCGGTGATCTCCATGCTGCCTGCGGGAATGCCGAGGAGCATGGCGGCTAAGTCCTGCCCGATAGGAGCGGTAGGCGAGTTGTCGAGTGGGCCGCGCGTGTAGGTATTGTTGAAGGACAGATCGGGGGAAACGCCGATGGGCCGCCGGTTGTTGAAGCTGCGATAGAGGCGGTACTCGGGTCCGAAGCGGATGGAGTGGTTGCCGGCAAGCTTGGTGATGGTGGCGGTTCCGGAGTGGGTCAACGATGAATTGACTCCGTCGCCAGGATTCTCCCACCAGGAGAGTTGAGAGTACGCGCCAGGAGTGACTCGAGGAAGCGGCGACTGGCCCTTTTCGGTGAGAGCGACGAGCTGCGGTGAGAAGCCAAGGCCGGCTAGATCGAAGCCGCGAGAGGTTCGGTACTGCCACCATTTGGTGCTGGTGAATCCATAGCGGAGATTCAGAACGGTCGTTGGGTTGAGAACGATGACGTCATCGAGAGCGACACCTCGGTTGGGCCGGTTCTGGTGAATGCCGTTGATCTCGTTCAGAAAGTCGTGATTCTTGTTCTCCTTCCAGAAATCGTAGTGGGCGCGCAGAAAGATGCGGTGATTCTCGCTGAAAGCATGATCGAAGCGGATAAGGTTGGAGTATGTCTTCTGGATGGCCTTGGGTGCGCTGAAGAAGTTGTTTCGTCCGTCGGCGGTAGCGGTGTTCGGCGCGTTTGGCAGCGGGTAGAGATTGGCCAGATTGACGCCAAGCTGATCCAGGCGGTTGCGCGGAATGATATTGCCCGCAAACGGTGTGCGGGAGAAGCGGCCATTGGCGGCCGGAACCGTGCTAAAGGGATCGTAGATCTGGTAGTTGGCGTTCGTGAGCGGGAGAAGAGCGGAGAAGTCGCCGTTGCGTTGAGCGGCGGTTGGAACGGTGCGCGTGAACTGACTGGGAACGCCAAATTGATTACCTTCAAACGCGTAGAAGAAAAACGTGCGGTTCTTGCCGTTGTAAATCTTCGGAAACCAGATGGGACCGCCGATGGAAAGTCCATAGCGATTGTCCTGATAGACCGGCCTCGGCGTGTTGTTTTTGTTGTTGAAAAAGTTGGGAGCGTCGAGGGCGGAATGGCGGAGGAACCAGTGGGCTTCGCCGTGCAGCTCGTTGGTGCCGGAGGCGGTGGAGACGTTGACGATCGATCCCATGGTGTGACCGACAGAGGCATCGTAAGCCGAAGTCTGAATTTTGAATTCGCGCACGGCGGACGCCGGCGGGGCGTAAGCGACGCGCGCGTAGCCTTGTCCGCGGTCGGCCGCGGTATTGGAGATTCCGTCGATCTGGAACTCATTGTTGAAGCGGCCTGCGCCGTCCGCGCTGACGTCCGAGGTAGCCTCCGGAGCCATGGACTTGCGAAGGCGGAGGTTGGTGGTGTTGGCGACTCCGGGAGCGAGGAGCGTAAGTTCCAGCGGGTTGGCGCCGCGCTGCGGGAGCTCCGAGATGCGGCGCTGGTCCACCACCAGACCCAGCGATGAGTGGGCGGTTTCCAATTGCGGTGTCGCGTCGATTACCTCGACCGTTTCGGTGAGGGAGCCGATTTCGAGTTGAATCGGAACTTCGACGGTTTCCGAAACGCGGACTTCGACGCGGGTGCGGACGAAGGACTTAAACCCAGTCTGCTCCACGGTGAGCTTATAGAAACCGGGGATGAGGTAGGGAATGTTATAGAGACCAGCCTCATTGGATTGAGCGACGGCGGCGACACCGGTTTCTTCGCTGATGGCGCGGACCTTGGCGGCTGGAATCACCGAACCGGTGGTATCAGTGATGGTGCCGCGGATGAAGCCGCGCGGATCCTGGGCGTGCAGGGCGGTGAGGACCAGACAGAGGCCCACAAGAAACAGACGATTCATAATGAAGTCCCCTTCATGCAATTTGGATTGGATGTAGCATACAACAGCGGAGGCGGAGGGTGAAAGGGATGACGCCAGGGATGATCGGAGCCGTGGAGTTTCGTTTCTATCGCTTTCGCTTCCACTTCCGGGCGATCGGCTCCCTGCACTTTCCCTCCGGGAAGTCCGCGAACTTGGTGCGCGGCGCATTTGGCGCATCCTTGCGGCGGGTGGCCTGCGAGGAGCAGTGCCCTGGGACGGAAGCTTGCGAGATTGCCGCATCCTGCGCCTACGCCCGGATCTTCCAGCCTGGAACGGCGAAAGCGGGTCCTAGCGGGCTGGCGGACTGGCCGAGGCCCTTCGTCTTCCGCGCCGCGCATCTGGACGGGCTTACTATCCGGCCGGACCAGCGATTCCATTTCGACGTGCATGTATTCGATGTCCGCGACCCGGCGCTTGCCTGGTACACGAAGGCATTTGCGCAGCTCGCGCGCGAGGGACTCGGTCCGGGAAGGGCGAAGGCGGAGCTGGAGGCAGTGGAGTGCCTGGGGCGGAACGGCGGCCCGGGTATATGCGTGTCCCCGGGGGACGTGCTGCCGCCGCCGCTGGTTCTGGACCTGGCCCCGGAGACCGCGAGCCGGTTGCTGGTTCGCTTTCTGACGCCGACCGAACTGAAAACTGGGACGGGGCCTGCGCAGCGGCCCGAGTTCGGGATTCTTTTTGCACGGGCGCGGGACCGGTTGAGCACGCTCCGGGCGTTGTATGGAGAGGGGCCGCTGGCAATCGACTTTCGGGCGATGGGCGAACGGGCGGCGAACGTGAAGCTGGCGCGGTGGGATTGGGGGCGCGTGGAGGTTGAGCGGCGGTCCAGCCGGACGGGGCAGACGCACTCGCTGGGCGGCTTTGTGGCGAAGCGGAGTACGAGGGCGATGTGGGCGAGTTTCTGCCCTATCTGCGAGCCGCCCGCTGGACCGGCGTCGGGCGGCAGACTGTTTGGGGAAAGGGAGAGATCGAGGTTTCGGCGGTAACCACAACTCCACGCGCGCACGCCGAGAGTCCTTCGTCCGGCTCGGGTTAGAATCTGCGAGGAATGTCCGCCACTTCGATTCTGCTTCTTTGGTTCGCTGCGATCTCTTCGTCCTTGCTTGGCCAGGGCGCCGGTCCCGTGGTGCGCGAACCGGACGATATTCCGGCGCGCGCGTTGCTGCCTCCCGGGCGGCTGGTCGCCTCCCAACCTCCGGTGCTGGCGCTGCCCTCTTTGAAGAGCGACGACGTGCGGCGCGCCGCCGCGCCCGAACCGGATCGCGCCATCGGAGCGGTACGCGCCATGCCTTACGGCTGCGTGCGCGAAGGCGAATGGATTTCGGCTCCCACGGGCGAGCGCTTCTGGAGGCTCACTATTCGCCAAGCCGGCGCGAAAGGGCTGCGGGTCCGCTTCAGTGGTTTCGCGGCAGGCGCCGGCAGGGTCTGGGTATACGGCGCTGGAGACGAGGACGCCGAGATTCTGCCGCCGTACACGGGCGGAGGATTGCACGGCGACGGCGAGTTCTGGAGCCACACCGTGTTTTCGGACTCCGCCATTGTGGAATACGTGCCCGAAGACAACGCCCGCGCGGAAGGCCGGCCGCCGTTCCAGATTGCCGAGGCCCTGCATCTTTGGGAAAGCCCTTGGGAGGGACCGCGCGAGCGGGCGCTCGCTTTCCAATCCGTTGCGGACGGGTTGACGCCACGGCAGGCCGCGGAGTGCCACCTGGACGCGAGCTGCTTCCAGCACGAACCCTGGGAGGTGCCGATTCTGGCTTCCGCGCATTACACTTACGTTCGCGATGGACAGGCCTTCGCCTGCTCGGGCACGCTGGTCAACGCCACATACGCCTCGCCGCCGCCGCTGTTTCTCACAGCCAATCACTGCATTACGGACGAGAGCGCGGCGCGCACGATGGATCTTTTCTTCAACTACCAGACAGAGGGCTGCAATGCGCCGCCGCCCCCACGCAGCCGCGCGGCGCGGGTGCAGGTCGGCACGCTGTTGGCTGGGGGTCCCGCCAGGGAGGGGGATTGGTCGCTGGTGCGGCTTTCGCGATTTCCGGATACGCGCGTGGCGCTCAGCGGATGGACCGCCGACGAGCCGGCCCTGGGAGGGGAGGTGGCCGCCGTGACCCACCCGGAAGGGTCGCACAAGCGAATCGCTTTCGGAGTGCGAATCCGCGACCGGGATTCGGTGGTGGATGGACGTCTCCAACCGGCGGAGAAATACTATGTGCTGGATCTGGATCGGGGAACCATCGAGCCGGGATCTTCGGGCGGCGGCGTCTTCGATGGCCGGGGCAGCCTGATCGGCGTGGTCAGCGCCGGCGCGGCAGGCGATGCGTGCGCGCCCGGCGCCGCCACGCGGGGCGGCCGTTTCGCGGCGATGTATCCCTCCATTGCGTCTTACCTGGAGAACCCCGAGACGTTTCGCCGGGGCGGGGAGATTGCGGCCACTCCGAACCCGATTCGGGTGCCGGCCGGAAGCAGGCTGGGCAGGACCACGCTGACCTGGCGAGCTTCCGGAGTGGAGCAAGTTCAGATCCGAATTCTCTCGCCGGCGGGTCCTCTACTGACCGGACTCACGAGCGCGATAGGCAGCGCCGAGACGGGAGACTGGGTCGCCGACGGAACCTCGTTCTTTTTGCAGGACGCAAGCGATGGGGAGTCTTCCGGCAGCAGCCGCACGCTGGCCGTTGCGACCGCGCGCGTGGTGCCGGCGGCGCCCCGCGGCACGCTGCTGGCGGACCCGAACCCGGTGATCGCTCTTCCGGGAAGGCTCGTCGGACGGACGGCATTGCGGTGGACGGCGAGCGGCGTTTCCGCAGTGCAGATTCGGGTTGGCTCGCCTTCGGGAGCGGCTCTTACCGGCCCCATGGCCATTGCGGCGGCGAGTTCCGGAGTGGCCCACACGGCGGACTGGGTGGTCGACGGTACCGAGTTCTACCTCCAGGACGCGAGCGGCGGCGATTCAAGCGGCGCGGCACGGACGCTCGCGGTTCAGCGTGTGCAGGTTCACGAAGGTCCCTGACGGGCGGCTCGCGACGGCGCATATAATACTCGGTATGCCTGAAACCAAGCTGCACCGGCGCGACCTGATGCGCGGCGCCATGTTTACGGCCGCCTCGATGACCGTCTCTTCCTATTCGAAAATTCTGGGCGCGAACGACCGCGTGCGCCTGGGCCTGATCGGCTGCGGAGGGCGCGGCTTGAGCGTGATGGGGAGCTTTCAGAAGAACTCCTCCGTACAGGTGACGGCGGCTTGCGACGTCTATGGCGCGCACATCGACAAGGCGCTGTCGAACGCGGCCGGTGCGAAAGGGTTCACGGATCACCGCAAACTACTCGAGTTCCGCGATCTGGACGCCGTGCTGATCGCGACGCCCGATCACTGGCACGCCGAGACGGCGATTGACGCGCTGAACGCAGGCAAGGACGTGTACGTGGAGAAGCCGCTGACGCTCACCATTGAAGAAGGGCCGCGTATCGTCAAGGCGGCGCGCGTGAACGAGCGGGTCTGCCAAGTGGGCATGCAGCAGCGCTCGGGCCGTCATTATATCCAGGCCAAACGGGAGTATATCGACACGAAGAAGCTGGGCAAGATCACGCTGGTGCGGACATGGTGGCACGGCAATGGGGCGCACCTGCGCATGGCGCCGCCGGCGCTGCGTCAGAAGCCCTCCAACCTGGATTGGGCGCGCTACCTGGGGCCGGTGAAGTGGCGCGATTACGATCCGCAGCAGTACTGGAATTTCCGCGCTTATCTGGAATTCGGGGGCGGGCAGGTGACGGACCTGTTCACGCACTGGATCGACGTGGCGCACATGCTGATCGGCGAGGAGATCCCGGTGGCGGCCGTGGCGGCGGGCGGCATTTACCACTATAAAGACGGACGGACGGCGCCGGACACGATCCACGTGCTGCTGGAGTATCCGGGCGAATGGACGGCGACGTTCGAGGCCACCCTGGCGCCGGGAATTACAGGCGCGGCGCTCGAGATCTGCGGGACCGAAGGACGGCTGTACATCGACCGCGGCAAGTTCGAGTACCGCACGGCGGAACGCGGCGCCCAACCCACGGTAGTGAAGGCCGAGGGCGACCTGACGGTAGATCATGTGAACAACTTCCTGGACTG
This sequence comes from Bryobacteraceae bacterium, assembly GCA_040902885.1. Taxonomy (GTDB): domain Bacteria; phylum Acidobacteriota; class Terriglobia; order Bryobacterales; family Bryobacteraceae; genus JBBDWK01. The sequence goes on along the minus strand of JBBDWK010000084.1, from coordinate 80,503 downwards.
CGTGCGTTCGCGGCAGCGGCCTAACGGAGACGTGCTGGTGGGCCACCGCTCGGCGCAGGCGTCGCACCTGGGCAACATCGCCTACCTCCAGAAGCGGCGGCTCAAGTTCGATCCGGTGCGCGAGGAGATTCTGCCCCTTTGATACAATAAAGTGACCCGCGGGAGTAACTCAATGGTAGAGTCACAGCCTTCCAAGCTGTTGGTTGCGGGTTCGATTCCCGTCTCCCGCTCCATCTTTCTCAATAATTGTAATCCGTTGATTTTGAGGCAATTGTAGTTTGGCATCGCTGTACTTCTCGACCGCTTCCTTACGCGTTACACGGTGCCGGAAAGGCTGCGGCTGCTCATGCCAGCCCATCTCCTATCTCTTTCAGAATAAATTAAATATTGTCTGTTGTGACGGATTCTGACGTAAAGCCTATTTCTGATTGGGGTGGCGGTGAACTGCAGATGCAAGCTCATAGCAGCAACCTTTGACGCTCCCTCTGGACTTGGCCGATGCGGGCGCGCAAGGCGCGAGTTCCGCCATGGACCGGACATCGGGACATCGTATATTTTCGATGCTGCTTTTCGGCATATTGGTGGCCGACTTCTTGATGTCCGAGCGTCCGATCCATTTTCGGCTGTCAATCAGAACCTTTTTGTTGTCAAATGGGGGATGTCCCCGGGCTGAGGGGCGGGGAGAAAAAATGTGGAATGTTACCCGATTTTCCCTTGCTCTCTCGCTAGCCTTGTCTGCCGCCTTCGGGCAGTCGCTTGGCGTCCATGCCGACAGGTTGGCCGTTGGAGCCATGTCCTTCGCCGTTTGGGACTCATACAGGAGCCTCCCGCTTCCCCGGTTTGCGAATCAGAAATTCTGTGGTGTCCGGATTGTGGGGCCGAATCTCAGGGCCTACGTTTATGTGCCGAACGTGTTGGAACAGAATGGTGATTTCAGCGCGTTTGGCGCCAAATTCTTAGATCCGTTGACTGAATTTCCGTTTCCGGGTGGGATACTTCCGCGATCCCGGGTTCCCACCACGATGGCAATGCGCATCTCCTCCCTACCGCCGGAGGAGGGGGAAGCGTGCTTGGGCCAGAGTAATCCGGCCTTCTTGTCGCTGAACTACGTAACCGACAACAACCAATCCCAGGACCAAGTCTTTCCAGCACCCGTAGCGGTCACGCTGAACCATACGGTAGGAAGCCCGTCGGCGCCTGCGAACCTTTTCGTCGGCGGTTTGTCGCCCATTCCTTTTGTGGTGATTCCCGAAGAGGTGAGTCCCGAAAGTGGGTTCACCAGCCCTCCTCGGCCAACCGCCTCCTGGTTAATCATAGGCGCCAAGGAAGGCCTCGCCAGCCAGCAGGTTCCGTTGACGGTTGCGCCCAGCAGCCTGACCGCCGGCACATACTCCACGAGTTTTTTCGTCGCCCCGCTGGCCAGGATCCAATCGCCCAGATTTGTCTCCGTCGCCTTGAATCTGAGTGTTCCTCCGAACTATCTCCAGATTCTGCGCCCTCCTCCGGAAGCCTTTTTCACCAAAGGAAGCACCAGTCCACCACCGTCTAAGGAGATCACCATCCTCACCCTGGGCTCAGCGACGACTTTCGTCGCGGAGATCGTGTATGTGGCACCGCCCCTTTCGGCCAACGTAAGATGGCTGGACGTCAACCCCAAAACAGGGGCTGGAGCGCAGACACTCACGGCGAGTTTCGTTCTGTCGGAAATCAATAAACTGGACCGGGGCCAATACTTGGCTTTCGTGAAGATCTCCGCGCTAACGGGGGTGCGGTCTCTCTCCTCCGGCAACGAGACACGATCCAGTGGCGTGAAGATTTCCTTGCTGAACGACGGACCTCCCAACAGCCCACAATTCGTGCCCATCATCCTGAATGTCTTCCCTTCGTCGGATTTCACCGTCACGACGGAGGAGGACCCTTTGACCTTCACCTACGCACCCGGAGCTTTAGGAGGAGTCCGCCGCATCGGCATCGACCCCGTAGCCAACCCGACTCTCCCTCCCGCCGCTCTGCAGCAACTCAATTTCTCGGTATCGGCTTCGACGGAAGACGGAGGCAACTGGCTGTCCGTGTCCCCACTCCAGCTAACCGACATGACCAAATCCCACACTGTGGAAGTCCGGCTGAACCCGCAGGGACTCGGCGGCATGCTCCCCGACTTGTACAAAGCCTGGGTCAACATCAATGCCGGTGCCGCCACTGGCGCGGAGATCCCGGTCAGCCTCACCATGACGCAAGCCGGGCCGCCGGCCGCGCCCCGGCGCCGCGTGTTCGCGCAGATTGTGGACGGCGCAAGCTGGAAGACCTCCATCATCCTGATCAACACCGACACGGTCAGTCCCCAGCAGTTCAAGTTGACCTTCCGCCGGGGTGTGCGCGCCGTCGCCACCAATCTGGAACTGCCGCCCTACGGCATCCTTTCGAATTCGCAGATCGAGGATATAATCCCTCGAGGCGGCTCTCTGACTCTCACCACTCCCGGAACCGCCAGTCAACTCTGGGAGGGCTGGGCCGAATTGGAAGCCGCCGCGGAAGTGGACGGGACAGCGATTTTCAGCCTCACGGAGGGCCCGACCCAGGATTCCGAGGGCGCCGTGCCGCTTAAGGCGCTCTCCGGAACGCGCTTTCTCCTGCCCTTCGACAACAGCGGCACGGTCGGGCAGCGGTTCGATACCGGATTCGCCATCCTCAACGCAGGCAGCGCTGCCACAGCAGTTTCCGTGACCGTGCGCGGCGAGGACGGACTCCCGCGCACGCCGCAGGCGGAGAGCATTCAACTCGGGCCGCTGGAGCATCGGGCCTTCAGCCTGCCTGACAGAATCCCTTCGACAGCCGGCAGTCGCGGGGTTGTCGAGTTCATTTCCGATAGCTCCGACATCGCAGGCCTTGGTCTGCGTTTCAGCCCGCTCCGCAACTTCACCTCCTTCGAGACCGTTGCTTCGGGCACTACCGATTCGAGGAAACTGACCCACATCGCCGACGGCGCCGGGTGGAAGACACGAATCGTCCTGGTCAATCCCTCCCAAGGCGGCCCGGTCAATGTCCAGGTGAGATTCAATACTGGGACTCAGATGACCACCGTGCGTTCCCTGCCTCTGGTCGGCTATGCTTACGCCCCGGGTTCCGCGTTCCCGGTCAACATTCCCGCATCGACGTCCCTGACCCTCGAAACGCAGGGGAATCCGGGCGACCCGCTGTGGACAGGCTGGGCGGAGTTCACGGCGTCCGGGCCGCTCGCCGGATTTGCCGTGTTCCAGGGAGATCGTCTGGGCCTCCGCAGCGAAGGCGCTGTGCCCTTGCTTTCCGGCACCAGCACGCGTTTTTTCCTCCCGTTCGATAATGTACGCGGCGCGGAAACCGGTCTTGCGCTCGTGAACCCGGGCACTAGCGTCCGCATGGTGTTCCGGACTGAGGCGGGAACTGAGGTGGCCTTCCCTGACGGGAGCACCAGCTACTCTCAGGCCTTGCAGGGACATGCCGCCTTCAACCTGGCCAATCCCGAATACCGCATTGGCGGCGTGCGTGGCGTCGTCGAGGTCACCACCGACGGCCAGGACCTGTTGGGCTTGGGCTTGCGATTCAACGATCCCCGCCGAGCCTTCACTTCTCTCCCGGTAGTGCGGCGGTAGTCGTCGTCAAAAGTCCAGGCGCACCGAGAGTTGCAGTTGACGCGGATTTTCGGTGTATGGAGTAAGCGCCGGAAAGGGCGAGGCCCGGCCTGTTCTGCCGAACAATGCCGTCCCGAAATTCTCTTGCCCGAAGTTCGCAACGGGCGTGCCGAGGTTGGCGTGGTTGAGGACGTTGAACGCATCGATCCGCAGAGTCATCCGGCCCCACCGCTCGCTCAGCGGAATTGCTCGCGAGATCGAGAGATCGAAGTTGTAGTAGCCGGGGCTGGCGAAAGCGTTTCGGGGTGTCGAGCCCTGAAGCCCGGGCTGCGCATTTTGAAACGACGCCGGGTCGACGATCTGCACTCCGCCGTGGGCAGGTTTCCCGGGACTCAATGAAGCATCTTCGCGAATCAGGTCTGGCCTCTGGTTGAGGATCGGACCGGGCTGGAAGGATCCTCCCCCGAGCACCGGAAACGGGAAGCCCGATCTGGCCCCAAACAACACGGCCGCGCGCCAGTTGCGAAACAGGTGGGCCGCCGGACCGCCCAAGGGCGGAACGTCATAGACCGCGCTAAAGGCGAAGTTGTGGCGCTGGTCATAGTCAGAATAGCCCCAGTCGGCCTCGGGCTCGAACTGATAGGAAAATGCGGCTGGCACTTGGGTAGTGCCGCCCGCTCCTGCTCTCACGCCGCCCAGATCGAAGAAATCGCCCGTGAGCGGCTCGCTCTGGTGATCCCGGTTGACGGCGAACGTGTAGCTGGCACGGATCGAAACGCCGGTCGACCGGATTCGAAGCGACGCCGTCACCGCCCGATAAGAGGAGCGCGTCTCGGTCGTGCGGTAGCTCACGGTCGGAAGATCCGGGCGAAAGCGCACCCACCGGTTGTCTCTCCGGATGCTTCCCTGCCGGTTGATGAGGTCCGTGGCAAGCAAGTTGGATCCCTCGGCGCCCATCAGGTAGAACTGCGCATCGACAACCGCGCTGAACTGGTGATCGACTCCGGCGAAATAGCTCGAGGAGACGGGCGCCTCCGCATGGTCGGAGAAGAGGCCCAGGCTCGAGAAGACCAGATCGGGCTGCAGGCTCCCGGCCCGCAGTTTCGGGAGCACGTCGTAGATCGGCGCCGTCGTAGGCAGAGTTGTGAACTGCGTCGCCAGCTGAAAGCCGTTGTTACGAATGTTCTGCGAGAGGTTGTCGATAAACCGGTCGTAGTAGAGCCCCCATGCGGCCCGGAGCAGTGTTTGCCCGGACCTCGTCAGCCGTGCAGTGAACCCGATTCTCGGAGCGAACAGCGACTGCGGGCTCTCGTAAAGCCGCTGCCCCGGATTTGAGGCAACGAGGCGGGCGTTCCGGAAGTTGGCATCCCAATCACCGCCTTGCGGCATCTGCAGGAACACATCGTTCACCGGGCCAGTGATTCGCGGCGTTCCCATGTATTCGTAGCGCAGGCCGCCATTCAGGCGGAAACGTTCGCCGAGTTGCATGCTGTCCTGCGCAAAAAGCGATCCCGAAGGCGCCCTGTACCCACGGTCGAATTGCGCGGGCGCATAACGCCCCTCGGTCAGGTCGAGCCGCGATAGCGAAACGCGCAACCGCTCAGGCCGGTCCTCGCCGAAGTCCGTCAGCGTGCGAAACGAATAGTAACCGTCCTTACCGAGCGTCAGGTAGCCGTCGAAGGCTCGGGGCAGAAAGGTGCCGCCGAACTTCACCGTGTGGCCTTTCCCTACGTAGATCCGGTTCACGATCAGTTCCAGATGCCGCATGGCATGACGGAAGCCATAGCTCGCCGGGCTGCCCGGAAGCGTGGCGCCGTCGGCTGCGTCCGTCACCATCACGGGTACCTCGGGATGCGCCCGATCAAAGGCGAGTTCCTGTTTCGCGAAAGCGATTCGCAAGTCAGTCGTGCTCCTCCCAGACGTGCGCAGGATGCCCGTCGCCAGATTGATCGAGTCCTGGGTCAGCGGAGAGGAAAAGTCACGGTAGGGCGTCCAGATGAAATCGGGCCGCTTCAGCATGGCCACCGCGGCCCTCGTGAACAGGCGCCACTGGTTGCCCGGAGTCGCCCAATCCAGGCGCGGCGTCAGGAACCAGCGGTCTAATGCCGCCGGAGGCGCGTACTTCACTGTGACGGTCGGTGCGGATGTGTCGAAGGCGGGCCGGTTCGGGTATGTATTCCACAGCATTTCCGCGTATGTTCCCGGCTTGGGCTTGAAGTTCGATGTCGGCAACTTGAATTCGGCCTTTTCACCCTCGCTACGAAACCGGAGATGATCCACTGTTGCGGAGAAAAACAGGCCGCGCCTTGGGAGCGGTCCTCCTGCTCCGAATCCAGGCTGGACCTCCGCCATCGGACGCCGCGACAGTCCGAGACGATTGCGCTGGAACTCCGCTGCGTTCAATCCGTCGTCCCTAAAGAACAAGTAGCCGAAGCCGTGCCAGGCGCTTCCTCCCGCGACCGTCACCGCATTGGCCAGAGATCCAGAGGTGCGTCCGTACTCCGCTGCGAAACCGCTGGACGTGGCCTTGTATTCCTGCACCGCCTCCGGCTGCAAAGCCGTGGCCGGCCCGCCAATGAGAAAGTTGGTGTTCTCCACCCCGTCGAGCAGGTAGTTGGAAGATGTCGGCCGTTGCCCGTTGGTCGAAAGCCCCAACCCGCGGCTGGTGGATGTCTCAGTGGTTATACCGGGCAGCATAACGAGCAGAGCATAAACGTCCCGGCCGGCGAGAGGCAGCCATTGAATCTCTTCCGGCTGCACCACATGGGAAACGGCGGATTCGAGTGCCCCAGTCGCGCCGGAATCGAGCCGCAACGGTGCGGTCCTTCGCAAATCGACGTCGGGGCCGTAGAACGGCAGTATCGCGCCGCTACTGAGGGTAGTCATGCGCAGCTGACCCTCGAACACATCGGCGAGACGGCGCAGCCGTAGGGTCAGATCCAGCGTTCCGGCTACTGGGAGACGCAGTTCTTCGATCTGTTGCGCCTGATATTCGGGACACTCGGCCCGCAGGCGGTAAGTCCCCGGCGATAGCAGCGGCAGTGCGAATGCACCTTTGTCATCCGGCCGCACGGTGAACGGAGACTCCGTGGCAACCGGCGTGATGGTTACCTCACACCCTGCGGGAGCCGCTTCGGCCGCTTCGCTCAGCGCGTCACGGATCTTTCCATTTACGAGCCCCTGGGTGGTCTGTCCATGCAACGCAACAAGGCCGCCTCCCGCGAACATCCAAACGGCCATGAGGATCGCGCAGTTTGATTCTCGTTTTGAGATAGGGTCAGTATATACTCTGAACGATGCCGGGTAAACGCCGAACGCTCGGCGCAGGCCTTTGGCTGCTGGCCGCCTTCCACTCCTCGGCTCAACAGTCCAGTCAGGCGCCTGTCGCTGTCTTGAGCCCGCGCCGTCCTATCGCTCTTGTTCTCGGCGCGGAGTCCGCCGAGCTAAGAAAACCTGTGGCCGACGGGAGACAGGAGATTCGCGAGGCAGTCAAAGGCACGTTGGTCTATCCCGGCGAAACGATCGCCACGTCGGCGCAGGGCGCGGCGGAGATCGCCTGGTGCCCCAAGGATAAGCCGGCGGCCAGGTACGTCCTCGGCGCGAACTCTGCTCTTTTGCTCGACGATTCGCTCGACAAACGCACTCCGCAAGGGCAGGCAAGCGAAGCTCTGCCTTTCTGCGAACTGCCCGAACTGCCGCCTGAGGCCGCTCTCTCCAAACGTCCGGTGGCGCCGCTCGTTCCTGCTCCTTCCGAGAGGCCTTCTTCCAAAGCGTTTCCTGCCCTTGCGGCCCCGGTTCGGGAGCGTCTGGACGGCATCGATCAAGCACTCGCCAGCGATCCGCAAGACTTGTTGGCGGCCGTCTCGCGTGCGACTCTTCTCGCGAACTCAGGAGAAGAGCAGGAAGCCAGCCGGGAGTTCGGCCGCGTCGATCGGATTCTCAGCGATATCGGACAGGGCTGGACCAAAGAAATGCGGATCGAGATGGCGGCGGGGATGAAGTCGCCGGCTCCCAACCTATCCGGAACCTACGCCGTGGTGATCGGCATCAGCGACTACCCGGACGACAAACTGAGACTGCAGTTTGCCCGGCGCGACGCGGAACGCTTCCGCGAGTTCCTTCTCTCGCAGCGCGGCGGCGCGCTCGACCCGGCCAACATCGTCTTCCTGCCTGACAGAAAAGCCGACCGGGCCAATGTGCAGGCCGCCTTCAACCGCCTGCTTTCCCGCAACGCGGAGCGAGTCATCATCTTCGCCTCGGCGCACGGCGTCATCTCCGCAGGTAAGGCTTACCTCGTCACTTGGGATGGTCCGCTCAGCAACAACGCCGAGAAGGGGTACCCCATGAGCGAGTTGATCGGCCTGATCCGGTTGCATCAGAAACACATCGGCCGGCTGGAGCTTTACTTTGATGCCTGCCGACTCGGCCGGCCTGACCCGATCAGCGAAGAGAACCGTATCAACCCCGCTGTTTCCACGACGCTCGACGGCATACCCGGGCGCCGCGTGGCCCTTTTCGCCAGCGAAGGCGTGGCCTACGAGCATCACATCTTCGATGATGGAAAAGGGCACGGCGCCTTCACCTACCATCTGCTGAAGGGCCTCAACGATGCGCCGGCTGAGCACCGCGACGACTCGAAGATCACCCTCGGTGAACTCATTCGCTACCTGGGCAACTCAATCCCAAACAGCACTCGCCGGCATCAGTACCCCGCCGAACGCGTCTCAGGGCTGAGCAAACCCGACGAAATCGCCTCCCGGTTTCTTCCTTCACTCCCTGGAATCCCGGTCGGCGCCGCCGGCGTCATGCCTCCCGACGCCTTCAAACCGACAAAAGGGGGAGGCGCGGATTTCGACAAGTCCCTCGACCTTCCGAACCCGCCTGGCGAACCGTGGCAGGAGGACGAGCGGAAGAGCCTCGAGATTCTACAGCTCTACCTAGACGGCGATGAGATTCCGCAGCGCCAACAGGACTTCGAGTCGGGCCTCCGTTTCACCGAAGAGGCCATGCGGCAGGCGCCGGACTCTCCCGAACTCGCCGCCCGCGCGGCGTTCTTCCGCGGGCGTGTCCTGCTTTTTCGGGCGCGCAACGATCCTGCCCTTTACCTCCAAGCCCAGCGCGAGTTGGAGAGATCGATCCGGCTCGATCCCGATGTCGGAGTCGCCTATAACGCCCTGGGGATCGCTCACCTCGAACAGGCGCAGTACCACCGCGCCATCGACTGTTTCCAGGACGCCGTCCGCCGCTCCCCCTATTGGGCCTATCCCTACCACAACCGTGCGCTCGCCCTCTCGGAAATGGGTGACACGAAGGCAGCCGAGGCGGCCTACCTGAATGCGATCCGCCTCGCGCCCGCTTTCTCTTATCTCCCTTACAATCTCGGCCTCCTCTACCAGCGAATGAACCGCCGCCGCGAAGCACGGCGCGCGTTTGAGTGTGCCGCGCATCTGATCGGGCAACGAGCCTCCGGTGGACTCGTGACCTCCGGCTCGCGGCGGAAAGCCGGTTGTCCCGACGGAGTACAGCCGGCTGCGCCGCTCTCGGTCCTCGCTGGAGCGGCGAAGTCTGATGATCCGGTTCGCCGCGCCGCTCCCGATCTCGCCCTTGGGATGCTACGCAAGAACGTCGAGCAGGTGCGCTCCGTTGTCGCCCGCCTGGATCAGTACAGGCAAGCCGAAGAGGTGAAGCCATACCTGGACACCGTGCGATACGACCTCGCCCTGCTCTTGTCCGGCAGGCGCGACGGCCGCGACGAGGCCCTGCGGATCTGGGAGACGCTCGCCTCTCAGGACCATGCGCCTTCCCGCCTCGCATTAGCGGAGGAGTTTACCCGCCGCGCCTCACGCATGAAGGACAAGGACTCCCGGGACAACCTGCTCGCCCGTGCGAAGAGTCAGTATGAGGTTCTCTCCTTGCAGCAGCCGTCGAACGCCGAGTTGAGGCGTCGCATTCAACAGGTCGAAGAATTGAGCAAATCGCCATGAAGGGCCCACCGGCGAGGGTATTCCTCAGCTACGCCAGTCAGGACCGCGAGCGGGTGGCCCGCCTTTATGACAACCTGAAAGCCGCGGGTTTCAACCCTTGGATGGATTTCCGCGACATCCCCAAGGGGCAGGATTGGCAACCCGCGATCCAGGACGCCATCCGGCAAAGCGAAGTGTTCGTCGCCTGCATATCCGAGCAATCGGTGGTCAAGTCCGGCGTCCTGCAGGGTGAAATCGATCATGCTCTCGAGGCCCGGCAGTCAGGTAAGCGGCTCCTGCTACTCCCTGTCCGGCTCGATGCCACCGCCGCGCCTAAGAGTCTGAGCCATATCCAGTGGGTTGATCTCACGGCCGACGACAACTGGCGCGAGGTCGCAGCGGTGATCCGAAAGGAGATGTCTCGCATCATCAGGCGAAAGTGGCTGAAAATCGCATTCGCCTTGGCGGTCCTGCTCGGGGCAGCCCTCTACGCCGCCGTGCAGTTCCTGCCAAAACCGCCGCCGGTTGTCGCCGTCGATATTCTGCGTCTTCGCCGCTGGCAACCGGGCGACCCTGAGAGCGCGCGGTTCGTGCTTAACCCGACGCCGCACAATGGACTCCGGGAGCCCTCGGACATGATGACCGAGAAGATCGGTTTGGGTGAGGAGCTTTCCGTTTCCGATCTGGTGATCGTTCGTCTGATGAGCAGCCGGCCCGGCTATGTTCAGGTCATCGATCAGGAACTTGCACCGGACCCCGGTCGGCCGCTTGCCCTCAGCATAGACCAGCGCATCGAAGCGGGAAAGCCGCTCGATCTGCCGCCCTCCGAAAAGGACCAATCAAGCTACATCCGGTTCGAAAGTTCGAACTCGCGCTACGCCGGAGAGCGCCTCTCCATTGTCGTCACACCCGCGCCCCTCTCGCCACGAATCGTCAGTCAGGGCGGAATCCCCGTCCTCGACTCTGCAGCCTGGGCAAAATGGCAGCCCTGGTTCCCCGCCACCCCCCCACCGGCCGGCCCACAGTTCCGCCAGGCCGCCCTTCCGCCCGGCGCGAAAGAAATGCGCATCGAAACCGCCAGCGCGGTACACTCCTCTGCCGGTACCGGCTCCGAACGGGCCACCGCCCTGCGGTTGTCACTCCGAGTGCACCGCTAAATCCGCAGAATCTGCCCATGACCGTTCCCAAGGGCTTCAGGAGGAACAACACATTCCTGGCATTCTGGCGCTCCACTACGGCCGTTCGGGAGGGCAGGCATACATTGGCTGAAGGCTCACGCGGTGGGCGAAGGTGTCGGAACGGAGCCGAAGATGGAGGAACTGACTCCGTATCTGCGGGCTGGCGCAGCTTGTCGTTCTCGGAAAGTCGATCTACGTACGCGCGGCCGCAGGGCGGCTCGGTTTTCCGATCAAGCACATGCAGCGTGCGAAATTATGAGGAGGGCCGTGATCTGCGCGCCCAAGGCGGTCTGCAACTTACTTCCAAGCCGTCGATTCCCGTCTCCCGCTCCATCTTTTCAATAACTTACGGGGAGACAAGCGTTGCTCCGTTTTCTCCGTTAAGATATAACTATCTGTAAGTCAATGATTTGCAGATAAAACATATCAGGCGTGTCTTGTTCGTTATATGCGCTTCCTTGCCGCACGCTGCCGCAGACCCCGTCTGCTGCCCGCGTGGGGACGTGCGGGTCGCCTGAAGGCTGCCATGGTTCTTTGGCTCGTTCAATATGGGCACGCAAATATCTTTTAGGTTTCAACGGCTGAACGGTTCGCGTTCCTGCGACGTGGAAGTCCACAACCTTATTATTGCCGGATGGACCGGCAGAGATCAGGCGGCGCTGGAGGCGCACATTAAGGAGCTCGAGGAACTCGGCATCGCGCCGCCGAAGCGGACTCCTATGTTTTATCGCTTGAGCGCATCCTTGCTGACGGCCGCACCAGCGATACAGGTCATCGGCGGGGATTCCTCGGGCGAGGTCGAGTTTGTCCTTCTCAAACATCAGGAGGAATTGTGGGTCGGCGTGGGATCCGACCACACCGACCGGAAGGTCGAGGCACTGGGCGTCACTTTGTCAAAGCAGATGTGTCCGAAGCCGCTGGCTCCCGAAATGTGGGCTCTCGCGGACGTGGAACCTCATTGGGACGAGCTGATCCTGCGCTCTTACACCATCTCGGATGGCAAGACAACCCTGTACCAGGAAGGTAAAGTCTCGGCAATCCGCGCTCCGAGAGAGATCCTCAAACTTCATGTGCGTCTGACCGGGGGCGAAATGGCTCCGGGCACTGCAATGTTCTGCGGGACGTTTTCCGTGATCGGCGGAATCCGTTCGGCTTCCACATTCGGAATGGAGATAGAAGATCCGGTGCTGGGGCGACGGATCGTGCACAGCTATCATGTTGAACCACTGGCGATCGAGGGTTGATCAAATTCACATACGAGAATGAAACATGCCAACCGGGAAACCACACCTTGAGTTTTTTCCAATCGACATGCAGTATGGCTGGGAGACACCGCCCGGCTACAAACAGGGATTCAAGCAGAAGGTCCTTGCCAGTGATCTGGACGAGGTGAGTAAGCGGGGCAGCCGATCGCGTCTGCTGCGAATCGAGCCAGGTGTATTCTCCGAAAGGCCTTTTATTCACGATCACTGGGAAGAGGTGTATCTGGCCGAAGGGGATCTGATCGTAGGCAGCGATGAACACGGAAACGGCGGCACGCAGTTCTTTGCCCCGACTTATGCCTGCCGGCCTCCGGGTGTGTATCATGGACCGTTCAAGTCGGAAAATGGCTGTGTGTTGTTCGAGCTCCACTACTATCAGGGTCGCGGCTGAAGGCGAGGGAATCGTGGCAAACCTTTCACCAAGTCGATCGACGAAGTGCAGAGCGAAGCGTGCTGGGAAGCGTTCGTGAAAACCGGAGAACTTCATCTGCAATCGCTTCGCGATGGACGCGAGGTTTACATCCGGGGATCACGGGTTGCCGATGTTACGGCCCATCCCGCTTTTCGCAACTCTGTAGCTTCGGCCGCACATCTATACGATTTCCAGAACCAACCGGAAAACATCGAAAGAATGACGTTCAAGCCACCCGGTGCTCAAGGTCGGGTGAGCCGCGCCTGGCAGCTCCCCTTCACTTATGAAGATTTGGTGATGCGGCGACAGGCGCTGACGGCATGGGCGGAGACCCACTTCGGTTTCATGGGGCGTTCTCCGGATCACGTCGCTTCCTGCATTTCCGGAATGTTCATGGGAATCGAGCAGTTCGAGGCACATAGTCCCGATCGGGCCGAGGCGCTGCGGAACTACTATTCGTTTGCGCGCGATAACGACCTCTTTCTCACCTACGTCATTATCAACCCGCAGGCGGACCGTTCGAGAAACGTGCACGAGCAGACCGACGAGTTTCTCGCAGCCCGGCTGTGCGACCAAGATTCCTACGGCATCACGGTCAAGGGCTGTAAGATGCTCGGCACTAGCTCCATCATGGCGAACGAAGTGCTGGTAACGTCAATCCAGCCTCTCGCGCCCGGCGATGAGCCGTACGCGATTTCATTCGCCATTCCGATAAATGCCAAGGGCTTGCGCATCCTGTCGCGGAAATCGTATGAGTGGTCGGCCGGCTCTGTCTACGACTATCCGCTCGCCAGCCGTTACGATGAGAACGACGCGGTCTTCGTATTCGATGAAGTAAGGGTTCCCTGGTCGCGTGTTTTCGTGGCTGGCGACGTTGGCATGTGCCAGAAACAGTTTCACGCCACGCCGGCGCACGTCTATCAGAACTATCAGTGCCAGATCCGCCTGGCAGTCAAGCTGCGTTTCCTCGCAGGTGTGGCGAGCCGCATTGCCGAAGCCAACGGCATAGCTTCTTTTCCGCAGGTGCGCGAGACTCTGGGCGAGCTGGCGGCTCACGCTGCGATGGTGGACGCTTTCGTTCATGCTATGGAAGTCAAAGGGCGCCTGTGGGGATCTTATTACCTGCCGGATCGCCATACGCTCTATGCCGCTCAAGCGTTGACGCAGGAGATGTACCCGCGATTCATACACAAGCTGCGGGAACTGGCGGGCGGCAGCATGATCATGCTCCCGTCCGGAATCGAGGATTTTGCCGATCCGGAAATCGCTGGCTACGTGCTGCGCGCGCAGGGATCCGCAACCATGGCGCCCGAAGAGAGGGTGAAGTTTTTTAAGCTGGCGTGGGACGCTGCCGGCTCGGAGTTCGCCTCGCGGCATACCCAGTACGAGATGTTCTATGCCGGAGCTAGCTTTGTTACCAAAGGTCACTCGCTACGCACCTACGACTGGGATGCGGCGACAGCGCTGGTGGATAATCTGCTCTCCAGCTACGATCGTGAAACAGAGCTCAGAAGAAAGAGCAGCGCGGCAGGTCCCCACGAATGAACATCAGAAAAGTTCGCCGGTTTCGATCGCCAGCTCGCGCGCGGGCTGTTTTCGCTCCCTCACGACGATGCGTCCCTGTGCGTATGCGACGCTCTCCACCCCGGCAAAGTCATGCGGCGTTTCCAGGAGGAACGCGGCATACGAGCGGGTCGCGCTCTCGCCCGCGTCGAGGTAAGCAAGCAGTCGCCGGCCGAAGATCGATCCTTTCGCAACTAGAATTCCGAAAGGCTGATGCAACCCCGTCGTGCCGAACTCAAGCCCTCTAGCCAGTGGCTTGCCGCTGTCCACATGCCGCCAGATGTTTAGCCAGGGGTACTCGGACGACTTCCACAGGTATCCGAGCAGTAAGCCCTTTGACGGAGTGACTGCCGTCACCCAGCCATATTCGGCATCGACGACGAACGAAACCACCGCGGGAATGGGATCGGAGGTGAGGCGGCGCAGATCGACCTGCTGTCCGTCCTTCAGCGCTCCAGGCCAGAATACGGGGGGTTCTTCCGGATTCGGCATCGAGCTAGACTGCATCAATCCTTTCCCCGCATTGGCGTCTACCACGGTCGTTTCATCAAGGAAGGGCGGGCCGATCGTCGGGTGCTGGACCATGTTGTACAGTCGGCCCAGCTTGTTGCGGTTCGTGACCGTCTCTGAAACGGTGAAGTACGCCGCATTGCGCGCGAGGCGGACGGTCCTCCGAACTTCGAGACCCGCGATCGGCAGCATCGCCGAAAATTCCGCGTGCGCGAACCGCTCACGGGCCGCTGGCGTCGGTTCCTCCCTCCACATGACACGCGTCGCCTCGCCGTGATAGGGCATGCCGTTGCGTTCCTCCGCCGTCGAAGGCTGGCCCCAGCGGTCGAGGCAAAGAAAGTGTGCCATCGGCCGCATCGTCAGTTTCTCATGGCCGGGGCCAAGCCAGCGCAGCGGGTTCAAGCCGTCGTTCGACATATGGAAGTCGACAATCGATCCTCCGCCGAGGTCGATGACGAGTTTTGCGGCGGAGGTTTCCAAGATGGTCGCCGGGCGGCCTTCATATACGGATTGAGCCCCCGCGGTCATCGCACACGCAGTTAAGGCGACGACGCTCCACATATTGTTCATGCGCCGCATCATAACGCACGCCGTACTGTGAGGCCAAATTAGCGAGGACGGAGTCTGCTTCATCGAGCGGGCGTTCGTCCTGCTGCAGCTTGGCCTCTCATGTGATCCGCGGCGCGCTGCCCGTCAACACCTGTTTGCGACAGATCCACCCGCGACACATCCACCTTGCGGAGGGTGGAAGGAGAATATAAACTCAATCGGGCTCGGGAGTCCAAAATGGAAATCCCGGTCTAGTCTTTGCAGGAGGAATCCCCCATGACTTCGCGGCTTCTGCTCCGAGCAGCCCTGGCGCTGTTCTGCGTATCCTTCGCCCATGCTCAGCTCACCTCCTCCGGCGCCATCGCGGGCCAGGTCACCGACCAGCAGGACGCAGCCATTCCAAACGTCACCGTGTCGATCCGGGATACTTCGACCGCAGCCACCCAATCCGCCACCACAAACGACTCCGGCCGCTTCATCTTCCTCAACGTCCCCTCGGGCGTCTATGACGTTACGTTGAGCCGCGATGGCTTCAACCAGGCCCGCTTCACGGCCCAACGCGTCCTCGTCGGCAGCACTCTCACTCTCAACGTCACTCTCGAGGTCGGCTCCACGGCCACCTCCGTCGATATCCAGGCCAGCCCCGCCGCCGAACTCCAAACCACCACAGTGTCGGCCGGAACCACTATCACGGGCCAGGCGCTCATGGTTTTGCCAACGCTCGGCCGCGACGCCAACGCATTTGTGACGCTGCAACCCGGCGTCGCGCCTGGCGGCGAAATCGCCGGCAAAGCGAATGATCAAAACGTGTTCTCGCTCGACGGCGGCAACATCTCCAGCGATCAGGATGGCAACTACCGCAACTACACCCTTTCGAGCGGCTCCACCGCCCGCACCTCCGGCGGCGACCCCTCAGGTGTCGTCCCCACTCCGGTCGAAAGCGTCGAAGAATTCCGCGTCAGCATCAACAACCAAACCGCTGATTTCAACGGTGCCGGCGGCGGCCAGGTTCAAATGGTCACCAAACGCGGCACGAATCAACTCCATGGCTCGGCCTATGAGTATTACTTCGGAACCAACTTCAGCGCCAACACGTGGATCAACAACCGCACCAATCAACCCCGCCCGAAGACACACGAGCACCGCTTCGGCGCATCGCTCGGCGGACCCCTGACGCCCGCACTCGGTGGCCACAAAACCTATTTCTTCTTTAACTACGAAGGCCGGCGCTTCCCGCAGGTCATCACCTATCAGCGCAACGTCCCCACCGCGCTGATGCGCGCCGGTGTTATCCAGATACCCGATAGCGGCGGCACATGGCGCGCCTACAATCTCAATCCCCGCCCCGTCACCGTGAACGGAGTCACCTACCAACCAGCCCTGTGCGGCACTTCCACTTGCGACCCACGCGGCGCCGGCCTCAATCCTGTACTCGCGGAAATCTGGAACAAATACATGCCCGCGCCCAACAACCCCGACGCCGGCGACCGCTACAATACTCAAGGTTATGTTTCCCAGATCTCCCTGCCCGTGAAATCCAACTTCCTCGTCGGCCGCATCGATCGCGACCTCAGCTCCAAGCACCGCCTCATGCTCAGCTACCGCTACTTCCACCTCTACCAGAGCACCACCAGCCAGGTCGACATCGGAGGCTTTTTCGAGGGCAATCAACTTGGTCAACCGAAACCCCTCACCGACCGTCCGCAAACCCCGTCCTTCTATGTCGCCGGCCTCACCAGCGTCTTATCGCCGCGCATCATTAACGACTTCCGCTTCAACTACACGCGTAATTCCTGGGAGTGGGGCTCGGCCGGAGCCCCCGCCCAACTCGCCGGCCTGGGCGCCGCGGTCGATATGCCGCTGCTGCCCTACGAGACGGCCCGCGGCAACGCCCTTTCGCGCTACTGGAACGGCCAGGATAAAGTCGTCAAAGACGATGTCAGCGTCATCCACGGCAACCACCTTTTCCAAATCGGTGGCGCCTACACCCGATGGTTCCTGCAACACCAACGCAACGACAACGGCCTGAATATGATCACCACGCCGACCTATTTCGTCGGCCTCGGGGAAGGCATTCGCACCCCCACCACCTACATTCCCTCCACCGTCCCGGCCGCCCAGTACACAAACTGGAACACCCTCTACGCGCAAGTGCTCGGCATGGTCGCGGAAAGCCGCGTGTTCTATCCGCGAAAGGGCGGCGTCCTGCAACCCTTCGGCACCTCCATCAAATCGGAGTCTGTAGTCGGAAACTACAACGTTTACTTCAGCGATACCTGGAAACTCAAACCCTCTTTCACTCTAATCTACGGCCTCGGCTGGCAGGTCCAGCTGCCCCCCTACGAGTTAAACGGCAACCAGCCCATGATCGTCGATAGCGACGGCAATTCCTTTTCCTCAGCCGATTACCTCGCTCAGCGCGAAAAAGCCGCCCTTGCCGGCGGAGTCTATCAGCCCCTCATGGGATTCTCGACCATCCGCAACGTCGGCGCCGGACGCAAATACCCCTTCGACCCCGTCTACAACGTGTTCAGCCCCCGCGTCGCTGTGGCTTGGCAACCTTCGTTGGGCACCGGCCCGCTCGCAAAAATTTTCGGAACCAAAAGCTCCGTTATACGCGGCGGATACGCGCGCATCTACGGGCGAGTCAACGGCATCAACATCGTGCAGGTTCCGCTTCAGGGAACCGGCATCGGACAGGCCGTCGCTTGCGTCGGCGGCTCGCGCGACGGGCGTTGCCTGGGCACAGCCGGCGTCGATGCCACCACCGCCTTCCGTATCGGCGTCGATGGTCTGAGCGCTCCTCTTCCCGGTGTCGATCAAGTCCTCGAACAGCCTTACTTTCCGGGCATCGGCGGCAACGCCCCGCTCGGCGAAACCTGGGTGCTCGACACCAAACTTCTTCCCCCGCGCACGGATCAGTTCACCTTCTCCATCCAACGGCAGCTTGGCTCGAAGTCACGCGTCGAGCTCGGTTACATCGGCATGATCAGCCGAAACGAACAATGGCGCTCCGAATTGAACGCCGTGCCTTACATGACCACCCTCAACGGACAAAGCTTCGCGCAGGCCTACGCCAATCTTCAGCGCGCGCTCTCGGCAAACGCCACGCCCGGCGCGCAAGCGTTCTTCGAATCGGCCATGGGAGGCCCCACCTCCCCGTACTGCGCCGGATTCGCGAACTGCACCGCGGCCGTTGCCAGCCGCCTCCGCGCCGATATCCTGAACACCAACGTGCGGCGCGTTTGGGCCGCCCTCGATGGCGCGCAAGGCTGGACCCTCGGGCGCACCCAGACCAGTTCCGCGCCCAGCCAAACCCTCCGCGTGCCAAGCGCTGTCAGCGGAGCCTCGTCCAACTACAACGGCGTCTATCTTTCCGTCAGTACCTCCGATTGGCACGGCTTCACCGCGACTTCCAACCTCACCTTCAGCCGCGCGCTCGGCAATGGGGGCACAACGCAAAACGGCATCACCAGCACCGACACCTTCAACCGCGATGTCGACTACCGCCCGCTCGGCCACGACATCCCGTGGATCTACAACGCTTACGCCCTCTATGAAGTGCCCTTCTACCGCTCCCAGAAAGGCGTGGCCGGGCGCATCCTCGGCGGATGGTCCGTCGCTCCGCTCTTCCGCGCGCAAAGCGGCCAGCCCCTCTGCGTCGGCACCGGCGCCGAATCCATGGGTGGCTGGGCCGGAGGCTGCGCCATCGGACTCTCGCGTTACGACTCAGGCAATACCGCCCACCGCAACATCGAAACCGCCGGCAACGCCGGACGCGACGGCAATCCCTCCCGCGGCGGCTCCGGCATCAACATGTTCACCGATCCCCAGGCCGCCTATGACCAGTTCCGCCCGATGGTCCTCGGCCTCGATGGCCGCTTTGGCAACCTCCTGCGAGGCTTCCCGCGCTGGAACATCGACATGGCCGTCAAAAAAACCATCCTTATCAGGGAAGGCATCGGCGCCACTCTCAGCTTCGAGTTCCTCAACCTCTTCAACCACTTCGCGCCGAGCGACCCTTCGCTCAACTATTTTGCGCCTACCAGCTTCGGCGTCGTCAATGGCCAGGCAATCGAACCGCGGCGCGTCAATCTCGGGCTTCGTGTATTTTTCTAATCCGCGTCAGTGCCGATTCGGAACGCAGGGATGTCTAATGAGGATCGCTGGCCCCGGCCTACTTGGCCGCGCCCATCGCCCAGCGGATGCCCTGGATGAGGTGGGTACGGTACTTCGGATCCTTCCAGGTCGCTTCCCAGTCTCCGAGCGCCGTGTAGAACACCCGCCCCTGGCCGTGGCTTTTGGCCCACGACACCGGCAGATCCTTGTCTAACCGGTTCATCCTGGGGTTTGTAAGATCCAGGCTCTCCGGGTCGAGGCTGAGAAGGAGCTGGGCCTGACTCCGGTCGAAGTTCTTGAACTGGTAGATGTCATCGGTGATCTCGAAGGAGTTTCCGAGATGGTGCGTTGCGGGGTGGCTCTTCTCCTCCACCTTGACCCTAACCTTCGTCTGGGGAGTGTCCTTTGTCCTCCAGGGGCGGCGGTCGTAGTATGCCCCCAACATCTCGCCGAACGGCGGGAAGTTCTGATATGTATTCGCCGTAGAATGGATACCCACGAAGGCCCCGCCGTCCTTAACCCAATCGATGAGTCCCTCCTTGTCGACGCCGGGAGGATTGATGGCCGTGAAGAAGATGACTGCCTTGTAGCGGGTCAGCTTCTCCCGGGTGACCTCCGCTCCGTCCTGGGTGACGGTTACGTCGAACACACCCCTAGTGATGTCGGTGAAGTACCGCTCCGCGACCGATAGAACATCCGGACTAGACCGCCGGATCACGTCGTTGTCGGACCCCATGGGATTGGCGAAGAAGAGGACCTTGGGCGCCTTCGAGTCCTGAGCACCCAAGCTCACGGCGACCGCGATGATGCATGCTAAGGCTCGTATAGTTTTTCTCCCTAACAGGTTCTGCCTCGACACCTACCGTTCTCCTTTCTCCCCAATTCTCAAGCCATTGTACCGTTGCAGGGGAATTCTGAGGCCGGTGGGCGGGACTCCGCAATATTCGATCTACCAAGCGATTGACAACCGCCGCGCGCAACTGCTAACTTCGGCACGAAGGTGAACCGCCCTGCCAAGCGCGACAGTTGGGCCAAAGCGAGCGCTCGTCGTGTCCTCGCCGGCTTGATTTTACCGCTGCTGGGGGCGGTCTACGTCCTCCCAGTCGCCGCGATCACCAGCGAGACTGCCAAGACCTGTTGTTCCCGGAAGGGGCCGTGCTGCTGCAAGAAGCCGGCTTCCGATGTGCCGGCATTCAAGGCCATTCCGGATTGCCAGCGCCAATGCCAGTTTCCTGGCGCCCTCACGCAAGCTCCGTCGCCGGCTCTTCCGGTTTCCGCATTCGAGCCATCGGCTTCGGATGAGTCTCCCGAAACGTCGATCAATACGTCTGTAGCGGCCAGCTATTCTTCCTACCTCGCATTCCTCTATCAGCGTCCTCCTCCCTCTCACTAATCAGCCTGTTTGTGCTTTGGGTTAGTGCCAAAGGAGGACGTAAATGCGTCGCGTTGTCATTCTTCTTCTATTCGGTTGCGGCGTGTCCATGGCGCAGAGCATCAATGCGGCTCTTTGGGGCGTCGTGCTGGACCCTCAAGGTCTGGTGGTGCAAGGCGCGGAAGTGGTGGTGGTCAATAAGGGCACGAATGAGCGGCTCAAGCTGCTCACGGACGTCCGGGGCGGCTTCCGGATTCCCAGCATCCCCACCGGCGAGTACACGGTAACCGCCGCCGCTCCGGGATTCTCCCGATTGGTGTTCGAGTCGGTTCCGCTAACCGTCGGGCAGAGCCGGTCGCTGACGATGGAGCTGCAGCCGGAGTCCGGCAAGCAGGAGATTACCGTCACGGCGGAAGGAGTCTCCGACCTGAACCTGGATGCAGGCGGGACCGGCAAAACTTTCAACGCCCTCGAGATGAACGATCTGCCGAATCTCTCCGGCGGACAGGGCCGCAATTTTCGCACACAGGTCTTTCTCACTCCGGCGGTCACGCCTACTTACGCGGCTCACCGGCCTTTCGCCGTGGCCGGCGCACGCTCGCGGAACAACAGCTACCAGATCGATTCGAACGACTACAACGAGGTCGAGGGCGGATTACTCATGGGCCGGGGGACCAGCGAGCAGCTTGTCTCAGTCGAAGCGCTGGAAGGTATGCAGGTGCTCACTCACAACTACAAGGCCGAGTACGGGCGGAACAACGGCGCCATCGTGAGCATGGTCACAAAGCGCGGCTCGAACGAATGGCACGGCTCGGCCTATGAGTACCTGCGCAATGAGGCGCTCAGCGCGCGCAATACCTTCGACCTAGCCCGTCCTCCCCTGAAAACCCATCAGGCCGGCGCCACTCTCGGAGGGCCGCTCCGGAAAGACACAAGCTACCTCTTCGGCAACTTCGAGACTTATGTGCGGCGCGCTTCCGCCGTCTCCACGGTCCAGACGTTGACGCCCGGGCAGAAGGCGCAAGCGGCGCCGTCCGTGCAGCCTCTGGCCGCCATGTACCCGGACCCCAATCTGCCCGGCACGAATCTGTTTCGGAGCAACGTGGGACAGAACGGCTCTCTGCACACCTTCCTGGTACGAGCCGACCATAATCTCAGTTCGAACCAGCGCCTGTTTGCACGCTCGCTCTATCTGGATACCTACACCGAGACGACGGCCGGCGCGGCGCTCAGCCGCGGGCACCGGGACATCGGATCGCAGAGCCACTCCGCGCATCACAGTTGGTCGCCCTCCGCCGAAGTTCTCAACGAGGCGCGTTTTCAGTTCACGCGCTTCAAGATTCTGGATGCCTTCGACGATCCCTTGCAGCTCGGCGACCCGGCAGTGAACGGTGAGGTGGGCCAGGTTGTCACGAGCGGTCTGAGTTCTCTCGGCCATTTCAGCTTCATGGCTCAGCGCAGTTTCCAGAACAGCTTCCAGTGGAGCGACGATTTTTCGGTACGGCGCGGCGGCCATGCGCTGAAGATGGGCGTTGCCGCGCGGCGCCAGCAGTTGAACAATGGGCGCTTCAACAACGCGTTTGTTGGCCAGCTTCGTTTTCTGAGCATCGCCGATTTTCTCGGCGGCCGCCCCGTGGCATACTCTCGCAACGTCGGCAATCCCTTTGCCGGACTGCGTTCTACCGAGTTCAATACGTACTTCCAGGACGACTGGCAGATTCACCCGCGGCTCACCTTGAACCTGGGAGTTCGCTATGAGTTGAACACAGTGCCGTACGAGGTGAACGGGCTGATCGAGCAGCGCTACCGCTTCCACGGCGACCGCAACAACGTCGCGCCGCGCATCTCGCTTGCGTGGCGGGCCGATAGAGCCGGCAAGACGGTCGTGCGCGGGGGATATGGGATCCACTACAACCTTCTGGAGCTTTCCTTCATCGGGCTTACGCGCTTCAACCCACCTTTGATCCAGAATCTGGTGGCGGCGCGTCCCGAACTTCCAAACCTCCTGGCAAACGCGCAGGCGGCTATTCCCAGCGGACTGGTCATTCCGGACGCCAACGTCCGCACTCCCTATGCCCAGCACTTCACGCTGCGCGTGGAACGGGAACTTTTCGGTCCCGGCATCGTCGCCGGCCTGGGGTATCTGGGCACGGCCGGCGTGAAGCTGCCGCGTAACGCGCTTCCCAACGGCGGCGACGGCCTTCCGCAGGAACAGCGCCCCGACACCAGCGTGGGCGTGATCAACAACCTCCGCACGGACACGACTTCCCGTTACGACGCGGTCGAAGCCAGCTTGAGCTGGCGGCGGAGCGGCTTCTCTCTGCGGACAACCTACACGTTCGGGAAATCGCTCGACACGGTCAGCGACTACCCATCCAGCAACACCGGAATCGAGAGAACCATTCTTCCCATTGACGAGACCAATCTGCGTCTCAACCGCGGGCCCTCCGATTTCGACACGCGCCACCTGCTGAACGTCTTCTACACTTACGATCTTCCGGTCTTCCGCAAAAACCGATGGCTTGGCGGCTGGCAGGTGCTGGGCATCGCGAACGTCACCAGCGGACGCCCGTACACCTTGTTCTCGGGCACCGACAATCCCGCTGGGTCCAACAGCAACCGGATTCTCAACATCCCGGGCAGTCTCGTGCGGCTAGGCGGGTCCAACCGCGAGGCCATCCGCCTGGCTGAAGGCTTCACGGCGCAACAACTGACGCCGGCGGGCGGCGCCCTGGGCAATATCGGCCGCAATACCGAGCGCGCCGCGGGCGTTGTTCAATTCAACGTTTCTCTGGGCAAGAGCTTTCGCGTGCGAGAGCGGGCGCAGCTCCAATTTCGCGCGGAAACTTTCAACCTGTTCAACAAGGTGAATTACGACCTGCCGGACGGTCTGCTCGGCTCGCGCAATTTCGGGCAGGCTGTTTCCGCGCTGGATTCCCGGCAGATGCAACTGGGCTTGAAGGTGACATTTTAGGGATTCATCATGACGAAACAACGCGTTTCCGCAGCTCTGTTGAGTCTGGCCGCCGTTGCCGCGGCGGCCTTGATTGCACGCGACGCACCGGCGCGCAAGCTGGTGTTCGAAGACGAGCCGCGCCTGATCGGCGCGGGCAGGAGTCCTCAGTTCCTTCCACGCAGGCAGCATGGATTGCTCATGACCTTCACGAAGGCGCAGGACCTCTACTTTCAAGCGTCGAACGACCTTGGCGATACGTTTACCGATCCGGTCCGCGTCAACGACAAGCCTGGCGAGGTGAGCGACCACGGCGAAAACAGCCCGCAACTGCTCGCCTCGCCCGGGGAGCGCGACCTGTACGCCATCTGGAGCGCGAAGGACGCCCGCGCAACTTCGGCCAGTTTGATCCGTTTCTCCCGCGCCAACGGCATGAACCCCGAGTGGGCGCCCGCCATTACGTTGAACGACGACAGCCTCCCGGCTTCACACTCCTTCCAGGGCGCGGCCGTGGGACCCGACGGGACGATTTACGCCGCATGGCTCGACGGACGAGAGAAACCGGCGGCAGGCGGCGGGCATGCCGGTCATGGCACGCACGGCAGCATGGCGGGGACCTCCGCCATCTATATCTCCAGATCGCTCAATAATGGCAGGACCTTCGAGAAGAACGTCCGCGTTGCCGGAAATGTGTGCCCGTGCTGCCGGGTCAGCATCGGCTTCTCGCAAGGCAACATCGTTCTGGCCTGGCGGGGGGTAGAGGAGGGCGACCTCCGCGATATCACCACTTCCGTGTCGAGCGACCGGGGCGCAACGTGGACCAAACCCGCGCTGGCGGCGCGCGATGGCTGGAAGCTGAACGGCTGTCCGCACGTCGGCCCATCGCTGGCATCGCTCGGCGGGACGCTCTGGGTGACCTGGTTCAGCGAGGGCGGTGACGATCCGGCCATATATCTGACGAAATCGACCGATGGCGGCCGCACCTTCCAGCCCAGGCAGCGGGTGTCTGGGACCACTCTCGATCCCACACACCCCTACTTAACCGGCAGCGATGGCAAGTTAGCGCTGGTGTTTCAGGCGCGCGACGAGAAAAGCGCCAAAGGCTGGGGAAAGTTCGTCACCTATTACCGCGAAATCTACCCGGACGGCAATTTGTCTTCGCTGGTACGCGCGGGCGGCGGAAAGGCGAATGCGAATTATCCGACGGCCGCGCTCGGATTGAGCGGTCGTATTTTCCTGGGCTGGAGCGAGAATAGTGGGGAAGGCCCGAAGGCTTATCTACTCCGTGGGCGGGCTCTGGCGGAGACGCGCTAAAAACAAAAGAGGCCGCCTCATCGGGCGGCCTGCGAAATTCCAAACTGATCGTTCGTTCAGAGGCAATTCACGTTTTCGGCCTGCAGTCCCTTAGGACCCTGCTTGACCTCGAATTCCACCTCTGCCCCCTCATCCAGCGACCGGTATCCGTTCGTCTGGATGGCCGAAAAATGAACAAAAACATCGTCGCCGGTGGAGCGCTGGATGAATCCATAGCCCTTCGCGGCGTTAAACCACTTAACTAAACCCTTCTCTTTCACTACATTCTCCTGATTCGGCACCCGGCAAGTTGACGCACGCTATACGTTACGAACTCTCTACCCTACTTTTTCTTTGTAAAAGGAAGCGAGGGCGCGGGCAACGATTTCAAACTACAGCCCAATTCTCTCAGATGGCCGGTACTCCGTCAAGCAAGAATTGTTCAGCCGGCGGGGGCGGGCATCAAAAGCGGGGTAAGCGGGCTTGCTAAATTTCCACAACTTCCCGCTCGCGATGAGCTATCATAAATTGTTCGCGGGAGCCAGATTCATGACGTATACGCGCGCGATTGGAGCGGTGTGCGGAGCGATTTTAAAATTGATCGTTCGCAGCCTCGCTCTTTCCAGGATTCATCCCAACGCGCTCACTTTTATCGGTCTGGTGATCAATGGGGTTGCGGCCGCGCAACTGGCGGCGGGCAAATTTTTCGCCGCCGGCCTGATCATGCTCGCCGCCGCGGTGTTCGACCTGGTGGATGGCCCTGTGGCCCGCGAGACCAACCGAGTGACGCGCTTCGGCGGCTTCTTCGATTCCGTCGTAGACCGCTATTCCGACCTGATCCTGCTGATGGGCCTGCTGGTCTATTACGCCTCCGTCAACCGTTTCTTCTATGTGGTGCTCACGGCCGTTGTAATGACCGGCTCGGTGATGGTCAGCTACACCCGCGCCCGCGCCGAGAACAGCATTCCGCGCTGCAAGGTGGGATTCATGGAGCGGCCCGAGCGCGTGGTGCTTCTCATTATCGCCGCGCTGTTCGATAAGTTCGCGCCCGTGCTGTGGGTGATCGCGGCGTTCTCCAACATCACCGTGATCCACCGCATGATATACACCTGGCAGGAAACCCGGCGTCTGGAAGACGCGCAGCTTCGGGGCGCCCCCGAGCACTTTACTTCCCGCCGCTCGTGATTCATGCGATTGCGCGCCGCGAAGGGCAAGCTCAAAATTGAGCACAGTATTATCGACGGCGTGCGCGATCTTCTCGAACGCCTTCTGCGGCAGAATCCCGAAATTCGCTCGGTGATTCCGGGCGTCATCCGCCAGGTGAGGGATGCGCGCGGCCCGGTCAAAGTGCGCGTGACGGTTCCCGTCCAGAACGGATGGAAGGCGATCGCGCTCAGCGCCGGCGCACGGCAGGAGTTGTTTGTGAGCACAACGCTCGGAAAGGCGGAACTGGAAGCCGCCATCGAGCGCGCCGCCGCCTTCTGACCCTCGGGAAACCGGTCCAACCGCGGGCTCAAGCCCACTCCACTCACGCTAAACGCGCCCCAGGTGCAGCGCGACAATTCCTCCGGTCAGCCTTTCGAACTCCACTTCGCGGAAGCCCGCCTCTTCCATGCGGCGCGCCAACTCTTCCGCCGAGGGAAATTTGCGAACCGATTCCGGCAAGTAGGCGTAGGCGTCGCGGGAACCCGAGATCGCGCCACCCAGCAACGGCAGCAGGCGGCGCGAGTAGAGGTTGTATAGCCACGCGAAGGCCGGATGGGGAGGCTGCGAAAATTCGAGGATCGCCGCGATGCCTCCAGGTTTCAATATGCGGCGCATCTCTTCCAGGCCCTTTTGATAATTAGCGAGATTGCGAAAACCGAAAGCCACCGCGACGCCGTCCAGCATACTGCCGGCAAACGGAAGTTGCAGCGCGTCGGCTTCCACCAGGCGCGGAAGGAGGCGCCGGTCCTCAATCTTGCGCGCGGCCCGTGTCAGCATCGGGTGACAAAAATCGCTGCCGAGTACAACGCTGCCGTTTGGCGGGCGCGCTTTTTCGAGCGCCAGCAGCAGATCCGCGGTTCCGCAGCAGAGATCCAGAACGCGCGCATCGGGATTTTGCCAAACGCTTTTGAGGCGGCGCACGGTGTGTGCGCGCCAGTAACGGTCGATGTTGCAGGAGAGCAGATGATTGGCAAGATCGTAGCGTGCCGCCACCCGCCCGAACATGCCGCGCACCCACTGTGCCGCTTCAAGCTCGGAGGCGGCGCCGGCCGGGGTGGTTCCTTTCACGCCCGTGCATTCCCCGCAATGTCGGCGTTGAGAGCCTCCTGGATGGCCCGCAGTGCGTCGGCGGGATCGATGCCCGCGAGCACTCGCACCACCCCGATTTTTTCGGGAAGCACGAAATGCACCTTGCCTTGAATCGTCTTTTTATCTTTTGCGAGACGATTGAAGAGGTTCTCGGCCGGTATCTGCCGGACGGGGGGAATCGGCCCGTAGCGCCGGATCGCTTCGAGAATATCCACGGCGTCTTCGGAGCGCAGCAGGCCGGTCTGTTGGGCGAGATACGTAGCGGCGCACATGCCCCACCCCACCGCTTCGCCGTGCAGGAAGCGCGCGTATGCAGTCTCGGCTTCCAGCGCGTGCCCGAAGGTGTGCCCGAAGTTCAGAATGCGGCGCAGGTCCGATTCGCGCTCGTCGGCGGAGACCACTTCGGCCTTGATGCGCACGGATTCCGCGATGATCTCGTCCACCGCTTCGGGGACGCGTGCCAGAACGTCGGCGTGGCGGTCGTAGAGCAGACGGAACAGAGGCTCGCTGCGGATGACGCCGTATTTGACAACTTCAAAAAGTCCCGCGCGGTACTCGCGGTTGGGCAGCGTGTCGATGGCTGCCGGATCGACCAGGACCGCGAGGGGCTGGTGAAAGCTGCCAATGAGGTTCTTGCCCTCCACAAGGTTCACGCCTGTTTTGCCGCCGATCGCCGCATCCACCTGGGCGAGCAGCGTGGTGGGGATCTGGATCACCGGCACGCCGCGCATGAAGATGGCCGCCAGGAACCCGGCCATGTCGTTGACTATGCCGCCGCCGAACGCGATCACGATGCTGGAGCGGTCGCCGCCGCGCGATACCATCTGTCCGGCCAACACCTCGAGCGGCGCCAAACGCTTCCGCTCCTCGCCACCGGGGAGAAACAGAACTTCGTGCGGGACTCCTTCAAGACCGCGCTGGAGCGTTGGACCCTGATGCTTCCACACATCTTCGGTTGAAACCACGAAGATCTTGCCGGTCCTGGCGGGAAGGAATCCGGCGGCTTGCGCGAGAAGGCCCCGCTCCACGGTAACGACGTAGCGGCTCTGAGGCGTTTCCACCGCGAAGGAGGGCATACCTGAGTTTTACCACGCCGCGGGCGGCGGGAGACAGCGTGCTAGACTGCGAAAAAGGGCCCTTAGCTCAGCGGTTAGAGCAGCGGACTCATAATCCGTTGGTCGTAGGTTCAAATCCTACAGGGCCCACCAGACTCCAAGAAAACTTGGACTTGGAGATCAATGGGTTGTCGAGCACCGGCATTGGGGTATCATCAGGGCATGTCCTGGTCTGAGCGCATCGTGATCGACCCCGAGATCCTGGCGGGTAAACCTGTCGTCCGGGGCACGCGCCTGGCGGTGGAGTTCATTCTCGAACTGCTCGCGGCCGGCCAATCGGAATCGCAAGTCCTCGACAACTATCCGGGGCTGACACGCGAGGACATTCTCGCGTGCCTGGCATACGCGAGCTATCTTGCCCACGAGTACAAAGCGTACCCTGTTCCTGTTTGATGCGGCTGCTCGCGGACGAGAATTTCCCACTGCCAACGATTGAAGCGTTGCGCGAGGACGGTCACGACGTGACGTGGGCGCGGACTCGCTATTCCGGCAGCACGGACACCGCGCTCCTGGATCGCGCGGAAGCCGAGGGCCGGGTTTTGTTGACCCTCGACAAGGATTTCTGGCAGATCGCGATTCAGCGGCGACAGCCGCTCCAGCAGAGCGGCGTGATTTTGTTTCGAATTCATCCGGCGATTCCGGAGAACGTCACGCCGCTGGTCCTCCGCACGATCGGCGCTGAGCACGAATGGGGCGGCCACGCCAGCGTGGTTACCGTTGATCGCGTGCTGATGGTTCGGTTGCCCGGGTCACAATCGCGCTGACCGCCGTAATCCTTACATCCCGGCATTCTTACCCGCTTTCGAATCTCCCTGTCCTGGCCGCTGCCCATTCCAAAGGACTTCTCAATGGTCGATTCCTGCACCGCTTTGGAATTCGGGATGCAGTTCATGTGTAAGGGACGTTATGAGTCCTCAACCGATGTTACGTTTCACACACTAATACGTTTCACACACTAAAGGGAGGCATACAACAATGTCGCAAGGTCCAAACATCACGTTGGATGAATCGAATGGACGCACGGCCAATCGGATGAGAGAGACCGCATCCGGCATCTGTCGGAAAGCGTCGGAGTACGGGCGGAATGCGGCCGGCAAGGTTGACGAGGGCTTGCGGTCCGTTGCCGGTAAACTCGAAAATGCGTCGTCATCAATGCACCGCCGCGCCGACGGTCTTCCCGGCGGCCAACGGGTGTCGGGCATCGCTCACAAGGCCGCGGACGGATTGCACTCGGCGGCGGAGTACGTGCGAACTCATGACACCAACACCATAAAACACGATACGGAGAACACTCTGCGCCGTCATCCCGTGCAGTCGCTCGTTGTAGCGGCCGTTGGGGGATTCCTGGTCGGCCGCATGGTTCGAAACGCACGGTGAGGATTCGTACATCCCGAGGGAGGTCGAGATGCCTTTAGAAACCGACCGATCGTTGAAGGATGTCGTACAGGATATTTTCCGGGACGCTCAGGAGTTGTTTCGCTCCGAGGTGCGGCTGGCAAAAGAAGAAACTCGCGAGGAGATCAATAAAGCCCGCAAAGCGGCAACCTGGGTTGCGGCGGGCGGCCTGCTAGGTTTGTACGCGGTGGGCTTCCTGCTGTTGTGCCTGTTTTTCGCACTGACGGCGGTGGTTTCCGCGTGGTTCGCGGCGCTGTTCACGGCGCTGCTGGTGGGAGTGGTCGCCGCAGTGCTGCTGGATGCGGGAATGCGGCGCATGAAGCGGGTTCAAGCGAAACCCGCTAGAACCATCGATACCGTCAAGGAGAACATAGAATGGGCGAGAGAACGGACCAGATAGAAAGACACATTGAAGAGACTCGGGACCATCTCGGCAGAAATCTGTCCGAGTTTCAGCAGAGAGTCAAATCAAAGATGAGCGTGCGGAACCAATTCCAAAAGCATCCGATCACTATGGTGGGAGCGGCTTTTGGCGGGGGCCTGATGCTCTCGATGATGATCGGGAAAAACGGCTCGCGCAGGAGGACGCGCTCCTCTTACGAGTGGAGCGGTCAGGAGGAGAGAAGCAGAGAGTCTTCATACACGAAGGGCGCCACCCAGCCTAGCCGGGCGATGTCATATCAGCGGCGGCGGGCCGGGGAGATGTGGGATAACATGAAGGGCGCATTGATCGGCGTTTCCGCCTTCAATGTGCAGCGCTTCCTGGAGACCGTGATTCCCGGATTCCGCGAGGAGTACCAGAAAACCGAGCAGGCGAAGCGCCGCGGGATGGGTACGTCGGAGATGCCGTTGACCAGCGGCGGCGGCGCAACTCTTTAGGCTTCAGCTCTCGCCAAGAGTCCCGTCCAGGCGGCCTTCCGCCAGCAGCCGCTCATAGATTTCGAGAGTCCGGGAGATTCCGTCTTCAAGCGAGGTTTTCGGAATTCCCGGAACTTTCGAGCGAAGTTGAGCGTCGTCCATGCGGAAGGCCACTGGCACCTGCGGCCCGCCGGCTGTGATTAAGCTCGAAGCGCCGGGACGTAATCGCTCCAGCGTAGCGACAAGAACATCCATCCCTGCCACCGCGCCCTCAAGATTGAATACGTGCGCGCCTTCCAGCGGGCTGAGCAACGAGCGCACAAAACTCTCGGCGACGTCCTCCACATACTGCAAGTCCATAAAACCGCCCAGCCGGATATGGAAGGGCTTGCCCAGCACCAGGGCCTTCATGGCAATTGTAGGATCGGCCGTCAAGCCCCGGTCGCGGCCCACGCCATACACCGTCCAGGGCCGCAATCCGACGCTCGAGATTCCATTGGCGAGATAGAAGGCGCGGGCGTTGCCCTCGTTGGCCTGTTTGAAAACACCATAATGTGTGGCCGGTTTGACAGGATCGTCTTCCGTGAGCTTCCCGCTGCCGTACGCCTCTTCCGGACCCCACACGGCGGATGAGCTGGCATAAACGACTCGAACAGAACGTCCGGCGTCGCGCGCCGCCTCGAAGACGTTCAAAGTGCCGATCACGTTGACCATTCCGCCTGTCACGGGATTGGCTTGGCAATAGGGCATAAGGCGCGCCGCGAGGTGCATGATGTGGGTGATGCCGGCGTCTTTCACCAAACATTTCACCCGTGCCGTGTCTTCGATGGCGCCAACCTCGATGGCCACGCGACCCACTGTTTCCCGCGGCGCCAGCAGTGAGAGGCGCGCCGGCGCGGGGTCGGTATCGTAAATCAACACATCCAGATTGCGTTCTAACAGCGCCTTGACCACCCATGCTCCAATGCAGCCTTGCGCTCCGGTGACGAGTACTCGCATTCAATCTCCTGAGATTCATTATCGCCGGGGGATATCTCATACTGGAAGGGATGGACCCTGCCATTCTCGTAGTCTCCTTCGGGGGGCCGGAAAAGACCGAAGACGTTATCCCTTTTCTCGAGAACGTGCTGCGCAGCCGGAATGTGCCTCGGGAGCGGATGCTGGAGGTTGCGGAGCATTATTATCGCTTCGGCGGGCGGAGTCCGATCAACGACCAGAACCGCGCTCTGGTCGACGCGCTGCGAAAAGAGCTGCGCTTGCCTGTCTATTGGGGAAATCGGAACTGGCATCCCATGCTTGCCGACACGCTACGGCAGATGGCGGCAGATGGCGTACGGAACGCCTTTGCGTTTGTCACCTCGGCATGGGCTTCGTATTCCGGCTGCCGCCAGTATCTGGAGGATATTGCACGTGCGCGGGCGGCAGTCGGACCCCATGCCCCGCAGGTGGAAAAGCTGCGCGCTTTTTATAATCATCCCGGATTCATTGAGGCCAATGCCGACCGTCTGCGGACCGCGCTCCGGCAGCTTCCGGAAGCCACGGTGCTCTTCAGCGCGCATAGCATCCCGCTAGCGATGGCCCGCGGTTCGCGGTATGAAGCTCAGCTGCACGAGGCTTCGCGTCTGGTCGCCGGATCCGCGGGCGCCAAACGCTGGCATCTCGTTTATCAGAGCCGCAGCGGGCCGCCCAGGCAGCCCTGGCTCGAGCCGGATGTGAACGATTTCCTGCGGGAGCACAGGTCGGGCGAAGTCGTGATCGCGCCGATCGGTTTCGTTTCCGATCACATGGAAGTGGTTTACGACCTGGACACGGAAGCCGCGCGAACCTGCCAGGAATTGGGAATTCGCATGGTGCGTGCGGGAACTGCCGGCGTGCATCCGCGCTTCATAGAGATGGTGCGGGAGCTGATTGAAGAGCGGCTGGCGGGCGCCCCAGCCGCCGCATGTCCCGATGATTGTTGCGTGGCTATTTGCTGATCGATCGCAGCAGGGATTGAAATTTCGGCTGCGCAGCCGCCACAGTCTTCTCCGGTCCGGTCAGTTTGAAGAACAGCGGTCCTTCCGCGCTCTCTACTATTGCTCCCAGCAGGCGGTAGCCGGGCTTGTTGCCTTTGACACCCGACATGGGTCCCATGGACGCGACGTACGTCCCGGTGAGGTCGATGGTTGTGACCGCAAAGCCTCCGATGGTCTCCTTCTTGGTGCGCGCCACGGAGCGCGAAGGCTTTCCGTCGGGCTGCTCGAACTGGCCGATCCAACGGTCGATGTTGGCCTGCACCGCGCCGCCCTGCCCCGGCCCGAAATAGAAGACGGCCATCTCGCCAGCTTCCTTGTCGCCCGCTTCGGCGGGCACGGCATAAGTAGCGGCGCGCATGGGCCTGGGTCCTTGCGACTTCCACCCGAAAGGCGCGGTCCACTTCACGCCGCCGGCGGATTCGGCCCAGGCGATGGAAGCCGCCGCCATGAGCGCCAGAATGAGAAAGATACGTAGCATCTTCCTAGGATAGCCCGGCTTTCGCCCGCTCCATCTTTTCCGCGAAGCGGGCGATATCAATCACTCTTCGCTCGTGCGTGCCCTCGCCGATCTTAACGCCCTTTTCGTCCACAGCCTCGACTTTGAATTGAATCCGGCGGTCTTCGACCCAGAGCACTTCGGAATGGAAGATCACGCGCGAACCCAGCGGCGCCGCGGCCAGGTGGTAGACATTCACGTGGGTTCCGACGGTATCGTGACCGGGGTCCAGCAGGGGTAGCACGGCGTTGCGCGATGTTCGCTCCATTTGCAGGATCATCTGGGGAGTCGAGAGAACGCGCGCGGAATCGAGGCCGAGGAAGCTGATTGCCTCTTCAGTAGTCACCACCAGCGCTTCCTCGCGCTTCGTGCCTGCCGGAATTTCCGCCATGCAGATATCTTACCCGCTGATTTTGACCCCGCGAATTTTGGCCAGCTTGCACTGCGCCCATTCGAGCACGCGCTTGGCCCAGTCGAACCGGTCAGCTAGGATGACCAATGCGGGAATCAGGAACGGCCACTGGGGCACGACCGGAATCAGAAGTCCGATGATGCCCATGAGGAGGAGGATAAATCCAAGACCCGTGCGGAACGGCTCGGGAATTTTCCGCAAGAAGCTGCTCATTGTCTATTGGTAATTGACGAACATGGGCGAGGACCAAGCGATCGTGTCGTCGTCCTGCCGCACCCGCACGTAGTAATAGTGCTTGCCCCCGACATCCTCTCTATCAGTATATTCGAATTCGACTATCCGCTGCCCGGGAGAAACCGAGTAGACAATCTGGCTGTCCTTGATTACATCGACGCGCGCGACGGCTCGCGTGCCCCGGATCTTTACCTTCAACGGTATAGGCTGGCTCATCGGGAACTCGTCGCCCATGAAATGCTCCCCCATTTGGACGTCCAGAACGATGTTGTCGGTTGCGCCATATGTGTGGCGCCGTCGGATGGCATCGAGGATGCCCTGCCGGGTGGGGTCGGCGGTATAGACCATGGCGTATGAGATGTGCGTGGAGCCGTGATCCGAGCTGGCGATGATGCCCAGCTTATAGCCCTTGCCCCAGGCGTTGGAAACCATTCCTTCGGGGAAGTAGCCCGCAACCTTCATGTGCTGCGCGTCTTGCTGCTCGCGAGCCACCAGCGGCTCGCCCAGTTTCTCGTAGCTGGTTCTTGCGCCCTGGAAGATTTCGACCACCGGCTCCAGGTCCGGATCGTTATCGCGCCAGTCGGTTCCCATGCGCGTTCCGGAGGTATGAGAGATGGCGATGGCGTTGCGCTTGCGAATCTCTTCATAGAGCAGCTTGGTGTCGTTGGCCACCAGCGCACCGGTGCCAACGCCGGGTTCATCGCCTTGGGGGGATAGGGGCAGGGTAAAGCCTTGGACTCCGTCCTTGAGGAAAAAGGGTGTCACACGAGAATCGGAGCGCCGCGCGAAGAACATGTTACGGTGGCCGTTAGGAAAGGTGGCGCTGCGCTCGTAACCGAAGACCGGGACGTAGGCGCCCGGCACGTGGTACATGTCGGTCATCTTCTGCGTGTACCACCACCAGTAAGGCCACGCGCCGCCTTGATGGTCGGTGGATGCGCCGAAATCCATTGCGCCCGCGTCGATCATGTAGCGGTAGAAATCCTGGAGCGAGCCATCGTTCCCGCCTCCGCCGTCCCAGCTCAACTCGGTGTGTCGATGAAAGTCCCCGCGCACGATGTGCTTGGGCTCGCCGCCCACCACGGCGACATAGGAACGGATGGCGCGCAGATCGCCGGCTTCGTCGGCGTGGCCCAGCTTCACTTCAATCTTTTCTTCGGCTGGATTCCTCAGCGCCGGCGCGGCCATCGTAACCGGCGAGGGAACGCTTCCGACGTAGACTTGCTGGCGCAGGGGACGGTGCGCGAACTCAACCCCCCGATTATCCGTCGGCCATGCCAGCCAGAGGCGGCCATCTGTCGCCAGCGTGGCATTGATCCGCGTGCTGGACCGGCCCCAACTGTTGGGCAGCGGGACGGCCTTGGTCCAGTTCGCGCCTTCCAATCTCGTGATGGCATACTCCCAGTAACCCCTCTGCCCGCGTCCCTGAACGCCCGCGAAGCTGACCATACGGGTCTTGGCAGCCACCCACACTCCGCCCTTGCCATCGGCAAACACGTGCGGCTGGTAGGTGTTGCCTTGCGGGAAGGCCGCGTTCAGCGGCGCGCTCGTCTCTTTCCACTCGCCGCCCGCATAACAGCGGATGCGCAATTCCCTGATAGCGCCCAATGGAACGCCGGGCTGGCGCTCGCGGATCGTATAGCCCTGGTCCTTGCCCCAGTTCGGACGACCCGCCTCCCACGCCACCCACACCCGGCCGGCGCTATCCACGGCCACCGTGGGCCGGGCTTCGAAGCGCGGCGTCGCGGCGACGGCCATCTCTTCGCCCTGCACCGCTCCATCCTTCACTCGCGACAGATAGACATCGTAGTTGCCGTTTTTGTAGCTGTCGTAAGCTATCCATGCGGCGCCCTGACTGTCGATCGCGACGGCCGGTTCCCAATCGTTCGCCGCGCGGTTGGTGACCCGCACGTTGGGCAACCAGTTTTGGCCGTCGAAAGTCTTCAGAAAAATATTGGCGTTCTTCCCGCGAAAGCCCTGCCAGGCGAGTGCAAACCGGCCCTTGCCGTCGGAGGCCAGGCGCGGGTTGATATCCGGCAGCGGGCTGGTGGTGAGCCTCTCCATGCGGCTCCATTCCTGGGTTGCGGGATCGAAGCGGCGCGCGAAAAGGTCCCAGTTGCCGCTCACCTGCGAGGACCATACCACCCAGACGCGATTGGCGGCGTCCACGGCCACTTGCGGCAGCCAGCTATCGCCGCTGGTCCCCGGCACCCACTGAATGTTGCTCCATTTGCCGTCCTTGTAGTGGCGGATGGCCACGTCGTCTCGGTCGCCAACGAAGCTCAGCCAGGCGCCCCACAGCGATCCGTCGGGCGCGGTGGCGATCGAGGGAAGGTCGTCCTGCCGGTACTCGTGTCCCACAGGCATCGCGGAGACCGGGTCCGATTGCGAAAGGGCGGTCTCCGGCAGGAGGAGGGCAAACAGAGCGAGCGGCAGAATTCGCGGCATGGAATTCCTTATACACTATTGAAGATCCGGTGTCGCCCCACATTGCCGGATTTTTGCTTTACCGTGCCTTCACTACCCCCCCGAAGGATGCTTAATGGACGATCGCAGCAGAATTCCGGAGATACTCAGGCGTCACGGTGAAGACCTCATTGAGGAATGGACGCGTGAGATGTCGTGCAGTATGGCCCTGAAGGGCCGCGCCTTGCCGGAGGAGGAGGTCCGCAGACGGGCCAGAAAACTGACGGCCGGCATTTCCCAAGCCGCATCGGAGGGGGGCTTCGAGGATCTCTCGGGGCAGGCGTGGTCCAATGTCCACGAGGAGTTGGCGTCTCTTTCCCTGGCCTGCTCGCAGCAAGGATTAACTCCGTCCGAGACGGCCGGGTTTCTCTTTTCTCTGAAGAAACCGCTATTCTCCATCCTGTGCAACGAGTACGCGAACAACGCGCCAAAACTGGCGGAGGAGATCTGGGGCGCCTCGCTCCTGCTCGACGAATTGGGCATTTATACGATGGAGGTCCACCGGAAGGGGCGCGAAGATCTGATTCTGCGCCAACAGCAGGAGATGACGGAGCTTGCCGCGCCCGTGATCCGCTTGTGGGCCGGCGTTCTTGCCGTGCCCCTCATTGGGACCCTGGACGGCGCCCGCGCCCAGGTAGTGACGGAAAGTCTACTGCAGCAGATTGTAAACACAGGGGCCTCGATCGCCATTATCGACATGACCGGCGTGCCTACCGTGGATACGCTGGTGGCCCAGCAGCTGCTCAAGACAGTCGCCGCGGCGCGGTTACTGGGCGCGGAGTGTATCATCAGCGGCATCCGTCCCCAGATCGCGCAGACCGTCGTTCATTTGGAAGTGGACCTGGGCGGCGTTGTCACCAAGGCGAGTCTCGCGGATGCTTTGGCCGCCGCTCTGGTCAAAACCGGATTCGAAATTACACGCCAAAAAGAGCTGCCCTAAGGGGGAAGATTGAACCGGATTCCGATTCTTAAGGTGGGCGAATTTCTGCTGGTGTCCATTCAGGCGGATATGCACGACAGGCTCGCCAGCGCCCTTCAGGACGATCTCACGAGACGCATCGCGGAAACCGGCGCCAAAGGCGTCGTGATCGATATCTCTTCGCTCGACATTGTGGACATATTCATTGGCCGCATGCTGGCCGGCACGGCGGCCATGTCCAAAATTCTGGATGCCGAGACGGTTGTGGTTGGAATGCGTCCGGCGGTAGCTATCACGCTGGTGGAGCTTGGACTGCTCCTGAAGGGCGTGAAAACCGCCTTGAACGTGGACAAGGGCCTCCAAATCCTTCGGAATTCGCTGCGGCAACGAGAGGATTCCGGCGGTTCCCCTTCCTGAGGCGATCGGCCAGATGGCGGAACCGTGCGTTTGGAGACCATCCAAAACGGCGCTTTTGACGAATTGCGTGTTACGTTTGAGGATCACGGCCACGGAATTCTCGACGTCAAGGGTTACCGAATGCGGCGCCAGCATCGCCAGGAGGACGGTTACTCAGCACACAGGGATTTTGCGCGCTCGCGAGACGATGCTACCGTCATCTTGGTGCGGGAGAGAGAGGCGCTTCGGTGAGCGGCTGGGAACTGGTCGAGGCGGTGACGCTTCAGAGAGAGCATGATATTGTGACGGCGCGTCATCGGACGCGCCGGATAGCGGAGATCCTCGGCTTCGATCCAGTAGAGCGAACCAAACTGGCGACGGCCGTTTCCGAGATCGCCCGCAACGCATTGATGTACGCCCGGGAAGGCAGAGTAGAGTATTTCCTGGAGGGCCAGACATCGCCGCAGCTGTTCCTGGTCCGGGTGAGCGACGAAGGTTCCGGCATTCCTAATTTGACCGGGATTCTTGCGGGCGATTATCGTCCGGAGAGCGGACTGGGGATGGGGCTGATGGGAGCGCGGCGCCTGGTGGAACAGTTCCAGATCGACTCGGTTCCGGGAGGCGGGACTTCCGTGTACCTGCGCAAGCGTCTGCCGAAAGGCGCGCCGGTCTTCTCGGATCGGCGTCTGAGGCACCTGACAGCGGAACTGACCCGCGGGGGCCGCGAGGACATCGTCGGAGAGTTGCAGCGGCAAAACCGGGAGTTGTTGCGGGCTTTGAGCGACTTGCGCACCCGTCAGGAAGAACTCACGCGGCTGAACCAGGATCTGGAGGATACCAACCGGGGCGTGATCGCTCTGCACGCGGAGCTGGACGAGTCCAACAGCCAGTTGCGCAAGGCCGTCGAGCTGAAGACCGAATTCTTCCACTACATGTCGCATGAGTTCCGCACCCCAATCAACTCCATTCTGGCCCTTTCCGGCCTGCTCCTCAGCTGGGCCGACGGCGACCTCACTCCCGAGCAGGAAAAGCAGACGCGCTTCATCCGGAAGAGCGCCGAGGATCTCTCCGACCTCGTGAACGACCTGCTCGATCTGGCTCGTGCAAACGCTGGGAAGTTGGACGTCCGGCCCAATCGATTCACGGTTGCGGAGCTGCTTGGGGCGCTGCGGGGCATGCTGCGTCCCCTCCTCGCGGACGACCGCGTGCAGCTCGCAATCGAGGAGCCCGGCGAGCCGATTGAAATGGAAACCGATGAGCGCAAGGTCTCGCAGATTCTGCGAAATTTGACAGTTAACGCGTTGAAGTTCACGGAACAGGGGGAGGTCCGGGTTCATGCGGCGCGCCAGCCGGAGAGCAACGCTGTTTCTTTTACCGTGCGGGACACGGGAATCGGAATCGCACCGGAGCATATGAGGGGGATTTTCGAAGAATTCTTGCAGATTGAAAATCCCATGCAACGGCGAATGAAAGGATCCGGTCTGGGTCTTCCGCTTTCGCGCAAGCTGGCGGAGCTGCTGGGAGGCGGAATTGAGGCGGAGAGTCGCCTGGGATACGGATCGGTGTTTCGTGTAACCATTCCGGCTAACTTTACTACCTTTAAGAGTACGGTCGCGGGCGCCGAAACGCCTCCGACGCCCGCGGAAGGAGCGGCATGACCTCCATCAATATTCTGAATGTCGACGACAATCCGTCCGGACTTTACGCGAAGAGCCGCATCCTCCACCATGCGGGATTCGCGGTCCGGGAGGCGACCACGGGGAACGCTGCCCTGAGCATGCTGGCCAGCGAGCCGGTTCCCCTCGTTCTGCTGGATATCAATCTTCCCGACATCGACGGCTATTTCGTCTGCCGGCAGATCAAAGCCAATTCCGAGATTCGCTCCACGATAGTTCTGCAGATCTCCTCATCGTTTGTGGAAGACGCTCACCGGGCCCAGGCGCTGGAGAATGGCGCCGACGCCTATATCGCCGAACCGGTGGATCCGATGGTGCTGGTGGCTACGGTGCGCTCTCTGCTGCGCCTGCACGAAGCCGGCGAAGCCGAGCGCATCGCCCGCCGCGAGTGGCAGGCAACCTTCGACGCCATCAACGATGGCGTAGCCGTGCTTGACTCCGATGGAAGAGTGGTCCGGTCCAACGCGGCGCTCGCCCGGCTGCTGGCCAAAACTCCCGTGGAGCTATCCGGCTCGAACTGCACGCAACTGATAGACGGAGCGGAGGAACTCCTGCACGGTGTGTGGCGGACGGGACACCGTCAGGAGAAGGATATTCGAGTTGGCGAGCGCTGCTTCCACATGGCAGTTGATCCGGTTTCCGGCGAGATCGGCGGCCCGAACGGGGCAGTCTGCCTGATCTCCGACGTCTCCGAGCGGAAGCGCATGGAAGAGAAGGTCCGGCAGGCACAGAAGATGGAGAGCCTCGGAACGCTTGCGGGAGGCGTCGCTCACGACTTCAACAATCTTCTCACGGGCATTCTGGCCGGAGCTTCGCTGGCCATGGAGCTGTTCGACGCGAATCACCCCGCCTATCGATTGCTGCAGACTGTCTCGGGCGCCTCGGAGCGAGCCGCCGGCTTAATCCGCCAGTTGCTTGCCTATTCCGGCCAAGGCCAATTCGCGATCGAGCCCGTGCAGTTGTCCGCCATGGTCCGCGAAATGGCTT
Source organism: Bryobacteraceae bacterium (assembly GCA_040902885.1). Lineage (GTDB taxonomy): Bacteria > Acidobacteriota > Terriglobia > Bryobacterales > Bryobacteraceae > JBBDWK01. The sequence goes on along the minus strand of JBBDWK010000084.1, from coordinate 40,457 downwards.
CCGCGCTGCAAAGCTCTCTTCCTAACCGGGTGCAATTGCAACTGGAACTGGACCCAGACCTACCACATCTCGACGCGGACGTGAGGCAGATCCAGCAAGTGATCGCGAACCTGGTAGTGAACGCGGGCGAGGCCATTGACCAACAGGGCGGAGCGGTGACGGTCCGAACCGGGGCAGAGGGACATCTGGTATTTCTGGAAGTGCGGGACACCGGCTGCGGGATGGACGAGCGGACCCGGGACCGAATTTTCGATCCCTTCTTTACAACGAAATTTCCGGGGCGGGGCTTGGGACTCGCGGCCGTTCAGGGAATTGCGCGGAGCCACGGAGGCGCCGTTGAAGTGGAGACGGCGCCTGGAGCCGGCAGTACTTTCCGGGTATGGCTTCCGGCAGGCGAGGCGCGGCGGAAGCCGCCCGAGAGAGTGGAGGCGAACAAGCAGACAGGTATGATTCTTATCGTTGACGACGAAGATATGGTGCGCTCGATCGCCCGCGCGTCTCTCGAGCGGGCAGGTTACAGAGTGCTGACTGCGGTGGACGGCGCCGAAGGCCTGGAGCGGTTCCGGCAGAACCTCCATGACATCCATGTGGTGCTCCTGGATTTGACGATGCCTGGCATGGGAGGCGGAGAGACGCTGGAGCGGCTGCGGCTGCTGGATTCCGATGTCCGTGTCATTCTTTCGAGCGGCTACCTGGAGGCGGATGCCCTGCGCCGTTTGAGCGCCGCGCCCCCCGCCGCATTCATTCAGAAGCCATATACATCAGCCCGTTTACTGGAGAAGGTAGAGGCCCTGCTGAGACCGTCCGTGAGGAAGAACGCCCGCAGCAGCTAACGCCCGATTCTTTCACGCCTTCCCAGGCACGCGGTTGTATAATTTCGTACGTGACAGCGCTCCGCTGGATTTTCCCGATCTTCGCCACGTTCGTTCTTGCCGCTTCGACCGCCGACACCTTCGCCTACGGGCAGCCGGAATGTCCCGGCCGTGTTCTCGATAAGCATTATTTCGTAATCTGCTACAGTTCCGGCTCAAAGATACCAGTATGGGTAGGGTACGTCCTGACCCGCGAGGATCTCTCGCAGAAGATAGCGGAACGGAAGAACAACTTCCGGCCGGATCGAGACCTTCTACGCGGCGAACGCGCGGAGTTGAGCGACTATGCCGGAAGCGGATTCGATCGCGGCCACCTGGCTCCGGCGGCGGACTTCACGAGGAGCAAGGATGCGATGAGCACGAGTTTTCTGCTCAGCAACATGGCGCCGCAGGTGGGCGGGTTCAACCGGGGCCGATGGGCGAATCTGGAAGAGGCGATCCGCGACCTGGTCCGTGCGCACGGCAAAGTCTGGGTTTTTACCGGATCGGCTTTCGCCGGCGGGAGGCCGCTGCGATCGATCGGAGCCAACCAGGTGGCGGTGCCCAGTCATTTCTACAAAGCGGTGCTGTGCGTCCACGGCGACGACACGAAAGAGATGTTCGGCTTCATCCTGCCCAACACCGGACAGATCGGGGAGAAACTTGCCCATTTTGCGCACGCAGTCGATTTCATAGAGACCTTTGCCCAGCTCGATTTTTTCGGCAATCTGCCCCGGAACGAACAGAGACGTCTGGAGCGCGGGACCAATCCGCTTCCGCCCAGGTGAACGCCAATACTCACGTTTCCTGACGCAGCGCGACCGCCGGCTCTACTCGAACCGCGCGCCAGGCGGGAAGTACCGTAGCCGCCGCCGCCACAACCGCTACAAGCAACACAGCCAGCGAAAACGCCGTTGGATCCGACGGGGCGACGCCATAGAGCAGGCGTCCGACCAGCGGCGCGGCGCCGAACGAGGCGAGCAGGCCCAGCACCAGCCCTGCGGATGCCATGGCGAGGGTCTGCAGGGAGATCAGGCTCAGAATGTTTGCGCGGTTCGCCCCCAGCGCCATGCGGATGCCGATCTCGCGGGTGCGCTGGGTGACCGCGTAGGAAAGCAGGCCATAAATCCCGAACGCCGCCAGCACCGCCGCAACCACGGCGAACAGCAGCGCCAGCGCGGCCAGCAGGCGCTCGCTCCATAACGACGTTTCGATCTCTTCGGCGAGGGTTCTAATCTCGAAGAAGGGAAGCTGCGGATCGATCTCGCGCAGGATCTCCCGCACCGGCTGGATCGCGGCCTCCGGCCTCCCGTGAGTGCGGACATGAAAGTTGAACGAGATGGAGTACTTGGGATGAAGCGTCCAGAGGTGATACATGGTGGGCGGCGGCGCTTCCCGCAGGGACCGGTATTTCGCGTCGCTCGTCACGCCGATAATTTCGAACTCTGGCTTTGCGGCCGTACCGGTTCCAATCCCGACGTGGCGGCCGATCGGATCGATTCCCGGGAAAAAGCGCCGCGCAAACGCTTCGTTGACCACTATCGGACGCAGTTGCCGGCCCTCGGCTTCGCCGCCCGTAAAGGTCCGCCCGGCCACCACGCGCATCCCCATGGTTTCGAAGTAACGCGGTGAGACCGTGTTATAGCTCGTGTTGAGAAAGTCGTTCGGCGCCGGGGTCTGGCCCGCGGGAGCGACCGTGGCGCGCAGACTCCCGCCCCGCATGACGACGCGCGAGGCGACGGCCGTTGCGCGAACGCCGGGAAGAGATTGCGTCCGCTCCATCAGGCGCTGCTGCAAGGAGAGCTGCTGCGCTCCGGAGTACCGCAGCATCCCCGGCGACAACGAAAATGTCACCACGTGGTCCCGGTCGAAACCGGCGTCCACGTGCCTCAGCCGCCGAAACGTGTCGATGAGAAGGCCGGCATTCACCAGCAGCATCGTGCAAAGCGCGACCTGTATCGTCACCAGCGCCTGCCGGCTGCGCCACCCGCGGCCGAAGCGCGCCGCCCGGATTGAGGAGTTGATATTGATACGTGCGGCCGCAAGAGCCGGCGCGAGGCCGAACACCAGCACGGTCACGACGCAGATCGCCAGAAGGAAGCTCAGGATCCGGAGGTCCGGTTCAAGGGCGATGGAGAGCGGAAGACTGATTGCATCCGGCGTGCGAATCGGAGGAAGGGCGAAGACGAGCAGGGACAAAGAGGCAAACGCCACCACTACTCCGCCGGCTCCTCCCAGAGCGGCAAGCAGAGCGCCTTCCACCAACATCTGCCGGAACAGCCCGCCCCTGGTCGCTCCTATCGCCATCCTGAGGGCCAGTTCCTGCCGCCGCGCGGCGCATCGCGCCAGCAGAAGCCCGGCCACACTGGCGCAGACCATCAGCAACAGCAGTCCCACGCTGGCCATCAGCAGGGCCAGGGCGGTGGAGTATTCCCTCCGGAGCACGGAGACGCCGCGCGCAATGGGCTGCGCCTCGATCCGGCTGCTCAGCTCCCACTCCCGGCTGGATCCCGGCTGGCCGGGCCGGCCGGCGAGTTCGGCTTCCGTGAGCGCCCGCCAAAGGCTGGCGCACTCGGCCTGCGCCTGCTGCGGCGTCGCTCCCGGCTTGAGGCGCCCGAAGACCTGGAATATCAGCCTGTCGATGCCCTGGACCTCGTCGGCGTCGGCGGGAATCACCACGTTGGCGGCTATGAGCGGGATGCGCAATTCGGGACTTGTCTCCACGGAAGTCCCGTTAAAGGACTTGGGCAGAACTCCGACCACGACGAAACGATGGCCCTGCACCAGAAGCGTTTGTCCAACAACAGCGGGATCGCCGCGAAACCTGCGCTGCCAAAACCGGTAACTCAGAACCACCGGCAGCGTATCCGACGCCCGCCATTCGTCCTCCGGCGTGAGCACGCGGCCGTGCAGGGCCTGGACGCCCAGAGTGGAGAAGAATTCCCCGGTGACGACGTGACCGCGAACCAGTTCGACCGTCGCGCCGTCGCCCACCGCAAGGTTGAGATCGGTCTGTCCGGCAACCTGGGACATGGTGGTGGATCTCTTCTTCAGCTCTCTATAGAAAGAGTGCCAGAACACGCTGCGCGGCGATGCGTTGGGCCGCACTTGCATGATGAGAACCAGTTCTTCCGCATCCTTCACGCCCGCTAGAGGGCGCAGAAGAAGCGTGTCCAGAGCGCTGAAGATCGCCGTATTGGCGCCGATTCCGACCGCCAGCAGAAGGACCGTAATCGCGGTGAACCCCGGACTCTTGCGCAAGAGCCTTACAGCGTACCGGAGATCGAACAGAAGGCTTCCCAGGAAGTTACCTCTTTGAAGCTTTCCTGCCGGCGTCCGGGCGGGCATCGGGAATGAAGCCGTCGCGGTTCGGCATCCGCACAGCAGGCAGCGTCCTGGCGTTCATCGCATCCGATTCGCCGATAATGCCGCCGAGGTGCAGTACGTACGCCACAACCGCGTAGACCTGGTTCGGGTTCAACGATCCCGGGTCCTTGAACGGCATGGCCCGGCTCGTGTAGTCCCACAAGGTGGTTGCGTAGGGCCAGTAACTCGCCACGGTCTTCATCGGCTTGGGCGTGTTCAGCGAGCCTTTGCCGCCTACCAGCGCGGCGTCGTCACCGCCCTGAGCCTGCGTGCCGTGGCACTTGGAGCACTTGCTGGCATAGATGTCCTTGCCTTGCAGGGCAGTGCCGCTTCCCTCCGGAAGCCCGGTTCCATCGGGCGCGATCGAGATGTCCCAGCTTTTGACTTCCTCCGGCGTGGGAGCGCGTCCCACGCCGAACCGGGGCGACTGCCCGAGCAGGGGCAGCGCAGCCAGCAGAGATACCACGCCCAGCCTAAGCACCGGCATTGCCCACGCTCCCGTCCGCCATCACCTTCCACGCCGTGAGGCAGTTGCAGTGATACTGCGAATTCCTGCCGCGTGCGGCAATCAGATCCTCGCGGCTCGGCTGCACGTAGCCCGTCTCGTCGATGGCGCGCGATACGAGCGTAACCTCCGAGCCGTCCCACGACCACGGGACGCGGAAGCGCGTGAAAGCCATGCGCAGCCGCGGTTCTTCGAGCGCCGCGTTGCGCCAGGTGGCGCCGGCATCGGTGGAAACTTCCACGCGCTCGATGCGGCCGCGGCCCGACCATGCCAGGCCGCCGATCTCATAGGCCCCGCGCCCCGCAAGCCTCTGGCCGCCGGATGGAAACGTGATCACCGATTTGGCTTCCATCTCAAAGGTGAACTGCCGCGCCTTGCCGTCCGCCATCAGGTCGGTGTACTTGGACGTCTCGTCGCGCGTCATGTGCGGCTGGTCGAACACCTTGATGCGCCGGAGCCACTTCACCTGAAGGTTGCCCTCCCATCCCGGAACCACCAGACGCAGCGGATAACCCTGCCCGGGCCGCACCGCCTCGCCGTTCTGGCCGTAAGCGACCAGCACGTCGGCCATGGCCTTCTTGAGCGGTATGCTGCGCTGCATCCGGCAGGCATCCGCGCCTTCGGCCAGAATCCAGCTAGCGGCCGGTTTCACTCCAACCTCTTCGAGCAGCAGCGAGAGCGGCACACCCGTCCACGCGCTGCAGCTTGCCAGGCCGTGCGCGGCCTGCGCCGTCGGCCCGGTTCTGGGTCCCCACTCGCTGCCGCTGTTGCCGGCGCACTCCACGAAATGGATACGGGTCGCCGACGGCAGCCGCCGGATCTCGTCCATCGCGAGAATCAGCGGCCGCTCCACCATGCCGTGAATGAGCAGCCGGTGCCGGGCCGGATCGATATCAGGAACGCCGGCATGATGACGCTCGAAGTGCAGCGGAGCAGGCGTGATGGCGCCGTAGCAATCCTGCAGCGGCGTGCGGCTGGACGCGGCTTCGGGCGTCCGCGTGTCGGGCAGCATGCGGGCCGCCTTCTCATACGGCGAGCGCTCGCCATAGGCGCTGATGGGCTTGCCCAGACGACTCGGCTCTTCGCTTGCGGCATCCGGCGCGGACTGCTTGCATGCCGACAAGCCGCCGGTGAGAGCGGCTCCCAGCTTGAGAAACTTTCTGCGGTTCGAACTTCCGCTCGTCGCGCTTTCCATCGGACGTATGGTATCGCAAATCGCCGCCGTGTTCGGCGACTATGTGATTTCGCACAATTTCTTGCTCAAAAAGGCCAAAATACGCCGATTTCGGCGCATTCCGCGGCGCCTCTCGCGGTTGACAAGGATGGCTGTCTCGGCTATTGTTTTAAAATACTGATTGTTAATGGTTTGCGAGTAGAGGAGCAGCGAGCACGACCGCCGAAGTTTCGCATCACACTTCAGCGCCCACCTTCCCAGCAGGCATCATTCTCGAACCATTGACCGTCAGTTGCCCCGGAGGCTTTTGGGAATGCCCAGAGATCAGAAAGATCAGCGGACAAACAATCCCGCTCCAGCCAATTCCAACCCCACTACCGCGGAAGAGTTGGAGCACCTGATCGACGATTATGGCCACTTCTCCCCTCCCGCCGAAGGTGAAATTCTCCAGGGAACGATTCTCAAAATTACGGCCAAGGAAGTGATCGTGGACTTCGGCTATAAGTCGGAGGGGCTGGTTCCGCTCACTCACTTCCTAAGTCCGGACGGCGCGGTTCGCGTGCGGACCGGCGATGTAGTGGACGTGATGATCGATCACGGCGAAGAGCAGGAAGGCTACGTGCTGCTCTCGCACGAGAAAGCGGCGCGCATACGCGTCTGGGACAACCTGGAGAAGGCCTTTCAGAATCAGTTGACCATCTCCGGCCATGTTGCCGGGCGCGTGAAAGGCGGGCTTTCCGTGGATGTGGGCATCACGGCGTTCATGCCCGGCTCCCAGGCCGATACGCGGCCCGTACACAACCTGGATGGATGGATAGGCCAGGATCTTCCGGTCAAGATCATCAAGCTCAACCGCCGCCGCGGCAACGTGGTGGTCTCGCGCCGCGCGGCCCTCGAAGAGGAGATCAACGATCGCAAAGCGGTCACCCTCGAACAGCTCGAGGAAGGCTCCGTGCTCAACGGGGTGGTCAAGAATCTTACCGAGTACGGGGCGTTCGTGGACCTGGGCGGAATCGATGGATTGCTGCACGTCACCGACATGTCGTACGGCCGTGTGCATCACCCCGGCGAGGTCGTCCACCCGGGCGATGAGGTGACCGTCAAGATCCTCAAATTCGACAAGGACAAGGAGCGCGTGTCGCTCGGCATGAAGCAGCTCATGCCGGACCCGTGGCTCTCGGTCGAGGAGCGCTATCCGGTGAACAGCCGGGTGATGGGACGCGTGGTGAGCGTGACCGATTACGGCGCTTTCGTGGAGCTGGAAGCCGGCATCGAAGGCCTGATACACGTCTCCGAGATGACCTGGTCGCGGCGCATGAAGCATCCGTCCAAGGTGGTGAAGCCGGGCGACCAGGTGGAAGCCGTGGTGCTCGAGGTCCATCAGAAGGACCGGCGCGTTTCGCTCGGCCTCAAGCAGCTCGAACCCAATCCCTGGACCACCATCGACCAGCGCTACAGCATCGGTTCCGTGGTGGAAGGCCGCGTCCGCAACATGACGGACTTTGGCGCGTTCATAGAGATCGAAGAAGGCATCGACGGGCTGGTTCACGTTTCCGATCTCTCCTGGACCAAACGGGTGAAACACCCCTCGGAGATATTGAAAAAAGGCCAGCTCGTGCAGGCGGTGATTCTGCAGATCGACTCCAAGTCGCACCGTCTCTCGCTGGGCGTCAAGCAACTGCAGCCCGACGCCTGGGAGATGTATTTCCAGAACCACCAGGCCGGCGACATCGTACAGGGCCGCGTGCGGCGCATTGCGGGCTTCGGAGCGTTCGTCGAACTGGCCGAAGGTGTCGAAGGGCTGTGCCATAATTCGGAGATTCCCGAACTCGGCGAACGAAAATCCGATGCATCCGCGCTCGAAATTGGCCAGGAATACGAATTCAAAATCCTGAAAATGAGCGAGGCCGAAAAAAAGATTGGCCTGAGTCTCCGCGCTGTCGTTTACGATGAGGAGAAGACGCGGCTGGAGGATTACCGGAGGCAAGCCGCCGCCGCTACGACTACTATCGAAGAAGCGATCAGCCTGAAGGACAGGACGGAAAATCGTTCTTGAATGCAAAGCGACGCTTGCGCCGGTCCCCTCTTTCGGGGTACTTTACCCGTTTTATGGAGCAAATGAGTATATGACAAAGGCCGACCTGGTTGAAGAAGTCTCCCGAGTGGTCGAGATGACTCGCAAGGAATCCGAGATCATTGTCGAGGCTATCTTCGACAGCGTGGTCCGAGCCTTGCGCGTTGGAGACAAGATCGAGATTCGCGGTTTCGGAAGCTTCCGGACCCGCCAGCGCCAGCCCCGTGTTGGACGAAACCCCAAAACTGGCGCCCGCGTCGAGGTGCCGGCGAAGAAGATCCCTTACTTCAAGCCCAGCAAGGAGCTAAAGGACATCGTCAACAATTCCGCCGCGGCGGACACGGGCGCCGAAGAGCCGCAGCCCGCCGATCAGGCGCAGACGACGTAGTCCTTTTCCGCTGTGCCACAATATGGATCGTCTCTGGAGTCCATGGCGCTACCAGTACGTCGGCAGGCAGAGGGGTGACGAAGGCTGCATCTTTTGCGATCGCGCGGCCGCCGGCGGCGATCGCGAGAATCTGATTGTTCATCGCGGCCGCCTCAACTACGTCATTCTCAATCGCTATCCCTACGCCGTGGGCCACCTGATGGTGGCGCCGTATGCACACGCTGGCACTCTGGAGGACACCCCGCCCGAGACCGCCACCGAGATGATGATGCTGACGCGCGAGGCGGAGCGCATCCTGCGCGCCGTGTACAGGCCGGAAGGGCTCAATATCGGCATGAACATCGGAGCTTGCGCGGGCGCGGGAGTGGCCGGACATGTTCATATGCACGTGCTGCCGCGATGGACGGGCGACGCGAATTTCATGACCACAGTCGGCGAAACACGAGTGCTGCCGGAGGACCTTGGCGTTACCTGGGAGAAACTCCACGAAGCCTTCGCGAACAGCGAAGTTCGGTGACTGCGCCCGCCGGCGACAATCCGCTATCTTTTGCCGCCTTCGCCCATGTCGCAGAATGAAACAGTGATGTGTGCGCCACAAAATGACCGATGCGCATTACACCTTCTCGTTGCTATCGGCCTTGGCGGGCAGGCCCGAACCACTAGGCTTGATACGCGGTTTCTTTGGCTTGAGCGCCGCCCCGAACATTACAGCCAGGGGCACGGAAGCCCAGAAGGCGTATTTCAGTTTCTTCTTGCGGGGCATCGGCATCTTCGGCGGCAACACGCCCGATCGATCCGAGGGTTCGATTCCCTTGCCAATCCGCATGTCCAGCATGTCGTAAGCAAACTGCTTACCGCAATCGAGGCATACCACGTATGTATCACCATGCGGGACTCCCGCCTTGCTTACCGGGGTGAACGGACGGGTCAGCCGATTGTGAGAGCAACGAAATAGCAGGTTGAGCACCGTGTCGATCATGGTTCCCGATGTTTGGCGGCTCCGTAGACCGTCACGTCCCATTGTGACAGAGCGAAGATGCCGGAAGTTCGCGAGACCTCACAGCGGACGCTGCTGTAAGACTTTTGCAACATCGCGTGAGCCATGAAGCACCGCAACAACGGCGAGGGGTTTAGAACCGTGCCAGTAGACGATGAGGTAAGAAAAGATGGGCAGGAAACGTAGACTCTCGTGGGGCGTCAGATCTTCACGCCGATGTCCAATGCCCGGTCTTTTCGCGAGCCTACGGAACGCTATAGTAAATGCGCTCACAACGTAGCGTGCCACGCGTGGGCCACCCTCGGTTGTAAGGTAATCGCGAATTTCTCGGAGGTCTTGTTGCGCCTCGGCCGTGAGAGTGTAGCCGCTCATCCAGCACGGCGCTTGGGCTTCACATCCTTGATCCCGGCGAGGAGGTCTGCCATGAACTGCTCGCCATCGACATAATCGCCACGCTCAAGCTGCGCTACGCCGCGGTCAAGCTTGCCCTGAATCTCTTCGCGTGAAAGGGCCTTCGTGTTGGCCTCCAGCTCCCGCACCTTAGCTCCGAACTCCTCGTTTTCGCCTACCACCTGCTCCAGATAGTCGTCAACGGATACTCCCGCTTCCTGGGCTTTGGCCACGATGCGTGCTTCGACCTCGGGCGATACGTTCAGGCTCATTCGAACGAAACTCCTCTGCTTCAGCGTACCAAGCTGATTCTACGCCTGGCGCCGGTTTCTGTCACGGCGGCGCTGCCGTAATGTTGGTGACGCACAAACACGGCGGGGCAGGAAGTGGACGTAACGCTGGATTTTCCTGGGTTTGATTTCAAACACGATAAAATCTGTTATCTTTCATCAAACTTGGTACGATCCGTGGTATGCCGACTCGCCCAGACGTCATTCTGAAAGTCGAAGGCCTAGTGGTGCTCATCGCCGCGTGCATTCTCTATGCTCGGCTTGGCGGCGGCTGGGGCTGGTTCGCGCTGTCGTTTATGATTCCCGATGTTTCTATCCTCCCGTACCTGGCCAGAAAACGAATCGGGGGTACGTCATACAACCTCGTCCACAGCTACACTCTTCCACTGGCGGTCGCGCTATGGGGATTCTCACAACAGCACGCTCTGACAATCGGACTTTCGCTCATCTGGATAGCTCACATCGGTTTTGACCGGGCACTCGGATTCGGCTTGAAGTTCCCTCAGGCATTTCGCCCGACACACATTCAGAGCGCTGCAGTCTTTAGGGAGAGTGCCAAGCTCTGACCTGATTGACATGGAGGGCTTCCGAAGCTACACTACCATCGAATGCCGATGGATCGCCAACCAATCTCTCAACCGGGCCTTCTGCCCGGCACGCTCGACCTGCTGGTGCTCAAGACCCTTTCTCGCGGCCCGTTGTATGGCTATGGTATTGCCCAGTACCTGGAGCAAGCCACCGGCGCTTTCCTTCACGTCGGAGAGGGCTCTCTCTATCCTGCTCTCCAGCGGCTGGTGGTAAATGGATGGGCCGAGGCGGGATGGCGACTATCGGAGACCGGCCGGCGGGCGCGCTACTACACCTTGACCGCTGCCGGCCGTAAGCGCTTGAAAGCCGAGGAGCGCGATTTCGACCGAATGGTGGACGCTATCCACCTTGTGCTGAGGGCCGTATGAACTGGACTCGTTTCTTCAACCGATTGAAAGGCCGCCCGGCGGCGCATGAAGAAGACCTCGACGCGGAACTCGCGTTCCACCAGAACATGAAAGAGCGCGACCTGCTGGCACGAGGGATGACCGAGGGGGAAGCACGGCGGTCTGCGCGGCGCGGCATGGGCAATCTGACACTCGCCCGCGAGGAAGCATACGAGGCCTGGACGATCCGTTGGCTGAGCGACTCCATTCGCGACCTGCGGCACGCAGCGCGCACGCTCACCGCGCAGCCGGGCTTCACGCTGGCCACGGTGCTGGCGCTCGTGCTCGGAATCGCCGTAAACGCCATTCTATTCAACGTGTACAACGCGCTCGCGCTGGCGCCCTGGGCGATCAGGGACGCCAAACAGACCGTCCAGGTCTTTTCGGAACGAAGGGCCGGGCAGTGGATAGGCTTCTCCTGGCCGCACTTTCGCCATCTCCAGGCAAATACGCAGTCGCTCGCGGGCCTGGCGGCCTTCTCCGGCACGGGCACCCTAGTGAGCCAGGGAGATGCTTCCTGGGGCGCAAATGCAGTAGCGGCCAGCGAAAACTACTTCGAACTGATTGGCACAGGCTTTGCCGCGGGCCGCGGATTCTCTGGCGGAACCGGCAACCTTCACGATCCGGCGCCGGAGATCGTCCTGCACTACGACACGTGGATGACGCGATTCGGCGGCGACCGGGGTATCGTCGGCGCATGGCTCGAGCTGAGTGGACGTCGCCTGCAGGTTGTCGGCGTTGCCGCGGCCGGCTTCAGCGGGCCGACAACCAATATCCCGCACATGTGGATTCCGGGTGCGTGGCGCGATATCTTCAACCCAGCTCAGAAGATTCTGGAAAACCCTAACTCGTGTTGCGTCTCGGTGATCGGCCGCTTGAAGCCAGGAGTGAGTCGCGCCGGCGCTCAAGCCGAGTTGAATACGCTCAGCACGCAATTTGTGGCTTCGGCAAAACGAGAAAAAAGCCGTGTCCTCGTGACGGCTCCTACTTTCCTGGCCAATCCGTCAAGGTTCCGCCCTGCCTCCGCGATCTTTCTGGCAATGGGAGCGGCGTCCCTGCTCATCCTGCTGCTGGCTTGCGCCAATGTCGCCAACCTGCAACTGGCCCGCGCCACTGCGCGGCGTAGGGAGATCGCGGTGCGCCTCTCGCTCGGCGCGAGCCGTGGACGGATTCTTCGTCAACTCGTGGCAGAGGGCCTGCTGCTGAGCGGCATCGCCGGAGCCGCCAGCGTAGCGATTTCAGCCTGGGCGCCGGGGGGGATCGTCCGCATGATCGCCGGTCCAGGCGAAAGTCTAACGTTCCGGTTCGCCAATGACGTCCGAGTGCTGGCTTTCATTCTCTTCGCGACGTTTGTTGCCGCGATGTTGTTCGGCTTGGCGCCTGCATTGACTGCAGTGCGCGACGGCACGGCCATGGGGTTGCGCGAAGGCGGCCGCGCTACTTCGACCGGCCGCATGCGATCCATCCTTCTGGCCGCTCAGGTGGCTCTATGCGCGATCCTACTCAGCGGCACTGCGTTGCTGGTCCGTGCGCTCGACCGTGTCCGGCACCTGGACACCGGCTTCCAGTACGAAAAGGTCATCGTGATGTCGCCCGGCCTGGACGCGAGCGGGGTAAGCGACGAGCGGGCGCGCGGGTTGCTCGTACCATTGATAGAGCGGATCGGCGGACTGCCCGGCGTCGAGTCCGTGGCGCGGGCCAGCGTGATCCCGTACGGCGAGGGCTTCGGGGTAAGGGTTGCGGATCGTCGAACGGAAGCAGGCGTCAACGCCGGGTTCAACGAGGTTTCCGCGAACTTCTTCGAGACCTTGCGGATCCCATTGCTGCATGGCCGTTCCTTTACTCGCGGCGATGAAGCCAGGATGGACACCGTCATCATAAATGAGGCCGCGGCCCAACGGTTATGGCCCGGCGAAAGCCCATTAGGCAAGACGTTGCAGATTTTGCCGACCTTGAGGATCGAGCGGAAGGACCTGATGCGCCCACTCGAGGTGATCGGGGTAGTCCGCAACTTTGGCGGGCGCGGCTTCGGAACGGAGCGGGAGCCGTACATTTGCATGGCGTCCCCGGGAGCCCGCCGTTCCCGGCTGTTGATCCGGCATTCCGGCGAGGCCGGACCACTGATGATGGAGTTGCCGAAACACGCGCGCGAAATCGACCGCCGCTTCCTGGCTTCCGCCGCGCCCTACAGCGAGACGATCGCCAACGCGCTCCGTTCCGCCAATCTCTCGGCGGCGATAGCGAGCGTGCTCGGCACGCTTTCTCTGTTACTGGCTTGTGTCGGCATTTACGGGGTAGCAGCCTACAACGTCTCGCAGCGCACGCGCGAAGTTGGCGTTCGCATGGCGCTCGGAGCTCGGCCGCGGGCCATTCTCGCGATGGTCCTCAAACAAAACCTGCGAACGGTAGTGGTTGGCGCCGCAGTGGGAATCGTGGGCGCCATTAGCTTCGGTCGCCTGCTCACCAGCCTGCTGTATGGCGTGAAACCCACCGATCCCCTGGCAATGCTGGTCACGATCGCGATTCTTTTCGGCACGTCCGCATTGGCCACCTGGGGGCCCGCCCGCCGAGCCTCGCGCGTCGATCCGGCCATCACCCTCCGGCATGAGTAGGCGATGCACGTGTGATATAAGTAGGGGTTCGATTTTTTACCGGGGGTTGAATGAACCGCAAAGGATTCTTTGGGTGGTGGATTACCGCCGCCGCTTTTTGTACCTTCGGCATCGCGGTGGGGATCCCCTACTACGGAATGCCGTTTTTTTACGACTATTATCAAAAGGAGTTCGGGTGGTCGCGGGCCGATATCACGCTAGGGTTCCCCATAGCCGCGACGCTGACGCTGTGGGTGGGACCGCTGCTGGTGCATCGCTTCAGCCCCCGCTTGCTGATCGTCGTGGGAACGGCCTTCACCGCGGCCGCCTTCTGCGGCTTCAGCGTCATGAAGGGCAGCCTCTTCGTGTACTACGCGTTCTGGTTTCTGTACATCGTGGGGTACATCTTCTCCGGCCCGATCGCGCACCAGGTCATCATTTCCCAATGGTTTCAAAAACACCGCGGCAAGGCGATGGGAATTGCATACCTCGGCGTGGGCTTGTTCGGCGGACTTTCAGCCAAGTTCATCGCCCAGCCGCTGACCGAGGCCTTCGGCTTCCAGACGGCGCTGATGGTCATTGGCGCGCTGATGCTGCTGGCCTGGCCTCTGGCGATCTTCCTGATGCGCGACCGGCCGTCCGAAATGGGCCAATTTCCGGATGGGGAAGCGAGCAATGAGGCATCCACCAAAGTGCCGCCCATGGAATTCGGCAAGCTGGTGCGCCAAAGATCCTTCTGGCTGCTGGTGGTGGGCAGCTTCTGCTCCATCGGGGCCATCGGCTCCATCAATCAGCACATGAAATTCGTCTTCTCCGAGCAGGGCTTCGGGGGCAATCAGCAGCTTCTGGACGAAACCTTCAGCAACGCGCTCCTGTGCATTCTCTTCTCGAGCATCGTGGGACGCATCGGGATGGGCTGGATGGCGGACCGCTTCCCAAAGAAGTACGTCATGACCGCGACGTATGCCCTGGTGGCCGGGACGATTCCCCTGCTGTTCCTCGTGAGCCCCGGCAACCCGGTTTCGATCTATACGTTTTCGGTTTTGTTCGGATTCGGCATGGGAGCGGATTACATGCTGATTCCATTGATGGCCGCCGAGCAGTTTGGCGCCAACTCCTTGGCGCGCGCCATGGCAATCATCTTGCCCACGGACACCATCGGCCAGACTTGGTTCCCCTACGGGGTCTCCATCCTGCGGCAGGGCGCCGGAAGCTATCATTTTCCCCTCTACACGATTTTTGGGCTGGCACTGATAGGCGCTATCGCGATCGCCATGCTCCCGAAACGCGCACAACAGGATGAAACACTTCGCGTACAAGACTCTGGACGAGTTGCGGCTCGAGGCTGAGCGCCGAGCTGCAACTCACGTCCGCTTTGAAACGGACCCCGAACGCGTTCGATCGATTCTTTCCCGAAAGGTGCAGGTAGCGGGACTCACGGCCGGCAACTCGCTGGCCATCCATCCCATGGAAGGCTGCGACGCTACCCTGGACGGCCGTCCCGGCGAGCTGACCTACCGCCGTTACCGGCGCTTCGCCGAGGGCGGCGCAAAGCTGATCTGGTTTGAAGCCACCGCCGTACGGCCGGAGGGGCGCGCCAACCCCCGGCAGCTCTGGATTCACAAGGACAACGTAGACGATTACGCGCGCCTGCTCGAAGGGCTGTTGTCGGCGCACCGCGAGCGCTGGGGATCGGCCGACGATCTTTTGGTCCCGCTCCAGTTAACTCATTCCGGGCGCTACAGCGTGCCCGCCCGCATCATCGCCTACCACAACCCCTACATCGACCGGAAAACCAATACTCCGCCGGACCAGCCGCCCATCTCCGACGACGATCTGGAGCGGCTCGAAGACGACTACGTGGCCGCGGCCCGGCTCGGCTGGCAGGCCGGCTTCCGGGCCATCGACATCAAGGCCACCCATGGGTACCTGCTGAGCGAGCTGCTGGGCGCCAGGACGCGCAAGGGGCGTTACGGCGGTTCTCTGGACAACCGGACGCGATTCATCTACAACGTGATCGGGAAGGCGCGCGCCGCGCTGGGGAAAGACTTGCTGATCACCATGCGCCTGGGCTGCTTTGACAGCGTGCCCTACTCCATGGACGAAGCCACTTCCCTGGGCGTCCCTTGCGACTACGCGGTTCCGTATCCCTTCGGCTTCGGGGTTGACGCAAACGATCCTTTGCGCGAGGACCTGAGCGAAGTGAAGCGGGCCATCGGCTGGTTCCAAAGCTGGGGCCTTTCCCTGCTCAACGTGTCGCTCGGCTGCCCGTACTACAACCCCCACGTGGGACGGCCGTTTGAGAAGCCGGACGAGGGGAATTACGAGCCGCCGGAACATCCGATGGACGGGGTGGAGCGGCACTTTCGCGTGGCCGGCGAGCTGCAGCGCAGCTTCCCGGACCTGCCCATGGTTGGGACGGGATATAGCTGGCTGCAGAAGTATGCCATCAACGCCGGGGCGCGGAACGTCGAGGAGGGCAACATCCGCTTCGTGGGGTTTGGACGCGGCGCACTCGCCTACCCGGAGTTTGCGGCGGACGCGCTCGAAAAAGGGGAACTCGACGAACGCCGGGTCTGCAAGACGCTCACCTTCTGTACGTTTCTGATGCGGCAGAAAAACCACCCGCTCGGGCAGTTCGAGACGGGCTGCCCGCCGTTCGATAAAGAAGGCTACGGCGAGATCATGAAGCAGGCGCGAAACGCACACCGCGTGCAGATTGCGCGGCGCCAGTAAGCCATAATAAAGGGAGACCTTCAGAGCGTTTGCGTGCGTGTTGCCTTACTCCAGATGAATCCCACGGTCGGCGATCTCGCCGGCAATGCGGCTTTGATCCGCGATGGGGTTCGGCGAGCGGGGGAACTGGACGCGGATCTGGTGGTCACCCCCGAATTGGCGCTGCTCGGATACCTGCCCAGGGACCTGCTCATGATGCGCGGGTTCATACAAAGGGGTTTGGAGGCCGCGGGGCGTCTGGCTCAGGAACTGGCGGCGAGTCCTCCTGTCCTTGTGGGCCTGGCCACGCCGAACCCGGCTCCCGCCGGGCGGCCCCTCCATAACAGCGCCGTACTCCTGCGTGAAGGGCGCATCGGCGCACAGTTCCATAAAACCCTGCTTCCCACGTACGATGTATTCGACGAGGACCGCTACTTCGAGCCGGCGGCCGAGCCTCAAATTCTCGAGTTGCAACAGCGCCAGCTCGGCGTGAGCATCTGCGAGGACGTCTGGAACGACCGGGATTTCTGGCAGCGTCCCCGCTACCACCGCGACCCCATGCTGAACTTGATCGATGCGGGAGCGGGCCTCATCCTGAACCTTTCGGCCTCCCCGTTCTCCGTCGGCAAGCAGCTTTTTCGCGAGAAGATGCTCTCTCACATGGCGGTGAAGTACCGCCGCCCGCTGATCTATGTGAATCAGGTGGGCGGCAACGACGACCTGGTGTTCGACGGCCGTAGTTGTGCGTACGACGCCGACGGAAGTCTGATTGCGCGCGCCCGCGGCTTTGAAGAAGACCTGATCGTGGTGGACCTGGACACCCGGACGGGAACCATCGCGGAAGACGACTTCACGCCGGAAGCCGAAGTCTGGAACGCTCTGGTGCTCGGCGTGCGCGATTACGCGCGGAAAACGGGATTTCGGAAGGTCCTGCTGGGGCTGTCCGGCGGCGTCGACTCGGCGCTGACCGCCGCGATTGCAGCCGACGCACTTGGCCGGGAGAACGTGCTGGGCGTGCTGATGCCTTCGCCCTATTCGAGCCGGGGGAGCGTGGAGGACTCGCTGGAGCTGGCGAAGAACCTGGGCATCCGGACGCTGACGCTGCCCATTGCCGGCATCATGCGGGCGTTTGACGTAACGCTGGCGGAGGCTTTCGCCGGGTATGCGCCGGATGTCGCCGAGGAGAACATCCAGTCGCGCATCCGCGGCAACCTGCTAATGGCGCTGTCGAACAAATATGGCTCGCTGCTGTTGACCACCGGAAACAAATCGGAGCTGAGCGTTGGCTACTGCACGTTGTACGGCGATATGTCGGGCGGGCTGGCCGTGATAGCGGATCTTCCGAAGACGATGGTCTACCGCGTATCCTGCTGGCGTAATCTTCGCCGGGCGGACATTCCCGCGGCCATTCTGACGAAGGCTCCTTCCGCCGAGCTGAAGCCAGACCAGACGGACCAGGACACGCTGCCGCCCTACGATCTGCTCGACGAGATTCTGGCCCGCCACGTGGAGCGCAATCGAACCGCGGAGGAGATCATCGCCGAGGGGTTCGATCCCGAAACCGTGCGCCGTGTGCTGCGCATGGTCAAGAACGCGGAATTCAAGAGGAAACAAGCGGCTCCGGGGCTGAAGGTAACCGACCGCGCCTTCGGCACCGGATGGCGGATGCCCATCGTGAGGAAGGCGTAAGTGACGGCGGGAGGCAAGTCAGATAAGCATTTGCTTTCTGCTTTCATATCATATAATATACGATATGAAGGCAGAATCAATAGTTGCTGTTCCCAACGCCAAGACTGAACGAATACGAGCAAAAGGTTATCGAAGACATTCTAAGCATTAGAGATAGCCTAAAATACGCCATTTCGTCTCCCTACCGTTGGGTCGGCATGCTGAGACGCAACACCTTTGCGCGCGCTATTCGGGGATCAAATAGCATTGAAGGCTACGACGTCACAGCCGAAGACGCAATAGCCGCGGTGGAAGGCGAAGCGCCTCTGGACGCCCAGAGCGAGACTTGGGCGGCGGTCACTGGGTATCGCAACGCAATGACCTTCGTCCTCCAACTGAGCCGCGATCCTCACTTCTCATACAGCGAAGGTTTCATCCGCAGCTTGCACTTCATGATGATCCATCACGATCTGTCAAAACATCCCGGCCGCTGGCGGCCGGGGCCGATCTTCGTCCGCAACGAACAAACGGGAGAGAGAGTGTACGAGGGACCGGACGCCGAGGAGGTGCCGGCGCTGATTCATGAAATGGTGGCGGATCTCAACCAGGTGGAGACAGGCCCCTTCATGGTTCGGGCTGCGATGAGTCATTTGAACCTGGTCATGATTCACCCGTTCTCGGACGGCAACGGCCGCATGGCTCGCTGCCTCCAGACGCTCGTGCTGGCACGGGAAGGCGTCATCGATCCGTGGTTTGGAAGTATCGAGGAATATCTCGGCCGCAACACTCAGGCGTATTACGATGTCCTGGCGATGGTGGGGAGAGGGCGATGGTCGCCGGAGAATGACGCGCGTCCATGGCTGCACTTTTGCCTCACGGCCCACTATCGGCAGGCCAGGACGCTGCTTCGCAGAAGCAAGGAAATGCAAAGAATCTGGGATGAGCTTGAAGAAGAAATCAGGCGCCGCAACCTGCCGGAGCGGGTTCAGTTCGCTTTGTCGGACGCGACGCTTGGCTACAAAATACGCAACGCTACCTACCGATCCGTCGCTGAAATTTCGGAAACCCTCGCCAGTCGCGATTTAAAACTTCTGGTAGACGAGGGTCTTCTGATTCCGGATGGGGAAAAGCGCGGCCGGTCCTATGTGGGCTCTCCCATTTTGAAATCAATCAGAGAAAAGACGCGTGAACCGCGTAAAATCGACGATCCCATTTTTTCCTCAGCGCCATACCTGCCTGGCTTGGAGCCATAACGAAGCACTACCGACGGCGGTTTCGGTTCCGTTCACCGCGCCCGGATGAACGTAGTCTCCGCCACCGCCCGCCCGTTGAGCATCGCCACCTGCTCCAGAATCTTCCGGCTGTACTCGGCCACGTACCTCACGCCTCCGGCATAGCGGTCGTTCGGGTTGCGCTTACCGCCGTTGTAAGCGCCCACCGCCTTTCCCACGTCGCCTTCGAAATAATCCAGCAGATAGCGGAACAGCAGCCCGGCATACGTCGTGAGCACCTGCGGCTTCTCCGCATTCAGGTCCAGCTCCCGGCTGGGGCGCAAATGTTCGGGCAGCGCCGTATAGTCGCGATCGTCTTTCAGGTAGAGCTTATGGGCGTGACGGAGCGTCTCCCGGGTGATCTGCCATATGCCAACAGAATAATTATGAACGCGCACCCGGCCGCGCCGGCGCTCGAGCACGATGTCGCCCTTCTGGGCGCGCCGCTTCCAGACGCTATGCTCCCGGTCGCCCATCATGTCCATGTAGTTGTTCTCCATGGCCCCTATACCCAGGAAGAGGTCCAGCGGAATGCCGTAGAACCGCGCCACGATCATAATGTCCGACGCCAGATGCCCCGCATCCTCCGTTGAAAGCGTGCTGGGAACCGGTTCAATGCGCTCCCGCACACGGCGGTCGGTCTTGGACTTGAACAGAATGAAGCGGGCCAGCGAGGAGCGCAGCATGGAGGGGTTCAGGCTCTCCAGCTTCCAGCGCACGGGCATGTTGTAGGCGCTGATGAATACTTTAGTCTGCTGCCGCAGGTTATTCAGCGCTCGCCTTTCTACCGGCGCCAGGCGGAACTCCTGAAAATAGCCCCGCGCCTGCAACCCGGCCAGATAGGGAACGGCCGCCAGCAGGTCGCGGTCGACTTCCAGAAACACATAGTATTCCGGTGCGCCGGTGGGATACCGGGCCGTCAGCAGCACGCGCGATTGATCCACGTCCGGCAGGCTGCGGAGATATTCGAAGCGCAGGTAGGCCAGCAACTCGTCGCGCCAGGTTCCAACCTCGGCCAGAAGGGCATCGCCGGGAGAGCGAACCACCCACTGGCCCCCGATTACCTCCGCGGCAGGCTTCGGGGCGGGGCCCGGCGGCTCCAGCGGCGCAAGCGGCCAAGCCGCCCACACCCCAAAAGCGCTTGCGGCCGCCGTCAGGCAAAGCAGCGGCAAAATCCATCTCTGCCGTGTCGCGGGCATCGGAGTCCTCGAATGTATTGATTATCGCCGAACGGGAAGCTTCAGAGTTGCCCGGATGCCGCCACGTCACGCCAAGCGAATTTGTGACAATCGGCTGTACTCGCGGCTGACAGCGCCTCACATGATGTGCCGGTTTGATTATGGGTTGCAGCTGCCACCCCTGCGACCCGTTCGATGTGGATATGGTTCGCGTATACCACCGGTTATTGCGCTTTCATCTCATCTATCACCCGCTCGGCGATAGCCATCTTCCCCGCTGTCCCCCGCACGGCCAGCGCTCCGAGCGGACTGTAAACGAACAGCCGCTGAATTCCGGCCGCCTTCCGGACCTGTGAAGCCACCTGTTGGCGGTCCTGTGGGGTGCGGGAACCGGCGAGATAGAACACCCGCACCATATTATCGGGACTGCTCGAAAGCCAGTATTCGTGCGGCGCAGTATCCCGCGTGGCAGCTTGTCCGTTCACTGGCTTATCCAATTCGCCGGCCAGCCAGGCGGCGAGTGCAACCCGCTCCCCCGTTGCGCGCACGACCACCGCTCGCCGCGCATGGGAAACAAATATCTTCTGAATGTCCCCTATAGTCCGCATCAAAGTGACCATCTCCTGTAACTCTTGTGAGGTCTGAGGATGGGTCAGCTCGAAAACGCGAGCCACATCATCGCCGGGAAGCCTGTATTCATTGGGCGCGGGAGCGGCGACATTTTCAGCCCGATTGAGCTGATCCGTCAACCACGCGGCTAGCGCAATCTGTTGGTTGGTTCCGCGCACTGCTAAGGCGCCCAACGCGCTGCAAATGAACATCCGCTGGACATCCGCCACCGAGCGGATCGTCGTTGCGATCTCCTGCCGTTCCTGTGGCGTCGAGGCATGGGTGAGGTAGAACACACGCAGCACGTCATCGCTGCCGGCAGCCGGCCTGTATTCGTGCACGCCGGAGAAGTTCCCATTCGTGGGAAGGTCCATTTGGTGAACCAGCCACTCCGCCATGGCGATCTTTTCGGGCGTCCCCTCTACGGCCAAGGTCCTCTTTATGTTGTCGATGGAAACCTGCTGGATATCCGCCGTCACACGAAGCACCGTCGCAATCTCCTGCAGAGCCTGACTATTCTCGTTCTGGGTCAATGGAAACACCCGACTGGTTTGCCCGAAGGCCACTGATGCAGCAAAGGCTATAATCGCGAAGCGCATGGCAATTCCTCTGGTACCAATGACGGAAACCGCCGTCAAAACGTGCATCCTTTCGGCGCACATGTCGCTCGTGGCGGCTCTCGCCGAGCTTGTTTGTACCTACTTATCGCGCTTGACGGCCAGCTTGGCCCTTTGCGTCTGGCCCTCGCGCTCGCGCGTAATGTCGCCTTTGATCTCGTCGCCTTCGTGCTTCAGGGCGAACTTCATGATCGTGTCTTCGGTCGGCACTTCGAAGGTGAGGTTCCCGTTTTCAACTTTGCCCTTTTCAATCGGGTGCTGCTCGTTCGCATCCGGACCGGCTGTTCCGGTCAATTGGGCGCCTTCCTGTTTCAGAACCAGCAGAGCAGGACCAGGTTTGTCGCTGCCATCGGACGTGGGCACGGTCAGGGTACCCGCCCACCTGCCAGTAGCGTCCGCCGCGATCAGGCTTACGGCTGCGAATGTCAAAAGAAGGATGTGTTTCATTGCGCTCCTTGGTCACCAGTACGAATACGGGAAATGAGAAGTTCGATCTGTTGTTGTAAATCGCAGACCCATGTAAATCGCAGACCCATTGCAGCCCGCTTGGATCTGGCATATAGTCCTCAATGCGATGACTCGCAGGGACGTGGTTCGGAATCTCGCCTTATGGGCGGCTGGGTCGCCGCTGGCCCACCCGCAATCCGCAGCGGAATCGAAGCTCGACGACATGATCAACGTCTTCGACTTCGACCCGGTCTTCAAGTCCAAGGCGGAGAAAGCGGCCTACGACTACGTGTCGGGAGGCTCGTGGGACGAGTGGACGTTGAAGCGCAATCGCGAAGCCTTCGGGAAGATCACGTTCCTTCCCGAGGTGCTGGTCCCCGTCGACAAGCTCGACCTTTCGACGGAGCTGTTCGGACTCAAGCTGCCCATGCCGGTATTTGTGGCGCCCACTGGAACTCACGCGCTGCTTCACCCCGAGGGCGAAGTCGCCACCGCTCGCGGCGCGGGCGCGGCCGGGGCGCTCATGGTGGTTTCCACCAGCAGCAGTATGCCGCTCGAAAAGATCGCCGCGGCGGCGGGCGGGCCCCTGTGGTTTCAGTTGTACGCCGGCCCGGACAAGGAGACCACGCGCGAACGCGTCGAGACGGCCGTCGCCCTGGGCTGCAAGGCCATCTGCTGGACGGTCGACGCTCCGTATGACGCACCGCGCGAAAGGGACATGAGGAACCGGCTGGAGCGAGTGCCGGCCCGGCGCGCGAGCCGCCGCAGCAGCGGCTCTCGTCCCGCGCCTTACGGTCTGCCGAGCCGCTTCCAGGCCGAGCTTGACTGGAACTTCCTTCCGGAGTTAGCCGCATATGCGAAAGTTCCGGTGTTGGTGAAAGGCATTCTGAACCCGCGGGACGCGGTGAAGGCGGCAGACGGCGGCGCGGCCGGTGTGGTGGTCTCGAATCACGGTGGGCGTTACCTGGATGGCGCGCCGTCCACCATGGAGGCGCTGCCCGGCATCGTCGAAGCGGTGGGCGGGAGGACCGCGGTCCTCATCGACGGCGGATTCCGGAGGGGAACCGACATTCTCAAGGCATTGGCGATCGGCGCCAGGGCGGTGCTCGTCGGGCGGCCGCCTCTTTGGGGACTCGGCTCCTATGGAGATGCCGGCGTGCAGCGCGTGTTGGAGATTTTGCGCAAGGAGCTGGCCTGGGCAATGGCGCTGGCCGGACGGCCTACTATCGCCTCAATCGGCCGGAACCTGGTCCAGATCGAGAAATAAACCGCTTGGGAACAAAAGCCTCGTTTCTTCGTCTGAAAAGCGTATGCACTGGATGTGGCAGGACTTCTCTTTCGGGTGGCGCGGGCTTCGCAAGGAGCCTGCTTTCGCATGCTTGGCCGTTCTGACGCTGGCGCTCGGGATCGGCGCGGCTACCACTATCTTCAGCGTGATTCAAAATGTGCTGCTCGATCCGTTTCCTTACACGGACGCTGAGCGCGTGGTTTCCATTCAGATTTACGACCTGAACAGCAGCCGTCCCGGCGGACGCACCGCATTCCAGGCCCCGGAGTTCCTCGACTATGAGGAGCAAAACCATGTTTTCGAGGATGTGATCGGCGGAGGATTTGAGGACGTCCTCCATACCACGGGCGAAGGCACGGAACAATTCATGGGCGGTTCCGTCACGCCCAACACTTTCCGGTTTCTGGGTGTGCCTGCGCAGCTCGGCCGGGGCATCGGGCCTGAGGATGCCAGGCCGGGAGCGCCGCCGGTATTCGTGATGAGCCATAAAATGTGGCTCAAGCACTACAACCTGGACCCGGCTGTGCTCGGCAGGACCTTCGTGCTGAACGGTGTGCCCACGACGCTTGTGGGCATCATGCCGCGGCGGTTCACCAAGCTGGGCGCAGACCTGTGGAGGCCCGTTGCCTTGAGCCGAAGCAACCCTGAGGTGAGCCGGCGCTATTTCATGTTCCAGGCGCGCCTGAAGCCGGGGATTGGGCTGCGCGAGGCCGAGGCGGACATCAATGTTATTGCGCGCCGCCTGGCGAAAGTGTACCCGAAGAACTATCCGGAAAAGTTTGGCGTCCGCATCGTGACCTGGATCGATAACCTGGTCGGGCAATTCCGGAAGACGCTGTACACGCTGGCGGGCGCCGTGGGTCTGCTCCTGCTGATTGCTTGCAGCAACGTAGCCAACATGCTGCTGGCGCGAGCCACGGCCCGAGAGAAAGAAATGGCGGTTCGCGCCGCGCTGGGCGCCAGCCGGTCCACGTTGATCCGCCAACTACTCATGGAAAGCTTTCTCTTGGCTCTGTGCGGAGCGGCGGTCGGCAGTCTGTTCGCATATGGCGGAATCAAAGCGCTGGTGGCGCTGATTCCCGATGGCGCGATACCGAGGGAGGCTGTGATCCAACTAAATGTCCCGGTGCTGCTGTTCAGTCTCGGCGCAGCCGCTTTCACGGCCATATTGTTCGGACTCGCCCCCGCCCTGCAGGCCACCAGGCGGGATCTGGTCGAGCCGCTCAAGGATTCCGGCAAGGGCGTGAGCGGGGGATTCCGGCGTGGAAAACTCCGCAACGCCCTGGTGGTAGTCGAGGTCATGCTGTCGTTGGTGCTGCTGGCGGGGGCGGGATTGCTCATGCGCAGCTTCGTCGCTCTGCTGCGCGTCGATCTGGGGCTGAACCCGGACAACATCCTGGTTGCACGCCTGCCGTTGCCGCGCGGGCAGTACAAAACGGCAGCCGAAAAACAGCGCTTCTTCCGCCAGTTGCTGCCACGGTTATCCGCCTTGCCGGGGGTGGTGGCGGTGACGGAAACGAGCACGCTGCCGCCCTACGGCGGCATTCAGAGTGACATCGACATCCCCGGCAAGACGCATAAGGAAAGATGGAACGCCATTTTTCAGTTATGCAGCGAAGGATATTTCCCCACTTTGGGGCTTCGGCTTCTGCGTGGGCGGACGCTCTCGGAAACGGAAGTGAACGACGCGCGGAAGGTCGCCGTGGTGAATCAAACGCTGGTGAACCGGTACTTCGGGCAAGAGGATCCCATCGGCCGCCGGATCAAACTCAATATGCTCGAGACGCTTCCGGATTCGCCCGTGGAGAATCCAGTATTCGAGATTGTGGGCGTAATCGCGGACGCGAAGAACCAGGGGATTCAGGAGCCTCCCCTGCCGGAGATGTTCATCCCGTATACGATCACCGGCGCTTTCGAGCGGGGCATACTGGTCAGAACCGCGCAAGATCCCCTGCTGCTGCTAGCCAGCGTGCGGCGTGAGATCTGGGCCGTGGACCCGAATGTGGCGCTTACGTTGACAGGCAGCCTGGAAGACTACCTCAAGTCCTTTTCGTATGCCGGACCGCGCTTCGGTCTGGTGCTGCTCGGCGTGTTCGCCGGCGTTGGGCTGGTGCTGGTCGCAATCGGGGTTTACAGCACGATCGCGTACACGGTTTCCCGCCAGACTCACGAGATCGGCATTCGCATGGCGCTGGGCGCGAGTCGCGGCGACGTGCTCGGCATGATTATGCGGATGGGTCTGCGGCTGGTAGTGGCAGGCGTGGCGGCGGGATTGCTGGTCAGCTTCGGAGCGGCGCGGCTGATCGCCAGCCAGATCTGGGGCGTGTCGCCTCACGACCCGCTGACGTTGTGTGGTGTGGTGGCAGTGGTGGCGATTGCGGGCTTCTCGGCCTGCTATTTTCCGGCGCGGCGGGCCATGCGCGTGGAGCCAGTGATCGCGCTGCGATACCAGTGAGCGGGCCAGCCGGGATGCCTCACGTGTTCGAAATCGCCTTCAAACCAAGGATGCCTGCCACAATGAGGCAGAGGCAGAGCAGCCGCAGTGGGGATGTCGATTCCCCCAGGAGAACGATGCCAACCAGCACCGTGCCCACCGTTCCGATGCCGGTCCACACCGCGTAAGCCGTTCCTATAGGAAGCGTCCGCACAGCGATTCCGAGAAGACCCATGCTGGCAATCATGGCCAAGACAGTCGCGACGCTGGGCGCGAGACGTGTGAAGCCGTGCGTATACTTCAGGCCGACGGCCCAGCCGATTTCCAGAAGTCCAGCCACGAGGAGAATCACCCACGCCATTCCATGCCGCTCCTTCCGCGTCAGGATAGCACCGCCTATCGGCCGGCCCGTTGGTCTCTTCGTTGGGAGTATACTAGTGGGTTAAAGGGGCTGGTATGAAAAAATACTCGAAGTTCGCTGCCCTCGTCGTGATCATTATCGGCACTCTGGTCTGGCTGGCAACTGCAGGCATCAGCGAGAACAAAACCTACTACATCACGGTCTCCGAACTCAACGATTCGGATGACGCCGTGCGGCAGAAGCGTCTGCGCGTGGTGGGAGACGTTGAAGAAGGGTCCATTGTCCGAAATGCCGGCGAGGTTGCGTTCACGCTCAAGCACGAGAATCAGCGTCTGAAAGTTGTCTACCGGGGCATCGATCCGCTTCCCGACACGTTCCGGGATCGCGCGCAGGCGCTGGCGGATGGCAGATTGGGCGCGGACGGCGTCTTCGAGGCCAGGAAGATTCAGGCCAAGTGCGCCTCCAAGTATGAAGCCAAGCCCGGCGAAGGCGGCGCGCCCGTTTACGAATCCGCCCCAGGCGCTCCCAAGGTGAAGATTCCGAGCGTCTCCTAGCGGCATTTTTATGGAAAATTTGGGATCGCTGGCCGTCCTCCTGGCTTTCTGCCTGGCGATTTACGCGGTTGTCAGCTCGGTCGTTGGCAAGCTGCGGCACAAGCCTTTTCTCGTCCTCAGCGCCGAGCGCGCTATCTACGCAGTCTGGTTTCTCGTCACCGTAGCCTCCGCCATTCTGGTTCACGCGCTGGTTACCGGCGACTTCCGCTACTCCTACGTGGCCTCCTACAGCAACCGCGCCATGCTGCTGCCGTACAAATTCGCGGCGTGGTGGGGCGGACAGGAAGGCTCGCTTCTGTTCTGGAGCTGGATTCTGGCATCGTACTCGATGGTGGTCGTGTTCCTGAACCGCCGGCGTCACCGGGCCATCATGCCCTACGTGGTCGCCATCATGGCAACCATTCAGACCTTCTTCCTCATCCTGAACGCGTTCGCTGTAAGCCCCTTCCGGATGCTGGCGCTGGACCGGCTGATCACCGCGGTTCCCGACGGCAACGGTCTCCACCCGAGTCTTCAGTATCCGGCCATGGCCATCCATCCGCCGATGCTCTATCTCGGGTACGTCGGCTTCGCGGTGCCTTTCGCTTTCGCCATGGCCTCGCTGCTGACCCGCCAGCCCGGAGACGCCTGGATTCACACCACCCGCCGCTGGACCCTTGTCACCTGGCTGTTCCAAAGCTGCGGAGTCGCGCTCGGAGCGGCCTGGGCTTACGACGCTCTCGGCTGGGGCGGCTACTGGGCATGGGACCCTGTCGAAAACGCGTCGCTGCTCCCGTGGATCACCGGCACAGCTTTTCTGCACTCGGTGATGATGCAGGAAAAGAAGGGCATGATGAAGGTGTGGAACATGGTGCTCATCGCTTCCACGTTCTTCCTCTGCATCTTCGGCACTTTCCTCACGCGGTCCGGCATCGTCGCCTCGGTCCACGCCTTCGCGCAATCGCCCATCGGCAGCTATTTCGCGGTATTCCTGTCGATCGGGATCGCGGCTACGGTCTATCTGATTCTGGACCGCCTGAAGTATCTAAAGAGCGAGTCGGATCTCGAAAGCGTGGTCTCGCGCGAGTCGAGCTTTCTGTTTAACAATCTGATTCTGGTGGCGAGCTGTTTCGCGGTGCTCTGGGGCACCATGTTCCCGGTGATCTCCGAGTGGACATCGGGAGAGAAGATCAGCCTGGACCCGGCATGGTTCAATCGCCTGATGATTCCCATCGGGCTGTTCCTGCTGTTCCTGACGGGCGTGGGGCCGCTGTTTTCCTGGCGGCGAACATCGGTCGAAAGCCTGCGGCGCAACTTCATGTGGCCGGGACTTCTCTCGGTGGGGCTCGTGGCGATTCTGATTGTGGCCGGCATGCGGCATTTTTATGCTCTGATTTCGTTCGGCTTCTGCTTGTTCGTGGCCCTCACCATCCTGGCCGAGTTCTATAAAGGCGGCCGTGCCATTGCCGCGAAGAACGGCACGAATCTGTTCTCGGCCATGGTGGAGCTTACGCACCGCAACACGCGCCGCTACGGCGGTTACATCGTGCACATGGGCATGGTGTTCGTGTTCATTGGCGCGACCGGCGCCGCGTTTAACAAGGACGCGACCGCCGAAGTGAAAATCGGCGATCCCATTAAAATCGGCCCCTACGATTTGAAGGTCAAGGAACTCCGCGAAGGCGAGAACGATAATTTCATCTGGCACCATGCCGTGGTCGAGGTTTCGAAGAACGGAGAGTTCCTCGGCACGCTGGAGCCGGAGCGGCAGTTTTATAAGGCCAGCCGGCAGGGCCTCGGTCAGGTGGCCATCCGGCGGCGGCTCAACGAAGACCTGTATTTGAATTTCGCGGGCACGGCCAACGACGGCAACGGCGCCATCATTCAGGCCTATATATTCCCGCTGGTGAATTGGATTTGGATTGGAGCAATTACCCTCGTGTTCGGCACGCTCATCTCGCTCGTTCCGAGCAAAGTGAAGTTGCAGTATGCACGGACCGAAGTGGTGGGAATTACCCGAAGTTATGCGCCGGTTGAAAAGTAGTCTCCTGCTGGTTGTGCTGGCAGGCCTTTCGCTCGCCCAGAACCCCGCGGAGCGGCAAGGCGTGGACGTGGCCCGCGTCGGAGTGCGCCTTGCGTGCCTTTGCGGCGCATGCAACGCTACGCTTGCGAACTGCCCCATGCTGGAGTGTCATTCCGGGAAACCCGGCAAGGAAAAGATCTTTCGGATGCAGCAGGCGGGCATATCGGATCAGGCCATTATCGACGATTTCGTCAAAGAGTTCGGCTCGGGCATCCTTCGCGCCGCGCCTAGTGTGTACGGACGGCTGATTCCCTATCTCGCGCTGATTCCCGGGCTGGGCCTGGTGCTCTGGTTCATACGCCGCTACTATCGCCCGCGGTTGGCGCCCGCATCTCCGGACCCGAGCCTTGCCCGCTACCAAACGCAGATTGAGAAGGACCTGTCGCAACTGGATTGATGACCATTTTTCTTGCCTCGCTCCTCACCGTGGGAGTGATCGTATACATTCTCGCCATACGCGAACGCGACCTGCCGGCGCCCGAGCCGCCTTCGCCGTTCGCCCATCTGGATGAGCGCAAGGCGTCCATCTACGAAAACCTGCGCGATCTGCAGTTCGAATACCGGCTGGGCAAGCTCTCCGACGGCGACTACCAGCAAACCAAGACCGACTTGCAAAAAGAACTGGCCGTGGTCATGGCTGAAGTAGACCGCATTAAGGAACAGATCGCTCCGCAGGGAAAGGTTGTGACCAAAGCGCCGCAGGCGAAAGCCAACACCTGTCCGAGCTGCGGCGCCAGATTTACCCAACAGCTCAAATTTTGCGGCGAATGTGGCCAACCGATGGCAAAGGCTGAAAAAGCATGAAGTATTCTCCGCGCCTCGGCGTCTCGGCGGTGATGTTTGCTTCCCTCTGCTCCGCGGCCGTCGATGGAACGGTGCAAAACCGGACCACGGGCAAGTTACAGCCGGGCGCGACGGTGACCCTCTACAAGCTCGGCCAGGCCGGCATGGAGTCGCTGGAGAGCGTGAAGTCCGACGCGCAGGGCAGGTTCTCCATCGCGCAAACCGCAAACGGACCGCACCTGATCCAGACGGCCTATGATGGCGTCACTTACAACCACATGCTTCCGCCGGCCACCCCGCGCACGGGATTGACGCTGGAGGTCTTCAACTCATCCCGCCAGCAGGGCGATGCCAAAATCGCGCAGCACATGGTGCTGCTCGAACCGTCCGGCGATCAGTTGGGCGTGAGCGAAAGCTACGTCTACCGGAACGACGGAAGAATAACCTATAACGACCCCGACGGTGGGACGCTGAAGTTTTTCGTGCCCGCAGCCGCCAGGGGAACGCTGCGGGTGAACGCCACCGCCCCGCAAGGAATGCCGATCGAGCGGGCAGCCGAGCCCGCAGGCGGCGCCGATACGTACAAGATCGACTTCCCCATCAAGCCCGGCGAGACACGTATCGACCTGACCTACTCGGTGCCGTTCACGGCCCCCGGTACTTTCGAAGGCAAGGTGCTCCACAAAGAGGGCGCGACGTACTTGATTGCGCCCGCGGGCGTGACGATCAAAGGCGAAGGTCTCGATTCCGGCCGACAGGAGCCGCGCTCGCGGGCGACGATTTACGAGCTGAGCCGCGCGGACTATAAAGTCGAAATCGACGGCTCGGGTTCGTTGCGCGGCATGGGGGCCGAAGAAAGCGCGGGGCCTTCTGTCGAGCAGATCCTGCCGCGGGTCTATCGGAACATGTACTGGATTCTGGGTCTCGCCTTCGCCATTCTCGCCCTGGGATTCACTTTGCTGTATCGCGCCCCGTCGCCGTCGGCTGGAAAGGCGGGCCATGGCCGCGGTAGCCATTGAAGGCGTCTGGAAGTACTTCGGCGATTACCCCGCTCTCAGCGACCTGAATTTTTCCATCGAACCCGGAACAAGCCTCGCTCTGCTGGGACGCAATGGCGCCGGTAAGACCACTCTGCTGCGAATTCTGGCGGGGCTGTCCCGGCCGGCTCGCGGCCGTATCCGTCTCCACGGAGCCGACGCTCGCGATGCGCGCGCCCAAATCGGCGTGCTCGGGCACGGCATCGCGATTTACGACGAGCTTTCCGCGATCGAGAATCTGCGCCTGTTCGGCAGACTGTACGGGCTTCCCGACCCGGACCGCAGCGCGCACCACTGGCTGGAGCGCACCGGCCTTCTTCGAGTGAAGGACGGCCTGGTGCGGGAGTTCTCGCGCGGCATGCGCCAGCGCTTGGCCCTGGCGCGCGCGTTTCTCCACGAACCTTCCGTGCTGCTGCTGGACGAGCCGTTTACCGCGCTCGACGACCGGGCCATCGCCGTGCTGCAGGAAGTTCTGCGGGAGGCCAGGTCGGAAGGGCGCACCATCGTCATGTCGACGCACCAGTTGCGCGAGGCCCTGGATCTGGCGACGCACGTGGCGCTGCTGAGCCGCGGCCGGCTCGCCTATCAGGGTCCGCGCACGGAAGAGATGCTAGCCGATCCGGCCTGGCTCTACCGCAATCATGGAGAAGCGTAGATTGAATTTCCTGCGGCAAACCTTTACGGTTGCCGCCAAAGATCTGCGCGCGGAGATCCGCACGAAGGAGGCCATCAACGCTTCGCTTGCCTTCGCGCTGGTGATCCTGCTGCTGTTCAGCTTCGCCTTCGATCCCACAGAGGATGAGACGCGCGCCATGGCCGGAGGTTTATTGTGGATCGTCTTCGCGTTCGCGGGCGCGCTGATTCTCAACCGGACCTTCGCCCGCGAGCTGGGCAACGATTGCCTGGACGCGCTGGTCGCCTCGCCGATCTCGGGCGCGGCGCTCTTCCTCGGCAAGGCTCTGGCGGGGTTTGTCCTGCTGCTGGCGGTCGAGTGCCTCTGCCTGCCGGTGTTCGGAATCTTCTATAACGTCCGGTGGACGCGGCAGCTCGGCTGGCTGGCCTTGATTCTTGTGCTGGCTACCTGGGGCCTCACGGTCATCGGAACGGTGTTCAGCGCTTTGACGGTAAATCTGCGCCTGCGCGAGCTGATGCTGCCGACGCTGGTCTATCCGATCCTGGTGCCCGCGCTGCTGCCGGCCATTCAGCTCACGGCGCACGTGATCGCCGGCGAACCCGTGACCGGCGACATGCTGGCGGGCTTGCGCCTATTGGTGGCCTTTGACATCATCTTTACTTCCCTGGCGCTGGCGCTGCTGGATACGGTGCTGGTGGGATGAAACCGCTCCCTGATGGTCGCGGCTCGGTAAGCTCCTTCCGAGCCG
>JBBDWK010000084.1:0-8441 GCA_040902885.1 Bryobacteraceae bacterium | reverse complement strand
CCCCCCCCCCCCACCAGAGGGAGCGGTCCGGTGACTAAGAACAATGCGGAATAAAATCCTATATATTCTATCGGGCCTGGCGATCGCGCTCCTGGTGTGGAATCTCCACAACATCTTCCTGAAGCTGCCCGATGAGGCCAGCCAAGGCGCCATCTGGCGCATCTTCACCTTTCACGTGCCGGGCGCGTTCGTGGGAAGCGCCTGCGCCTTCACGGCCTTCGTCGCGAGTATCGTGTATCTGGCGCGCCGCGACCTGCGCGCCGACGCTCTGGCCGTCGCCGTCACCGAAGCGGGCCTGGCATTCGGCGCCATAAACCTGATTACCGGCATGATCTGGGCGCGCATCATCTGGGGCATCTGGTGGACCTGGGACGCCCGGCTCACGTCCATGCTGGTGGTCTGGCTGATGTACGCGGGCTACCTGATGCTGCGGCGCGCGATTGAAGAGCCGGTCGAGCGGGCACGCAACGCCGCGGTTCTGAACGTCTTCATCTTTCCCGGCGTATATATCACGTGGAAGTCGATCGAGTGGTGGCGCACCCAGCATCCCAGCCCGGTGCTGAGTGTTCGCGATGGCGGAGGGATGGCTCCGGGCATGGAAGCGGCCATGTGGTGGAACTTTCTGGCGCTGCTTCTTGTGGCCGTCGTCCTGGTGGCGATTCGCCTCCGGCAGGAGTCCCGGCAGCGGGAAATCGACGGAATCCGGCGCGCGGCGCACGCGGTATAGTAGTTCAGACTCCCTATGGACGAGCGAAACTTCACCTATATGTTTTACGGGTTCGCGGCCGCGTGGACCATCCTGCTTCTCTATGTGATGACCATCGTCGCGCGTGAACGCCGCCTGAAACGGGAGATCGAAAATCTGAAGCGCATGGTGGAGGGAAAATGAATCGGCGTAGTCTCCTCAAAATCATCCCGGGTGGGGCGCTCGCGGGCGTGATCACCACGAGAGAACAACAGGCACAGGCACAGGTTACCAGGGCGACCCGCGGCATGCCCTCGCCGATAATCAAAGACGTGAGCGTGATCGCGACCGCGCCGGCCGGTTTGCGTTTGGCGGTGGTGAAGATCACCACCGATCAGGACGGCCTCTACGGATACGGCTGCGCCACTTTCACGCAGCGCGCGGACCTCGTGGTGCCCGCGGTCGAAAAGTACCTGAAGCCGTTTCTGATTGGAAAGCCGGCGGACCGCATCGACGATACTTGGCAGGCCTGTTACAACAGCTCCTACTGGCGCAACGGCCCTGTGCTGAACAACGCCATCAGCGGCGTGGACCAGGCCCTGTGGGACATCAAGGGCCGTCAGGCCGGGATGCCCGTCTACCAGGTTTTGGGCGGCAAGTGCCGCGAGGCGGCCGACTGCTATGGGCACGCCAGCGGCGCCGAGTTTTCCGAAGTGATCGAGAGCGCGCGCCGGTACATGGAGCGCGGCTTCCGTCACGTGCGCGTGCAGGTGGGCGTGCCTGGAATGGCCGGCTACGGCGCAGGCCGGGGCGGGGTAACCGTCCAGGCGCTGCACAAGGCGCCCGTCTTCGAGCCTGCCGCCTACATCCGGCGCGCGCTCAAACTCTTTGAAGAATGCCGCAAGCAACTGGGCGACGAGGTGGAGTTGTGCCACGACGTGCATGAGCGCATCACCCCCACGCAGGCCTTGCAATTCTGTAGGGACGTCGAGCAGTTCCGGCTCTTCTTCTTCGAAGATCCGCTCTCGCCGGAGGACATCGCTTACTACCGGATAATCCGCCAGCAATGCTCCACGCCCATCGCCATGGGCGAGCTGTTCAACAGTCCGCACGAGTGGATTCCGCTGATCGGCGAGCGGCTCATCGACTATATCCGCATCCACGTCTCGCAAGCCGGCGGCCTCACCCCCTGCCGCAAGATCGCCGCCTTCGGCGAGCTGTACGGCGTGCGCACGGCCTGGCATGGTCCGGGCGACGTGTCTCCCATCGGCCATGCCGCCAACGTGGCTCTCGACCTTGCCTGCTACAACTTCGGCGTGCAGGAATATTCGGCCTTCAACGAGGCAACCCAGGAAGTATTCAAGGGCTGCCCGGTGATGAAGGACGGCTACCTGTACGCGAACGAAGCGCCGGGCTGGGGCATCGAGGTGGACGAGAAACTCGCCTTGAAGTATCCCTTCGGCCACAACGAGCGCGGCAGCCGGCAGCAATACAATGGCGGCTGGGGTGAAGTGCGCAAGCGCGACGGGACGCTGATTAAACAGTAGTTGCTATACTGGCTGGAGCCGGAGAGATGGCCGAGCGGTTGAAGGCGCACGCTTGGAAAGCGTGTATAGGGGAAACTCTATCGAGGGTTCGAATCCCTCTCTCTCCGCCATTT
The DNA here is from genome assembly GCA_040902885.1 of Bryobacteraceae bacterium. GTDB lineage: Bacteria > Acidobacteriota > Terriglobia > Bryobacterales > Bryobacteraceae > JBBDWK01. The sequence goes on along the minus strand of JBBDWK010000084.1, from coordinate 6,096 downwards.
AGAATCAATGCTTTACGGGCATTCCGATGCCCGCTGTGACCCGGGAGCCTGAAATGCCCAGGGAAATTCGAGATGGGCAAGCGCTACCGCCGCCGGGCAGTCGCCCCGCCGGCTTTCTCTGCGTCGGCCGATAGACGGGCCATCAGACCAAGGCCCTTCAGCGCGAAGCCAGCCAGAGTTTTGCGGATCGCGGTTGAAAATTCAGGCTCTTCAAGGCGGCGGAGCGCATTCACAATCTGGAGATGAGCTTTGGCGGTCTCCTCGACGGCGCCGCCTTCGTTCTCCCTGAGCACGAACGCAAAGAGGGGTACGACCAGCGTTTCGAGGGTGCTAACCAAAAAGCGGTTTCCGGAGATATTCCAGCAAACGCGGTGGAACGCCAAGTCCAGTTCGTAAAACTCTCTCACTTTTCCGGAACGGGTCGCCTGGACCATCTGTTCCGTGATCGCTTCGAGATTTGTCAGATCCTTCTCCGTGACCCGATTCTTCGCCCATTGCAGGGCAAGGCATTCAATCTCCATTCGCAGGTTGTACAGCTCCTCGACTTCGGTTACGGTGTACCTCCGCACGTAGGTTGCCGTGTTCGCGACCCTCTGGACGAAACCCTCGCCTTGCAGAGTGATCAGCGCCTCGCGGACGGCGGGCGTCCCAATGCCCATCTGTCGAGCCACCTGACGTTCCACGATGAGATCTCCGGGCTTTAACATTCCGGAAAAAAAAGAGTCTTTCAGCGCCGCCACTACTCGATCTCTCAGGGTGACGGCAGCGACTTTCGCGAAAACCACCTGGTGATCTATCATAGTTCCATTAACCGGGGGCGAAAGCTCACGATCATTCTACCTATTCTAACGAAAGCAGCCCTGGTTAGTGCAGCGGAGAAGGAACCATGAGTTCCAGGACTGATCACCCTGTCATATGATAGACCTTTGACGGAGGGACTGATGACCGCAACTATAGGATTCCTCAATCTGGCCCTCGTCGCCTTCAGCGCAGTTTTCCCGGCGGCGGTTTTCGCACAGGCGGAGCCCGCCTCGGGCTACGAGGCGGCTGTGGATCAAGCCGAAAAACTCTTCGCAAACGGCGACTCGGACGGGGTGATCCGGCTGCTTGCGCCTTGGGTAGAGAAATCTCCCGAGCGATCGTCCGGTCAACATGGGCTAGGCTTGGCCTACTACCAGAAGCAGGACTTTGGGGGCGCGATTCGGCATCTGTCAATAGCCATTAGGCTCGAAAAAGAGGGTTCGGCTTCGTGGAAGCAAACCGTGGAAATTTTGGCCATGGCCTACCATTTCAGCAACCGGGCCCAGGATGCGCAGCCCTTGCTGGAAAAAGCGATCACCTGGAGTGAAGGGAACGCCAACCTTCTATACACGCTCGCAATGACGCATATTTACACGCGGAACCGCGATGGGGCCAGGCAGACGTTCGCCAAACTTTTCGGGACCTCCCCCGACAGCCCCCAAGCCTATCTTCTGACCGCCGACCTGATGATACAGGAGAAAGCGATTGGAGACGCTGAAGCGCTGATCCGAGAGGCCCAGAAGAAACGTCCGGACGTCCCCGATGCAGATTATAAGCTCGGCGTTCTTTCGCTGACGAAAGGCGATCCAGCGGAAGCGGTGAAGTACCTGAATAAGGAACTAGCCGGAAACCCCGGCAACTCGCTAGCGTGGCACTACCTGGGCGACGCGTATATTCGGCTGGCCAAATGGGACCAGGCGATTGATCCGCTGCAGCGATCCATCTGGCTCAATCAGCAGTCGGCCCGGTCGTACATCCTGCTCGCTAACGTATACCTCCAGCAGGGGCGCCCCTTTGTAGCCGAAAACGCGCTGAAGCGGGCTATCGACATCGATCCCCAGAACTACGAGGCGCACTTCCAGCTGGCCCGGATTTATCACAAGACCGGCCGGCCGGAGCTGGCTCGACAGGAAATGGCGGCTGCCGAGAGGCTTCGTTCCTCAAGCCAGAGCAAGTAACGGATCTTCTTTGCCCCTGGCGTTTTGCCGTTCTCCCACAAGGTGCTTGACTGGGGTTGATGTTTGATACATCATAGATCATTCTTTCACCAGAATCGTTTTCGTGCTTTTCGTGTCGCTTTGAAGGGAGGCAATTCGTGCATATTCGATCGTTGCTCGTGGCGTGCGTGCTTTTCGCTGGCGCGCCAGTCGCGATGTTCGCTCAGGCCCAGGCCGGTTCACGCATCTTCGGGACCATTACAGATCCCTCCGGAAGCCCGATTCCGGCAGCGGAGGTCAGAATCAAATCAACAACCACTGGGGCGGAGACTGTGGCCGTTACCAGCTCCGATGGGAACTACGTAGCACCTCAGGTCTCGGCAGGCACCTACAACATTGAAGTCTCGAAGACCGGATTTAGCACGGCCAGTGCCACCGGCGTGACCGTTCGAACCAACGAAAGCGTCCGGAGGAACATCGAGATGACCGTTGGAACTGTCTCGACGACAGTGGAGGTCTCAGCGTCGGCTGAACTCACAAATACCTACACGGCTCAACTCTCTCAGACGGTCGATTCGCGGCGAGTTCGGGAACTTCCTTTGAACGGGCGGGACGTCACCCAGTTGACCCTTACCGTCGCCGGTGCTTCCGTAACGGACGCCTCGACTTCCTTTTACGCTGGAACGTCGGGGTTCGATACGACGACGGCCGTGGTGAACGGCAACCGGACCCAGGGGAACAGCTACCTTCTGGACGGAATGGGCAACCAATTCATGGAGCGGCGGGTTTCGAACGTGTACCCGAATCCGGATGCGGTTGAAGAGTTTACTCTCAACACCAGTCAGTATTCCGCCGAAATGGGGGGCAATCCTGGGGCACAACTGAGCGCCCGAACCAAGTCGGGCACGAACGAATTGCACGGTTCCCTGTTCGAGTTCTTGCGTAACGGCAATCTGAATGCGCGAAACGCTTTCGATCAATCCGGAAAGAACGACGGGCTGAAGCGAAATCAGTACGGCTGGGCCGTGGGCGGTCCTCTCTACATACCCAAAATCATCGATGGCAGAAACCGTTTCTTCTGGTTCAACTCCTACCAGAGCACGCCGGTCCGACAGCCTGGAACTCCCGGCTTCCATGAAAGCTGGACGAGGAGGGAAAAAGACGGGGACTTTAGCGAGCATCTGAGAGCTCAGACGAGGCAAGTTCCCTCGCCGGCCTGCGACGGGTCGACTCAAACGGTGAATGTTGGCACCATTTTCGATCCGAATAGCGCGAATAACGCTTGCGGTTCTCTAGGTTTGCCGTTTGCCGGCAACATAATCCCCAGGAGCCGCCTGGACCCCGTAATGCAGAGCATCCTGAACAAGCACACGCCGGATTCGCCCTTCGTCGGGTACCTGATTCCTCACTTCATTCCAGCCGCAAAAGATGAATGGCAGCTGGTCAACAAGGGCGACGCAATCATTGGAAAGCACGCCCTGATGGGACGCTACATTTACTCCAAAAAGGCGGGCGGTTCTTTCAACGATGAGAAGGACCTGCTTTGGAACGTCGGAATTAACGACGGCGGCAACACAACCGAGGCGATCACTTGGGCCGTGACGGATACCTGGACGGTTAGCCCGACGATCCTCGTAACGGGCGGATTCGCGTTCCTCAAGAACCCGTTCTCGCTGACTCCGCATCCCTACCTTACTGCGTGGTCGTCCCATGGCTCCAGCATTCCCAACGACCCTGGGTGCCAGGATCTGAACTTCAGCGTTGCAGGCCGGGGTGGCATTCGCGTTTGGGACCGGTGCAGCACCAAGGACACCCATTCCTGGGAAATCAACAGTGCCGTTAAGTGGGTCCGAGATAAGCATGACATCTCGGTAGGCGTGATGTACTCGCAGCACCACAACAGCGCGGAACCCCAGAAGCAGAGCGGGGGCGGCTTTACTTTCGGAGACTCGTTTACGGGGATCTCCGCGGCGGATGCGGTTTTGGGTCGCGCCCTCACCTATACAGCGGGAAATTTCGGTCCGATCACCGAGGGAGGCAGCGTTCGAACGCTGGCCGCACTCTATTTTCAAGACAATTTCCGGATAAGCCGAAAACTAACCCTTAACTTCGGCCTCCGGTGGGATCCAGGCCATCATTCCAAGAACAAGTTCGGCCCGAACGGCCGCTATCAATCTTGGATTATTCCGGGCCAGCAGTCCGTTCGTTTCCGCAATGCGCCTCCCGGAATTCTTTACCATGGCGATCCCGGTACTCCCGACGCGAGCGGTTTCACCCGCTGGAACCAGTTCGCTCCCCGGTTGGGCTTCGCTTACGACCCTTCAGGCAGCGGCAAGTGGGCTATTCGGGGCGGGATAGGTGGCTACTTCGGTCAATTCCAGGCTGGTGGATTCGCACTCGGCGGAGCCGGATCGGGCGCACCTCCTTTGCCTTCAGGCGGCGCCTCCGTCGTCAATCCCCCGAACTTGAGTTCTCCCTGGGATGGGGCTCCTTTCAATGGCAGAATCGGCATTCCCGTACCCGAGCCTACAGTCGATTCTCCGGTTCCGGTCCCGCTGCCCTCCCAATGGGCGTATGACCCGCGGACGAAGAATCCGAATACCTGGAACTGGAGTCTGACCGTCGAGAGAAACATGGGAGGCGACGTTCTCCTGCGGGGAAGCTACGTCGCGAGCAGGGGAACTCACCTGATTGGCGGCTACGAGCAGAATCTGGCAACGTACATTCCTGGAGCATCCACGCTGGGAAACATCCAGCAGCGGCGGCCAGACCCCAATTTCCAGGCGATCAACGTCTCGTCCGGAGTGGCCGATTCTTACTACCACTCTTTGCAGGTTACGGCCGAGAAGCGCTATTCGAAGGGGCTGACGTTCCAGGCCAACTATACTTTGTCGAAATCCATCGATACCGGCTCCAACGACATTGGTTGGTCAGGCGCGTTCGGCAACCAGGACCCTCGCGGTCCTTGGTTCAACCGGGGCCTTTCGGAGTTTGATCGGACGCACGTGGTAAACGCCTCCGTGGTCTGGGATTCGCCAAAGCTCGCTACGCCAAACCCGGTCTTGCGACAGCTAGGGAGCAATTGGCAGATGTCGGGGCTGGTGTTCCTGCGGAGCGGAAACCCGTTCACGCCGGTCAGCAGCAGAGGCAATTCATTCTCGCCTGGACACAGCAGTGTGGACCGGGCAGATCTCGTCCCGGGGCAGGACTGGCGCGTGGGCGATCGCGGCCGGCACGAAATCATCAACGTTGGCTACTTCAACCAGGCCGCCTTCACCGATCCGGCCTTGGGAACCCGGGGAAACGTGGGACGCAGCGTCATGCGTGGACCGGGGTACGCCAGCACCGATCTCATGTTGGCGCGCCTTTTCCCCATAAAAGAGTCGCTTCGAGTTCAATTTCGGGCTGAGTTCTTCAACTTCTTCAACCGGGTGAACTTCAACACCGTGGCTGGGAACGGTTCGCCCGCATTTAGCAACGTCAGTAATCCGAACTTCGGGAAGTTTGCGGTGGTAGGCGCTCAAAGCCCCAGAATCCTGCAGTTCGGTCTCAAAGTATTGTTCTGAGTTCACGGCTCACGCCGTCAAGTTGGCGACTTCGGGCAATCCTCGAAGTCGCCGTTCCGGTCCGATCCATCATAGTTCGGACTGACTGTACAATAGCGAAATCATGGTCTCGCGATCGGCATCGATCGGAATCACGGGCGTCCTGCTGATCCTCGGGGGCCTTTTGAAAGACTCATACGCGGATCACGTAGTCGCCACAAAATCAGTTCCCCCACCCTCTCCACACGCCATTAGCAAGGTCGATTACGAGGACATCACGAAATCGTCCGGCCTCTCGCATTTCCACCATGAAGCTGGTGAACCCTTGAAGCCCTATCTTCCCGAGACCACCGGCTCGGGCGTCGCCGTCTTGGACTACGACAACGACGGGTGGCTCGATATTTATTTCGTGAATGCTCTCTCTCATGCCGCCCGGAGAGGCAAGGCGCCGGCGCGGCCTTCGGCATTGTTTCGCAATAATCGCGACGGCACCTTTCACGACGTCACGGAGAGCGCAGGACTTCAGAACAACCGGTGGGGGTGCGGATTCCGAGGGATGGCGATCAGCGTTCCGAACTGATGTCGATCACGAT
>JBBDWK010000083.1:36211-89987 GCA_040902885.1 Bryobacteraceae bacterium | reverse complement strand
GGATTACCGGGAGGCTCGCCGGGCCGCCTAATCTCCACTTCTATGTCGCACACCCTTTCGCGGAGCGCCTGAAAACTCCTCTTGCGGGGGGAGCCGCGCGGCTGTTGCGCGGCGTGGGGGGAACCTACCCCGCCCCGGCTTGCCCCTGGGGGAAACGGGAAAGGGGGAATTCCTTGGGGTGGGCGGGTGGGGGAAGGATGCGCCAGAAAGACCTGGACCCGTGCCTCCCTTATGTGGACCTGCTTTTCATGAACGAGGACGAGGCGCGCATGGCAACGGGAACCGGCCAACCGGCCGAGGCCGCGCGCACGCTGCGTGCTTACGGCGCCGGAGGCGTGATCGTCAAGCTTGGCGAAAAGGGCTGCTCGGTGTTCGCGGAGGACGAACCAATCCATGCGCCGGCAATTCGAGTGCCGGCAGTAGACACAACCGGCGCTGGCGATTGCTTTGCCGGCGGCTTTTTGGCCGCTCTGCATCGGGGAGCTTCCTGGAGCGCCGCAGCGCGCTTCGCCAACGCGGTAGCCGCGCTGAGCATTCAGAAGCTGGGCGCTGTAACGGGACTGCTCTCATTCGAAGCTACCGAGCGCTGGATGAAGTAGTATTAAGCGCCTACGAGATTCACCTGAATTTTCCGGTAATCCCGCTCTCGCGCCCAGACATCGAGCGGCAGCGCGGCCAGCTCGTCCACATCCGGGATGGCAGCGGGATCTTTCGAAAGATCGACAACGTGCAGATAGGCGCGGCAGCGTTCGCACACTCGAACCTGAACGTGCTCCAGCCCCTCGGCGCTGTACCAGGCGATGGCCGGGTCGGCGCATGCGAGGCAGCGCTCCCTTGCAAGCGGCGATTCCCGCAAACACAGCGAGCACACCAGACTCAACGCCGTGCCATCGCCCACGGGCCACAGGCAAGCAACTTGCGGAGCCACATCGCATGCGGGGCACGGCGCCCGGGATGCGTACATTACGGGTTGCAGCAGCACCCGGGCGAAGAAGTTGCGAGTTGCATCGCCGGCCGAAGGATCGGCCAGATAGGCGTCGAGCATTGCCTCATCGAAGGTCTTCACCGCCTCTCGAAGGGGTTGGGGTCCGATCATGGCGACCACGGCCGCCAGTTCACTCCACGCCGCCAGCGGCCGTTCCGGATCCACGCTTGCCTGAAACTCGAAGATCTCCGCGCAGAACAGCAACGCTTCCCGCGCCGCCGGATACCGCCCGGCCAGCAATCGCGCGCGCGCCGCCCGCTGCCGGGTCAACGCTTCGAAATCTCGCGGTACCACTTGGGATGATGCGCGGCCGCCCAGCCCGGACGTACCCAGCCCTGAATCATGCCGCGGAAGGCCTCCGGGACCGCCGCGGTACCCATGTAGATATGAACGATGATGCCGCCAATCGAGCAGATCGCCGCCAGCGGATGCACCAGTACCGCGGCCAGACGGAACGCTCGCGGCATCGTCTCGGGCCACCACAGGACCAGGCCGCTCGCGACCAGCGCCACGGTGGAAACGGATTGCAGCCAGAACAGCATCTTCTGGCCTGCGTTGAAGCGCCCGGCTTCGGGCAGCGCCGCGTCCTCGTGCATGGCGTATTTGTGCGCCTTGCGCAGCCAGACGCGATCGTCCGCGTCCAGGCGCATCTGCGCCGCCCAGGAGCGAAACATCAGCGCGAGCACAACGGCGAAGAAAACTCCTCCCCAGGGATGGCCCCAGCGAACCGCGTTCCCGCCGCCAAATACGGATGCCAGCCAGTAAAGGTGCGGCGTCCAAAGCGCCAGCCCGGTCAGCGCGGCATAAAGAAAGCTGATCGCCGTGAGCCAGTGGACCGCCCGCTCGGCGAAGCTGAAGCGCGGAATTTTCGCGGGACTACTCCTGCTTGTCATCATACGTTCGAGGTCCGTAGCGCACGTAATGGAAGAACGCGCCCAACACTCCGCCGACCATCACCAGGTTGCCGATCCACTTCATGGGCCCTTTCCAGAAGGATACCGTCCAGGGGATTCGCGGATTCTCCGGCAGGCCGTACTCCCGGGGGCGGCTCGCATCGGCAAGCACGTAGAGCACGTGCGTGCCGCCCACGCCCGCCGGATTGTACACGCCCGCGTGCCGGAAGCCATCGGCCTGAAGTTCGGCGGCGCGCGCTTCGGCTTCGCGCAACAGATCCTCGCGAGTTCCGAACGTCAGACAGTTGGTGGGGCATGTCTTAATGCACGCCGGTTCGAGACCCACCGCCGTGCGGTCCGAGCAAAGGGAACACTTGTAGACTTTCTTGGTCTTGGGGCTGAGCCGCGGCACGTCGAAGGGACAGCCCGTGATGCAGTAGCCGCACCCGATGCAATTATCGTGGTTGAAATCCACGATGCCGTTCGCGTTCTGTACGATCGCTCCGGGCGCGGGACACGCGCGCAGGCAGCCGGCGTCCACGCAGTGCATGCACTGATACTTCGCCATGAGCCACGACATGCCGCCCTCGCGCTCCACTTCGTTGAACTTGATCAGATTCCAGAAGTTGTGCGTCAGGTCCGGCATGGTCTGGTAGGAGCCATCGAACGTGCCCAGGGTAAACTCCTGGTCGTTCCACTCCTGGCAGGCGACTTCGCACGCCTTGCAGCCGATGCAGGTGCTGGTGTCGATGAGCTTGGCGACGGTGTGCATCGGTTCAGATCTTCTCCAGGTTTACCAGAAAGCCCTTGTACTCGGGAGTGCCGGAGTTTGGATCGAGAACGGAAGGTGTGAGGTTATTGATCAGCGGTCCGGTCACGCGGCCAACGAATCCCCAGTGAATCGGAAGGCCCACCTGATAGATAGTGCGCCCGTCCACCTGGAGTCCACGCAGCCGCCGCGTGACCAGCGCCGGGCCCTCCACCTTTCCGCGCGCGGAGGTCACGCGCACTCGGTCTCCGCTGCGAATTCCCTTTTCCGCCGCCAGCGCATCGGGCACTTCCACGAAGAAATTCGACTGCAACTGCGAGCTCGCCCGTGTGTGCTTGGTCCAATAGTGAAAGTGCTCGGTGAGGCGGTAGGTCAATCCGACATAGGGAAACTCTTTCGACGTGCCCAGCCGGTCGAGCGCGCCATGAAAGATGTGCGCGAGCGGGTTCGCGCTCACCGAGGGGTGCATCGGGTTTTCGACCGGCGATTCGACAGGCTCATAATGTTCCGGAAACGGCCCCTCCAGCAGATCGGGCGCGAATAGCTTGGCTACGCCCTCCGGAAGCATGATGAAGGCCCCGAGCTCGGACGGCTCCGACGAGGCCCGATAGTCGGCGACATCGCCGCTCCAGCGGCCGTTCTGGTAGCGCACGGGAGCGCGCGAAGCGTCCCAGGGCCGGCCCGCGCCATCCAGGCCGGCGCGATTATAGAGAATGCGCCGGTTGGCTGGCCAGCTCCAGCTCCAGTTGGGGTACAAGCCGAGGCCGGTCGGATCGTCCTGGCTCCGCCTGGCCATCATGTTGCCGGCTTCGGTGAACGATCCCGTGTAGATCCAGTTGCCGCATACGGTGGAGCCGTCGTCTTTCAGCTCGCCGAATCCGCCGAGCTGCCGCCCGGTCGCGATGTCGCGCCCGTTGATCTCCCGGGCCACTTCTTCGAGCGACGGGCAGAGCGGGTTGGCGTAGTTCCACGTCATGTGCAACAGCGGTTCCGGCGCGGCGCCGCCTTCCTTCTCATAGAGCTCGCGAATGTTCAGGAACAGCCGCGCGATAATCTCCTGATCCCGCAAGGCCTGGCCCGGCGGATCGAGCGCCGCGTATTTCCACTGCAGCCACCGCGACGAGTTGACGAACGCTCCGTCCTTCTCCGCGAAGCAGGAGGCGGGCAGAAGAAACACCTCGGTCGCAATCCGCTCGGGATCGGCCGCGGCTGGATAATACTCGCCGGCGAGCTTCTTCGAATTCCAGAACGCCGCCGTTTCGGTCTCGAAGTTTTCGGCGACGATCAGCCACTTCAGCTTCGATAAACCTTCGATCATCTTGGCTGTGTTCGGACCGTTCGCCACGGGGTTCATGCCAAACGAGATCAAGCCGTCCACGCCGCCGTTATACATCTTGTCGAAGAGAAATCCCCACCCGTGGTCTTCGTTCTCGCCGATTTTGGGCAGAAAGTCGTAGCCGAATCCGTTCTCGCGCGTGGCCTTCTCGCCATACCACGCCTTCAACAGGCTGACGAGAAACTTCGGCGTGTTGCTCCAGTAGTTGAGCGAGTTGGGCCGCAAAGATCTGGGGGTGTTGGCCTTCAGATAAGCCTGAAGCGTGGTCCATTCAGCCCGGGGAACCTTCAGGTAGCCAGGCAGCATGTTCCAGGCGCCCATGTCGGTGGAGCCCTGAATGTTGGCATGCCCGCGCTGCGCGTTCACGCCGCCGCCCGGAATGCCGATGTTGCCGAGCAGGAGCTGCAGCATCGCGGCGGTGTGAATCAACTGCACGGAATGGCTGTGCTGCGTCCATCCCAGCGCATACAGCACCGTGCCCGAACGGCCCGGCCGTCCGGTCGAGCAAATGATCGCCGCTGCCTTCTCGAACTCCTCGGCCGTGCAGCCGCAAATGGACGCCACCTTCTCCGGCGTGTAGCGCGCATAGTGCTTCTTCATCAACTGGAAGACGCATTGCGGATGCTCCAGCGCCGCGTCGACCTTCGCATAACCTTGCGCGTCGAGCTGGTACTGCCAGGTCGATTTGTCGTAAGTATTTTTTCCCGCGTCCCACCCCGAGAAGTAACCTTCCTCGAACGCGAATCCGTCCTGCACGAGAAAACTCGCGTTGGTGTGCGCGCGGACGTAGTCGGCGTGGTGCAGATCCCGGCTCAGCGTGTAATGGATCAACCCGCCGAGAAACGCGATGTCGGTGCCGGCGCGTATGGGGACGTAGCAATCCGAAACGGCAGCGGTGCGGTTGAAGCGCGGGTCCACGCACACCAGCTTGGCTTTGCGCGCGCGCCGAGCCTGCATCACGAAGCGGAACCCCACGGGATGATTCTCCGCCGGGTTGCCGCCCATCACGAGAACGACGTCGGCGTTGGCGACATCCGTCCAGCCGTTGGTCATGGCCCCCCGGCCGAAGGTGGCGGCCAAACTGGCCACCGTGGGCCCGTGTCAAAGACGGGCCTGGTTTTCGTAAGCCTGAATGCCGAGACCGAAGCGGAGCTTGGCGAGCAGATAATTGACTTCGTTGGTGTCCGTGCAGCCGCCGATCATGGCGACCTTGGCCAGCCGGTTGACGACGCGGCCCAGATTGTCCCGGGCCTCGAATACCGCGTCGCGGCTCTGCTTGATGAGCCGCGCCATTCGCGCCAGCGCGTCGTCCCATGAGATCGCTGTCCACGCGGAAGCGCCGGGAGCGCGATAGAGAGGCTGCGTGAGCCTGCGGTCGTTCACCACAAACTCTTTCAGCGAGATGCCCTTGGGGCATAGCGTGCCGCGATTGATAGGGCTTTCCGCGTCACCCTCGATGTGCACTACCGTGGGCTTCACGTTTTGCGCGCGATCGCCCAGGGTGTGAATGACCACGCTGCACCCCACGGCGCAGTAGGGGCAGACGCTTCTGGTCTGAGTAGTGCGGGAGATCTTCAGCTCGCGGACGGCGGCCTGCGCCGGCCGAAGATCGAAGCCCAACGCGGTGGTGGCAAGCGCTGCGCCGTTCTGCAGCAACTGGCGGCGGGAAATGTCTGCGTTCATCGGCTCTTGAGCAGTGCTTGTATCACACCGCGCGGCATGGGGTCAAATACGAGAATGGGATACGGGAAAGAGATCATGACGCCCGTGAGAATGGACAAGTGGCTGTAGCCGCCTACCAGGCTCCGCTGCTTGCCTCCCACTCCATGGACGCGCTCGGCCTGATACGGACGCGAGTCGAGTGGTGCGAGTCGGAGGGATGTGGGTCAACCGCGCCGACGTCGCGGGTCGCACCGACGAGCTGGTGTTCTCAAACCTCGGATTCAGCGCCAGAACCAGAAAGCCGCGCCTCGACAGTTCCCGGGTCGCGAGGTGCGAGAGGAAGTTAGCGGTGCGGTGGGTCAGCACCACGCCCACTCGAGGCGGCGGTCCCGAATCAGGCTTGTAGCGCGCTTTTCGTGGTGGAAGGACTGCATTGAACGTAGGCAGGGGCGACTCGGCAAGACAGACGACAGCCGTCAGGGTGGCCGCCGCGGTCGCCCCCACCGGGACCTTCATGTTGAGATCTAAGACTGGGCCTTTTTTGCCGTGAACTCGCGAGGCTGCCCCGGCCCGCCTTCGCGCTTGAACTTGATCTCGCCACCCGAAATCGTGCCGCTGTAGGTTTGCTTGCCACGCTGGGATTCCACCGAGAAGGATATGGCGTCGCCAGTGACTTTGCCTTCGACGATGGGCCGTTCGCCTTGCCGCCCCGACACCGTGCCCGTGAGAGCGTCACCTTGTTGTTTGAACGTGAACGTGGTTTCTTGTTCACCGTTGCGTCCCGGAACCATGGCGGTCCACTTGCCGGTAATGTCCGCGGCAAAGGAAGTTAAGGCCAACGCAAGGGTGCCAAAGAGGAGAGTGAGAGTTCTGGACTTCATAGTGTTCTCGTTTATCTCATACGATCACTCCCAATGCAATGCCCCCGTGTGATGTGGTCGCGCATCCGGAAATGAACACCGAAGCGGGCTTGCGGGCCGCTCATCCCGAACGGTCACCGCTATCCGTTGCTGCCGTCGAGTTTCGTTGCTATTATTCGACGGCAAGGGCAGAAGAACAATGCTTCTGGCTGCTCCAAAGCGGCAACATCAGCCGCATAGCTGGGGAGGTTTAAACATGTTCAACACAACACCTGCGCAGCGACGCTGGGTCGTCGTCTCACTGTCGGTCCTGACTGCGGTCCTGGCGTTCTCGACATCCACGTCGACCGCAGAAAACACGCTCTTCTTCGAGGAGACGGCTGGAGCCTTCTGGGCGGTGCCACACGAGTGTGCCGACGGCTCGATCGTGCAGGCAACGCTGTTGGTGCAGAGCACGCGCGACTTCGAGTCACCCGAAACAGAGGACCCGGACCCCACGGCCAGGGTGCAGTTCCAGGCCGTCTGCCCTGACGGCACCTCGTTCAGTTGGGCCGCACCGACGGCCCCGGCGACCATCACGAGCACCGCGGACCTCAAGAGCGTCACCGCCGCCGGAGCGGGCATCGCCAGGGACAACCTCGGTGGGACCCACCAGGTCTCCTTCGACGTGGAGTGGACGGGCTTCGGACCGCTGGAGACAACCGTCAACGGGCCGGGAAGCAAGAGGAAGGAGCGTGAGGCGACCGCGACCGGTCAGGTGACCTTCGACGGCGATGTCCTTGTCGACGGCGAGGCCAACCACCCGACCCGGCCGGCTCCGTTCATCCGCGTCGACACAGAGAAGTAAACATTCCAGCCCAACTAGCCGCGCACATGTGGCGAACGGCCGATGGTGTGTGCGCCGCCGGGTACACATCGACCGAGTGGCGACGCGAACCTCGGGGAGTTGCCGCAGTGTTGGCCGAACCGGTCGCGTCCAGGATGGTCGCCGATCCGGAAGCTGACGTCAGGATTGAGTGTCCATCCGTGGTTCAGGACTCGGAGAGCCTCCGGTTCCGGGGTCATACTTCTATCCACTAATGAAAATCACAGCGAAGCTACTGTGGATCGGAGTCGCTGCCTTGCTTGCCGGCGTCGTGCTGGCCCAACGCGGCGGACGCCCGCTGGAAGGTTATGAAAGCGAGCCGGGCGGCACACCGGAGGATCGGCTGTGGCAAGTGCTAGTTCTGATGGGGGTCGGCGACAGTCATCCCGCCGCCTGGGACGGGCGCCTTTCCATACAGGCTGGCGAACTGTTCGAAGCGGAGGGCTACCGCTTCGAGCTGCCCGACCGCGTCTTGCCCCAGGGCGGCTGGCGGATGAGCACAACGCTGGAGCGCGTTCTGTTCGGACAGGGCGATCCCCGCCGGCCAGTCGAGCGGGTGTTGCCGAAAGGCCTTCTTCTGCGAGGCGCCGGCGGCATCTCCACCAGAGTGAGCGTGGAGACGCGCCAGGGTACTTGCGAATTCCAGCCAATGGCGCTCGACATGGAATCCGCGCGGCGCTGCCTCGACGGCCGGATCGAGGTGCGGCGAGTGCCGGCCGTCACGGACCTTTCGGGCACCGAACTCCGGCAGCACGACTTCCCCGCGATTGGCGGAGGTTCCGATGGCCGCCTTTGGGTGACATGGTCGAGCTTCCATGGCCAGCGCGAGGAGCTCAACTTCCGCCGGTACGAGGGCGGCCGATGGACGCGCCTCATACCCGTGGCCCGGGCCGCGGAGGATCTCTGGAGACCGCAGGTAGCCACAGACGAATCCGGAAAGCCCTGGCTGGTATGGTCGCAGCAGATCGATGGCAACTGGGACGTCTACGCCATGCCTTGGGAAGAAACCGGTTGGGGCGAGCGCGTGCGGCTCAGCGAAAACCCCCTGCCTGACCTGGAGCCAAGCCTCGCGCGGGGAGGCGACGGCACGCTCTACGTCGTCTGGCAGGCTCTGGAAGGGCGCACCTCGAAAGTCCATCTCCGCTATCGGAAGAACGGCCAATGGTCGGAGCTTGTGCGCGTCACCGGCGGCGCGTCCAACGATTGGGAACCTGCCGTAGCGGCGGGCTCGGATGGCAGCGCATGGATCGCATGGGACCGGTACACGACCAGCTACGACGTAGTCTGCCGCCGATTCACTCCAAGCCGGGGCCTGGAGGAGGAGATCCCGGTAGCGGTCTCGAAGCGCATGGAAGCGTACGCCTCCGTGGCCGTCGACACTCGCAATCGCCCTTGGGTCGCTTGGGAGACGGGCGGCGTCAACTGGGGCAAGGATTTGGGACCGCTGAGCGCGCGCTCCATCGGCACCGCACTGGGACATGCGCGGAGCGTGGAGGTTGTGGTGCGTACCCAAGGCGGGTGGATGGCGCCCGCGGCGCTGTCCTTGACCGATCCTCTGGAGGCGGGCGCCAACAGCCACAGCCGCCCACTGCTGTTCGCCGACCCGCTGGGCAATCTTTGGATGACGTTCAAGCGCCGCTACAGCCGGCAGGCGCGCAACGGGAGCACTCACTGGGAGACATTCTTAACGCGACTGACGGGAGAGCGTTGGACGGAGCCCGTGCTGCTGCCTGGAAGCGGCGCTCGCAAGAGCACACGGATGGGCATGGCCGCAGGCGCGGAACGGCTATGGCTGTTCTGGCCCTCGGAAAGCCGCCGCACTGAGTTCATGAGCCGGCCGCGCCTTCACCGCGTCCTCGCCAGCTCGGTGCCCATGCCGCTGCCAGCGCCGGAACCCGTCCTCAAAGCTTACTTGCCCGCTCCGGACGATGCGCCGGAAGGCCATGCAGACGAAACGGGCGATATTCGCGCCATCCGCTCTCACCGCGTGAAGCTTGGCAACGAGACCCTCCGCATCGTCCGCGGCGACTTACACCGTCACACCGAGTTGTCCCAGGATCAGGGAGGCCTGAGCGATGGCTCCCTGCCGGAGTTCTACCGCTATATGATCGACGCCGCCGACATGGACTTCGGCGCCTCCACCGATCACCAGGCGGGAGGCACCGACTATTGGGCGTTTATGACCCTCAAGATGGCCGACATGTTTCACTTCCCCGAGCGTTTTGTGCCGCTGTACGGCTACGAGCGCAACCTTGCCTTTCCACACGGCCACCGCAACATCCTCCATACGCGGCGGAATTACCCCATTGTCCCCTTCTTCCAGCGGCCCGACCCGAAATTCCTGTTGCCGGATTCGCCCGATGGCGAACTGCTCACCTTCAACAGCGCCTCCTTCGGCGGCGGCATCGATAACGACACCAAACTGCTTTACGAAGAGCTTCACAAATCGGGAGGTATTTCGATTCCCCATACCTCCGGCAGCAGCGGAATGGGAACCGACTGGAGGGACAACAACCGGGAGATCGAACCGCTCGTCGAGATCTACCAGGGCGACCGCCACAATTACGAAGTGAAGAACGCCCCGCGCGGAGTGCGCGACGGCGAGGAAGCGAAAGCCATCGGCGGCTTTCAGGAAGCCGGCATGGTCTGGAATGCCTGGAAGAAGGGGTATCGGCTGGGCGTCATTGCCAGCTCCGATCACTTTTCGACCCACATTTCCTACGCCATGATCTACACGCCTCGCCAGGAACGGCAGGCGATTTTCGATTCCATCCGGAAGCGGCACGCTTACGGCGCCACCGACAACATCATTCTCGAATTCTGGATGGGAAACCACTTCATGGGCGACGATTTTCGCACGACGAAGCCCGAGGAGATCCGCGTCAAGGTGCGCGGCACGGCTCCCATCGAGACGATTCATCTGATCCGTGACACGCAGTATGTCCACAAGGTCCAGCCGCGCACCCGCGAAGCCAGCCTGGAGTATCTCGACGCCGGCGCCGGTCCCGGCGAGCACTGGTATTATGTGCGCGTCGAGCAATCCGACGGCGAGCTCGCCTGGTCCAGCCCGATCTGGATGACCTTGTCGCGTTGAACGAAGGGGCGTCGGGGCATACACCCCTCGTCTTTGCCGCCCCGCTTCGATAGAATTTGAACTGCCATGCGCCTGGCGATCGGAGTCGCATTCCTGGCTTTCCAGATAGCGGCGATCGTCTATGCCCGGTACGTGCCGTCGCGCTACTTCTGCTGGGCTCCCTTCGACATGCAGACCGAGTACTGGCTGGAAGTCACCGTCGACGGCCGGCCGCTGAACGGGCAGGAGATTCGCCGCCGCTACCGCCGGCCCCAGCACGGCGTGGACAACCGGTCGCCGCAGCACGTGATCGACATTGTGCAGCAGTGCGAAGAGCGCTACGCGGCGGCTGAGCGTGTGCGGGTGCGCATGCGTTACACCGTGAACGGAAAGGAGGAGCGCCAGTGGCATTGGCCCCCGCGTTGAAGCCCGTTCCGCAGGCGCCTTCCTGGAATCCTTTCCGGTGCGGCGGGACGGCCCTGCCCATTCCCCTGTTGCTGATGGTCAAGCTGGTGGCGCTCACGCTGCTGCTCACCAACCATGTCCGCCTGCTGCCCGACCCGTTTCTGCCGTTCATCCCCGGACTGGATCTCCTTCTGCCGCCTCTGGTCTTCCAACGGATCTTGCAGACCGTCTTCGTAGCGTCCGCGCTCGCGCTGCTCTTCAATCGCTGGGTCCGCGCGTCTTCGCTCGTCCTGGGCCTTACGATCCTGCTGGCCGTGGTTTCCTCGAAGGCGTATTACGGCAACAACAAGACCTTCTGCGGATGCCTGCTGTTCCTCACCGGCCTCTACGAGCCGAAGCGGGGAACGCTGCTTTTGCGGTGGCAGTTGATCGTCGTCTACTTCGGCGCCGGCCTGAACAAGATCCTCGACGCCGACTGGCGCTCCGGCCTCTTCTTCGAGAACTGGGCCGCCAACCGCCTCCGCCACGGTCTCTACATGCAAGCCGCCGCGCTGCTCCCGCCGCTGGCGCTGGCCAAAATCATGTGCTGGAGCACGATTATCGTCGAGTTGACGCTTTCGCCGGCCTTTGCGATCCGGCGCGCCTGGCCTCTGGCCATCTGGATCAACATTCTCTTCCACTCCGCCTTGCTGCTGTTCACGGGCAGCACGTTCACCATGTTCTTTTACGCGATGAACGCCTCCGTGCTGGCCTTCATCTCCTGGCCGCAGAATCGGCTCCTGGTCATTTACGACGGCGATTGCGGTTTTTGCACCAGAACCCGCCGCTTCCTGGAGCGCTTCGATCTGGAGGGCACCCTGCACTGGACCGCATACCAGAGCGGGCTGGCGAGACGCTATGGCCTCACCGACGATGCGGCGCGCGAGAGATTGTATCTGATTGAAGAGGGCAGGATCTTCGCGGGTTACGGCGCTTTTCAAAGGATGGCCATGTACAACCCGGCGAGCTGGATTTCGATAGCCATCCTGGTGGCTTTGCCATGGGACGATGCTGGAATTGTTCGCAGGGTGCTGGTGGCGGGTTTTCTGATTCTGTTCTCGCCGCTGTTTGTGCCCCTCGGAGAGTCGATCTACTCGATCGTCGCCAGAAACCGCCACCGTCTTTCCTCGGAGACCGCTTGCCCAGTGGATCGACACGGCGCCTGATACTATATCCCTGAGAACATCCCTTGAGAACGACAGTGACTGAACTCAACCGACGCAGCTTTCTGAAACAATCGGCCTCAGCGGCCTTCTTTGCCGGCCCGCGAAAGGAGGGAAGCGACGCCGCGCGCGAGTGGCGGTGGTATGGCGGCGACGCCGGCGCGTCGCGCTACTCGACATGCGACCGCATCACTCCCTCCAACGTGCGGCAGCTTAAAGTTGCCTGGGTGCACAAGACGGAAGACTCCAGCGCGCGTCCGGCGACATCCATCGAATGCACGCCGATTGTGGTGGATGGAGTCATGTACATCAGCACCGCCCGGGTGCGGGTGCAGGCGCTGAATGCGGCGACGGGGATTCCGCTGTGGACGTTCGATCCGGGCGGCGGCCGAACCTCACGCCGCTCTCCGGGAGTCAATCGCGCCGTCTGCTACTGGGAAGACGGCGACGACAAACGCATCTTCGCGACCTATCGCGACCAGCTCTGGTGCCTGAACGCGAAGACCGGCAAGCCGGTCGAGGGCTTCGGCCAGCAGGGAACGATCGATCTGAAAGACAATTTCGATCACGACATGACGAACCTGACCATGAAACACACCAGCCCGGTCGTGGTGTATCGGGATGTCGTGGTTACGGGCGGCGGCGGCGGAGAAGGACCGTATCCGGAAGCCCCGGGCCACATCCGCGGATACGATGCCCGGACCGGCAAGCGGCGCTGGATCTTCCATACGGTGCCCAGGCCGGGCGAATACGGACACGACACCTGGGGCGGCGATTCCTGGAAGTACGCGGGCGGCACCAACTGCTGGGGCGGCATGAGCGTGGACACCGCACGCGGCATCGTCTATGCGGGCATCGGCTCGCCGAGTTTCGACTTCTGGGGCGGCGACCGCGCCGGCAACAACCTTTTCGGCAACTGCGTGCTCGCTCTCGACGCGCTCACCGGCAAGCGCAAATGGCATTTCCAGACCGTCCATCACGATGTTTGGGACTACGATCTTCCGGCGCAGCCAACGCTGGCGACCGTGCGGCAGGGCGGGCGCAGTATCGACGCCGTTGTGCAGGTGACCAAGCAGGGGTTCGTCTTTTTCCTGGATCGCGCGACCGGCAAGCCGCTGTTCCCGGTGGAAGAACGGCCCATCCCCGCTGCCAAGATGCCAGGCGAAGTGCTTTCCAAGACCCAGCCTTTTCCGCTCAAGCCTCCGCCCGTATCGCGGCAAGGTTTCCAGGACGAATGGATCACCAACATCAGTCCCGAGGCGCACGCGCAAGTGAAAGCCCGGGTGGAGCAACTGGCCCACGGCGCGCTCTTCACCCCCGTGCCCTATTCCGGCGGAATCATCCATCCGGGATTTCGCGGCGGCCCGCTCTGGGGCGGCTGCTGCTTCGATCCCAAGCTGAATCTGGTCTTCGTCAACTCCGACGAGACCAGCAACGTGATTGCCTTCGACGAGCCCAAGCCGGGCATGAACGTACGCTTCAGTCTGAAGACGCGGCAGCAGCTTCTGGATCCGGAAGGCTATCCCGGGATCGCGCCTCCGTGGGGATACCTCACTGCTATCGATGTCGACAAGGGCGATTTCCGCTGGCGCGAGGTCAACGGCGAGTTCCCCGAACTGACTGCCCGAGGAGTTCCCAAGACGGGAAGCAACTCCCATGGCGGCAGCATCTGCACGGCCGGCGGCCTGGTTTTCATGGCCGGGACCTTCGACAAGAAGATGCGCGCGTTTGAATCCACCAGCGGCAAGGTGCTGTGGGAGCATGAGCTGCCCGCGGGCGGCTTCGCCACTCCGTGCACTTACGAAGCGGACGGCAAGCAGTACGTTGTGATCGCCGCGGGCGGCGGCAAGAACGGATCGGCGGCCAACGACGAGTTCATCGCTTTCTCTCTATGAGGCGTCTTCCGATCTGCCTCTCTCTTGCCGCGGCCTTGGCAGCGATTGCGCAGCAGAAGAAGGTGTATCAGCCGATACAGGAAGTTCTGCCGGGCCCGCCCATCACGCAGCCCATCGCCTATAGCCATAAGGTTCACATCGCCGCCGGCCTGGTCTGCAAGAACTGCCACACCATGCCCGGCGAGGGTTTTCAGGCCACCTATCCGAAGGCGACGCTCTGCATGGGTTGTCATGCGAGCATCAAGGCGGAGAGCGCCGAGATCCAGAAGCTCGCCCGCTTCGCAAAGGAGAAGCAAACTATCCCGTGGGAGCGCGTCTACCGGGTGCCGGATTACGTCTGGTTCAATCACGCTCTGCACGTGCAGGACGCGGGCATCGCATGCGGGAACTGCCACGGCGAAGTCGCCCAGCGGGACGTGCTGTTCAAGGAGAAATCCACGTCCATGGTGGCCTGCATGGACTGCCACGCGCGGAATAACGCGGCCAACGGCTGCGACGTGTGTCACGCGTCGCAGTAGGGTGGAGATTCGCCTACGGGGGTGGCATCACAGCGTTCGCAGGCGATGGCAGGGCGTTTTCGGGTTCGCAGCGACGCCAGACGAAATCATCGTCCGCCGTTCGGGCGCATCTACGCGTAGGCCGTGACGCGTCGAGCCGGAGGAGCTGTCGGTCGTGTCAGGCCGAATGGAATCGGAAATCTTGGTTGCTGAGCCGGTCTGTCGCGAGGCCCAATCCCTTTCGCATTTCCAACATCACATCACCGAAGAGTTGCTCGCGGGAATCAGCTTCGCTTTTCCCGGCGAGGTCAACCATAAAGATTCGCAGCTTGCGCACGAGTTCTTGGTCACCGAGCAACCCAACCTCGCGCACTGCCTTCAGGAATTCGGCCCTTCCAGCCAGATTAGGACTGTTTGCGTAGAGGCTCTCGACGTATTGAACGATGGCCAAGTACCGCTTCTCCTTCTCGGTCCGGAGCGTTGCCGCGGCGGCAGCATCTTCATCGGCCCGCTTAAGGGCGAGCTGTGTCTGTAGGTTATATCGCTGGGTCAACCATGCAGTAATGATCGACACGCCGCCGCCAACCACTATGCCCGCAAATGTCATCAAGGGCGTGAACCACCAGGGTGACGTTCCCATCGATCCGATTGTAGCCTCTTAGTCCCGAATATCGAACGAGTACAGTGTGCCCTACATCGTGGCCAGGCAGAGGTGTTCTTAATCCGTCCGACGGATCATGCCGGCGTCGGCGGCCGTGAGCACATCGATTCCTCGCGACCGAAGACCGCGAACAAGGTCCCCGTCCATCGCGTCCTCGTCAACGTACAAGCGAAGGCTCACGTCCGCTTCGCCGGCGCCGGAAAGATTTCTTCCGCCGCCGCTTCTTCATCGGCGATGTCGGTGTCAATCTCGTCCCGGTTGGCGTGATAGTAGGCGAGAGCCGCATGAACCTGTGCGAGCGTAAGGTGCTCGATCTTAGCCGCGATCTCCTCGGGGATTAGGCCCAGATTATGCCACCCGGCGATACGCCGAACCGTGACACCCGTCCCAGCGATGCAAGGCCGGCCCTTTCGGATTTCCGGTGATCGATCAATCAGGGTCCCAATATCGACCACGGTTGGCATTCTGCGCTATCCAACCTCAGTATAGATCGTCCGGTGCACTCCTCGCCGGTTTTCGGGTTGCCGCTAATTCCATTCGGTAATACGCTGGTATACCTCGGACGTGATGATGACTTCGGAGCGCTTTCAGCAGATTGAAAAGCTCTACTACGCACTGCGAGGCGAGGTTGAATGCTGACTCCGGACGCGCAGCTCGGACCGTACCGCATCGAAACGGCGCTCGGCGCCGGTGGCATGGGTCAGGTCTATAGGGCCCGCGATACCCGGCTGGGCCGCCCGGTGGCCATCAAGATCCTGGCCGAGGAGTTCAGCCATCGTTTCGAGCTTGAGGCGCGAGCCATCTCCGGTTTGAACCACCCGCACATTTGCACGTTATACGACGTGGGTCCCGGCTATCTGGTGATGGAGCTGGTGGAAGGCGAAACACTGGCGGCACGGCTGCAAAAGGGCCGCTTGCCGCTGGAACTGGCGCTTCGCTACGGCGCGCAGATGGCCGATGCGCTGGCGGCGGCGCACGCGAGCGGCATCATTCATCGCGACCTGAAGCCCGGCAATATCATGGTGACTAAATCCGGGGTCAAGGTGCTGGACTTCGGGCTGGCGAAGATCACGCAAGCAGACGAAACGGTTACAGCCAGCCACGCCATCCAGGGCACGCCCGCCTATATGGCGCCGGAGCAGTTGGCCGGTAAGCAGTGCGATGCGCGGACGGACATTTTCGCTCTGGGTCTGGTTCTGTACGAAATGGCCACCGGCAAGCGATCGAGGGCCGCGCAGGGCGAGAGTGTGGCGCTGGACGGTCTGCCCGACCGGTTCGCTCACGTGGTGGAGCGCTGTCTGGAGAGAGAGCCGGAGAACCGCTGGCAGTCCAGCCTGGATGTGAAAGCCGAGCTGGAGTGGGTAGCGAAAAGCCCGGCCTCAGGGAAGTCACAGTCTCCCAAACCTCCAGCACGCTGGACGTGGGCGGCCGCCGGCGCTGGGTTCTGTGCGGGATTGTTCGTTCTGGGGATGGCGATTTTGATCCGCAACCCGGCGTCGCCGCCCGGGCATCCCGCCCGCTTCATCCTGTCGTTCGACCGGGAAACGATCGAGCCCTTCACCATGCCCGTACCGTCGCCCGACGGCCGCTATTTCGTCTTCTCGGGCAGCGCCGACCAAGGTCCGGTGTCGATCTGGCTCCGGCCGCTCAATTCCGTGGAGGCGCGTCCGCTCCCTGGCACGGAGGGAGGCAGTAGCCCCTTCTGGTCGCCCGACGGCCGCTGGATCGGGTTCGTCGCGGACGGCAAGTTGAAGAAGATCGATCTTTCAGGCGGTTCGCCTCAAACCATCGCACAGTTGCCCGCAATCGAGCGGGCGGCGTGGGGCGCGAAGGGCGATATTATCTACCAGCCTGGTAATCGTACTCCGTTGTTTCGTATTCACGAATCGGGCGGATCGGGGCACCAGGTGAGTAAGCTCGACCGCTCACGCACGGAAAACTCGCATCGCAGTCCGTTTTTCCTGCCCGATGGACGCCGGTTTCTCTTCACGGCTCGGTGCGCGGAGCGCGAGAACAATGCGCTCTACATTGGATCGCTCGATTCGTCCGCGGTCCGGCGGCTGATGCCCGTTCAATCCAACGTGCAATACATTCCGCCGCGCAACGGCTCTCCCGGCGCACTGCTGTATTACCGCGACAGCGCGCTTGTAGCGCAGCCCTTCGATGCCGACAGCGAGAAGCTGATTGGCGATGCCGTGCCAACGATCGAGAGTGTCGCTTACAGTCCGGCTGCTGCGCTCGCGTCCTTTGAAGTCTCCACGGCCGGAGGCATCGTTATCCTGAGTCCTCCTGGCGACGGCCAAACACGGCTCACCTGGTTTGCTCGGAATGGTGAGGAGATTGGCGCCGTGGGCCCGCGAGGAGACTTCGGGCAGCCGAGGCTCTCTCCGAACGGCGACCGCATCGCCTTTATGCGTCCCGACGAGCAGACCGGAAACCGGGATGTGTGGTATATCGAGACTGCCCGAGGAGTCACGGCCCGGCTTACCACGCACCAGGCGAACGATGCGTTTCCGGTCTGGTCGCCGGATGGGAGGCAATTGGTGTTTGGCTCGGATCGCGGCGGAGGCGCCGTCGTGCCTCCTTACATCAAGAAGTCGATGGATCCCGGCAGCGCCGAATCGCCGCTTGCGCCCTCAACGGATGAATTGAGCGTCGCTAACAGCGCACCCTATGACTGGTCGCAAGACGGCAAGTGGGTCTCAATCGGCAGCTTCGATATTTGGGTGGCAGGGGCTTCAGGCGACCGCAAGCCGTTCCCGTTTCTCGCTACGCCGTTCAATGAGGGAGGCGCCCGCTTCTCGCCGGACGGCAAGTGGATCGCATACGCTTCCGACGAGACGGGCCGCTTCGAAGTCTATGTGCGTCCGTTTGCCGGCGTGCCGGCCACCGGCGAGGGCAAGATCCAGATCTCCAGCAGCGGCGGCGACTACCCGGTGTGGCGGGCCGACGGCCAGGAGCTGTTCTATATGTCGGGCGACCTCGATCTTTATGCCGTGAGCACCGGGGATTTGGGCCGGCCGGGCGCCGTGCCTGCGCCGTCCCGGCTGTTCCGCGTCTGCCCCGAAACGGCGCCTCAGGGTCTGCCACTGCGTAACCAGCCGTATAACTATCACTATGATACCCGCGATGGAAGACGCTTCGTGATCAGGTGCCGTGCGGAGCCTCCGGGCAGGTTCGTCGTTTTGATGAACTGGGCCGCCGGCCGTCAATAACGTTCAGCTTTTATACCTGAAACAGTTCGTCGTGTGATCATTAACCATGCCTACCGCCTGCATGAAAGCATAACAAATTGTTGAACCGACAAACTTAAATCCTCTTTTGCGCAGATCTTTACTCATGGCATCCGATTCTTTGGTGGTTACCGGGATCTGCTTGAAAGTTTCCAATGCGTGATCCATGGGTTTGCCATCGACAAATCGCCAGATGTATTCGCGAAAGGAACCAAACTCTCTTTTCACTTCAAGGAACTTTTCAGCATTGACGATCGCTGCTTCTATTTTTAGCCGGTTGCGAATGATGCCGGTATCATTGAGCAATCGCTCAACATCCCGTTTCCCGTAGCGGGCGATCTTAGTGGGGTTAAAACTATGAAACGCCTTGCGGTAAGTTTCTCGCTTATTCAAGACAGTTTGCCACGTAAGTCCCGCTTGCGCCCCTTCTAAGATTAGGAACTCAAATAACTTGTTATCATCATAGACCGGCACACCCCACTCTTCGTCGTGATACTGAATCATCAAGGGGTTATCATTAACCCAGTCACAACGTTTCAAAATTTCTCCAGGGAGTGAAGCCGCGGCCGCGAAGCGAGAGCCGAATGCCACGTGGCGGAGAGGGAGGGATTCGAACCCTCGGAACCCGTAAGAGTTCAACGGTTTTCGAGACCGCCCGATTCAACCGCTCTCGCACCTCTCCGTGTCTTTAATCTAGCCGATTCCATGCCCTTACCGCAATGTTCGAACGCGAGTAGAGTAGTAAGAGGAGAACCGATTTGTCCACCAGCCGACGTCATTTCCTTCAGGCCACCACGGCCATGGCCGGCGCCACCGCGGCTGCCGCGCAGGACGGGAAGATTTCAGCCAACGACCGCATCCGCGTCGCCACCATCGGCATCGGCGGGATGGGAAGCGGCGATACGCGTTCGGCGCTTGCAGTTCCCGGCGTGGAACTCGCAGCCGTCAGCGATGTCTACGAGGGACGGCTGATCCGCGCCCGCGAACTCTTCGGGAAGCACCTCTTTGCGACGCGCGACTACCGCGAGGTTCTGGCGAAGAAGGATATCGACGCCGTGATCGTCGGCACGCCCGATCACTGGCACTCGCGGATCTCCATTGAGGCCATGGAAGCCGGCAAGGATGTGTATTGCGAAAAGCCCATGGTGCAGGCGATTGGGGAAGGCAAACAGGTAATCGACGCGCAATCGCGCACGGGGCGCATCATGCAGGTGGGCAGCCAGCGGGTCAGCTCCGTGATCTATGAGAAGGCACGGGATCTGTTCCAGGCCGGCGCCATAGGCGAGCTCAATATGATTGAAGCCTGGTGGGACCGGAACTCCGCTATCGGCGCCTGGCAATACTCCATCCCGCCAGATGCTTCGCCTCAGACGGTCGATTGGGACCGCTTCCTCGGCCACGCTCCCAAAACGCCCTTCGAGCCCGTGCGGCTGTTCCGCTGGCGCAACTACCGCGATTACGGAACCGGGGTCGCGGGCGATCTGTTCGTGCATTTGTTCTCCGGCATCCATTTCGTGGTCGATTCGCACGGACCCACGCGCGTGATGGCCACCGGCGGTCTGCGCTTCTGGAAAGACGGCCGTGACGTGCCGGACGTGATGCTGGGTCTTTACGACTATCCGAAGACGGAATCCCACCCGGCGTTCAATCTGGCGCTGCGGGTCAACTTCGTGAACGGGGCGGGGGAGACGTCGGGCTTCCGATTCGTCGGCAGCGAGGGCATCATGACCATCGGAAACGGCGTGACCGTTTCCAAAAAGCCGCGCGAGGCTGAGCCCGGCTACACGATCGGGACGTTTCCCGAGGCCGTGCAGGAGCGGTTTCTGGAGGAGTACAGGAAGCGGTATCCCGAGCAGGAGGCGAACGCCGATGCCATGCGGCCGCTTCAGGAAGAGCGCTATCTGCCGCCGCGCGGATACAGCGATCATCTGGACCATCACCGCAATTTCTTCGCGGCCGTGCGCAGCCGCAAGCCGGTGGTCGAGGATGCGGTGTTCGGCTTGCGGGCCGCGGGTCCGGCGCTGCTCTCCAACATGAGCTACTTCGACAACCGCGTGTATCGCTGGGACCCCACGGCGATGGCGGCCACTCCCGTTTAGAAGAACGTGTGCCGGACGGTGTTCACCAGCGCGTGCAGAAAAGCGGAAGCGAAGACGCTGGATGATGCCTGGAAAACCTTGCCGTACGCGAGTCCCGCGATGGTTGCCAGAATCGCGTACCGCCAGTTGGGCAGCGGACCGGGGCCGTTGTTGAAGTGCGCGGCGCCGAAGATTACCGCCGCCACCAGCAGCGTGCGGTTGCTCGCGCCCAGCTTCTGCATCAGCCAGTTCTGAATCAGACCGCGAAACAGAATCTCCTCCGGAAGCGCGACGCCCGCCAGGATGACGGCGTAGGTTGTGAGAACGCGGGTCCACGAGAGTTGCTCCGGAACGTGAAACGGCTGGATAAAGCCAAGCAGAAGGCCAAGCGTAATCAGGAACGGGGCAACCAGCACGAAACCGGCAAGCGGAAAGACGAAGTCCCGCGCCGTCCCCGGCAGGTTGTACTTCATGCCTTTGAGTTCCCGAAAGCAAAGAAACACGGTTAGAGCGAGCGTGATCGCGACGCCATAGGCCACGGTGTGCAGAAAGCCCTGCGCGGGCCTGGGAATCCACCTCCCTCCGAGCCCCAGCTCCAAAGGAAGCCAGAACAACAGCATCAGAGCCAGGTCCAGTAGCTTGGGACCCCCGCGAGCTTGCCCCGGGCCTCCCAAAAAGGCCAGCGTCGAGGGCACAAGCGTGTACGCGAGGATGGCCATCGCAAGCGGCAGGCTGAACGCGTCCACGTAAGCGGCGATGAGGCAGAACGCCCCGGCGAGCAGCCCCGGCTGCCAGAAACAGGTTCGCGGGCCGGTGGCGCAACCACTTCGCGGCGGCCCGCTGGACCGGCGCGAAAAGGAAAGCCATCACCAGCAGCAGAAATAAGACGGGAATTGCGGTTCTCAATCGCCTATATTGTAACTTCGAGGTATTCATGCGACACTCACGACGCCGTTTTCTGCAACAGACCGCCATCGGTCCGTCTCTGATCTGCACGCTGGCAAGAGGCGGCCCCGAACTGCTGTCGGCGCAGTCGCGATCTTCGGCGGTTTACGACCTTCTGGTGAAAGGCGGCCGCGTCGTCGATCCGTCGCAGAACCTCTCGGCGGAGCGGGACATCGGCATCACTGGCGATCGTGTGGCGCGCGTCGCCGCGGGTATCGCTCCGGGCGAAGCGCGGCAGGTCCTTGACGCGCGCGGGAAGATCGTCACACCGGGGCTGATCGACGTTCACGTTCACGTCTACGACGGTGTAGCGCCACTGGGAATCCCCGCGGACCCCAACTGCATCGCAAAAGGGGTCACCACGGTGGTGGATGCGGGATCGGCGGGCGCGCACACGTTTCCGGGCTTGCGGAAATACGTGATCGATACCGTGGAGACGCGCGTCTACGCGCTGCTCAACATCTCCGTTGTCGGCCAGTCCACGCTCTCGACCGACAATCCGTACGGCGAGCTGCTCGATCTGCGCTATGCCAATCCGAAGCTTGCTATACGCACCATCGAGCGGAACCGCGACGTGATTCTGGGCGTCAAGATCCGACTGACGCGCAACATCGCGGGCGATCACGACCTGAAGGCGCTGGGCCTTGCTCGGGAGGCGGCCGACGCGGTCAAGCTACCGCTCATGGTCCATATCGGCGGCTCCTACTCGCCGCTGCCCGACATTCTCGCAATGCTGAAAAAGGGCGACGTGATTACGCACAGCTTCCGCGGTGGAGACGGCGGCATCCTGGACGCACGGGGACGCATCCTGCCGGAGGTGCGCCAGGCCGTGACGCGGGGCGTAAACCTGGACATCGGTCATGGCGCGGGAAGCTTTTCGTTCGACACTGCGGAGAAGGCGCTCCAGCAGGAGCTGCTGCCGGGCACCATCTCGAGCGATGTACACCAGTTCAATTACAACGGACCGGTGTTCGATCTGGCCACGACGCTTTCCAAGTTCATGCACCTCGGAATGACGCTGGAGCAGGTGATCGAACGGTCGGCCACCAACCCGGCTCGCACGTTCGGGTTCCCGAAGGGATTGGGCACTCTCGCGGAAGGCTCCATGGCCGACGTGGCGGTATTCGCCATGGACGAGGGCCGCTTCGAGTTCATGGACGCGCTGCGCGCCACGCGCGTAGGCAACCAGAAGCTGCGCCCCGTGGCAACGGTGAAGGCGGGGAAGATTTACGGAGCGGCTTCGATTCCCGTAGCGACGCTCTGAGGACGCCGTGAATTTGGGCAGCTGCGATGACTAAGAGCATCTCCGATACAGCGTTCCTCGTAAACGAATCCCGAGCCAGATCGGTACAACTCAGCGGCGATGTGTTCGCCGCGCACTGGGTTGCCGAAGAGAAGCGGGACGCCGTGCGGCAGCTCTGGGATGACTTCTCTCGCGAGGTCTATCCTCACGACGATTTGGAACTCGGTATACGCAACCGATTCTTTCTGACCCGTCTGGAAGACTTCGTGTATCGGGCTCGGGATGCCGCATTTGTGAATGTGGGAGCCGGTTTTACGTCCTATCCATTTCTGTTGAGCCGGCCGATTGATTGCATTGAAATCGATTATCCGCATGTGATCGAGCAGAAGCGAAACAGACTCGTTACGCTGCGCCAGACCGGTGTGTTGCCGGAACGCAGTGTGAAGTTGTTTGCCGCCGACCTTAGTCAGGCCGCTGAACGGGAGCAGCTTCGTCAAATGCTGACGAGCGAGCTCGCCGGGCGGCCCTCATTCATTCTGTTGGAGGGTCTCACTTACTATTTAAGCGAACCCGTTCTGCGCGCGCTATTGGAAAGTTTCAGGAATCTTCAGCCCGGTGGTTCCGAGCTGGCGTTTGACTTTTGGCGGACGGATATTACGAGGCGTCCTGTTTTTTGCAAACTACAAGACTTCTTCGTGCGACGCTTCGGTTTCGAGACACAGGCGTATAATCTGTTCGGTGAAGATTTCATTTGTTCGTTGGGGGGCTACGGAGTAGTGAGGATAACGGATGCCACGGCAGAGGAACGAACGTATGCCGGTACCGCGATTCTCTCGGATTATGACAAGATATTGCCGGAGAATTATGCCGTACTAAGGCGCGAGTGAATTACGATCCGGGGCGCATCGAAGGAGGCTGGCACATGGACGCTCTCAGTAAGGTTAAGAATTTCCACGCGACCCTGGGCGTGGCGGCTGGGGTTGTCATTGCGGAGAACCTATCCGCTCAAGTCAGACAATGGTTCGCGCTCCCCGGAGTTTCCGCGGTGGTTTCCCTGGCGGTGATCGCGGTGGTGTTGAAGTTGGTTGAATTCTTCTTAGGCAGTCTGTTCGATCGTTCGCGCTGGGTGCGCCGCAAGCTACTCGCCGAGCAGTATATCGAAGGCACCTGGTTCGACATCATGCGAAGAGGCGGTAAGCCGGTTGAAATCGGCGTCTCCAGGTTGCGGTATAAGGATTTCACCATACGGTTCAGCGGCGAAGACTACAACATCGAAAACGATCCTGGTATGGAAGCCGGCCATTGTTCTCCATTTGATGCCGACATGGTGCATTTCAATGGCGAGGTACTGGCATACAAGTACACGGCTCGCCGATCCGACGACGCCAACATCACGACGCAGGGTTATGGCGAGCTGCAATTCTTCAGCGTGGAGGACGGCGCGCCGAGCAAGTACTCGGGAAGCTACTTCGTGCTTCAATGCAACGAGAAAATGTGTTTTGAGGGTTTCAAGTTGGACGAGAAAGCGGATGCCGAAGCGCTCGACCTCTTTAAACGAGGGAGGACGCGGGAGGCACTACGAGTGCTTTGGAGCCAGCAAAAACAAAGCAGGACGGCGGCGCTCCCCGCTCGCGGCGGAGCTGAACGAAACGGGTGAGCACCGCAATCTTCAGTTTCGCGCGTACTTCACCCAGATCGGCGAAGCCCACGCCACGTTGCCGTCCTTCTGTTCCACGCGCACGTAATAATAGTGCTCGCCGGGCGTGAGCGAATTCTCGCGATAGCGCAGATCGAAGCTTTCGCCCTGCGGCTCCTGAGAATAGATGTACTCGTTGTCGCGAATTATGACCACCTTCTTCAGCGGCGCGGTGCCCACAATTTTCGCCGACAACTCCGGCAAGGCATTGATGCTCGCGATGTCGCCCTGAATGTAGCTCGCGCCGCCGGCCGTCATGCGGTAGTCCATCAGGATGTTGGATGTTGCGGCGTAGGTGTGCCGTTTGCGCATGGCATCCATGAGCGCTTCGCGATCCGCGCTTTCGGCGATCACGCACGCGTATGAGGTGTGCGTGGACACGTGGTCGGAACTCGCCTGCACGCCCAGCTTGTAACCCTTGGCCCACGCCTTCCATACGAAGCCCAGAGGCCGGTATCCGCCGGCCCACAGCTCGGTGCGCTTTTCAGTTGGAGACAGCGGCGCTCCTTCATGCTCGGCCGAAGTTCTCGCGCCCTGGAAGATCTCGACGAACGGCTCCAGATCGAAATCGTTGTCGCGCCAGTCCGTGCCCATGTTGGTGTGCGAGGTGTGCGAAGTCGCGAGGCCGTTGTTCTTCCTAAGATAGGGGTAAAGCACTGGCCCCGTGCTCGATTTCTGTTCGGCCGGGGTAATCGGGAGAATCCGCACGCCGCGTTTCGCGAAGATCAGGTTGCGGTGACCGTTCGGGTAGCCCAAACTGCGCTCGGTCCCGTACAGCGCTGTGAAGAAGCCGGCCACGTGAAACAGGTCGGCGGATTTCTGGCTGCGCCACCAGGTGTACTCCTGGTTGCCGGACTGATGGTCGGTCACCATGAAGTAGTCCATGTTGGCCGCATCCATGGCATAGCGGTAGGCATCGAAGAGACTGCCATCGCCCGCTCCGTCGGCCGAGATATCCGTGTGCCGATGCAGGTCGCCGCGATAGATCCGGTAGGTCTTGCCGCCGTTCTGGATGGTGTGGTTGCGCAGCGCGGCAATCTGCTCGCGTTCGCGTGGTTCGGTGGGAAGCACCCCGGGCGGCTCGGGAGCGCGCGCGGCAAGCGCGGAGGAGGCGCTCGCTTCCGCGCGAATGCGCGCGAACATCACGTCGTGATTACCGGGCGGATAGCCGAACGCCGGTCCCCCGTAGAGCCGGTGATCCGACACCATTGCGGCGTACACGTTGCCCCGCGCATCCGCGGCTACTCCCAGTTCCCCTTCGTTGCGGCCGACGGAGCTCGGGACGGGCAGCATTGGGCTCCAGCGGTCGCCGGAGTAAGAGGTCGCGAACACTTCCCATTTGCCCCCTGCAGCCCAGATGGAAGTGGGACGCGTCGAGGACGTTCGCGGCCGCGCGAACAGCCACATGCGGCCCGTTGAATCCGCAACCAGATGCGGGGTGTGGTAGAAGCGGCGGAAGGCGGGCGTCGTCAGTTCTCCGGGTTGTTGCAGCGGGGCCATCCACCGGCCCTTCTCGTACACGGCGACTGTAATCGTGCGCGACTCGTATAGCCCCGTGCCGCCTTTCAGGAGGAATCCGACGTCCTTGCCCCAATTCTCCGGCGCTTCGTCGTAAGCGATCCAGACCCGATTCTGGGCATCCACGGCCAATGAGGGATGCGCGTGAAAACGCGGCGAATCGGTTACGCGAATCAGTTCCCCAGGTTTTCCATTGCGTACAGGCCGCATCAGGATGTTGTAGCTTCCCGTCGTGTAGGTGTCCCATGCCACCCAGACCGTACCGTCGCGATCCGCAACCACGGCGGGGTTCCAGTCGTTCGCGCGCGCGCTACGTTTCGCGTCGCTGAGGTTGACCTCGGCCGACCACCGCCCACCCGCATAGCTGCGCAGATACACGTCGCTACGGCCCTTGCGCCAGCTTTGGTACGCAACATGGACATTGCCTTTAGAATCCGTAGACACGCGATGGAACACGCCCGCGCCCACGGTCTCAACCCCGCTGAAGCTAGTGCCGTCGTACCAACGGGCCTTCACGTTCCAGGTCTCGCCGTCGCGCTCG
Organism: Bryobacteraceae bacterium; assembly: GCA_040902885.1. Classification (GTDB taxonomy): domain Bacteria; phylum Acidobacteriota; class Terriglobia; order Bryobacterales; family Bryobacteraceae; genus JBBDWK01. The sequence goes on along the minus strand of JBBDWK010000083.1, from coordinate 63,630 downwards.
GACCACGTGACCAGAACCTTTCCGCCCGCCACGGCCAGCGCCGTGCCGTAGAGGTCGCCTGGCTTTTCGGTCACGGTCATGCGCTCGCTCCACCGGCCGTTGGTTTGTCCCCGCAGGAAGATGCGGTCGCCTTCGTCGCGGTACGCCTGCCACGCCACCCAGACCGTGTCGCCGGCTGTGGCGATGGAGGGATAGTCGTCTTCGAACTCGCCATCGGTAATGGCGGAAACCACCGGCGTGCGGTACACCTCGACGTCCGAGTTCAGCGGGAAGATGCCGCCGAATTCGGGCACATCCATGGGACGAAATGTGAACTCGCGCTGCGGAAGCTGGATGCGCATCTCGGCATCCGGAGGCGCTTGAAACTGGATGGTCACGCCGATGGGCTGTACCTGATTCGCGTACGGTTGGGGCCGTTCGTCCGGGTGCATGCCGCCGGCGAAGCCCGCCCAGGCGTGCGTGGAGCACTCCCAGGCGTTGTCGCCAACAATTTTCGCGTCCTGGTTGAAGTGATAACCAACGATGCGCTCGATCCTTCCGCTGGAAAGTGAAGCCGAGCCGTCCCACTTCGCAGGCGCCGCATCTTTCGTGCCGAAGACGAGCGTGACGGCCTGCAGCTCATCGGCGGGCGCCGCCGGCTGTGGATTGGTGATCTGCGCTTGGCCGGCGGACCTCCACCATACTCCGGCAGCCGCGAACACAAGCAGCCCGCACGTGAGGACCACGGATCGGAATGGCATAGTGTTAGAAGTTTTATCACATCGACTTCCAGGTCCGCTTGCTGAGAAGATGTGGAAGAAATGAAAACCGCTCCCTGACGGTCGCGGCTCAGCTTGGAAGCAGCACGATGATAAGACGTTACCGAGCCGCGACCGGAGGGAGCGGACAGCAGCATCACGAGAAATCATGCGAGCGGAGGCCGGTTTCCACAAATGAAAATGGCTCCGCCCGGTCTACTTTCACCGATACCACGTTGTCCTGATTCTGAAGCACTCCTTCCGCAATCAGGAATGGTTCGCTCGTGAAAAGCAAGGTCTCCCGTTCGAACAGGTCGGGCATTACCACCAGATTGATAATCCCGGTTTCGTCTTCCATGCTGAAAAACGTGATTCCGTGCGCCGTGCCGGGCCGCTGGCGGCAGATCACCGCACCCGCCACTTTGACACGGCGCCCGTCGCGGCAACCCGGCAGATCGATGGCTCTCTTGATATCGCGAAATTCTTTCCGGTCACGGCAATGCGCCAGCGGATGCCGGCCTAAATGGATGCCCGTCCCGGAGTAATCCGCGCTCAGCCTTTCTTTAATCTCCATTGGCTTTAACGGGCTCTCAACCGTATTGCCATCAAAGGTGGCAAAGAGCGGTCCCGCCGGACGGAGCGCGGCTTCCACCTGCCAGAGCGCGCGCCGGCGGTGTTCCGCTTTCAAACCATTCAATGCACCGATTCGCGCCAGGGTTTTCATCCCCGCCTGAGTCAGTTCGGGAACACGGCGGCGGAGATCGTTCACGCTTTCAAACGGCCGCGCTGAAACAACCGCTCGGGCCGCCTGCTCCGGCAGACCTTTGACATAGCGCAGTCCGAGGCGAAGCTCGCTCCGTCCCTGAACGGTGCAGTCCCATTCAGAACAGGTGACGTCAACAGGCGCCACCCGGAGGCCATGACGCTGGGCGTCCTTGATAATGGTGTCGGGCTGGTAAAAGCCCATGGGCTGATTGTTGAGCGTGGCAGCCGTGAAGGCCGCCAGATAATGGCACTTCAACCAGGCGCTTGCATAGGCGATGAGGGCGAAACTGATGGCGTGCGATTCCGGAAAACCATAAAGCGCGAAGGACGTGATGGCTTGCACGATCCGGTCCTGGGCATCGCCGACGATTCCGTTTTCCGCCATGCCCTTGCGCAGCTTCACTTCGACTTCGCTCATGCGCGCCTCCGATCGTTTGAAACCGAAAGCCCGCCGCAGCTCTTCCGCTTCGCCGCCGGTAAAATTCGAGGCGATCATGGCCATCTGCAATAGCTGTTCCTGAAACAGCGGCACACCCAAAGTCTTTTTGAGCACGGCATCGAGCGATGGGTGCAGACTAACCGGCGCTTCCTTGCCCTGTCTTCGCCGCAGGTAAGGATGCATCATGTCGCCTACGATCGGGCCTGGGCGGATGATGCCGACCTGCACCACAAGGTCGTAGAACTTTTCCGGCCGCAGGCGCGGCAAGGCGGCCATCTGCGCCCGGCTTTCCACCTGAAAAAGACCGATTGTATCGGCGCGGCGGAGAGCGCTGTAAACGGTGGGGCAATCCTGCGGCAGATGGGCAAGATCAACATCCTCTCCGTGCGCATCATGAATGATCTTCTGCGTGTCCTGCAGCACCGCCATCATGCCGAGACCGAGGAGATCGATTTTAATGATCCCCATGTCGGCGCAATCGTCTTTGTCCCATTGAACGATCACCCGCCCGGGCATGGCAGCGGGCTGCAAGGGCACGATCGAGTCCAGTTGCCCCCGGCAAACGATCATGCCGCCCGAGTGCTGGCCCAGATGACGCGGCAGATCCTGAATTTGGCAGTACAGCTTGAAAAACTTCCGGACTTGTGGATTTTCCAGCGAAAAGCCGGCTTTCCGGAACTGCCGTTCCACCGTTTCATCGGGGTTTTGCCAGCCCCAATGGGGGACGACTCGAGAAAGCCTCGCTATGCTCTCTTCGTCGAAACTCAAGGCCTTTCCCAGATCGCGCGCCGCCGACCGTCCGCGATAGGTAATCACGTTGGCCGTCATGGCCGCGCCCAATCTGCCATAGCGCTGGTAGACGTACTGAATTGCCTGCTCGCGCAGATCGCCGCTGGGCAGGTCAAGATCGATGTCGGGATATTCTCCGCGTTCCTTCGAAAGGAAGCGCTCGAAAAGGAGATCCATTTTTACGGAATCCACGGCTGTAATGTGGAGCGCATAACAGACGGCGCTATTCGCGGCCGACCCCCGGCCCTGAACCAGGATTCCGTTTTCACGGCAGTACCGCACGATGTCCCAAACGATCAAAAAATACCCGGCCAGTCTGAGCTCCTCGATGAGTGCCAGCTCCTTTTCTATCTGGTTCCGGACGCGTTCCGAGTAATCTTCAAAACGGGCGGGAGCCATCTCCGCCACCAGATTCCGAAGATAGGAGTCCATCGTTTGGCCTTCGGGCACGGGGAATTCGGGAAACTCATAGCCCAGGTTTGCGAGCGTGAACTCCAGACGGCTGGAAAGCTCGACCGTATGGGCGATAGCCTCGGGAAGATCGGCAAAGATGCGGCACATCGCGGCGGCCGGCTTCAGATGCCGTTCGGAGTTCCGGGCCAGCAGCTTTCCGGCGCTGTCAAGAGTCGTCCTCAGACGAACGCAGGTGAGCGCATCGAAAAGCTCGCGCCTGTCCTCGTCGGCATAACAAACCCCGTTGGTCGCCAAAAGCGGGAGCTTGAACCGGCGGGCTCTCTCCACTACCGCTTGATTGCGCCTCTCCTCCTCGCGGTTGTAGTGCCGCTGCAGCTCGGCATAGACGTTCTCCTTGCCGAAGATTTCGACCAGCCGCGCATCGGAAGCATCCGTGAGACAGACCAGCCCCGCGGCGTGTGCGGCAAGATCCTCCAGCGTGGCGGCGCCGCCTCCGGATTCCGCCCGCATCTTGATTTTGGCGATCAACCGGCAAAGATTGCGATATCCGGCTTGTGTTTTGACCAGAAGCGGGTACACCGCGTTGTTCTCGCCTGTCACTTCCGCGCCCACGTGCGGGCGGATCCGGTCCGCGGCGGCCTTGAAGAACCGGGGCGCGGCGCTCAGGTTATCCCGATCGAGGATGGCCATTGCCGGGATATCCAGCTCCTCGCATCGCTCGACCAGCTCTTCCGGCAAGGAGGCCGCTCTCAGGAAACTGAACGCGGAGCTGGCGTGCAGCTCCACGTACCGTTCAGTCATAGCAGCCTTCCACAAACCAAACGCTTTGGTTTCGCTCGCTATAAATCCGGTAGACGCCTCCGCTGTCCAGGCAAACGTCCCACTCTTCGCGGTCCCATTCTGAAGTTGTCCACCAGTTTCCCGAAGTCCGCCACGGTCCCGAGAAGGAAACAATTTTGCCGCCGATCCCGGCAGTCCGAAGATGGAGTGGACGCTCCTTTTCCATCCGCACCGCGGCGCTCAACGGCGGCCGGAATACGCGCAATATCAGGCGCATTTCTCGAGGCCCGGTTGGCAGCGGCTCACATGGCTTGCCTGCAAAACGGGTGAAACGATAGGAGTCGGGCCGGTGGGTATCGAGCGGCTCGGGCGACCCCATGCGGTCTTCTCCCACCAGACGGGCGATCTTCTTTAACGTAATCTCCAGTTGCTGCGGTTCCGGAGCGGGAGGGAGAAAGAGATTGTTTTGCGTATGCCTGGGGGAGGCGGGGCGTAAGCGGATTGTGAGAGCTTTGACAGCGGCGCGCAAGGGACGCGCTTCCAGCTCCAGTTGGATGAGCTTCAGGAGAGTTTTCGCGTTGTCGATCGGGACGGGCAGTTCATTCCGACGGATGTCCTCAAGGTGGTTCTCAAGGCCGAACGCCAGCGTGAACCGGTCCGTGGCAAGCGTGTGGGTTTGCAAACCCCGGCAAAGGCCCACCAGCGCCTGATTGAGCACCAGCAGCAAAGGTTCGAGCAACTCGATCGAGTCCTCGAGTTCAATCCGCTGCTCGAATGTGGCGGGAGCGAGATATTGCACCAGAGGGCGGTTCGATTTGCCTTGCGCCAGCATCAGCAGGCGGTATCCCTCCTCTCCCCATCGCTCGGCAATGCCCATGGGCGGCAGTGCGGCAAACTCGCCGAAGTTACGGATGCCCCAGCTTTCGAGCGTTTCCAGCATGCCGGGCGAAAGAGGCAGGCAGGCAACCGGAAGACCGGCGAGAAATCGGCTTTCCGTCCCCGGCGGAACAACACAGACGGCTTGAGACCTATGTTTCGCGGCGAAGAGCGCGACGTCCAGCGTGGATGCAATCGCCACGCGCGCCCGGGCATAGCCTCTCATTTGCAGTTCGCGCAGAATCCATTCGCCGCCCGCGGCATGGCTTTCGTGGCGCCGCTCCAATCCTTGCAGGGACAGCAGGATCGTGTTCAGATTCGGAATTTCATAAAGCGGCGAAAATTCGTTTGCCAGCCGGCCAAGATCCGCCGCATTGAACGAAAGATCCGGAAAGTAGAGGCAGGCAAACACAACATCTCCGCTATACGGTGGCTTCGGTGGGGAGGGAAACGAATCCGGGATGCATTGGCTTTCGCTGCGCCACGCGCACCACGAAGCCATCGAGCAGCCTTGCGGCATCCGTCCCGGACCAGAGGACTTTTTCCCGCTGCACCTGCATCTGCCGTCCAGCGGCACTTTTCGCCTGATTGGAATTGGCCAGCACGATCAATGCAGTGGGCGTGTTCCGGATGGCGCGCTGAAAGCGGAACCAGCAGGAAAGGGGGAAGGATTCCAGAGCTTTATCCGGCACGCCGATCAGATCGAACACGACCAGACCGAAGCCGCCGCCATGCAAAATGAGATCCGTCACCCGCAAAGCGCAGTCGATATCGCGATGGCAGCGGACCCAAAGAAGTTGTTGCAGTTGCACGCCGGCATCGATGGCGGACTGAACGTCAAAGGCTTCATGGGGGTCGATCCAGGCTGCAATTTGCCCCTGGCTGGTGGCTTCGGCGAGATAACGGAGAGCCAGGCTGGTGACTCCGCTCGAAACACCGCCCGCGATCTCCGCGATAACGCCCGCGGGAATCCCCCCGAACTTCTGATCGAGCGAAGGGATGCCGCTGGCGAGATGCCGGGAGGGGGAATCCTCATTCGCGAAGCCCCGCGAAACGCGATCCCCGAGCGGCAACGGATTCTTTGGCAGGGCGATAGCCATTCAATAGCATTTTCGCCTTTTATTCGCGTGCGTGGCAAGGGTGGCACGAGATCGTTGGCTTGATCGGACCTGTCACGCTCTGATGATGGATCAGCATTTGGGCCGATACTTCCTTCGACTGGCACTTCGTCCGTGATCTTGTTCTGCGCAGCTACCGTCTTGTCGCTCTCAAGCGGATGATCGCGGCGATGGAAGTCGCGCAGTAGCGGCAGCCGATCGGCTGCTCTGGACGGGTACAATAGGAAGGCGACAATGGTGGAGTCCGTAATTGTGAGCGACCCGGAAGTGATGAACGGAACGCCGTGCTTTCGTGGCACGCGAGTTCCGTTCAAGAATCTCATCGACTATCTCGAGGGGGGCCACTCTTTGGGTGAATTCCTGCGGCAGTTCCCCACCGTCACGCATGAGATGGCAGTTCAGGCGCTTGAGGAAGCGAAGAATTCGTTGCTCGCCAGAATCGCATGAAGATTCTGCTGGATGAGTGCCTGCCACTCGATCTCCGGCACAGCTTTCCTAGCCACAACGCGCACACCACTCAATGGGCGGGTTTCAAAGGTAAAGAAAATGGCGACTTGCTGCGGGCTGCGGAAGTTGCCGGTTACGAGGTATTGCTGACGGTCGACCAGGGAATACCGCACCAAACGTATCGTAACTGGCCGAAAGCTCTCTATCATTCTGGTCCGTTCCCGAACCAATCAGCTCGAAGACCTACTGCCGTTGGTGGATACGATTTTGCAGGCGCTGGAAACGATCCGGCCCGGCCAGACTATCACGATCCCATCGTCAGACTGATCCAGGTGCCACACGGTCGACGCCCAGGCCGGATGTCTGAGCCGGCTCGCGCCAGCCGCCCTTGACACCGTATCAGCGAAGCACTCAAACTACGGGCGGGGGCATATATTATGAAGGCTGGTTGGATCTCGATGGTCGTAACCGCCTTTCTGATGCTCGGTTCCGCAATGGCGTTCGCGCAACCGGGGACTTCCCGCGCGGTAATTGCGCACATAGAGGGGACCGTATTTCTGGATGGACTGCGGTTGGAGCCATCGGCCTCTCAAATCCCCTTGAAAGAGAACTCCATTGTGCGCAGTGAAGCCGGCCGCGCCGAGATTCTGTTGGCTCCGGGCGTAATTCTTCACCTCGGTGAGAACGGTTCTTTCCGAATGGTGGCCAATCGTGCAAGCGATACCCGGATCGAAATCCTCACTGGCTCGGCAATCGTGCGAACCGATGACAACGCCAAGGACACCAACCCATTCAAGCGAGTCCTTGCGGGAAGGGTGACGGCAGTTTGTGAAAACGCCGTGACGCTCTCCAATTTCGGCGTTTACAGATTCGATGCCCAACGAATCGTGTTACCGAACCGCGAAGATTATACCTATTGCCGATTCAGGGTCTACAAGGGGACTGCTACGGCACAGCTTGCGAGCGTGAACGCTGTGGTAATGAGCGGCGAGACAATGTACCTGAATCGTGCTTGCGGAGACCGCATACAGGTGAATGAGTTCGATATCGGGGATGCCGGCGATCTGGACTATCGGGTTCGGCTTCTCAGGGATGGCCTGTCTGCCGGGGCAGAGCGTGAATAAACGCTTGTACATCCCGCCTGGTCCGATCCGCCATATGCAAGGCAAACGCCGATATCAAAAACGCTACACAGCTAATAATGAGTGGCAGTCGCGCTTCATGGGACGGAAAGTCTAGCACAACCGTGTCCGAGTCATGCACTGGTCTCGAAGGCCGCCCGATCAGCGCTGTTTCTTGTGTTCGTTCTCCGCGATCCGCGCCTCCACCAGCTTTTTCACAAGAGCGGCCGGCAGAGACTTGTCCACAGGGAAGCGGATTGTACCTTTGGATGTGTGGAAGTCCTTGAGTTCGTCCTTGAACGCCTCCATCACAGACGGACTCATAGGGTACAAACCGCAATGGTCCGAAAACGCGGCGAACCCCAGCAGCGGTCCTTTGTACTTGAACGTGGGAATCCGATAGCTGATGGCCTCCGTGGCCTCCGGCGGTACAGCGGACCGAATCGCCGCGCGAACCCTGTTCAAGGTGCTGCGGGCGGGTTCCGGGACGCCTGCGAGGTATTCGTCCACGTTCTTCGGAGCGACGTTGCCTTTCGCGGCCGAACCGCGATCACCGGACGTCGTTTTTTTCATACGGGTATTACCTCCAAGGCCGTTCACCTCAAGTCGAACGAAGCAACAGTTTTCATAACGCCGGGCGTGCGCGCAATTGCGCGCCGAGGAGTCTGCCGCCCGCCCAGGCGCTCGGCAACGCGATGGCGATGAGTGCAAGAGAAAACCATTTGGGCCCGTAGGCCGGTCCCCCGTTCCACGCCGCCACGGCGCCCGCAATGCTCATGGCAAGCCCGATGACCCCGAGCGCCAGGGCGTGCGTCATGGGCCGATCGGGCGCTAGCCGCGCCGCGATGTAGCCGCCAGCGGCGCCGTAGACAGTGCGATAAGCCGCTGCAAGCAGCCAAAGTGCATCAACCATCGGCTGGCCGGCCGGCGGGAAGATGGCGCTGGCGTGCAGCGTCATGTCGGTAGCGATGGAAAGAATGACGACCGCGAGTAAACCCGCGAGCACGGCGCCGATGCGTCGAGGAATGCGCGGTGTATGGTCTGTTTCGCTCACGCCTCTCTTGCTCCCGCTACACTGAGCGAGCCTCTGCTGATGCCAACAACTCCGCAAGCTTGTCATAGCTCGCAGCCACGCCCTGCTCCATCGGGCTCTTGAGGACGGTATCGCGGGCCTCGCGCGACTCATAGCGCACAGTAAGCGTGAGCGTCGTCCTGCCGCCCTGCTCGACTAGGCTGTGCGTTACTAGCCCCTGACCTGGATACCAGGGCTTATCGAACGACTCCGTGGCGACAACGCGCTCGGGCGGCACAATCTCGCGATAAACACCGCTCATTCCCATTTCGGTTCCGTCCGCGCTACGCCAAACGAAGCGATAGGCACCGCCCACCTTCAGGTCGATCTCGCAAACCGTCAGCGACCAGCCGGGCGACCCGAGCAACCAGCGCTTGAGCAATTCGGGCGTGGTCAAGGCGTCGAAGACCAAGTGGCGCGGCGCGTCGAAGACGCGTGTCATCACGATCTCCCGGTCGGTTGGCGTGGTTACTTTCAATGTTCCTGTGTTCTTCATCGGTGTTTTCCTCTCTTCGTACGTTCACGTTTCTTCTGGGTCTTCATTTCATCAAGCAGGGCATCGAGGCGCTGGAAGCTTCCCTCCCAAAACCGTCGGTAGTCCTCCAGCCACCCGGTAGCCTCTGCGAGCGGCTTGGCCTCCAGCCGGCGCGGCCGGCGCTGCGCGTCACGGCCGCGCGAAATCAGGCCCGCGCGCTCCAGCACCTTGAGATGCTTGGAGATCGCGGGCTGGGTCATCACGAACGGCTTGGCCAACTCCGTCACCGACGCCTCGCCGGACGCGAGGCGCGCGAGGATCGCCCGCCGCGTTGGGTCGGCGAGCGCGGCGAACGTTGCATCAAGGCGCTGGGAAGGAATCATTGCTAACTAGTTATATAACTATTTAATTATGCAAGGAACCGCCGCGGCCGTCAAGCCCCTGGTGTGGCGGAGTCGGCTTTTCGGCCCGAAATCCGGACGAGGGCGTCCGGCGCGGTCCAGGGGACCGCCCTACTGAAGCGCTAGGAAATCGCTCTGGGCTGAACTAAAATAGTAATTGTCCTACCCAGGAGGAACAGCCACATTGGAATCCGCAATCCTGGCCTTGGAAGACGGCACGGTCTTCGAAGGCAGGAGCTTTGGTGTGCCATCTGAACGGGCTGGCGAGGTCGTTTTCAACACTTCCCTCACCGGCTACCAGGAGATATTCACCGACCCTTCCTATTCCGGCCAGATCGTAGTCCTCACCAATCCTCAAATCGGCAATTACGGCACCAACGAATCCGACAACGAAGCCGGACGCGCGTATATCGAAGGCCTGGCCGTCCACGAGTTGTCTCGCGCGAGCAACTGGCGCTCGGAAGAGGAAGCCCACGGATTTCTGGCCCGGTACGACGTGCCCATCGCTTCCGGCATCGATACTCGCGCCCTGGTCCTGCACTTGCGGACGCGGGGCGTTATGCGGGGCGTTCTGGCCTCCGGAGTTGCGGCAACCGACGGCGAGCGGAACCGGCTGGTGGAAAAAGCGCGTTCCATTCCCAGCATGGCGGGCCTGGATCTGGCCAGCCGCGTCACGACTGGCGCTTCTTACGAATGGACACGCCCGGTGGAGCCCTGTTCGCCCTCCGAACGGATGGCCGGCCCGGCCGAGCGCCGATTCCACGTAGTGGCATACGACTTCGGCGTCAAGAAGAATATCCTGCGGCGGCTTGTACACGTGGGCTGCGCCGTGACGGTGGTGCCGGCGCTGACCTCCGCGGAGGACGTACTCGCCCTGAAACCGGATGGCGTTTTCCTCTCCAACGGTCCCGGCGATCCGGAGCCGCTCGAAGTTCAGGTTGGGAACGTCAGACGGCTGATCGGGCAGGTTCCCATATTCGGCATCTGCCTTGGGCACCAGATTCTGGGCCTTGCAGCCGGGGGGAAAACCTTTAAACTCAAGTTCGGCCATCGCGGGGCCAACCATCCGGTGATCAACCGGATTACGAACAAGGTGGAGATCACCTCGCACAATCACGGTTTCGCGGTAGATCCGGATTCGCTGCGCGAAAGCGAGGTGGAAATCACGCACATGAACCTGAACGACAAAACACTCGAAGGCTTCCGTCTCCGCAACCACCCCGTATTTTGCGTCCAGTATCACCCCGAGGCCGCGCCCGGCCCTCACGATTCGCACTACCTGTTCGACGATTTCACGAAACTGATGGCGGAAAATCCGTCCAAGAGATCCTGAACGGATGCCCAGAAGAAACGACATTCACCGCATACTGATCATCGGCTCGGGCCCCATCGTCATCGGGCAGGCCTGCGAGTTCGATTATTCCGGGACACAGGCCTGCAAGGCGTTGCGCGCGGATGGTTATGAGGTGGTGCTGGTGAATTCCAATCCAGCGACCATCATGACCGATCCGGATCTTGCGGACCGCACCTACATCGAGCCGCTGAGCGTCGGCTATCTCGAAGAGATCATCCGCAAGGAGCGGCCCGATGCGCTGCTCTCCACGGTGGGCGGCCAGACGGGGTTGAACCTGGCCGTCGAGCTGGCGGAGGCGGGCGTGCTGGACCGGTACGGCGTCGAGCTGATCGGAGCCAAAATCGAAGCCATCAAGAAAGCCGAGGACCGGCTGCTCTTCAAAGACGCCATGCGGAAGATCGGCCTGGAGACGCCGCTTTCGCAGCTTGTGCGGAACATCGAAGACGGGCTGGCTTTCGGGCAGCGCATTGGCTACCCGGTCATTCTCCGGCCCAGCTTCACGCTAGGAGGCACGGGCGGCGGCATCGCGTATAACCGCGAGGACATGGTGGAGATCCTCGAACGTGGCCTGTACCTTTCTCCGGTTCATGAGGTGCTGGTTGAGGAGAGCGTGCTCGGATGGAAAGAGTTCGAGCTGGAGGTGATGCGCGACCTGGCGGACAACGCCATCATCGTCTGCTCCATCGAGAACTTCGACGCCATGGGCGTACACACCGGAGACTCCATCACGGTGGCCCCCGCGCAGACGCTCACTGACCGCGAGTATCAGATGATGCGCGATGCGGCCCTGCGGTGCCTGCGCGAGATCGGAGTGGATACGGGCGGGTCGAACGTGCAGTTCGCCATCGATCCCAAAACCGGCAGGATGGTGGTCATCGAGATGAACCCGCGCGTGTCGAGAAGCTCCGCGCTGGCTTCGAAGGCTACCGGGTTTCCCATCGCCAAGATCGCGGCCAAGCTGGCCGTGGGCTACCGGCTGGACGAGATTCCGAACGACATTACGCTAAAGACGCCGGCGTGCTTCGAGCCGAGCATCGACTACGTAGTGGTCAAGATTCCCAAGTGGCAGTTCGAGAAGTTTTCCGGCGCCGACTCCACGCTGGGCACGCAGATGAAGTCGGTGGGAGAGGTGATGGCCATCGGGCGGACCTTCAAGCACGCGCTTGGGAAGGGCCTCCGCAGTCTCGAGACGGGCCGCGCATTCGGGTCCGAGACGTATGAGGAAAGCCTGATTCCGCAGAAGCTGATCACGCCCAGTCCGGAACGGCTGCAGTATCTGCGCTTCGCGCTGGAGCGCGGCTGCTCGCTGGAGCAGATACATGAGTGGACGGCCATCGATCCATGGTTTCTGGACCAGATCAAGCAGGTAGTGGATCTGGAAGCCAATCTGATGCGCGAAAGCCTTTCGACGATGACGCGCGAACGGTTTTACGCAGCCAAGCGGGCCGGACTTTCCGACGTTGGGCTGGCGAAGCTCTGGGGCGCGGAGGAGTCCGCCGTGCGCGACCGGCGCAAGGAGCTGGGCGTGCGCGCGGTATTCAACCGCGTGGATACCTGCGCGGCCGAATTCGAGAGCTTCACGCCGTACCTTTACTCGAGCTACGAGGCACACTGCGAGGCCGACCCGACGGACCGCAAGAAGGTCCTGATTCTGGGCAGCGGGCCAAACCGCATCGGGCAGGGCATCGAGTTCGATTACTGCTGCTGCCACGCATCCTTTGCGTTACAGGAGTTCGGGATCGAGTCGATCATGGTGAACTGCAATCCGGAGACGGTCTCCACGGATTACGATACCAGCGACCGGCTGTACTTCGAGCCGCTGACGCTCGAGAACGTGCTGGATATCTGCGACACCGAGAAGCCGTACGGGTTGATTGTGCAGTTCGGCGGGCAGACGCCGTTGAATCTGGCCATACCCCTCAAGAAACAGGGCATTCCGATTATCGGCACGGACCCGGAGAATATCGATCTAGCCGAGGACCGCGAACGGTTCGGACGGCTGCTGGACAGGCTCGGGATTCCCGCGCCGGCGAATGGCTCGGCGACAACCGCGGAAGCGGCCTGCGAAGTGGCACGGCGTCTCGGATATCCGGTTCTGGTGCGGCCCAGCTACGTGCTGGGCGGCCGGGCGATGGTGATCGCATACGACGAAGATATGGTCCGGCGCTACATGAGCGAGGCGGTCGTATTCTCGCAGGAGCGGCCGGTGCTGATCGACCGGTTCCTGGAGGAAGCGACCGAGGTGGACGTGGACGCTCTATCGGACGGCGAGAACGTGCTGATCGCGGGGATCATGGAGCACATTGAGGAAGCAGGCGTGCATTCCGGCGACAGCTCCTGTGTGCTGCCGGCTCACTCCATTTCTCCGAAAGCTCTGGCCACGATCCGGGAATACACGGTTCGCATGGCGCGTGCGCTGAATGTGGTGGGCCTGATGAACGTGCAGTACGCCATCAAGGACGAAACGGTCTACGTGCTCGAAGTGAATCCCCGCGCCTCCCGAACGGCGCCTTATGTGAGCAAGGCCACGGGGGTGCCGCTGCCGAAGATCGCCGTGGGGCTGATGATCGGGAAGAAGCTCTCCGATTTTCGGGACCTCACGGGAGATCCGGCTTCGGGCTGTCTGTCCGTGCCGCAGAACTTCGTCAAGTCGCCGGTTTTCCCGTTCAGCAAGTTCCCGGGCGTCGATCCGGCACTGGGACCGGAGATGCGGTCGACAGGCGAGGTGATGGGCGTAGGGGAGAATTTCGGCGAGGCGTTTTTGAAGGCCCAGCTCAGCGCCGGTACGCCGCTTCCCGAGAGCGGATGCGTATTTCTGAGCGTGAACGGCAGGGACAAGAGCGAGGCCGTGGAGCTTGGCCGGCGTTTCACGCAGCTTGGGTTCGATCTAGTGGCAACGCGTGGGACAGCCGCCGCAATTCAGGGCGCCGGCTTGCGGTGCAAGATCATATTCAAGGTAAATGAGGGGCGTCCGAATGCGGTGGATCTGCTGAAGGCAGGCTCCGTTCAGCTTGTGGTTTATACGGCCGCGGGCGGCATGGCGTTCTTCGACGAGAAGGCCATCCGCCGCACGGCGCTGGCGTACCGCGTCCCGTGCATCACAACCATGAGCGGGGCCAGGGCGGCGGTGGACGCCGTGGTGGCCCGCCGCCGCGATCCCATTCGCGTATGGAGTTTGCAGGAGATTCATGCGGCCCGGCAGACGGCCGTCTGAAGTTGTTGTCGTGAAACATATATTTGCGGTACTTTCCGTCGCGTTGATCGCGACCGGTTGCGGATCCGGCACCAAACGGACCGAGTTTGCGCCCCTCGCCGAAGAGTTCGTCTACACATCGCTGAGCTTCAGCCCGGCGGGCGCCACGCAAACCGGCTATCACCGGCATAACGGCGTGGTTCTGGACGAGCTGCTGGACGATCTGAGCCCGGACGCGCTCGACCGCCAGCGCCAGTTTTACCGCGGCTTCCAGGAGCGTCTGGTGAAGTCGATCCGTCCAGAGGAATTGAGCGCGGAAGAGCGCGCGGATTACGACATTCTGAGCGATCAGATTTCGCTGGCCCTGCTGGAGCTGGATCGGATTCAGAACTACCGGCACAATCCGACGTTGTATGTAGAGTCGGTTGGAAACGCGCTGTTCGGCCCGTTCATTCTGGAGTACGATTCAAAGCCGCAACGCATGCGGCACATCATCGCACGCCTCGAGAAGGTTCCCGCATTCTACGAGCAGGCGAAGAAGAATCTGGTGGATTCGCCGGAAATCTGGAACAAGGTTGCGCAGGAGGAGAACGAGGGCAACATCGGGCTGATCGACAAGGCCATCCGCGCCGAAGCGCCCGAGGAACTGCGAAAGGAATACGACGCCGCGGCCGGCCCGGCGCTGGCCGCGGCGCGGAACTTCCAGGAGTATTTGAAGAACGATCTCGCCAAACGGAATGCGCGCGACTGGCGTCTGGGAGGCGAACTGTACGGGCGGAAGTTTCGCTACGCGCTGGCCACGGACCTGGAGCCGGATGAAGTGCTCGCGCAGGCCGAAGCCGATCTGAAGTCCGTGCGGGCGAAGATGCTGGAGCTGGCGCTGCCACTGCACCGGAGGTGGTTTCCGGCGCGCTCGGGTCACGAAGGCCTGGAGGCCGGCGAGCGCGAGAATCGCGTGATTTCGGAAACGCTGTCGAAGATAGCCGAGCGGCATTCCACTCGTGAGGCGTACATCGGCGATGCCCGGCGGGACCTGGAGGAGGCGCGGCAGTTCGTGAAGGAGAAGAATCTGCTTAAGCTGCCGCCGCGTGACAACCTGCAAGTGATTCCAACGCCGGGGTTCATGCGCGGGATTTATGCCGTGGGCGGGTTCGCCTCCGCGCCGGCGCTGCAGCCGGAGCTGGGCGCCTTCTACTGGATTACGCCCATACCGCAGGCCTGGCCGCGCGAACGGATGGAATCCAAGCTGCGCGAGTATAACTTCTACAAGCTGAAACTGCTCACCATTCACGAGGCCATGCCGGGCCACTACGTGCAGCTCGAGTATGCCAACGACGTGCAGCCGGCCTACCGTCGCGTATTGCGCTCGGTGTTCGGCAATGGTCCGTACATTGAGGGCTGGGGCCAGTATTCGACGCAAGTCATGCTGGACGAGGGCTACCTCAATCACGCTCCGGAGCTGCGCCTCACATTCCAGAAGGAAGAGCTGCGCGTGATCGCCAACGCGATTCTGGATGTCCGGCTGCACACCAAGGGCATGACGGACCAGGAGGCTTTGGACCTGATGCAGAACCTGACGTTTCAGGAGAAAGAAGAGGCCACGGCGAAACTGCGGCGGGCGAAGCTCTCTTCGTGCCAGTTGCCGACCTATCTGGTGGGATGGCGCGACTGGATACGTGTGCGCGAACACTACCAGAGGGCGAAGGGGAGTGAGGCTACTCTGGCCGAATTTCATGGGCGAGCGCTGTCGGCCGGTTCCGTGCCGCTGCCAGTGCTGGCGCGGTTATTGACGGGTGTCCCGCTCAAGACGGCCACGACAGACGGAGCACCAACCAGATAATCTTGATGCCCGCCAATGTGCTGGCCTTGAGGTTGCCCGAAACTTTGCTGACGCCGATCCGGCGGCGATAACCGACCGGAACTTCCAACACACGCAGTTTTCGCTGGACGGCTTTGATCTGCATTTCGACCGTCCATCCGTAGTTCCGGTCACGCATGCCCAAGCGATGGAGACACTCGGCGCGAATGGCCCGGAACGGACCGAGATCCGTGTAGCGGTGGCCGTAGATGAGGCGGATCAGGAGTGTCGCCAGGAGATTTCCCAGCTTCTGGTGCGGCTGGAGCGATCCCTTTTCGGCACTGCCGAGCGTGCGGGAACCGAGCACGAGATCGGCGCGTCCACTCAAGATAGGTTCCAGGAGGATCGCGGCTTCGGCCGGATTGTCGCTGGAATCGGCATCCATGAAAACAACGGCCTCAATGCCCGGGGGAGCCGCGGCGATGGCGCGAAGGCAGGCGGCGCCGTATCCACGGTCCGGTTCATGTACCACCGTCGCGCCATGTGCTCGCGCAATTTCGGCGGTGCGGTCGCGGGAGCCATTGTCGGCCACGATGATTTCGCGGTACAGCTCTCTGGGAACCGCGTCCAATGTTCTGGCGATGGCGGGTTCTTCGTTGAGCGCCGGGATAATCAGAACCGCTCTTGCCGGGGTGTTGGCCATCGTGAGTATAATCTCTTAGCTGTCGTAACCTATGCCGTACGAAATCGAGCCATCGGAGAAATCCCCGGCCGGTCGTTCCGCGGCGGCCGTTTTTTACTGGATGAGGGACCTTGGCCTCTCGGTGGTGATCGCGGTCATCCTGATCGTCTTCATCTACCAGCCGGTGAAGGTGGAAGGCACCAGCATGATGCCGTCGCTCACCGACCAGGAACGCATCTTCATAAACAAGTTTACCTACCGATTCGGGATCGGCAGCATAGAGCGCGGCGATCTGGTGGTGTTCTGGTTTCCGCGGGACCGGACTAAATCCTACATCAAACGGGTGATCGGACTCCCCGGGGACGTAGTGGAGATTCGCGAAGGACGGGTGCTGGTTAACGACCGGGAGCTGGCCGAGCCGTACGTTCCGGAGGATTATCGGGACAGCCAGTCCGAACCGCCGATGCGCGTTCCGGGGGGGGAGTATTTCGTGCTCGGGGATCACCGCACTTCTTCGAACGACAGCCGCGCGTGGGGAACAGTGGCTCGCGACTTCATCTATGGAAAAGCAGTCTTTGTCTACTGGCCCCTAGAGAAGATGGGCCGGCTGCGGTAGCTAACGCCGGGTGAAGATCCACAGAAGAAAAGACAAGAGGATACTCAACAGGATGCTGGTGACGAGCGGGAAATAGAAGACGGAGTTTCTCCCGCGAATCACAATGTCCCCGGGAAGACGGCCGAACCGAATCGGAGATCTTTCGCCCAGGATAAAGAGCACCCCGACAACCACCAGCATCAAGCCCATCAGGATCAGAATTCGTCCGAGGCTCATGATGCCATTCTCCTACAACGCCCGCCTCATACCGAGTAGGTTCGTCCACGATGCAGCCCGAGAAGGATCTGAACCAGACGATGGGCTATCAGCTCGTGTAAGGACAGCAGATCGCGATGCGCGGCGGCTATGGCCTCCGCGCCGGCATCCGGGGGAAGCCCAGCGCCGGCTTTGAGTGCTTCAACGGCTTCGGAGACGATGGGGTCCGAGATCACCTCGCCGGCCATCTCCCACAAGGTGATGAAGCGATCGACGGCGGAGGGGAAGCTGACCGCGAAGACTCCGTGATTGCTGGTGGTGCGCGGCGGTTTGTAGTCGAGATTGAACGGGCCGTTGTAGCCGTGACTTCGGAGCAGCACGAGCACATTGAGCCAATCGAGCGGATTGACCAGGCCGACGGCGATGTCCACGTCGTGCTTGAGACGATATCCGTCGTTGATGTCGAAGTGCCAGAGCTTGCCTGCCAGGAGGGCGCGCGCGAGGGCGGCTCGCGGTGCGGCGCCCCACATGAGCTCGTGCAGATACTCGGGGTTGAGGCCGACCATCTCCGGGTGTTTGAGCAGACCGGAAGAGATAAAAGCCAGCATGGCGTCGCTGGTGGGAAGGAGGATCTCGGCTTGCGGCTCAAAGGGCTTCGCCTCCATGCAGTGCTTCAGTGTGGGCCGACCCTTCTGGAGGGCCACCGCGATATCCGTTTCGCAAGCGGCGTCGAGAGTCTCGGCGTACCAGCGCAAGGTCTGCGTTTCGTCAATAGCGCCTTGAACGTAGTAGCCGAGCGAACCGGGCCAGTAGACGGCAAAGCTCGCGCCGAGCTCATGTCCGATACGCACCGTGTTGCTGACGCGGAAGGCGGCATAGCTCCGCACTTCGGGGGATTCGGCTGCCGGACCGCCCGCCCAGACGGCGTGATAGAAGGTTTCAGTGGTGACCATGGAGCACTTGACATCGTGCTCGCGCAAGCAACGATTGATACGATCGACGATTTCCCACTGCCGGTCCGTCCCCAGGATCTCCGTTGGCAGCACATCGGTGTCATGAGTAGTCCAATAGCCGATGCCAATTGCGGCGTACCGGCGAATTACCTCTTCGAAGCCGACTTCGCTACGGGTCGGTGCATGGAAAAGGGCCTGCCCCCGGTATGCGGCGGCCCACTGAGGGCCAGAGATGAAGTACTTGCGCCGGGCGGCGGGGCTGTAGGCGCCACCACAGGCTTGCATGAGCCGCTCCACGAGAGCCTGCTGCTGGTTGACGGGAACCGGTGACATCGCTCCATCATAACGCGGGCATGCACCAAGGCAGCCCACTTTGCAGCGGGATGATAAACTTAAGCTTGCCGCCATGCTATCCGTCGTAATTCCGATTCACAATGAGGAGCCCTCGATTCTGCCCCTCTATGACCGTCTGACTGCGGTGCTGCAAAGCGTCGGCCGGCCATACGAGATATTGTTTGTCGACGACGCTTCCACGGATCGCAGCTTCGAGCTGTTGTCCAACCTGGTGGAAACGGACCACCGGCTGAAAGTGATCCGGCTGCGGCGCAATTTCGGGCAGACCGCCGCGCTGGCGGCAGGGTTCGACGAGGCCGAGGGCCGCGTGGTGATCGCCATGGATGGCGACCTGCAGCACGCGCCGGAAGATATTCCGGCATTACTCCAGAAGATCGATGAGGGCTTCGATATCGCCAGCGGGTGGCGCAAGGAGCGGTTGGATAACGCTCTTACGCGAAAGATTCCGTCCCGAATCGCGAATTGGCTGATGGCCAAGGCGTCGGGAGTGGAGCTGCGCGACTTCGGAACCACCTTCAAGGCATATCGGGCGGAGGTGTTGAAGGACGTGCATCTCTATGGCGAGATGCATCGCTTCATTCCGGCCCTGGCCAGCTTTTACGGAGCGCGGGTGGTCGAGGTGCCGATCCGGAATACGCCTCGTTTAAAAGGGGACTCTCACTACGGTCTGAGCCGGACCTTCAAGGTGATGTTCGACATCCTGACGATCAAGTTTCTGCTGAGGTACTTCACCCGGCCGATGCACTTCTTCGGCAGTCTGGGCCTGCTGGGCACGACGCTCGGCGGCATCATCCTGACGTATCTCGCAATCTACAAGCTCATGGGGAACGAGATCGTCATAGAGCACGGGCCCCTCATGATCGCGGGCGGTTTGCTGCTTCTGGCCGGGTTGATGATGTTCAGCACGGGGTTGCTCGGTGAAGTGATGATCCGAACCTACTTTGAGACTCAGGACCGGCGGATCTACGCAGTGCGCGAGATTCGCTCACGCAAAAAGCGAAGCGTTACCGACGGCGCACGGTAAGATAGTCTTTCTGTCCGATGGTTTACCCCTTCTGTAACCGCTCCGATTGCGGCTGTTTTTCCCATCACATTTTTGGTTAGATTTTTCGCCTTGCATTTTCAGCGACATAGACCCGCGCGCTTGTCCGGCCGCGGAAGGCGAGTGCTACCGTTGGATCAGAAATGAGGTCCGAGCGCCTTCATTCAAGCCTTTCACAACTCATGCTCAGGAGCGGAAATGGTCAAGGGCGGCAGGAAGACTCGGAAGGCCGATCCCGAGAAGAAACCGGGCCGCAAGAGCAAGGCGGAGTTGATCGAGCAGGCGATTCTCAGAATTGAAGAGAAGCTGGCATCGGATGAAATGAAAGCGTCGATCGGCGACTTTATCCGGCTTCTGCAAGTGCAGAAGGAGTTGGAAGCGGATCAACCGCGAGAGATTAAGATTACATGGGTAGATCCCGTCGACAAGAAGTCCAGTTCCGGAAAATAGCCTATAAGCCCCTGGAATCACAACAACTATTTCACGACAGTGCTGCACGATTCAAAGGATTCTCAGGACCTATCGGCTCGGGGAAAAGTCAAGCCCTATGCCACGAGGCGATCAAACTCAGTTATATCAACATCGGGAGAGTCGGGTTGTTGGGCGCACCGACATATCCGATGTTACGGGATGCGACGCTCATGGCGTTATTCGAGAGTCTGGACTCGAACAAGATTCCCTACGACTACAACAAAGCCGATAGCGTGCTGACCATGCGGGACACCCAGTCAAGAATTCTTTGCCGCTCGATGGAGGACTTTGAGCGTTTGCGCGGCACGAATCTGGCCTGGTTCGGAATGGACGAGCTGACCTACACGCCGGAGCCGGCATGGCTCAGGCTGGAGGGCAGGCTGCGGGACCCCAAGGCTACGCGATTGTGCGGCTTTGCGGTGTGGACGCCGAAGGGCTACGACTGGGTCTACCACAAGTTCGTCTCGGGAGAACACGCGGGGTACGAGACGATCCTTGCGAAGCCGCAGGAAAACAAGCACCTCCTGGCGCAGGTTCCGGACTTCTATGAGCGATTGAAACACAGCTATGACGAGAAGTTCTACCGGCAGGAAGTGCTGGGCCAATACCTCAACCTGCAGGGCGGACAAGTCTACTCCGCCTTCCGGCGAGATCAAAACGTTAGAAGCCTCAGTAAGGACGACTCGGCCCCATTGCTGTGGGCGCTGGATTTCAACGTGGATCCCATGAGCTCGGTGATCGCGCAGATCGTGCGGGGAACGGTGCATGTGCTGGACGAAATCGTGCTTCGCCACGCGAGTACGAGCGAGGCGTGCGAAGAGTTTCACCGGCGTTTCGGAAGCCATTCCGCGGGCCTCGTCGTCTACGGCGACGCCTCTGGCTTTAGCATGAACACCTCCGGTTCATCCGACTTCCAGGTGATCCGCGAGTTCTTTGTGAAGACCTCGACGCCCGTTCAATACCGCGTTCCGAAAGCGAATCCCCAGGTGCGCGACCGGATCGCGGTAATGAACGGCAAACTGGGCAACGCCTGCGGCCAGGCGCAACTATACATGGATCCGAGGTGCCGCGAATTGGTGAAGGATATGGAGCAGGTCGCTTACAAGCAGGACAGCAACCTGATCGACAAGGATCGGGACCGCAGACGGACTCATCTCTCGGATGCGCTGGGTTATTTGATCTGGCAGGAATGCCGACCCGTGGCAGAGGTCGGCGAAAAGGGGAATCGCCTTGTCTAACCGGATGATAGAAATCGATCGGGAACATCCGCAGTACGCCGCATCGAAGAGGATGTGGGCGACCTATCTGGATCTATATCAGGGCGGCGAGCGGCTCAAAGTAAATGCTTCGCAGTATCTGGTAAAGCGGCACAAAGAACCAAGCGAGATTTACTCCGAGCGGCTCAACCGCGTGTTCTACGAGAACTACATCGGTTCGATCGTGGACTGGTATGCCGCCACGCTGCTGCGGCGCGAACCCGTGCTTACTTATGAAGGGCCCAATGCAGCCGCCAAGGCGTTCTTCAACTCCTTTGCCGAAGACTGCAATCGCAAAGGCGCCAATCTTTGCGACTTCTTTCGCCAGCGGCTGGTCGAGACGCTGATTTATGGGCGCAGTTATGTGGCCGTGGATTTCCCCCGCGTCAACTCGCCGGTGCGGAGCCGTGCCGAGGAGGAAGCGACCGGCCGCTCCAGAGCTTATCTGGTGGATTATCGGCCAGACGAGGTCATCAACTGGGCTTACGGGGACGACGGGCGACTGGACTGGATTGTGCTGAGAACGTCGCACATCCGGCAGGCGCAGGTTGGAGACTCCGAGTGGAAGAAGGAAACCCGGTGGATTTACTACGACCGGGAGAAGTACAAAATCTACCGGAAGGTGGACAGCGCCGACGAGAAGCGCGAGGCAGAACTGGAAGACGAAGGCAGACACGGTCTTGCATCGCAATGCCGGGTGCCGGTCTTCGAACTGGCGGTCAGCGACGGTCTTTGGCTGGTCAACAAGGCGGGGCTTCTGCAGTTGGAACACTTCAACAAGTCCAACGCCCTTTCCTGGGCCCTGACGATGGGGCTCTTCGCCACGCCGGTCATCTATTCGGAGCGGGAATGGAATCAGGTGGTAGGCGAATCTTACTACATTCAGCTCGGACCGGAAGACCGTTTTGGCTGGACCGAGCCGGAGGGGAAGGTATACCAGATTGCGGCCGAGAATCTGGTGCGGCTCAAAGACGAGATCTACCGTGTCTGCTACTTGATGGTGCAATCCGGGGGGACCCAAAGTTCTCACCTAGGCCAGTCGGGAGTGAGTAAGCAGCGCGATTTCAGCGTTACGCAGGAAGTGCTGCGAGCGTACGGAGACGCCGTGAAGGACACGATGAAACAGGTCCTGCGAGCGATCGAAGTGGCCCGTCAAGACGGTCTGACGATAGACGTTTCCGGCTTGGATGAGTTCGATATCGGCGATTTCAGCACCGATCTGGACGACGCGAAAAAGCTGTTGGACTTCGGCATTCAGTCCCCGACACTACAGAAGCAGATTTACAAGAAGCTGGCACTCCAGTATCTGTGCGACGCGAGGCAGGAGCTGAAGACGCAGATCGCGTCGGAGATCGATCAGTCATTCGAAGAATCAGGAGCGTAACAGAACTTATGGACGAGACGGGGAACAACACGGGCCAGACGGACATTACCTCGATAGTCCGGCAGACGATCGAGGAATTCAGCCGCAAGGAGCAAGCGAAGAACGAGCCGGCTTATCAGGCCGAGCTGCAGGAGGAGCGGCGCCGGCGAGAGCAACTGGAGCGGAGAGTAAACGAGCTGGTGGAGGAAAACCAGCGGAGCCGCCAGATTGCGGACGAAGCGGAAAGAGCGTCCACGATCAGGAGCGAGCTGCAGCGCCTGGGCGTGGCAAAGATCGACCTCGCTTTTCGCGCGGTGAAGGAGGACATTTCCAGGGCGGTGGACGGACGGCTGGTGGCGCGAAGCGACCGCGGAGAGGTTTCTATGAAGGATTATCTGGCCACCTTCGTGTCCGACAATCCGGAGTTCCTGCCTGCCCGGATCTCAGGCGGTTCCGGCATCAGCGCGGGGCAGCGGGCGCCTCAGGCGAGCTCCGGCATCGACCTGGAAAAGATTAAGCCGGGTATGAGCCGCGAAGACATGGAGCGGGCGCGGCAGGAGATTCTGCGGGTCGCCAAGCAGGGTCTCGACTAGAGGGGCAAGACCGCTCCCTTTGGTCGCGGCTCAGCATCGGCAACCAGGGCGTTCAGCCAGTTACAGAGCCGCGACTAGAGGGAGCGGTCGGTTTCGCGAATTTTTCAGCAACCTCGTAGGATCACGGGGTTGTCAAGATACGGGACTGAAGTCCCGTGGCAGGCTGAAGCCCGCCCCACTCAAGACAAGCAGTAATTTCACTCAGGAGAGAAGATGCCAGCAATTACATCGACCAACGTTGCAAGCGCGATTGTGAAGCTAGTGGCGGCGGATGCTCTGCCCGCCCTAATGGGGAACCTTGTGATGGGTAACCTCGTGAATCGCGACTACGAACCGACTCTGGCGCAGGCCGGAGACACCGTCAACATCCCCATTCCTCCCACACTCGTCGCGAACAACCTGGCGGAAGGCGGGACGGTACAAACCCAGAACCCGAACGTGGGCAGCGCTCAGATCGTGCTGAACACGCACGCGGAAGCGACGTTTCAGATTCCCGACGTCACCAAAATCCTCGCGGTGCCGGATCTGCTGAACATCTACATGCAGCCCGCCCTGGTTGCCATCGCCGAGAAGATCGAAACGGACCTGTTGGGGCTCTATGCGAACTTCACCTCCAACGCGCCCGTAGGCACGCCGGGCTCGCCCATTACGGAAGCGGCCGTGGATTCGGCGGAGAGCGCTCTGTTCCAGGCAAAGCTGCCAGCGAGCGAGCCGAAGTTTCTGGTGGTGGACTCGGCCACGTACTCGAACCTCCGGCAGATTCCCCGGTTCAGCGAGTTTCATTCGGTAGGCGAGGCGGGTCTTCGCGCAGTGATTGACGGAACGGTGGGGAAGATCAAGGACTTCTTCGTCTTCCGCTCGCAGTTTGTTCCCAAGACGGGCAGCGCGCCGGTCACGGCGCACAACCTGGCCTTTTCCAAGAGCGCCATTGGCCTGGTGATTCGAAGGCTGCCGACACCGCTCCTCGGAACAGGAGCGATCGCGGAGTACGCGGAGGTCGGGAACTTCGGTCTGCGCATCATCATGAGCTACCAGCCGAACACGCTGGCGCAGCAGTTCACGGTGGACGTTCTGTACGGGACGGCGGTGATCCGGAACAACTTCGGCGTGCAGGTGAACAGCTAGCGCGGAGAGAGGCAGGGGCAGGCGCGGCCTGCCCTATTTTTTTGGAGAACTTAATGGACCTCAGAGTGTACTACCAGAAGATTCGGGAAGCGGAGGCGGCGCTCCAGGGGGATGCGGTGGTAGTAGTGAGCCTGGAGACGCCCGATGGCGGAAAGCCGAATGTGCAAACAGAGGTGTCACGCCAAGTGGCCGCCAGACTGATTGTGGACGGAAGGGCACGCGTGGCGACCGGAGAAGAGAGCCGCCAGTTCCGGGAAGAGACGGCTGAAGCAAGACGGGCCGCCGAGCAGGCAGCGTTGTCCTCGCGTGTGCAAGTCACGGTGCTTTCCGAAAACGACCTGCGAACGCTGAAAGGCGCATCACGCCCGGGGAAGGCGTGAGGCGGAAGATCAATGACTCTGTTCACTGAAGACCCAATCTCGACCCTCCAGGACCTGAGTCAGTACGAAAGCTCCGTGCTGGAACTTGCAGGCACGGAGGGAATCGACCTGACGGCAAAGCTGGGGATCGCCAAGACGGAGATCGGGCTGGAGATTACCCGGGCCTTCGTGCGGCTGCATCCATCCGCGGAGCGCTTCTCGACGGGGCAAATATCACTTGAAGGCGTAGTGGTCACGTCGGCCATTCGCCACTGGCATGTGCTTCAGACCCTTGCCCTGACGTATCAGGATGCGTTCAATCGCCGTCTCAACGATCGCTACCAAGGCAAGTGGAAGGAGTTTCGCAACCTTGCGAAATCGGCCGGCGAGCTGCTGTTCAGCATTGGTGTGGGTATCGTGTGGGAGCCAGTGCCGAAGGCCGCGACACCCGAGTTGGGCTTTGTGGCGGGCGGTCGTCCTCCAGCGACATACGTAGTGCGCGTGGCATGGATGAATTCCCGCGGCGAGGAAGGTCAGCCGAGCAACGAAGAGTGGATCACTCTTCCACAAGACCATGCTCTCTCCGTCCGCGCGATCGCGCCACCGCCGGTTGCCGTTGGATGGAATGTCTACGCCGGTTTTGACAGCGAGAGTCTTAGTCTGCAGAACACGGAGCCGATACCGGCGCAGGCGGCGTGGATCGAGCCGGCTCACGGGCTGATCTCCGGCCGGGGCGTGGGCAACGGCCAGCAGGCGAATATCGTTAGAGGACTTCCGCGGGTACTTCAGCGAGGATGACCGATGGCCGGAATTGGAATCGCGTTAACAAACAAGACCGTGGAAGTGCTGGAATCTCCCACGGGGTTGAGTTCGGCCATTGCGAATTTGGCCGAGGCGGGCCTGGTGCTCGCTCCGCTCGCCCAGAGCCAGCTCGTTACACAAAACATCGCCATTGAGCTTGCGGAGCGCAACCTGGAAGCGCGCTATCCGGCAGTTCACGTGTATTGCGAGAAGCTCGTGAACGTCATGAAGGAGAAGTTCCGCTCCTTCTCCGGCACCGCCCAGATGATCATCGAGGTGCGCGTTTCACAAGACCGGCTCGACGAACTCGGAAAAGTCTTACAACTTTACGTGGACGCGGTAACTCAAGTGTTGGACGGGAGCCGCGGCGATTGGGGAGGCGGGATGTATTACACGGGAGGCTATGAGGCCGTCTTCGGCGCGGTAAAACGCGGAGGGCGAAATCTGATTCAAAGCGCCAAAGTAGGCTTTGAAGTGCAGGTGAGCAGAGGATGACGCGAACCACGGACAAGGAGCAAAGGTAACGATCATGGCTTCATACATCTCATCGAGCGCGAACCGGCTGTATACGGCCGCCGAGAACCTGTTGGGCCAGATTCCGTCCATAACGGCGCAGAATCGCTTCCCGGCGGTCCGCCTGGCGGCAAGGCAGCAACTGGAGTCCGTCCAGAGGAGAGACAAGACTGGAACGCGGACATTTGCGGGCGTGCCCTTCGGGGTTCGAAGGCGCACCACCTTCGATCTGACGACATATCTCACAAGCTGGACGGACTCGAGCGCCGAGCCGTGCTACGGCGCCCTCTTCCGTGCGAGTCTGGGCGGCAATCCGCGGGTTTTTCCAGGAGGGATTGCCGCGGGGGCTTCCAGCGCTTTAGCGGTCAGTTTCGTTAGTCCCCATTCTCTGCAAGAGGGGCAGGCGGTGACTTACGCAGGCGAACTGCGATTCGTCGCCTCGGTCATCGACAGCACCCGCATCCAATTGAACGCACCGTTCTCAACGCCAGTCAGCGGCGGCTCATCAATCGGTCCGACGATCACATACGTACCAGCCACCGATCTCCAAAGCGCGAGCATTTTCGATTACTGGTCACCCAGTTCGGCGGTGCAGCGGATCCTGTGTGGCGCGGCCGTCAACCGTATGCTGATCCGCATCAACGGGGACTTTCACGAATTCGAGTTCAGCGGGATTGCACAGGATCTGGTGGACAGCAGCAGCTTCGTGGCCGGCCTGGGCCAGCTGACGGAGTTTCCCGAAGAACCGTCGCTCGGCGCCTTCGATCATTCGCTCATTCCAGGTCACATGGGACAGGCGTGGCTCGGTAGCGGGCCGGACCGCTTCTTCACGATCACGAGCGGCACGTTTGCGCTGGAAAACAATCTAGACGTTCGTGCGAGGGAATTCGGATCGAACTTGATCCGATCGATTGTTCCCGGTCAAAGAAGCGTGTCGGTCGATTTCGACCTGTACGGCCAGGACGATACGGCCACCAAGGCGTTGTATCAAGCAGCACGGCAGCAGTCGCCGATGCCGGTCATGTTCCAGTTGGGGCAGCAGTCCGGGCAGCTCTTTGGCATCTATTTGAAGAGTGTTGTGCCAGAGGTGCCCGACTACGACGACAGTGATGCGCGCTTGCAGTGGCGTTTCCGCAATTCCAGAGCACAAGGCACGGTGGACGATGAAATAGCGGTTGCATTCGGATGACGACGAAATACGAAAGCACGAGGACCGTTGAATCGAAGGTCGTACCAGGGGTCCGGTACGCAGTAGCATGCATGTCGCTCGGCCGAAGAATCGAACTCACGCGTCAGGTTCGGGAGCTTTGCCGAAAG
>JBBDWK010000083.1:0-36111 GCA_040902885.1 Bryobacteraceae bacterium | reverse complement strand
GTCGCTCGGCCGAAGAATCGAACTCACGCGTCAGGTTCGGGAGCTTTGCCGAAAGGCAGAGTTCCTGCAGGCGGGCGTAACGCCGGGAGAGAAGGCGGAAGCGGCTCTTCTGAGTTTCGAGATAGAGCGGTTGTACGTCCTGTGGGGCCTGAGGGAAGTCCAAGGGCTCGAGATCGACGGCGCCCCCGCAACCCCCGAGGCTGTGGTTTCCACGGGCCCGGAGGAGTTTTTCGCAGAAGTTCTGCAGACCGTGAAAGCGCAATGCGGGCTGACGGAAACCGAACGAAAAAACTGATTGTCGCCTTCCACTTTCAATTTTCAGACAGCGCCGGCTGGAAGTGCGACAGTTGCCGAAAAGCCGGCCTCGAGCTTACCCGCCGTTGCGGCTGGCTGCCCGCGGCTCTTGAGACTCCCTCAAAGATCGTGTGGGCCCGGAACGGCAGCACCCTGACGACCTGTCCTACCTCCTTCGTCAGTGCCCAGAGCATCGCCTGGCTCGAGAGCTATTTCGTATGGCGGACTTTGCGTCACGAGCTGACGGACGAGATGGATGCCCGTCAGGCCGAGGCGTTTTTGATCCTGGAAAGGGAGATGGAACGAAAGGAGCAGAATGGCAAGTAACGCGCTGGACGAAGCCCTTGCGGACACGGTAAGAACAGTGACCACGCGTCCCTCGGGCACAGACGCCGCCCAGACTGTCAACGACCTTGTTCCAGAGACCAGCGGGGCACTCACCGAGAGTATTTCGGAGTTGTCAAGACGCGTCGACGGGCTTCGCGAGGTAGCAGTTGGACAGACGGAAACAGTGGGCGCCAATACTCAGGCGATACTGCAGAATACCGTCGTACAAAGCTCCGGAGGAGCACGCGATGCGATACGCACCGCAGGACAGGTTGCATCTGGCATTTTGCAGAATGCTCTACCTCTGGCGCCCCTCGTGTCCGCCGTCGGGCGGCTCTTCCGGGGTCGCGAACCCGAGCCGCCTCCAGCGCTTACGACATATATCGCCCCTTCTCCCATTCACCTGGAGGCTGCGAACGGCGAACTGAGCTATGCGGGTCTGCGTCCGGTAAGCTCCGGGCAGCTTGGCCGGGCTCGATCCATCGCTCCGGCTTATGACAACTCCAGCTTTAATGTATCCAGCCAGGCGCCGCTGCCTCAGACAGTTACCGCGCCCCAGATAACCGTTCAGGTGCAGGCGATGGACAGCAGATCGTTCCTCGATCACAGTCACGATATCGCTCGGGCAGTACGCGAGGCGATGTTGAACACGCATCCTATTAACGACGTTATCAACGACTTATAGTATGCCCACCCTCCCTCGCCTCAAGACTGGCGCCGTCCTCCAGTATCCCGCTACCAGGACTTGGAATCATGCGCACCGCACCCTGCACTTCGTAGACGGGTCGGAGCAAAGGTACCGCGACTCCGAGGGTCCGCTGCGGCGCTGGATCATCCGGCTGGACCGCCTTGACGAGCAAGAGCTCACGGCCCTGGAGGACTTTTTTGTGGAGCAGCGGGGGCGGCAGGGAAGCTTCAGTTTCGTCGATCCGTGGAGCGAAGAAGAGCACTCCGATTGCAGTCTGGAGACGGAGAGCATCGAGTTGGAATGGACCGGAGAAACGTTTGGGCGAACGACGTTGATTGTCCGCGAAAACCGAATCTGACATGAACTACTTTCCACAACTCGCGTCGGGGAGTATAGGCCAGTTTCCCCTTCGAAAACGGCATCTCATGCGTACCGCTCTGAACGACTGCCCGGACGGACGCCAGATCAAATGGTGGGATCCCGGCAGCACACGCGTGGAATGGGAACTGGAGTTGTCCGAGCTATCGGATTCGGAACTGCAAGAAATTGCCGAGCTTTACGACGGAGTTGAAGGAACGCTGGGAGCCTTCACGTTCCTCGATCCAACTGGAAACCTGTTTTCGTGGAGCGAAGACCTCGATCAGCCGGTTTGGGAGAAGACCGGGCCATTGGAGGTCCACCAAGGCGTGCCCGATCCATTGGGGAACAACAGAGCGAGCCGCATCGGCAATACCACGGCAGGAATCCTGTCCGTACAACAGACTTTGAATGCGCCCGCCTGGTTCCACTATTGCTTCAGCGTCTATGCCCGCAGCGACAGCGGCCCGAGGGTCAGTCTCTTTCGGCAGACGGCATCGGAAACTCACCTGCTGGAGCAGCCGCTCACTCCATCCTGGACTCGCCTGATCTTCCCGGCTCAGCGCGAAGACCCGAATGAATCGCTGACCTTTGGACTACGCCTCGAGCCGCAAACGGCGCTGGAAGTCTACGGGCTCCAAGTGCAGGCACAATTCGCTCCATCCAGGTACCGGGCCACATCCTCTGCATCGGGAGTATACAAGGACGCGCACTTTCAAAACGAGGTCTGGGCGGCGACGACGGATGGACCCGGACGGCACTCGTGCGTTTTGAGGATTGCCGCACGGACAACCTAGAGCTCGACCATGGCGACTATATTCGAGACCAAGGAACAGGCGGTTACCGATACCCCGCTTCTGCTATTCGAATGCGAGCTCGGGAATGGCGAGATCGAACGGTGGAGTACGCACCGCGCGACCATAGGGGGAAACCTCTATGCCGCACGTGTCCTGCACCATAATCTGTTTGAGATCCAGGGCGGGTCGGACCAAGGAGTCGATGCCATTCCCCGAGTATCCATCGCCCTGGCGAACGCCGATTCTCATTTCTCGCAGATCGAACGCGCGGTAGGGTGGAAGGGATCGAGAATCAGGATTCAGTTCCTGTTCTTCGATCTGCGGCAGGGCGTCCCGGCTACCGAGAGCCTGGTTCTTTTTCAGGGAATCGCGAATCCGCCCGACGAGATCACCGAAACAGTCTTTCGTCTCTCGGCGATCAATCGCATGAATCTGCAGCGTGTGCTTCTTCCGGACGTGAGGATTCAGCGCCGGTGTCCCTGGGAATTTCCGGTAACTCCCGAACAGCGCGAGGAGGCAGTGACGGGCGGCTTGAAGACTCGATACTCGCGCTTCTTCCGCTGCGGTTACTCACCTGACCTCACCGAGGGAAGCGGAAACCTAATAGACGGACAGCCTTACACCTCCTGCAGTTTTACACGGGCGGATTGCGAAGCGCGTGGCATGTTTCGAAGCGACTCCCTGGGACGAACCACACAAAGGTTTGGAGGCATCGGATTCGTTCCCGCTTCGATCCTGGTCAGAAGTTATGGCGAGAAAGGGCATCATGCCGCCGCAGTCTCGGAGAACGAGGGTCGGTACAACGATTTCATCCCTCTGATTTACGGCACGGCCTGGTATGCTCCACCGATTATCTTCGCCCGTAACGACGGCAACCTGACGCGGCTCGAGGTGCTTCTGGGGTTGGGTGAAATCAATCGCGTCGTGAAGGTGATCGTGAACGACATTGACGTCCCGCCGGGCCAGGCGGGCGCAAACATGACCGGCACCGGATGGTTCAACATTGTCAGCCTGGGAAGCCGCAATGGCGGATTCAACCTCGACTTTGCCGATAGCGCTGGCAACCCGGTTGGCGATCCTCACGGGAGCATGGCGTGCCTTTCGGTGGTCGTTCCGAACCGGGTGAACGACGGCCGCGCTCTGCCGAATGTAAAGGTCCTCCTGGAGGGGATGCGTCTTCAGCACTTCGATTTGCAGAGCGGATATCTGGGCGAACACTACACCAACAATCCAGCCTGGGTGCTGCTCGACATTTTGCAGAGAAGCGGCTGGCACCTGGATGAGATTGATTTGTCCAGTTTTGCAGAGGCTGCCGCATACTGTGCCGAGCCAATCCAGACACTGGACCTGTACGGCAATCCGGTAACCGCGCCTCGCTTCCAATGCAACCTCGTGCTTCGCCGCCGGCGCAGCGTCGCGGATCTCATTCGCGGAATCCGCAACGGGTCTCGCCTTTTCCTCACTTACGGCGGAGGAGCCGGCCTCCTGCAACTTCGAGTTGAGAACACTCTGGCGCTACAGCAACCGTTGAAGCCGGATTGGAGCAACAGCATTGAGCCGTTGGATGGCGGCTGGCCGGGCTACGAATTCGGCGATGGCACCAGCGGAATCGGTGGAATTCTGCGCCGCGAGAATGGGGAACCCAGCCTGCGGCTCTGGTCGAGGAGCACAGCCGAGACGCCCAATCGCTATACCGTGGAGTTCCAGGACACGTTCAACGAGTATCAACAAGACAGCCTTTCGCTGGTCGACCTGGAAGACGCCGCGAAAACCGGTCAGGAAATTTCGGTTTCGATGAGCGCGCTCGGAATTGCCAGCTACGACCAGGCGGCGAGGATCTTGAAGTTTCATCTGGACAAATCGCTCAGAGGCAACTGCTACGCCGAATTCGAGACCAGCGTAAAGGCGATCGGGTTGCAGCCGGGAGACCTGATTTCACTCACGTATCTGAAGGAGGGATTTCAGAGACAGCCGTTTCGCGTGTTGAGGATCGCTCCCGGAGTCAACTTTCGTACCGCGCGCATCACAGCCCAACTGCACCGCGATGAATGGTACAGCGACACAAACGGCCAGGTGACGGAGGATGAGGCAGGCCGGCGCAAGGGCGATGCGGAGATCGGACTGCCGCGGCCTTTGATCGGTCCGCGCTTCACGGAGGAAGGCGAGAACGAGTTCGAGATCACGGAGGAATCCGTCGAGTCGAGCGATGGCGGGCTGGTGGTGGAAGTGTCCGTAGGATTCATTGCACCGTCAATCGTGCAACAGGGCGCGGCCGAGATTCCCTTGGTCAGTCTGGTTCCGACGATTGTGCCCGGCGGCGGCGCCATCTCCGGCAACCAACGTTTGTACTATGCGATCTCCGCTCTCGACCAGCAGGGAAGCGAAGGAGATCTCTCGTTTCTAATCAGAGCGGACATTCCGGACACGGGCGAGGGCAGCGCCGTGTCGCTCGTTAGCCTGCGTTTTACGGCTGGCACTACGGCCTTCAACGTTTATCGGGGGTCAAATCCCGCCAGTTTGTTCCGCATCGCGTCATATGTACAGGTTGCCAGTGAGTTCACTGACACGGGGATTGCGCGAGAACCCCTTACTCCGCCCGACCGAAACTTCGACCACGCCAACTTCTACTGGAGGCTGGAACTACAGCCGGAGTATTCGGCCACAATTCACTCCCCAACGTCAATTGGAAGCACTATCGCTCAGATGCCGGCGGACGAGTATTCCGGCAACGTCGTCCGAATCATGCGAGGCAAGGGCGCGGGGCAGGAAAGAACCATCGTGGCCAATACTACGTCCACACTGACGTTAAGCCGCGCCTGGGAAGTGGAGCCCGACGCGACCAGTTACTTCACGATCGCCGAGGCCGGATGGAAGTTTGGCGCGAGCGGAAACACCAGTCCGGTCCGGTTTGCGATTCCCAATCGAGAAGGAGCGGTTGTCCAGATTTGCGGCCGCGCGGCAAATGTACAGGACGCTGAATCTCCGTACGAGCTATCTACGATCACCCGCTGGACCATCAATGGCGCGGGACAGGATGACCTGGATGCGGAGGTTGCGCCGCAGCCCCAGTTCGGTCTGGCCGTAGTGAGAGGAGGAACTCTGGAGCTGAGCGGCATCGGCTTCCCGAGCTTTGAAAATACGCGAACGATCAATGCTGCCACTTTGACTCTTCATTATTGGAACGAATTGGCCAGCCCGCCCTTTGCGCAGTTAGCCCTTCCTCTCGGAGATGCGGATCTCACGCTTTCGCTGACGGCCGTTACGGACGCGCAGCCTAGCTCTATTGTGCAAATCGATTCAGAGCTTATGGAGGTGGAACAGGTGGGAGAAGGGGGATTGACGCTGCAAGTCGTGCGCGGCGTTCTCGGAAGCTCCTCAGCCCTTCATGAGCTGAACAGGATCGTCTACGGCCTCGGAAAGAGAGTTGCCATCGCGCCGCTCGTGAAGGGCTTTTTTGGCAGCCCGGCCAGCGGGAACTGGAGCTTTCCAATACCACTGCCCAATGCAAGAGTAGCCGCGGCCGAACTGTTCGTGACCAACGTACGGGGCAACAGCGAAGCGGCCGTCATCTGTCTGACTCAGACCGTCGACCAAGGCTTGCGCACCATGTCCGGCGGACAGATTTCGCTGCAATACGAGGGCTTCCTCGCAATTGAAACGGGAACCGTACCCGACCTGGTCATTGAGGCGACGCACAGTGTCCGAGATGTGTCGGCGATAGTCCGCCAGCCGCCTGTGGGCGCGCCAATCAACCTGCGGTTGACCGTCAACGGAGCCTCCTGGTGCGAATTGAGCGTCGCCAACGGATTCCTCTTCTCTAACGCAATAGACGGATTCTCTCTTCCTCCGCTGCCGGCAGGCGCGAGGCTCGGGTTGGATATCCTGTCTGTGGGTCAAGCCACGCCGGGAGCCGATCTCACCGTGACAATTCGCCTGTAGGCTGCCGACCGATGCCTGAATATCCAGAGAAACTCCGGCCGGACCGGGACCTTCAGTGCTACTTTGAGCGGCCATCGGCGATTGCAGCTCTCAGCGATACCGCCCCCGACCGGTTTACGGTATCCGGAACGTGGAGACAGCAGTTTGACTGGGCGGTCATCGAATGGAATCGCGATAATACGTTTGAGCACCCCCTCTTCAGAAATCTGCCGGACGGAGATCTCAGCGGATTGACGCTGACTTACGAGGAGACTCGCGAGAACTGCATTCCACTCGATTCCACGCTTTATCCCACCGTAGATTGGCCATATCTCCGTATCTGGGCGGAGCAGGGCGGCGTGGAGACGTTGTACTGGGTGCCCCTCAGAAACTATGCCACGCCCGTCGAAGGCTTTTACACCTCAGCGTCAGCCAGCTTCACTCTGCTCGGCACTGCAACGGAAGGGGACTTCGTAGGACTTGCATGGCAGGGCGAGCATCACACGCACCGGCTGTTCTGGAACGACACCATCGCTACAACACTTGCAGCGATTGAAGCCAGTGTCACCGCCTTCTCTCCGATCATGGCGGCGTCGGTCCTGGGAACGACCATCACGCTGCATTACGTCGGTCTGAACCAGCTTCCGGCTACCAGTACAACCGGAGCCAACGGAAATCGCATCGGAACATACGGACACGTGGCAGGAGCGAAGACGGAGTCGTGGGCGCCGGCATGGCGAAGATTCAGCGGAGGAACTTCGCCGACGAAGTGGCGGGTCACACTGCCATTCTCTTCGTTGATCGACGTTGAGGGACGCCCGGTTCCCACTTCGGCGATCCGCAAAATGCGCTGGACCT
Source organism: Bryobacteraceae bacterium (assembly GCA_040902885.1). GTDB lineage: Bacteria > Acidobacteriota > Terriglobia > Bryobacterales > Bryobacteraceae > JBBDWK01. The sequence goes on along the minus strand of JBBDWK010000083.1, from coordinate 28,872 downwards.
ACTCGGCCGACCTACAGCCCGGAACATTCCAGCCGGGCGAGTTTCGGGCCGTGGTGTCGAACTGGAGTGTCGCTGGCTCCGGCCGGGCCTATCAGGTTGCGGGTCCCGGCAGCCGGCGGGTCGAAGACGATTCCAACGAGGTGGTGCTTTCCGGCGCGTGGACTGATTCTCGGGGCAACTTTTCAGGCGGAAGCATCCGTCTCACCACAAGCTTCGGCTCGAGCGTCACGCACACCTACAGCTTGCCGCACCCTCATCGTTTGTATCTTGGGACGCGAAAGGCTGAAAGCGGCGCCGTGATTTCGATCTCAGTGGATGGCCTGCCGCCGCGACTGGAGAATCTTGCTCTTCTCGGAGAAGACGTTCTGCTTAGGATCCCTCTCTACGACCTTCCGGGGCAGGTCCCGCACGCCGTCACTGTTACACACGCCGGGCCGCCCGGCTCGCCTTTCTACTTCGACTTCCTGGAAATGGCAGTGCCCGCGGCTGAGCTGCCTACCATTCCGCCCGATCCCCAAACTACATTGGCCACCGACTGGGATACGGATCACTCCATCGCTCTAGCGCCGGAGCGAACCGCCTGGATGATCCATTCGCTCGGTTTTCTCGGAAGAGCGAATCACTACGTCGGCGCACTGTGGTTTTATGAACTTCATCGCCCCGGACAAAGCTATGCGACAGCCACTGTCGAATTCACCGGCGCGCCTTCCCACAGCCAAATTACAACACTGGTCATCGGTTCCGCAGGCTCGGAGCTTCCTCCCACAACGATTGAACATCTGAATTTGGTGGGAGATACCGCTGAGACGATAGCGCGTGCCTTTGAGCTCGAGATCAACAGCGGGTATACGGGCATCTGGGTGGAGCTGAACGACACGGTCCTGACGGTTCACGCAAGGGCCATGGGCATAGCCGGAGAGTCCGTGACGATCTCCGCGTCACCCACCGCGGGAGCCTTCTCGGTTCACGTGAGCAGCGCCACCCTTCTCGGCGGCGAAGATGGGAACTGGCGCACGGACCTCCAAGCCACGCCTAGATTGAACCGCGCCGTACGCGACTGGAGCCGCAGCTTCTACAAGGCGCTGAAGGCTTACGGGATCGACGTGGCGGCGGCATTCAGCATGGAACTGCAGCATGGAGACCCGTCGCCGGAGGCGGGAATCGCTTCGAGGTATCCGAGCGGGGCGCCGGTAACGCTGAACACGCCGGCTCTGCACACCAACTTTTCGCCGCAGACCACCGCTTTTTACCGCGAGGTGTACCGCGACATGGCAGGCATCCTTGTCGAGGCCGGCGTTCAGCCATACTTGCAGTTCGGCGAAGTGCAGTGGTGGTACTTTGCCTACGATCCTTCCGGCATGCCCTTTTACGACGCCTATACAACCTCGACTTTCGCGTCTATTCATGGCCGCCCCATGCACGTGTTCGTGAATAATACGGAGTCGCCGGATGCCTATCCGGAGGAAGCTCAGTTCCTGCCGGGCCTCATCGGAGCCTTCACAAACGACATCATGGACTTCGTTCGCCAGAGCTACCCCAGCACGCGCTTTGAGGTTCTCTATCCTCCGGATGTCAACGATTTCCCTCTCACCAGAGTCGTCAATCTGCCTCTGCAGGATTGGACGCCCTCTAGACTCGATTGCTTCAAGACGGAGAACTTCACGTTCACCGGGTGGCGCGATATGAACAAGTCCAGGGAGTCCATCCTGCTCCCGATGCAGCTTGGATTTCCGAGATCGAAGAGCAGCCACCTGGTCGGCATCGGCGACTACACCACGCCCTGGCTTCGGGAAACTAACGCATCCAAAGGCGAGGCAGTCGAATCAGTGGTCCTCTTCGCGCTGGATCAATTCTGCCTCATCGGCTTTCCGGTTCCCTTGCACCGTGGCAGCCGCCGCAGCGGCTATCAAGGTTAAATCGTTTCCGGCGTGCTATTGTTTGAGTTAAGCCGTGGTTTGTGTTCAAAACGTCTCCAAGGTTTATCGCCTTTATCATCGTCCCTCCGACCGTATCCGGGAATCGCTCCCCTTCTTCTCGCGGAATCTGCATCGTGAATTCTGGGCCCTTCGCGACGTGAACCTTTCAGTTGATCGCGGTGAGACTTTGGGCATCGTAGGTCCGAACGGCTGCGGAAAGAGCACTCTGCTCCAGATCGTCGGCGGCATTCTGGAACCGACTTGCGGACGCGTGGCCACCAAAGGCCGGCTGGCGGCGCTGCTCGAGCTTGGCGCCGGCTTCAATCCCGACTTCACAGGGCGTGAGAACGTTTTCTTGAGCAGCGAGATTATGGGCTTGAGCCGCGCGGCAACCACTCGCGCTCTGCCTTCCATCGAGGCCTTCGCGGAGCTGGGCGAGTTTCTCGACCGTCCCGTGAAGGAGTATTCGAGCGGCATGTACGTGCGCCTGGCGTTCTCCACGGCAATTCACGTCGAACCCGAGATTCTGATCGTCGACGAGGCGCTCGCCGTGGGCGACGCCATCTTCGCCAACCGGTGCATTCGCAAGTTCGACGAGCTGAAACGCCGGAAGGTCACCGTACTCTTCGTCTCGCACGATCTGGGTCTGGTCAAGCGGCTTTCCGACCGTGCGATTTTCCTCATGAACGGAAGAATTGAGGCCGAGGGAGATCCAACCGATGTCATCAACCGCTACATCGGAGCGGTTCTCGCGCGGGAGCAAAACCTCACCGAGACACAGAGGAATGGCCTCGACCCAAGCCACCGGCACGGCGATGGAACCAGCGAAATTGTAGACGTCGCGCTGATGAACGGACGCGGAGAGATTTGCAACTCGGTAAGTCCCGGAGAATCCGTGACGATTCGTGTCCGGTGCCGATTCCGGCAGTCCGTGGAGCAGCCAATGATTGGGATTCTCATTCGAAACCGGATCGGGATGGACGTGTACGGCACTAACACCAAAATTGAAGAGGTTGACCTCGGCAAGGCGGAGCCGGGCGAAGAACTCGACATCGAGTTTCGTTTCGATTGCTGGCTGACGCCGCAGGAGTATACGCTGACCGTAGCCGCCCAGCATGCCGATGGCTCAAGCCACGACTGGATGGACGATGTCCTGGCCTTTGAAGTCGTGGGAGCGAGGTCTCTCGCCGGAGTCGCAGACCTGAGAGCGGAAGTAGCATGGAACAGACAGACGCGATCTATGTCGCGGTAATTTCAGCGGTAGTCGCCGTCTTGCTCCTCGTTGCGGCCATCCGCTCGCGAGGTGTCCGGACGCAGGCGGACTTTCTGTTAGCGGGCAGAAAGCTCACTTGGCCGGTCCTCGTCTTCACTCTGCTGTCTTCGTGGATCGGCGCGGGAAGCCTGTTCGCCGGCGGCGAGAACGCATACCGTAACGGCTTCGCGGCGCTGTGGCAACCAGCCGGTGGATGGCTTGGGCTGATCGTCGTTTCGGCGATCGCCGGCCGCGCCCGCCGCTTCGCGCAGTTCACGGTTCCGGATCTTCTCGAAAATCGTTACAACGCCACTGCGCGCGTCCTCGCCACCATCGCCATCGTCATCTCGTACACCATGATCACCAGTTACCAGTTCAAAGGCGGCGGCGATATTCTGCATCTCATCTTTCCGGGCGTGGACCAGACTACTGGCATGTATATCATCGCCGGCTTCGTCATTACGTTCACGGCGATGGCAGGCATGGCCTCCGTGGCCTACCTCGATCTCATCATTGGTCTGCTGGTAACCGGAATTGCGGCGGTAGCTCTTCCGTTGCTCGTCAGTGCGGCTGGCGGCTGGAGCGGCGTTCGCGCCAATCTTCCCGCGGATCACTTCACCGCGCTCGGCCCGCTCACACTCGTGCAGGCGCTTGCCTTTACTCTGCCGTCGATGCTTCTGCTTATCGGCAATCAGGGTATGTATCAGAAGTTCTTCTCGGCCAGGAGCGAGCGCGACGCGCGCCTGGCGGTGTTCGGCTGGATCGTCGGAACGGTGATTCTGGAAACCATAATCATCGCCATCGCGGTGGCCGGCAGCTCGCGCTTCCATCCAGACAATCCGCGCGAGATCATTCCCATGACCGCGCGGCTGGGACTTCCCGTATGGCCTGGGGCCATCCTGCTGGCAGGCATCTTTGCCAAGGTCATCTCGACCGCCAACAACTTTCTCTTTTCTCCCGCCAGCAACCTGATCCACGACGTCTACAAGCGCTTCCTCAATCCCGAGGCAAGTGAGAGGAAGACTCTTTTCGTATCGCGGTCGTTGGTCGTTCTGCTGGGCGTCTTTGCGTTGGTTCAAGCCGCCTATTTCGAATCGATTCTTCGCGCGGCGCTTTATGCGTACACCGTTTACGGGGCGGCGATCACGCCTTCCGTGATGGCCGTGTTTTTCTGGAAGCGCGCGAACACGCAAGGCGCTGTCACTTCCATCGCGCTCGGCACCGTGGTGACCATCGTCTGGAACCTGGCCGGCAATCCTTATGTAGACGCAATCTATCCGGCGCTCGCGGTTTCGCTGATTTCATTGATTGGCGTCAGCCTTGCCACAGCGCCTCCCGCCGATGAGAAATGGAAACCCTTCCATGAACCTTGCTGAGATTCAAGACGAATTGCGCCGCCAGAGACTCGACGGCTGGCTGTTCTTCGATCACCATGAACGGGACCCTCTGGCATACCGAATTCTCGGGTTCCGCCCGCTGCGCCATGTAACGCGGCGCTGGTATTACCTCATCCCAGCGGAAGGCGAGCCGCGCGGTCTCGTTCATCGGATTGAGTCCTCCATGCTGGATGCGCTGCCCGGAGACAAGGCCGTTTACTCGAGTTGGGGCGAGCAGGTCGGGGCCCTGGAGACCATGCTCGCCGGACGGAAGCGTCTTGCAATGCAGTACTCACCGAACTGCGCGATACCTTATGTTTCCCTGGTCGACGCCGGAACCGTGGAACTGATCCGCAGCCTGGGAGCCGGGGTGGTCAGCTCGGCGGAACTGATCCAGCACTTCGAGGCCCGCTGGAATCAAGCTGCGCTGGAATCGCATCTCGAAGCGGGACGGCGCATCGACCGCATCCTGCAATCGGCCTTCGCGCTGATCTCGGAGCGCACTCGGGATGGCGCCGGGACCGATGAGTTCATGGTCAAACAATTTATCCTGGACGAGTTCGCACGTGCTGAGATGTTCACGGATCACGGCCCCATCGTCGGCGTGAATGCGAATTCCGGCAATCCCCACTATGAGCCGACTCGCGAAGGCACGCAGGCCGTCCGCCGCGGCGATTTTGTGCTCATCGATCTCTGGGCGAAGTTGAATCAACCCGGCGCAGTTTATTACGACATTACATGGACCGGGCACTGCGGCGACAGCGCTCCGGAGAAGATACGGAACGTCTTTGCGATTGTCGCTGGCGCGCGGGATGCCGCCGTGGGCCGGGTAGAGGAGGCCTTGGCTAACGGACAGGACCTGCGGGGCTTTCAGGTGGACGATGCGGCACGCGAGTATATTCGAAGCCGCGATTACGGCCAGTACTTCACCCACCGTACGGGCCATTCGATCGGCGAAGACGTCCACGGGAACGGCGCAAACATGGACAATCTGGAAACGCACGACGAGCGCAGAGTGATTCCATGGAGCTGTTTCTCGATTGAGCCCGGGATCTACCTGGACGATTTCGGAGTTCGCTCGGAGGTCAACGTGTTCGTGGGCGAGCGCGAGGCCAGAGTGACCGGCGCGATCCAGCGCGAACTCGTATTGCTATGATTCCAGCCGAGGGTCCGAGCAGTGAGACTTTTGAAACCTCAAGACCCGCTTCCTGCGTCTCGCATGATGAGGAGATTGGGGTGCCAAATAAAAAACTTCCGCTGATTCTGTTAGCCGCGCTGGCGCTTTCCGGCTGCGGCGCCACCAAAATCGGACGCATCAAGGCCGACCCGTCGCGGTACCACAATCGGAATGTCAAAGTCGAAGGTACGGTGACGCGGTCGGTCGGCGCGATCGTGGCCGGCCTCTACGAAGTGGAGGACGAAACTGGAAAGATCTATGTCCTCTCCAATCGTGGAGTGCCCTCGAAAGGATCGAGAGTGGGAGTGAGCGGAACCGTGACTAGCGGCGTCACCGTCGGAAGCCGCTCGTTCGGAACGGCTATCCGCGAACGCGACCACAAGGTCAGGTAGCGGGCGCGCCCCGATAGCTCCGCGGGTGAGCTCCATTCCGCCCGATGCCGCTGTAATCGAAACCCGCGCGCACCGCGGCTTCGGAATCGAATAGGTTCCGCCCGTCGATCATCACCGGCCGCGCCATCAAACCGGCGACCTCTCGCAAATCCAGTTTGCGGAACTCGTCCCACTCGGTCACCACCACAACCGCGTCGGTCCCCGCGACGGCCTCTTGAACGGTTGGCGAGTAGCAGATGCGCAACTCGGGATGCTGTAGCCGGCAGTTCTCCATCGCGATTGGGTCGTAGGCCTTCAGGCGCGCTCCGAGTTGCAGCAGCCGCTCCGCGATCTGCAGGCTGGGCGCGTCGCGAAGATCGTCCGTATCGGGCTTGAAAGCCAGCCCCAGCAAGGCAACCGTCCTGCCTTTGAGAATGAACAGCTTTTCCTGCAGCTTCTGAATCACGACGTGGCGCTGCATACGATTGACATCGAGCGAGGCCTCGAGCAGTTGCGCGCGGTAGCCGTACTCCGCCGCGGTGTGAATGAGCGATTGCACGTCCTTTCCGAAGCAGCTTCCGCCCCAGCCGATACCCGCATTCAGGAATCGCGGCCCGATACGCGAATCCAGGCCGATTCCCGCCATAACTTCGGGTCCGTCGGCGCCCACGCGCTCGCAGATGTTGGCCATCTCGTTCGCGAAGCCGATCTTCATCGCCAGGAAAGCGTTGGCGGCGTACTTGATCATCTCCGCGCTGGTCAAGCTCGTGGTCAGGAGCGGAACCGAGGCGAGGTTCGCCGGGCGCGGCAGGAAGGGCGGCGGCTCGAACTGCTGGCGCTCCAGAGGCGCATAGAGTTGGCGCAATACGCCAAGGGTGGCTCGATCCTCCGCCCCCACTACGATTCGATCCGGGTACAGGGAGTCCGAAATTGCGCAGCCCTCGCGGAGAAACTCGGGATTGCTCGCGACCGCGAAGCGTATCTTGTGACGGTGGGGGAACTGGGCGTCCGTGATGCCTTCCCGCACGAGCGCTTCCACCAGATTGCCGCTGCCTACAGGAACCGTGCTCTTGTTCACAACCACGCGGAAGCGCGTGTCGTCCATGGCAGCGCCGATGTTGCGGGCCGCCGCCTCCAAATAGGACAGATTGGCCTCGCCCGTTGGTCCGGGCGGCGTACCTACGGCGATGAAAATGACGTCGCTCTCGCTTACAGGCGCGGTCAAGTCCGTGGTGAAATCTATGCCTCCCCGTTCGTGAGCCAGCTCCAACAACTCGGCCAGATACGGCTCGTAGATCGGGACCTTGCCTTGCCGCAGCATGGCGATCTTCGCTTCATCGACATCCACGCAGCTTACTTTATGTCCTAAGTAAGCGAAGCATGCTCCGGTAACAGTTCCAACGTATCCAGTGCCGATAACGGTAACGCGCATGAGTCCTTAGTCTATTTCTCCACGCGCAGGTTATTGGTCACCGAAAATACGCCCGAAACGCCTTGTGCCTGAAGATTCGCTATGTTCTTATCGCCCTCGCTTGCCACCACTCCCTCCAGAGTCGCATTGCCGTTTTTGACGACAATGTGAATGGGGGGGACCGCCTGCAGAGCGTAGCGACTGAGCGCCGCGTGCCCGTATATCGCGCGAAAAATCGCAAGGCGGATACGGTCGTCGTTGGGCGACACCGGCAGCACTTCGATGTTATTGACGACACGCTCCACGCCCTCAATCTGCTTGACCACGCGCTCCGCATCCGTTTTCAACGTGGGCCTTGTTACCTGGCCGATGAGAGTTACATTATACCCATCCACGCGGAATTCGAAGTTATCGAATACTCCGTAGTAGGGCAACATGATCAATTCATGTCTGATCTGCCGCACGAGGCGCTCCTTCGCCCGGTCGCCTGGAGCCCTTTGCTGGGCGGCTAGCGGAAGGGTTAGCAGAAAAGGCAGCAGGATAATGAAAGACTGTCTCCGCATAGATCACCTCGAACTTACGAGATCCGTACCAGAGGCTCGGGTTGACCGTTACTGGCCAGGACGGCTTCGGCGTCCGCGGCGGTAAAGTTCTCGACCTTCGCCGATATGTTCATGGAGCAGAATTTCGGTCCGCACATGGAGCAGAAGTGCGCCTCTTTGAAGCCCTCCTCGGGCAGGGTCTCATCGTGCATGGACCGCGCCGTTTCGGGATCGAGCGAAAGCTCGAACTGGCGGTTCCAGTCGAAACGGTATCGCGCACGGGAAAGTTCGTCGTCCCGGTCGCGCGCGCCGGGCCGATGCCGCGCCACGTCGGCCGCATGGGCCGCGATCTTGTAGGCGATGATGCCGGCTTTCACGTCTTCGCGATTCGGCAGACCCAGGTGCTCCTTGGGCGTGACATAGCAGAGCATGGATGCTCCGTGCCACCCGATCATGGCCGCTCCGATGGCCGAAGTGATGTGGTCGTAACCTGGTGCAATGTCGGTGACCAGCGGCCCCAGAGTGTAGAAGGGCGCCTCGTGGCACATCTCCCTTTCCTTCTCCACCTGCAACTGGATCTGATCCATGGGGATGTGGCCGGGTCCTTCAATCATCACCTGAACGTCGTATTCCCAAGCCTTCCGCGTCAGCTCGCCCAGCGTCTTCAGCTCCGCGAACTGCGCCTCGTCGCTCGCATCCGCCACCGATCCCGGCCGCAGGCCGTCTCCCAGCGAAAAGCTCACGTCGTATTTCTGGAAGATTTTGCAGATGTCCTCGAAGCACTCATACAGCATGTTCTGCTTGTGATTCTTGACCATCCATTCGGCCAGAATGGACCCGCCCCGGCTTACGATGCCCGTGATCCGCTTCGTGGTCAGCGGAATGTACTGAACGAGAACGCCCGCGTGGATGGTCATATAGTCCACGCCCTGCTGGGCCTGCTCTTCGATCACTTCGAGCATGACCTGCGCGCTGAGGTCCTCCACCCGCCGCACGCGCGAGAGCGCTTCGTAAATGGGAACGGTTCCAATCGGCACCGGCGATGCGTCGATGATCGCTTTCCGAATGAGCGGGATGTCTCCGCCCGTCGAAAGGTCCATCACGGTGTCCGAGCCGTACTGCACCGCGTAACGGAGTTTCGCCAGTTCCTCGTCCACATTCGAGGTAACCGCGGAGTTGCCGATGTTGGCGTTGATCTTGCACTTGGACGCCACGCCGATACACATTGGCTCCAGGTTGGCGTGATTTACATTGGCGGGGATAATCATGCGCCCGCGCGCCACCTCGGAACGAATCAATTCCGCCGGGAGATTCTCGCGGCGCGCCACATACTCCATCTCTTCCGTGACGATCCCCTTGCGCGCATAATGCATCTGCGTGCGAATACGATCGTCGCTTCTCTGGGCTACCCATTGTCCGCGCATGGCAACTAGCTCTTTCTCGATTTCCTCGGTTGATTATACCGCTTTAAATCGTATCGCCTGCCCCGCCAGACGATGCGATTGCTCGTGGCTGAAGAGATCAATGTAATCAACCATATCCAGGTAGCCAGGGGCGCCCACCACGTATAAACCCAGGCGTAACGCTTGAACCAGGTCTCCCACTCCGGCAGGCAGGCCTTGGCCAGCGTGCTGCGATTCGCGCCTTTCAGCATCCCCAGAGCCAGTTGTGCGACCAGCGCCCACTCGCCGAGATGAGAACCTGAAAGCGCGGCCACGATCGCGGCCAGCATGCCGCCGCAATAAATTACGTGGCCGGCCATCGCTCTGTACCACAGTTCAGGTCCGTGAGTTCGCGAGATGGTCAACTGACGTCTGGCCCAGGCGAAGAACTCGCGGGCGGAGGTGTGGTCGGGGCATGCGACTGTCGCGCCCGGGGCGTAAGCCACCATGAGGCCGGCCTGCTTCACAGCGTGGGTGAGCCGGTAGTCGTCGCTGACCGCGCCTTGCCAGAAAGACGGCACGTCGGCCGCGAGGAACGTCTCCTTCTGGATGGCCATTGCGCCGCCCCAGGCGAACCAGTTCGGACCCGGCCCGAAATTTCCCGCGATCGCGGCATTCCAGACGCTGCGCACCAGGGACCAGAAGTCGGGCGGCTCCGGGACGTACCAGCGGTAGCCGGTGACAGCGCCTACCCCATGCTCTTGGAGCGGAGCGACCAGCGCGCGCAGCCAGTCCTTGCCGGGACGCCCGTCGGAGTCGGCGAACGCAAAGACAGTTGACGACGGTCTGGCCGCGCTCACCGCTGCCAGCAGGTTCTGAATCTTCTCGCCTGTAGCGCTTTCTTCCGCCGCGCTCAATACGATCCGTGCGGACGGAGGAAGAACGCCTGGCGGTATGTCCTCGGCCGTTCGGGCCGCGACGATGAGTTCGTAATCGGGATAGTCGAGCGATGCGAGCGCGGCGAGATTTTCCCGCAGCCCCTCGTCCTCGCCCTTTACGGGAACGATCACTGTCGCGGGCGGGGTCCATCGGTTTTCCCGCTGCTCCGCCAGGCGCCGGCACACATACTCGGCGCGCGCGCGCTCCCCGCGAAGGGCGAGAATAGCCAGCAGAATGGCCGGTGCGGCCAGTAGCCAAAACCAGAGCAAGAGGCCAGTCTAGCAAAGGAGGTTCCATCGCGAGGTGCGTAGTGACCGAACGGCCTCCCGGCGTACAATTGGCTTGGTACCATCAAAACAGAGGGAAAACGCTATGACGCTTCAGATCGAACTCCCGCCGGATGTCGAGGCGCGGTACGCCGCTGAGGCGAGGGCCAAGGGAGTGCCACTTGAGCGGCATGTCAGAGAGCGGCTGATTGAGAACGCGCCCTCGGTCGAGCCCCGAAACGGTGGGGAAGCGAAACCCGCCAGGCCGCTGGATCTCCCGGCGATGAAAGGCACCGTGATTGGCTCCCTTCACCGCCGGGATATCTATGACGATCGCAGATGAACCGTAGCTCGTAGACGCGAACGGCGTTAAACGAATCTATACCTACAATCGAGGCGACTTTGAAGCGTTTGGCGAGCTTGAAGTCGTAACGCCTTAATGCCCAGAGCCTCGGAAGCCGCCAGAGATTCGCCCCGGCGCGAAGCTTCCTTTTAGCGCTATCATGCCAGTGTGAGGACTCTCCTATGACGGCTCCACAACCCGCTTTGGACAAGGTCTTCGTCGATTTCTCCATCAAGAAGCTGCGCCAGTTGGCCGAGCGTATCAAGGACTGCCTCGGCAGGCTGAATGAAGAGCAGGTGTGGGCGCGTGGCAGCGAAAACGAAAACGCCGTCGGCAATCTGGCGCTTCATCTCAGTGGCAACGTGCGGCAGTGGATCGTCTCGGGAATTGGCGGGAAGCCCGATATCCGCGTGCGCGACCGCGAATTCAGCGCGCGGGGCGACATCACACCCGCCGAGTTGATCGAGCGCCTCGATGGCGTTATCGATGAAGCCATTGCCGTGGTTCAACGCCTGAATGGCGAGCGGCTTCTCGACAAAGTGAAAGTGCAGAATTACGAAGTAACGGTGCTCGAAGCGGTGGCGCACGTCGTCGAGCACTTCGCGGGACACACCGGCCAGATCATTTACGCCACAAAATTAGCGACCGGATCCGACCTGGGTCACTACAAGCATCTGAGCCAGCCCAAGGCTCACACGGAAAAGACTCCGTAGGCCGCCTGCTGAAAGAAACGGAAAACCGCTCCCTATCGGTCGCGGCTCAGCTTGCAAGCAGCACGATGAGAAGATGTTACCGAGCCGCAACCGGCAGGGAGCGGTTATCGCTCTACTTCAAATAGCGGTCAAGATCCGGATGCACCTGTTCCTGAACGGCCGGATCTTTGAGATTGGCCGTGGTGACTACCAGCGGTGGAAGATTGTTGATTTTCTCCGGCGTCTTGCCATCCAGCTTCGCCACCGCCGCGGTCACCGATTCGTAGCCCATGCGAAACGGGTCCTGGATCACCAGCGAATCGATCAGCCCCTGCTCCAGGTCGTCGAGAAGGGTAGGGCTCCAGTCAAACCCCACCAGCTTGACGCCGCCCTTTCGGGCCTTCAACGCCTGTGCGGCGCCTACCGTGCTCGACTCGTTGGAGGCGAACATAGCCGCCATATCCGGGTGCGCTGTGAGCATGTTCTCGGCAACGGTCAGGGACTTGGCAAAGTCCGCCATGCCAAAACGCTTGTCCACGATCTGAATGCCCGGGTATTTCTTCCGGACCGTCTCCTCGAAGCCCTGCTCGCGCGCCATGGTGGAAGCCGCGCCCGGCTGCACCGCCACAATCGTCACCTTGCCCTTGCCGCCCAGGATTTCGCCCATCCGGTTGGCGGCCATTTCTCCAGCCGCGTAGTTGTCGGTCGCCACCTGGGAGACGAACTGCTCGGTATCGATGCCGGAGTCGAAGATCACTACCGGAATGTTCTGACGCGCCGCCCGATCCACCACCGCGACCATGGCCGTCTTGTCGATCGGCGCGAGCACGATCGCGTCCACCCGCTGGGTGATCATCGACTCCACGATCTGCAACTGGCCCGTGTAGTCCGTCTCCGTCGCCGGGCCGTTCCAGATAATCTCGACGCCGCTCTCCCGTGACGCCTTAACCGCCCCGGCGTGTACCGATTGCCAGAAGAGGTGCGCGCGGCCCTTCGGGATGACTGCGATGCGCCTCTTCGTTTCCCGGTTGCATCCCGCCGCCAGAAGCGCCGGAAGGGCGAAACAGAAGCGCCGGCGGCGCATCATTCCGGAAACTTCTCCGGGGCCTTGATGTGCTGCCAGCCCTCTCCGCTCAGAGCTTTCAGGAAGGACACAAGGTCCTTCTCCTCCTGTTCGGTGAGGTTCAGCTTCTTGATCCGCTCGTCGCGGTTCTTGTTCCCAATGCCGCCCTCGTCATAGAACTCCACGACCGCTTCCAGAGTCTTCAGGCTCCCGTCGTGCATGTAGGGCGCCGTGTGCTCGATCTCGCGCAGGGTCGGCGTCTTGAACGAGCCCCAGTCCTTCGGATTTTTGGTCACCTCAAAGCGGCCCACGTCCGGCTTGGGCTTGTCCGTGCCCACCCCAATGTTCGCGAACGAATTACTGGTAAAGTTCACGCCCTCGTGGCACTGGTCGCACTTGGCCTTGTCGAAATACACCTTCATCCCATTGATCTGCCCCGGCGACATCGCCTTTTGATTGCCGGCCTTGTACCGGTCGTAAGGCGCGTTTCCCGAAAGGATCGTGCGCTCGAAGGTGGTAATCGCCTTGGCTACAGTTTCGATATTGATCTCATCGTTGCCGAAAGCCTTGGCGAACAGGGCGCGGTAGCCCTTGATCTTTCGAAGGTTCGCCACAATTCCCTCATGCGTATTGCCCATCTCGATGGGGTTGGCCATGGGACCGATGGCTTGCGCTTCGAGCGTCGGCGCTCTTCCATCCCAGAACTGGGCCAGACTGTAGGCGCGATTGATCACCGTGGGGGCGCTGCGTCCGCCCTTTTGCCCGTTGATGCCGGTGGACACCGCCGCGCCGTCCGTGAATGCAAATTTCGGGCTGTGGCACGTCGCGCAAGAAACGCTTCCGTCCATTGAAAGCCGGGGGTCAAAGTAGAGCAGACGTCCGAGTTCTGCCTTCTCCGGCGAGTAAGGATTATCGGTTGGCCAGATCACGGGAATCAGACCGAGAGGCTCTTTAGGCGGTTTGGTGTCCGCGGCCATGGATAAAAAAAGGGCCGGCACTAAAGCGCCGGCCGCGATCTTGAGGAAACCCATATCCGGACGCCCCTACTTCTTCATGAAGCCCGTTACGTAGAGCGCCTGGTACCCGGCATGCGAGGAGAGGGTGCCGGAGACCTCCATGATGTGGGCGGTATGGTCGATGGCCGCCTTGCGAAACGCCGTCATGCCGTCGCGCCGTGGATCGTGCTCTTCTTCCATCAGCATGTAGAGGTTGCCATCTTTGGTCAGCAGCCCGATCGGCTGGCCCGCCTCAAAGCACTTCTGGCCGCAGTCGCGGTGTTTCTCGCCGTGCTTTCTGATCTGCAGATAGCAGGAGAAGTCGACGATCTCGCCCACCAGCGTGGCGACCTTGGCCGGATTGGCCTTTCCATCAACCGAAGCGCCCATCGTGGTGGCCGACCAGGGTTGCGCCGGCTTCTGCCCGAGCTTGCCGTGCGGTTTCTCGTAGCTGCCAGTCTCCACGGTCATCTGTGGTTGCAGAATAGCGGCGCCTTTCGCGCTCGATTTCTTCTCGGACTGAGCCAGAACCGCCGTGGCCAGAGCGGCCACGGCGATGGAGGAAACTATAACTTTGGCTTTTTGGACCATATACTCATTCTCCTTTAAGTAGATAGTTAGGATGCGGAGCTTTACGCGCGAACGCTTGCCGCGGGAATCTTCTTCACGAGGTCGAGCAGTTCGGTTCGGTTCTCCGCCCCAATGGTAAAGCAATCCACGCAATCCAGGGCGAGTGCATACTGAAGGCACTCGTCCGCCCTGTTGCGCAACTTGCCGGCTCCTAGAATCTTCATGCCGATCACGCCCTTGCCGGCGGCCTTCATCTCTTTGAGCACCGAGATCACGGTCTGCGGGTCGGCGTCCATGGCCACCTTCGCGGGATTGATCCGGGCCAGATCGACCTGAACCCAGGGCGTCTTCGCGGCCGTCTTCAGCGCGTCCAGTGTATGGCAGGAAGTGCCGTGAGTCCGCACGATCCCTTTCTCTTTGGCCTCGGAGATTGCCGCCATCGCGCCCTTCTTGCGCTCCGGCCAGTCGCCGTCCAGCATGCAGTGCAGCAGCAGAATGTCGATGTAGTCGGTCCCCAACTCCCTGCGGAAGCGGTCCAGGTCGGCCTTCATCTCCTTTTCCGTCGAAGCGTGGGTCTTGGACAGGATAGTGACCTTTTCGCGCGGGACGCTCTTCAGGGCTTCCTTCAGATGCGGGTGCGTTCCATACTGGTCGGCCGAATCCCAGAAGGTGACCCCATTGTCATAGCCTGCTTTGAACATGTCCGCCAGGCCGGACACGCCGAGCTTTCGCGTCTGGTTGGAACTGCCGCCCACCCCATTGGTTCCGGTGCCCATGGCAAGCCGGCTTAACTCCACGCCCGCCGGGCCCAGCTTCACGCGATCCGTCGCGAATTTTTTCGTGGAGCTGGCGTATAGATGGTGAGGAAAGGAGTTCAACGCGGCCGCACCTGCCGTAGCCGCTGTGCGCAGAACGAAGTCTCGCCTTTTCATGAGTCTCTCCTTGTAACAAAGACGGTATCACAGGGAAGGGGCGGCGCGCCATACGGTTTTCCATGTCCTTTCGCGGCTCCCCGGATTAAGCGATTTCCCGTAGCGGTGGTGCGGCATATGCATGGCTTGCCATCCGCGAATGAACGGATTGGTCGCCACCCCTGAAGTGGGGTACGGTGGAACGTGTACCTGGAGCAAAAGCAGACGGAATTGGGAGATCCCGCATTCACGATGGAGCCCCAATCGGAAGGCGAGGACGTCGACATTTCTGTTCCGATGGAGGACCCGGTCACCGGCCTTCCCACCAAACCACTGGCCGAACGAGCTTTTACGGAGGCCTTCACCGAGGGCAGAACCGTGCATATCGCCTGCTTCGTGCTGGACCGCTTTGCAGCCGTCCTTGAAAGATTTGGGGATGAAGCCGGCGCCGAGCTGCTGTTGTATTACGGTATGCACCTGGCCCAGGCGATGACCGGACGGGACCAGCTCTTCCACTGGGTGGGGCCTTCCTTCGTGGCCATTCTGAACCGGCCGGAAAATCTGGATGAGGCGCGCCGCTCCGTTGCGTCCTATGGCTCCACTCGCCTGGCCAAGTTGCTGCGGCTGCCAACCCGCACTGTGCTGCTGCCGGTTACCGGAACCTGGACCGTGTTCCCGCTCCCGGAGCCGGATTCCTCGGAGACGCTGGTGAGGAAGATCGATTCCTACGTGGCGTTTGGTAGTGTCTGAAAAGTGCGTTGATCGCGGTCGTTAGAATTTTGCGACCCATTGATCCCGAATCCAAGTGAACCAATCCAAAGGTCCAGAGCTTGGACCAAAACCGGCCCACGTACTCGTGCCGTCCTTGCGGAACTCCAGAACTAAGCAATGGATGCTTGGGTAGTGAGCCTTTACCGCATCCCGTAATATCGGTGCTTTAAGGCCCTCGTTGGTGACGTCCATGATGAGCCACGCATCTGGTATGCGGTGCCACCACCCCGCATTCGGATAGCTCATTTGTAGGAAGGCTCCGAATGCATTGTGCTGGTCTTCCGTCGCGCCGGGACCAAGGCAGAGTATGAACCTTCTCTTCATTCCTGCTCCTCTTTCGAAGCTGGCGCATTGAGAAGAGATCGCTCATCAATATCAAGTGCACCTTTTAGGCTGTCGCCAATAAACCCCCGCTGAATCGCCAGTTTTTGAATGGAAAATGTTTCGCTCCTGAGTGCATCACGGTCTTTGGCCAGACAAAAGGCGTACGCCCCCAGGTAGAGCACCAGCGAAGATCCGACGCCGACGCCAAAAACAATCTGTATCCAAAGTGCCGCGCCGATGGAAGCCCCCCAAAGCAAGCCCGCACCGGAAATCGAAAGAAGCCAGCCCAATGGCCTTAGCACCGTCGAGCGAGAACCCTGAACGTTCGCTTGATTAAAAAATTCGCCGATGAGCTTTGGCAGCATGACAAGAAATTGCTTTACCTTGCTCGCGATTGACCAAGCCATGATACACTCCGATCAGGCCGCATTTAACCTCTCAAGAAAACGGTGCCAGCCGTTTCCCTTGAGATGGCAGCCAAGATCAGAGGCCAGAGCTTTCCGCGCTCGCCCTTATTCTACGCCAGCAGTTCCGAAATGTCCCACACGTGATCCGTCAAATTCGACTCCATTGCAGGCGTGACACGCAGCGTCCGATGCACCCGGCAGAAGTTGTAGTACGCGAAGTGCAGACACAGCGCAGCCCACAGATTCTCCCACTTCTTCGAGAAACACAGCGTCAAGCGAGCGAGCCTCTTGATCTGCATTCTCATCGTGAGGTTTTGCCGCTCGACATGCGAAGTGCAAATGCGGCCGGATTCCGGTTGGCCGATGACTGGGACCACCTCCGTGGAGACGACTTCAGCGGGCGAGTACCGCCGTTCGCCTTCCGGGGTGGCGCGGTAGACCTTGATGAGCTGCGCGAAGTCTACGCGGTCGCCGAGGGTGGTATCGATGGCAGAGACGTAGGGCGCGAAGCCATCAGCGGTGATCTGAAAATTGTTGGAGGCGGTCGCGAGCCGCAGTCCTTCGATAAAGGCGTCCGTGGTGGTTTGGTTCCGCTTTCCAAGAGCGAAGTTCAGGACCAGCTTGCTATGCCGTTCCATGGCAACAAACGTGTAGGCATCGCCGAAGCTCGGATCATCGCCGGGCTCCAGTGCCCTCTGCTTTTTGCCAACGAAGCCCCAGATTTCGTCAACCTGCACATCCTTAACGGGCACGTTGACGATTAACCGGCCCAAGAGCTTCTCGCACTTCTCGCCAGCGAGCACCAGGAGTTTCATGATGGTGTTCCTGTCGAGATTCGTGATGCGCTCCGTGGATCGGATTGAGTTGCCCTCAAGCAAGAGTTGGATGGCGAGCAAAGCTTTCTCCTCGGAAATGTACATCTCACCCAGAGTGCGCTTGTGCGCTTCGGTAAAGGTCCGCTTGCACTGAGCGCAGCGAAAGCGGCGCAAGCCGTTACGGTGCTTACCGAAGCGTTGGCAGTTGACCTTGCAATCCGTGCAAATCATTGTAGCGTCTGTCTTTGCTTTGCTGGCCATGATTAATAATACAGCGAGCGTTCGCTGTTTGTCAAGCATTAATTACTGCATTACCGCAATGATGCATTACTGCACTTGCATGAATGTTTTTTAACTTTACTTGGGAAGTCGAAGCGGGTTAAACTAAAAGATGCATTTGGTGTGCGGCTGGTGGGACTCGAACCCACAAATCCTTGCCCGGATGGCGGTTTTAAAGACCGCTGTGTTTACCCAGTTTCACCACAGCCGCATATACGTGAGAGGCCCGGACCAGATTCGAACTGGCGTAGCAAACCTTGCAGGGGATGCGCCTGACCGTTCGGCCACCGGGCCGCAGTAGGGAAGCCGGAGAACTCTCGTTTTCCGGCTTTTCCCTTTATGGTGGCCCGCGATTCCTTTACGTCATGCCACCTTAGCCCTCCGTGCTCGTCGCGGCGGTGTCGGCTTCAGGCGCTCGCTCATAAACGGTTGCGCCACCACGGCCTTTCCCTACGACCCTCAAATTGAACCGACCATAATCCGAAAATCGCCGGAGCGCTCCCGAAACAGCAACGCGCGGCTGCTTGGATGAGAATTTGTAACCCGCCTCCACTAGTGCATCGTGGATTTCGTTGTGCGTAAATTTCACTCCAGGCGCGTACCCGGAAACCTTCGATGCTACGGCCTCAGTGACACCCTCCTCTATGGTGGCTTGGTCGCCACTATGGGCGGCAAACGGCGCAAGCCACCGAGCGAGCGCGGGACCCGGAATCACCGCAGCGGGTTCCTGGGGCGTCGTTCTGGCAGAGGCCACAACCTTCTGCATCAGCGCAAACATGCGTGGATCGCTCGCCAGTTCCTTGAGTGCTCGCAGGCGCTCGATCTCCTGGTCGATCTCGTCGAAAGCTGGATTTATTGTGTTGCTCATCACGAACCTACCCTAAGGTAGCATAGGCCCGGACTGCCTTGCAATGATTTTATGTAGTGGAATCACTCAATCGCGGCAGTTCAATCACGAACGGTCTTTCCGGGGCCTTCCGCCCGCCCGCGTCTTACGCTTAGCCGCAAGCTGCCTGAAGTAATCCGCGCCACGTCGCGCCGCCGTAGCGCTCCCGCCCTTGGCTCCCAGAATAGCGGCAGCGGGCTTTCCGGCTTGCTTCAGCAGATCGTCGGCGATTGCGAGCGCAGCCTTGAGCAGTTCCCGGCTGCGAGCCGTCCGGTTCTCGGGAAGGGGAGTTGTCGTGGAGAGGATCAGGTCTACTTCGGAGATCAGATTTTTAAGGGCCTGGAGTTCGGTACGATTGGATGGCATACCTTCACGGTACGGCGTGCCGGAAGCGGAAAGCAAGCGTTCGCTGTTTTTCGATCAACGCACTTTTAAGACACTACCTGGCGTTTCAATTGCAGCGGCAGGGGATATAAGAACGTTACACTGAAAGGAGGAATGCCTGCCCGAGAGACAGCCTCCTTCCGCATTTATGGTCTGGATTGCGCCGAAGAAGTGTCTCTTCTCCGCAAGGAGTTGAGCCGCCATATAGGCGTCACCGAAATCTCCTTCGACGTGTTGAACTCCAGGATGGCTGTGGAGTTCAATCCCGCTCGCACCAATACAGAATCTATCCTTGAGGCGGTCGCCAGAACCGGTATGCGAGGGGAGAACTGGCAGCAGCAGAGCGGCTCTCCGGACGGTTTCTGGCAGCGAAGGGGAAGGGCCGTCGCCGCGGCTTTCAGCGGCCTGACCTTTCTTGCAGCCGCGTTGCGGCAAGGCTTGGTCTCGGGCGACTTTCTCGGACTTCTGCTCTCGCACGGCAGTTCGGAAGGCGCGCTCTCCACGGGCACTAAGGCTCTTTTTCTGCTGGCCATAGTGTCGGGTATCTGGTATTCGCTGCCCAAGGCGTTCCGCGCCCTGCGGGACCGGCGCGCCGATATGAACGTGCTGGTCGCCATATCCATTACCGGCGCGATCGTGCTGGGCGAATGGGCCGAGGCGGCGACGGTTGCGTTCCTGTTCTCCCTGGCCAATCTGATGGAAACCTGGAGCCTGTCCCGGGCACGGCGCGCCATCGGCTCTCTGCCGCGCATGACGCCCAGCGAAGTGAGCGTGCGCCATGGACACCACGAGCATCGCGTTCCGGTGGATTGCGTTCCTGTCGGCGCAATCGTGACCATCAAGCCCGGCGAGCGCATCGCGTGTGACGGCGACATCGTTGAAGGGCGCTCAGCTATCAACCAAGCCCTGCTGACGGGCGAATCCGTGCCGGTGCTGAAGCAGGTGGGAGACAAGGTATACGCCGGGACCATCAACGGCGAGGGCGCACTGGAGGTACGCACGACGCGTCCAGCGTCCGACACAATGCTCGCCCGCGTCTTCCGGATGGTGGAGGATTCCCAGCGAAGGCGGGCTCCGATGGAGCAGTGGGTGGAGACTTTCGCCCAATACTACACCCCGGCGGTGATTGGCATCGCATTCCTGGTCGCGGTCGTGCCCCCGGTGCTGTGGCAGGCGAGTTGGGTGGATTGGTTCTATCAGGGCATGGTGGTTCTGCTGATTTCCTGCCCCTGCTCCCTGGTGATCTCGACGCCCATCAGTATCCTCGCGGCGCTCACCGCCGCGGCCCGGCGCGGCGTGCTCATCAAGGGAGGCGCATTTCTGGAAGCTGCCGCCCGCATGGAGGTGATAGCGTTTGACAAAACCGGCGTGCTCACCGTCGGCGAACCCGAAGTGACGGCGCTCACACCGCTCAACGGCTATGCAATGAACTCCATACTCGCGCGCATGGCCGGTTTGGAGCAGCGCAGCGAGCATCCCGTGGCGCGGGCCATCGTGCGTCACGCCCAGACATTGGGAATTGAAATCCAACCCGTCGCGGGTTTGGAGGCGCTGCCGGGGCGCGGCGCTCAGGGCGAGTTGGACGGGCGGCACTTCTGGGTGGGAAGTGGACGCCTCCTGGGCGAGAAGCGCCTGTCCTCCCCGGAGGTGGAGCGGCATCTGGATGGCTACCTGGATGCCGGCCAGACAGTGGTGGCGTGCGGAACCGACGATGAGGTGTACGCACTCGCCGCATTGTTCGACCGGCCGCGTCCGGAAGCGCACGAGTCCCTGGAGCGGCTCAAGCGTCTGGGCATCCGGAAGCTGGTGATGCTGACGGGAGACAACGAGCGTGCAGCCGCGGAGGTGGCGTCGCAGCTTGTGCTGGACGAGGTCCACGCCAACCTGCTGCCCGAAGATAAGGCGGCCTGGATTGCCTCGGCGCTCGAGCGCTACAAGGTTGTGGCCATGGCCGGCGACGGCATCAACGATACCCAAGCCATGAGCGGGGCTTCCATCGGCATCGCTTTGGGGGCCAAAGGCACGGACCTTGCGCTCGAGACGGCCGATATCGTGCTGATGTCGGACGACCTGAGCCAACTGCCTTTTCTGGTACGTCACTCGCGACGTACGCTGCGCGTCATCCAGCAGAACGTGGCCTTCTCTCTGGCGACCAAGGCCATCTTTCTGGCTCTGGCGATGTTCGGCGCGGCTACTTTGTGGATGGCGATTGCGGCCGACATGGGCGCGACCCTGCTGGTAACTCTCAACGGTCTCAGAATGCTCCGGCCCTCCCAGGAGTAGTTTGTCCCGCTTCAAGCTAGAATGTGTAGGAAGTAAAGAAGGAGATTTCGCGTGAAAGTGCCCCGGGTCAGTCGAGCCCTTACAAGTCTCAGCCTGGTGCTGACTTTTCTCCCGCAAGCCGCGAGCGTCTCCTCCTCTTTCGATCCCCAGCGATATCTGGACCACGTAAAATACCTGGCCTCCAACGATCTGAAGGGCCGGGGCACGGGCACGCCGGAGATGGAAAAGGCGGCTGCGTATATAGCCAGGCAGTTCCAGGCAATCGGTCTGGAGCAGGTAGGCGGCAAGAGTTATCTTCAGGCGTTCAACGTAACCACCAACGCGCGGCTGGGCAAAGGCAACCGCTTCGAGTTCACGCTGAACGGGGAGACGACGGCGCTCAAGGCGGAAGAAGATTTCATCCCGTTCAACTTTTCATCGCGGGCAAAGATAACCGGCCAAGTGGTCTTCGCCGGCTACGGCATTACGGCGCCCGAGTATGACTATGACGACTATGCCGGACTCGACGTGAAGGACAAGATCGTCCTGATTCTCCGGCACGAGCCGCAGGAGTTCGACGAGAAATCGGTCTTTGCCGGCAAAGTCTACACCGAGCACGCGCAGTTCGCCAGCAAAGCCGTCAACGCAAAGATGCACGGAGCGCGGGGCGTGATCCTGATCAACGACCGCGCCAATCACCGCAGCGATGCCGACCAACTGGAAAAGTTCGGACGCGCCGCCGGACCGGCGGATACCGGGCTGCCTTTCGTCCAGCTCAAAGCCGAGGTGGTTGAGCGGTGGCTGGCGGATGCCGGAAAAACCCTCGATCGGATTCAGGCGGAGATCGATGGCGACCTGAAGCCGCGCGGCTTCACGCTTGCGGCATCGCTGCAAATCGACGGAACGGTGGATGTCGTCCGGGCTCAGAAGATCGTGCACAACGTCGCGGGCTATCTGCGCGGACAATCCGAAGAGTACGTCGTGATCGGCGCTCATTACGACCACCTCGGCCTGGGCGAGCAGTTTTCCATGGCGCCTTCGCAGGCTGGCACGCCCCACCCTGGCGCGGACGACAACGCCTCCGGCACCGCGGGCGTCATCGAACTGGCGCGCTACTTCGCCTTACGTCCCAAACCGGCGCGCGGCATCCTCTTTCTGGCCTTTGCAGGCGAAGAACTGGGGCTGCTAGGTTCCAGTTACTTCGTCAACCATCCGGCTTTTCCTCTGAATCGCGCCGTCGCCATGATCAACATGGATATGATCGGCCGCGTCCGGGAAGGCAAGGTTTACGTCGGAGGCACAGGCAGTGGAAGCACTCTCAAGTCCGTGCTGGAAAGCATTCTGCCGAAGCATGCGCTGAAGGTCGATTTCTCCGATACCACCGGATACGGCTCCAGCGATCACACGTCTTTCACCACCAAACAGGTTCCCGTTCTTTTCTTCTTCTCCGGCCTTCACGCCGACTATCACAAGCCGAGCGACACGTGGGACAAGGTGGACGCTCCCCAGTCGGTGAAGCTGCTGGAACTGATTGCCGATGTCGCCTCCACGCTGACGGCTGCCGAGCGTCCGCAGTTCGTGCGGGTCAAACCACCCGTTTCCGCTCATGCGGGCGGCGCTGTTGCCGGGTCCGGCGGCGGCGGTTCCGGCTATGGCCCCTATTTCGGAAGCATTCCCGATTTCGCCGAGGTGCCCACTGGTGTCAAGTTCGCCGACGTCCGCGAAGGATCGCCGGCTGCTAATGCAGGGCTTAAGGCAGGCGATATACTGATTGAGTTCGACCACAAGCCGATTCAGAATCTATACGACTTCACTTATGCCCTGCGCACAAAAAAGCCCGGGGACCGGGTAACCGTTAAGGTGCTTCGGAACGATGCGCCTGTCGAAGCCAGCGTGCTGCTGGCGGAAAGGAGGTAAAGGTTTCCGGCAGCACCGTCGATACTACCTTGAGAGTAAGACGCGCCGAGAATCTGATGCCGCAAACCAGCATGGAAGCCAGGTCCCGCGAGGGCAAGCAACAGTGGGAGTTGCCCCCCCTTATCCTTCATCCTTTCGCCGATAATTCGGGTACGGGAAAATTGGTCGAGAGCTCGCGGGCCAATTTGATGCTTTACGGGCTTCTGCCGAACGAAGGCCGCACCGAGGAGGACCTTACCCGGCGTCTTCTGGAAGGCCGCTACTGCGAGATTCGGATGCTCTACTTCGTCGGGAAGGATCTGCGCCGCTGGACCGGGCAGTGCATGGATTTCGTGGATCGGATTGACGATCTCCGGGAGGTCGGATATCGGGAAGCCAGCTTCATCGCCCTTCTGGTGGATGCAGCGCCGGATCAGGTGGTGGGCAAACTGAAAAACTGGGGCGTATCCGACCACCGCTCCATCTTCTCGCGAGCCATAGGCCTGAACGCCATCTTTCGCGACCTGCCGGCGCGGGAGATCCTGACCGAGGACTTCGTGCTCAATTACTACCGCTACGCGGATCATCTCTATTCCTGCCACGTCCAGGCGTTGCCCTACACGGCAATCCCCCCAGGCCAGTTCACCTTCGAGATGTACGCCTCCGGCGAGTATTCCCGCATGCTGGCCCGCCAGTGGGGCGATCTGTAGCCCTTCGCTTTCCCGGCCCGTCCCTTCCGTTGTGATACCTTGATGCTTATGTCTTCGAACGGCATTTGCAAGCAGTGGACCGGTGTGTTCGGATTCCCCGTCACCCCTTTCAAGAAGGACCTTTCCCTCGATCTCGACGCTCTGGCCCGCAACGTCGCCGGCATGGTGCAGCATCCGTTCTGCGCGATGGTGGCGGCCGGCGGTACGGGAGAGGTGTATTCGCTGACCCCGGATGAGATCGCCGATGTCGTACGGGTGACCGTGGAAGCTACAGGCGGCAAAATGCCCGTCGTTGCCGGGACCGGTTATAACGCGGCCGTGGGCGCGGACATCGCGCGTCGGGTGGAGAAGGCGGGCGCGGATTGCCTGCTGGTTCTGCCCCCGTACTATATTCAGGCTCCCGAGGACGGGCTGTTCGATTACTACAAAGCCATTGGCGCGGCCAGCGGTCTGCCCATGATGCCCTACAGCCGGGACTGGGCGGTCTTTACGCCGCAGATGGTGGCACGCCTGGTCGACCTCGTTCCCACCTTGGCCGCGTGGAAGGATGGCCAGGGCGATGCGCGCAAGTATCAGCGGATCATGAACTATGTCGGCGACCGGCTGGCGTGGTTTGGCGGGCTCGGCGACGACTGCGTTCCCGCCTACTTCGCGATCGGCGTCCAGGCCTACACGTCCAGCATCTCGAACATAGCGCCGCGGTTATCGCTGGAGCTGGCGCGAGCGGGAATGGCCGGGGAGTTTGGCAAGCTGAACACGCTGATGGAAAAGTATGTCCACCCGCTGTACGCGATTCGCGAGCGGGCCCGCGGGTATGAAGTCGCGGTGATGAAGCAAGCCATGGAGATTCTAGGAATGCCGGCGGGTCCCGTACGGCCGCCTCTGATGAATTGCCGCAAGCAGGATATTGAGGCTGTTCGCGCCCTGATGGAAGTTTACGCGGATGTTGTCGATGTGCCCGCCGCCTTTAGTGCGGCCGAGCAAGCCTGAGGTGGAAGAGAGGGAATCCGGAGTCGGGCAGTACACTCCAACTAGGGAGTGGGGAGGCTCAACAGGTAGGAGGTTCAGGTCAGCAGGCAGGAGCAACAGCGTGGACCGAACTCCCTCTTCCTGAAATCACGATACAGGCCTCCCCTATACCCCGGATGCCACACTGGCTGTATCCCGTTTAGAACACGAGCAATAAATCTTGTAATGTCGTGTGATCAGACGATAGGGAACTTTTCTTTCTGGCCGGCGTAGTACTCGCCCATCGCACGGTTCGCCTGCCGTACCACGGCAAGTTCGCGAACTACGGCGTCCCACTTCCCGCCCGGGATGCACAGATACATCTGGGAATCCGGCAATCCGGTAAAGGTGCGGTTCCCCTTGCAGCCGAAGGAGACGGCCGCTGTGCCGGAGTTGCGAGTAAGCGGAAGCACCGCGCATCCCGGACGTCCGAGTGCGCTGGCCAACGCGCTTCCCGCCCCGGCCCGCAGAGCGGCTTCGTAGACGAGCATCGCGGTTGCCGGATCCGCCGCTATCACCACAACGTCGGCTTGGAACGGAGCCGCCTCGGCGGGCGCGTACGCCACATACGCCGGAGCCTTCGGAAGAACCGGAATGCCGGGCACCTCCGCCATCTCGAGGTACCGGTTGGCGATCATGAAGCCGATGGTGTCCTGCAACTGTGCGCCACGCTCCGGCGGCAGCGCGATGCCGTGTGTGTAGGACCCTACGGCGCAGTTGAAATGATCCGACGGCACGGTGTAAAAGCTGCGGCCGTCCATGGCCAGCTTCCAGAAAGCGCAGCCCGCTGGAACGCCGCCGCTATCCCACTTCTTCAAGCCGGCGGGAACTTCGTCCAGAAAACCGATGGCAATGGGAGCCCGCGCTCCTGGCAGCAGCTCCTGTACTCGAGGGGATGTCTGGGTCATAGTCGCTATTCCGGAGGCGTCAGTTTATGGAATTCGGTGGCGTCCTCGAGAGCCGCGCCGATCCGCAGCAGGCGGGCTTCCTGAAAGGCGGGCGCGACGATCTGCAAGCCCGCCGGCATGCCGTCCGCATCCAGACCGCATGGGATGGAGAGGGCCGGAAGCCCGAGCACGTTGATGCCCCGCACGAGCCGGGTGGAGGCCAGGCGCACATCTTCATCCCCGCCCGCGATGTTGACGGTGGTCTGGCCGATCCGGGGGGCGCCGATTGGGGCGGCGGGTGTGAAGAGGCAGTCCACCTGCTCCCACAGCCGGTTGAATTCGTCCCGCATCACGCGGCGGAGCCGCTGCGCGTTCACGTAGTCCGTGGCTGCAAGGAGCCGGCCCTGATCGAACAGAGCCAGAACGTCCGCACCGAAGTTCTCCCGCCGGTCCAGATACGGCTGCATGAGCGCCGAGGCTTCCGCAAGCAGGATGACGCGGCCCACTGCGTTGAGCGCGGCGATGTCCGGAACGCGAACCGGCATTACGTGGGCGCCGAGACTCTCGGCTGTGCGCACCATCCCACGCACCGCGCTTTCAATCTCCGGCGAGATGCGCTCGAAGAAAAAGTTCTCCGGCACGCCGAGGCGCACTCCGCGCAGAGATAGGTTCTCACCCGGCAGGTAGTTTTCCACGGGTCGAGTGGAGGAGGTATCGTCGCGAGAATCGTGACCCGCGAGGACGTTCAGGGTGACCGCCGCATCGCGCACGGTGCGCGTGAGCGGCCCCATGTGGTCCAGGCTGAAATCGAGCGGCATAACGCCGAAGCGGCTGACACGCCCGAAGGTCGGTTTCAAACCGACCGTGCCGCAGTATGCCGCGGGAATGCGAATGGAGCCTCCCGTATCGCTGCCGAGCGCCATCGGAACCATCCGCGCGGCGACCGCCGCCCCCGATCCTCCGCTCGAGCCGCCCGGCACGCAATCGGGATTCCATGGGTTTCGGATTGTGCCGAAGTGCGGATTGTCGGAGGTGATGCCGTAGGCCAACTCGTGCAGTCCCGTCTTGCCGATCGCGACGGCGCCCGCGCGGGCCAGGCGTTCCACCACGGCGGCGTCGCAATCCGGCACGTGATCCTTGAACAGCAGGGAGCCGCACGTGGTGCGGATGCCGGCGGTGCTGCACACGTCTTTGGCCGCGTACGGGACGCCGTGCCACGGTCCCAGGTCCACGCCCTTCGCCAGTTCCTCGTCCGCTTTCGCGGCGCGCGCCAGGGCCCGTTCCTCGATGACGGTCAAAAACGCGTTGAGCTTCGTGTTGAGCTTGCAAATGCGGTCGAGCGATGCGCGCGTCAGCTCGACCGAGGAAACTGTTCGCGCCCGCAACGCGGCGGCCGCTTCGAGAATGGTCACCGGACGTCCTCCGTTGTCGCGTGAAAGACGACGGCCGGTTCCGTTTCATGCGGAATGGATGCCGTCAGGGGCCGGAAAGCGGCCTCCAGAGCATCCAGGGATGGCGCGATCCGTTCTAAATCGGCGGCTGGAATGTTCAGCCCGCGCGCTTCGGCGATTTTCTTCCAATCCGTCATAAGAATTTTCAGGATAACAAAGGCGGAGGTCAGGGATTTCTGGAGCGCGACGACCATTCGGCGCCGGCCAGGACGATCATCGCGGCGGCGAAACTCCACAGGACGATAGTGACCGAGATATAGAACGGGCCATACTCGTTTTGCAGTTTCGATTTCAACAGCGGCCAGGCGATGAGGTTGATGTATTTCAGACCCTCCAAGGCCAGACCCACGAAGATAGCGATGGGAAGCACCCTCCGGGCTGGAATCTTGCGGTTGGGCAGCAGCCAGTAGATGAGAAACAGGGCCAGAATCGACAGCGGCACGCCGGCCGCTTTGAGGAACGTTATATTGAGCCAGGCTTGCTCCATTTGGATGCCGAGGGCTGTAAGCGTGAAGGAGATCAGCGCCAGACCGCCGCAGGTGAAGATCAGGCCGAGGCTGATGATCTGGTTCTTGACGTAGCTTCGGTTGACCGTCACGCCCCACGTGCGATTCAGCGCCACCTCGAGAGGAATGAACACGCCGTTCGCGGTGAACAGCAGCAGGAACATCGAGGTGATCTGCACAGCGCCGCGCGATTCGACGGTTGCCTCGAGGTTGCGCCGGATAAATACGCCCAGCTCGCCCGGAAAGAAATCAGTCAGCGCAAGCTCGATCACATCCACGGCGGCATCCCAGTGGAACACATACCGGCACAACGAAACCATGACGATGAGAAAGGGAAAAAACGAAAGCAGCACGCTGGCGGCAATCGAGAGCGCGTAGACATGAACTTCGGTCTCAAACCAGTAACGCAGCGTGGGACGGCAGTGATCCATCAAGCCAAGTCTTGGCGGGGATGGAGCCTTGGGGGCGTCCTGGGCAGGTAGAATGCTCGACAACTACGGCTCCTTGTACGCGGCGAGTTCCTTGCGCGCGATTTCGGCGTCCTTAGTGAGGCCTATAGCAGTGTAAATGGACTCCGCTTCCCGATAGGCGGAACGGACAAGCTCCGAGTTATGCGTTGCGCGTCCCAGTCGGCCAAGCGACAGGAGACAATTCGCTTCGCCCAGACGATCGCCCAGTTGGCGATGAATGGGAAGCGATTCTTCGAGAAGCTGCTTGGCCTTCTCGTACCGCCCCTGCCTTAGGGCCACCTCCCCCAAACTCTTCACACAGTTGGCCTCGCCTAATCGTGCCCCGATCTCCCGGCAGACCGCGAGCGCTCTCTCGTAACTGGTCCGCGCCTCCTCGTACCGTCCCTGCATTTGGGCCACATCCCCCAAACTCCGCACACACTCGGCCTCGCCTAACCGCGCCCCGATCTCCCGGCAGACCGCCAGCGCTCCCTCGTAACTGGTCCGCGCCTCCTCGTATCGGTCCTGCCTTAGGGCCACATCCCCCAAACTCCGCACACAGTTGGCCTCGCCTATCCGTGCCCCGATCTCCCGGCAGACCGCCAGCGCTCCCTCGTAACTGGTCCGCGCC
>JBBDWK010000082.1:0-18198 GCA_040902885.1 Bryobacteraceae bacterium | reverse complement strand
GAGATTCCCACTTTTCCACCGCGCCGACGACGACTGCTGTTGTATCTAACAAAAAAACAAAAACCAAGAAGGAGGCGGCCTGACGGCCGCATTACTTTGGATTGCCAACCGGACAGATCACGTGTCAATAAAACCGGACAACTTGAAAAGCTAACGACATGCTGTTAGGCCTGCAACACCCCGGCGGCGAAGTGCAGCGCGTCGTTCCGGTCGCGCGCCAGATCCATGAGCCGGCCGTAATCGCCCGCCATCTGGCAAAGCTGCAGAACAGTGGGGCAGGCGACCTGCTGGGCGCCTGATTGCGGCACATGCGCGAGCGAAACCTCGATAGCCTCGCCATAACGCTTCAGCCGCGCCAGTAGCGTCACCAGCACCTCCGCCGGTGTGGTGCCCGCGCTCTCCGGATCGCTCTCTTCCACCTTCTTGCGGAAATGCGCGACCGCTCCGTCCACGTCTTCGCCCAGCAGCGCCCGGAAGTACGTGCCGTAGTCCTCGTGGATGTTCTCGAAAGGAGGATCGCCGCGATACTGGAACATCGGCGACAGTTGCCTGCCGTATTCGGTCAGTTCCACCCCGAGCGCCAAACTTTCGCGATCCTCCAGGTCGAGCGTGAAGCGGACGACCGATACCAGATGCGAGGTATCCACGTAATACGTATGCTCGCCGAAGAGCCACGGCCGCCCGGAGATCAGATCGGGCACGCGGTTCGTGTCCGGCGCCTGGCCCTCATTCTGCGCAATCGTCCGCTTCAAGCGTTCCACGAGTTCGGCGTGGAGAGTGGTCAGCAGCAGGCGCGCGCACTTCTCGCGGATCTTGCCCGCCGGGGATTGCTCGCAGGCGGTGATGGCGCGGCAGATTCCATGGTGCTCCAGAATCAACTGAAAGCCCTTATGCGGATGCACGCCTTCCATGAAGGCGATCTCGATGATCGGTTCCACTCCTTCGCCGGCCTTTACCCGCTCGATAGCCGCTGCCACGGGCGCCGTCTCTCCAATCGCCCGGAAGTACGGCCATGCGCGGACAATTTCTCCGTCGGCAAGAAACAGGCTGCCCACCTCCCGCGCGGCCTCGATGAACCCTTGGTCGAAGGCTTGCTGCACTTCCGGCGGAAGGCCGCCAAAAGCTTCCGTCTGGATGAGAGGCAGTCCCAGTTCGTGGCGCTTCTTCATAACCCGCGCCTCGAACAGCCGCGGATAGTTCTTTTCTTCGCGGAACCATGTGACCAGCAGGTCGAAGACAGCTTCGGCTCCGCCGGTGCACAGCGCTTCCCGCACTCTATCGAGCTGGTGGCCGGTCATGATTACTGTCATCATAACGCCCGGGCCGGAACTTGGCTTGCTATAATATACACATGAAACGCACAAATCTTGTGCTTAACGAGGACCTTCTGGAACAGGCAACCCGCATTTTGGGAGTGAAGACTTATTCGGCCACGGTCAACCAGGCCCTTGCGGAAGTCCTCCGCATCCGCAAGATACAAAGTCTCGCCGGTTTCTTCGGACAGGATCTCTGGCAGGGCGATCTTTCAGAGATGCGGGAGGACCGCCGTCCCGGTCAACCCCGCAAGAAGAAGACGCGCCGATGATTCTTGTGGACACTTCCATGTGGATCAAATTGCTCGCCACTCGAAGCCCAGGTGTATCCGCCGACGAACTGGCACATTTCGCGACGTGTGCGCCTATCGCGCAGGAAGTCCTGCAGGGCCTCCGTCCGGGCCGTGCCAGCGAAGTATTTCGAGAGGCTTTTCTCGCAGTCCCAATGCTTAGCGACCCGCTTCCTTTGGGGAGGTTTCTGGACGCCGCCGAGATCTACCGGGAGGGCCGGCGAAGGGGTTACACAATTCGTTCGTCGATGGATTGCTTGATCGCTGCCATCGCGATTGCCAACAATGTTTCCGTTTGGCACAGGGACCGCGATTTCTCACTGATTGCGAAATACACGCGCCTGCGAACCGTTGAGAAGCAGTGATCGTAGCGAAGACGGGAGCTCTACGCCCCCGGTCTCGACCGCTTCCGGTATTGAAACTTCTTCCAGTCCTGCGCGGCGCGTCCATTGAGGTCCCAGACCACTCTGCCTCCGCGGACCGTCATTTCGCAGGTCAGGCGCTGGTTCCCGGCTTTGCCGGCGCCGGCGGAATCGACGAACCCGAAGTTTCCCTTCTCGAGCCGCAGCACGGTGATGTCAGCTTCGGCGCCCACATCCAGATGGCCCAACTGCGTCCGCTTGATCTGCTTGGCCGGGTTCCATGTGGACATGCGAACCACATCGTCCAGCGAAGCGCCGCCATTCAGGATCTTGGACATTACGTTGATCATGTCCTTCATCCCCGCGTTCATGCTGCCCGTGTGCAGGTCGGTCGAGATCGAATCCGGGAAAAAGCCCTGCTCGAACGCCGGAGCGGCGACGTTCCAGTAGAAGCTGCCGCCGCCATGTCCCACGTCGAAGATGATGCCCCGCTTCCGCCCCGCGATCATGGCGGGATTGACCTTTCCATTGACCACTTCCTCGCGGTGGCCGGAATAGCAGTGCGTGAAAATGTCTCCCGGCCGCAGCTTGTCGAGGAACAGAGCGTTCAAGTTCCGCTCCTCGTTGATGTGCCCGAAATCCACCATCACCGGAAGATCCGTCAGATTTCCGGCTTTCACCGCTCCCTCCACCGATGGCCAGCCCTTACCGGCATAGTGCGCAGTCTTGAACCCGACCACGATGTCGGAGTGCTGCTTGGCCATCTTCGCCGCCGCCTCCGCATTCATCTCCTTCGGGTCGTCCTCGCCGTCCGGGCTCATTCCGTTGCCGACGATGTTGATCAGCGCGAGCACGCGCGTGCGCGCCCGGTCGATTACCCGCTGGCGGAAATCGGGGAAATTGCGCCAGCCCGCCGAGCCCGCGTCCACCATGGTGGTGACGCCGGTGCGGAAGGAGAAACCGTCGGGATAGACGCTGCTGTCTCCGGTCAGGGCCTTGACGCCGGTGCCCGTATAGACGTGAACGTGAATATCGATCAGGCCGGGCGTGACGTAAAGGCCGCTCGCATTGCCGATCCGCCTGGCCTCGGCGGCCGGAATGTCCGGGGCAACGCGCGCGATCTTGCCGTCCTTGATGGCAACATCCATCGCCTTGCTGATGTTGTTCTTCGGGTCGATCATGTGCCCGCCCTTCAAGAGCAGGTCGTAAGCGGGCTGCGCCAGCAGCGCGCCCGGAAGCAGAAAAAGTATGGGGAGTATGCGTATCATTTCGAGTTTTCTCTCATTTCTTGTTTCGCAGCACCGCCGCGTCGTGGACCCACCGCTTCAAGACCTCGTAGCCACGATCGTTTGGCGCATATCGGCGGCCGCCCTGATGGCCGTCGTCTTCGCCGGTCTGCACGTTGAGCGGCTTGCGCAGCAGTTTGCTCTGCTCCACATCATCGTTGTCCACGCGCTCCATGAGGATCTTGTAATTCGACCACGCGTCCTTCGGGGAAATGTAGCCGAAGCGATCCGGAGATCTCAGCTCCATGGACGGCACGCGGCCCGCGACTCCGTGGCAGGAGAAGCAGGACTGCTCGTCCTCGCGATTCGGCCGGTGCATCTCGGGAATCACATAGTCGCGGAAAAATGCGAAGTTTTCGCGCCATGCCGGCGAAGGGTTCTCCTGCGCGAAAATCTCCTCCAAGCGGCGATCGAATACACGCGGGTCGTAGCGCTGCACCGTCGTGTCGTCCTGTAGCGCGTCGAGCGCCGCCACGATTTGCGGGTTTTTCCGCAGCTCGGTTTGCGGGAGCATGCGGATCGCGGCGGCGCGTAGCTTCTCATTAGCTTGCGGCGAGAGCTGCTTGACGTACAGTTCCAGCGCGTGGCCAGCATAAGCCGAAGCGGGCTGCGGCCGGCGCACCTCCGGAACAGGCAGGTCATACGAGAGCAGCCACTTCACGCTGGGAAGCCAAAAGTACTCTTCGAGCGGGTTGCGGAATGCGGCGGGCATCATCTTCAGCAGCGCATCCGTCTGCAGATCCGGATTCGAGCCGATCGTCTGCCCCAACTGCTCGGCCAGGTACCACTGCGAAACGCTCTTCTCGTCGTTGAGCTTCGGAATCAGGAGGTTGTAGAAGATCGTCTTCTGCTCTTCGGTTTGCGGAATGTTCCAACGAGCGCGCGTGAAGAGACGGATCACGGGCTTGGAGAGCTGCTCCCGGCGGTCCGCATCGGCCGCGCCCCGTTGTATCTGCTGGATCAGCGGCTCGAGAAACTCCTGCGTACCGGGCAGCGAGATGACGCGCGGATCGGAAACCGACGTGGCCGCGATGGTCCGCAGATGCTCGGGTCCGTTCACCGCATAGTCGAGCACCTTCTTCTGCATCGGCTCATGGGCGGCATTGGCGGCGGCTTCGAGCGACAGGCGGATGCCATCCATATCCTTCGCCTGCTCGGCGCGGCCCAGATAAGCGAGCACGGCTTTGCCCACTATCTCGCCGCTATGCTCGGTGACATAACCCATCTGGCCCGGGCCGCCGTCGCCGCCGGACGTGTTGTAGTATGTGCCGGCAATAGAGACGATGCGATCCACCAGCAGTTCTTGAGCCGTGCTCGAAGGCCCGTCCAGACGTTGGGAGATGCTCTCGAAAAGATTGGCGAGTTCGGGATACTGGTGGTCCACGCTGCCGTTGGCGCGGTGTCCGTTGGCGATGAACAGAGCGTGCGTCTGATACCGCAAGGCGTTCTCGGCGAGCGCGTTCGGCTCGGGCCGCTCTAGCCGTGCAAGCAGCGCGCGGTTGATGTCCTCTCTCACCGGCGGATTCCAGATCCACCATTGCCATGCGGCGCGCACGGCCCACGCACGCACGGCCGGGCTGGAATCTTGATTCATCATACGGCCGATCAGCGTGGTCAGACGCGGAAAATCGACGTTGGTTTTGGGAAGCGTCGCGTCGGCCTTTATCACCAGAGCGGAAGCGACGCCTTCGCGCGTGAGATCGCCGCCGGATTCGTACGCGGCAAAGACCTCGTCCCAGCCATGATCGTCCAGCAGCGTTTCGCGCAGCGCGCGCCGGGCGGCCTCACGCACCATCTTCACGGGATCGCCAAGGCCTTTAATCAGCGCTGCCGCGTTCTCCTTCGCCGGCATGTTCCCCAGCGCGAGCATGGCCCAATACCGCACGAGCGGGTTGGCGTGCGAAGCGCCGGCCGGGTCGATCTTCACGGCGGGAAACGCCTGTGCCGCGGCGCGGTAGCGCGCGATGGTATCGCTCAAGGATTCGCCGGGCCGCGGCGCGATCTCCGCCGGATCGAACGGCCGGGCGTTTTCCGGATACAGACGCGCGAGCGCGTGCAGCACGTAAGCCGTGGTCACGAACCCGGTCAGGGCCGCCCGATTCCACCGGCCATAGGGGTCCTGCATAGCCAGCAGCGCCTTCACGCCGTTAGCCACCACGGGATGGTCCGCCTTGTAGCCGCGCGCTTCAAGCGCTGAGAGGGCAAGGGCGGTTGGCGCCGGATCGGCCTTCGGATCGACTTCGCCCGGCTTGAATCCCCATGCGCCATCCGCACGCTGCGAGAGCAGCAGCAGGCGCTCATCGTCGGCCACTTTCGCGTCAACGGAGGCCTGGAAGGCCTTCGCCTGGTCCGAATTCCCCTTCAGCCCAACATAATTCTTCGGAAACATACGCTCGAAAAACTCGATGCGGAGCGCCAGGTCGTCCGTGTACTTGGGCTGCACGCGCAGAATCTTCTGGGCCTTGTCTTCCAGGCCGGCCAGGTAGCGGTTCTCTCCGGTCTTGTCCCAGGCCTGCCGCAAAATCTCGCCCGCGTAGTTGAACACCACGCTCTGGCCCACGTTGGAGCCGGCGCCGGCGGCGTTGATGCCGCTTGGATCGTTCGACAGCAAGACGAAATTGGCCGTCCGGATCTGCTGCATGGAATGCAGCTTGCGTGGGGGCAGAAGCCTCTCCAGCGTAGCTACGTTGTGGCCAGCCACCCTGGTTCCAGCGGGGCCGTCGCCCAAATCGAGCGGCGCCAGGCTGGTATTGTTCGCCGCGTCCTTCAAGACGTTTGTGGGGCGCAGCGACTCGTACATCACATTGATCATGTGCCGGAAGTTGTGCGCGTTCTCCGGACGGTACCCGAGCTGGATCGGCAGCGCCGGCCCCCACACGCCGGACTGCGTGTGGCAGCTCATGCAATTCGTGCCCAGCAGATTGCCCGTATCGCGGATGCGCCGGTCCACGCTGGCTCCGCGCGGGCGATTCAGCAGCCAGGCGTCCACCTGCGCCAGATGGTCGTACATGCCCTGGCGGATGGCCTCGCGGGGATCGTCGTAGGGCGCGGGCTTGCGGATGCGCAGCTCAATTTCATAGCCGGGGGAGTTGCCCTCGGCGCGCAGGAAGTAAATGCCGCCCGGCTTCAGGATGCGGTTGATCTCCGTGCGGTGCTCCTCAACTTGCTGGTGCACGCGCTCGTTGGCGTTCATGCCTTCTTTGTATTCCTTGCCGTCCGGCGTGTAGAAGCGCAGCCGCGCGGCCACGAACGGGTCGGTGAGCCAGAGATTCGCGGTCAACAGCCGGGGCTCGGAGCCTCCAAACTCGA
The DNA here is from genome assembly GCA_040902885.1 of Bryobacteraceae bacterium. GTDB lineage: Bacteria > Acidobacteriota > Terriglobia > Bryobacterales > Bryobacteraceae > JBBDWK01. The sequence goes on along the minus strand of JBBDWK010000082.1, from coordinate 11,638 downwards.
CGCGGAACCAGTCGTCGCCGGATTCGCCGTACCTGCCGTTGTCGAAGTACTCGATGTCGTCCGCTCCGGCGGTGATGTGAAGCGTCTGGTCCCCGTCGCCCGGCGCCAGGCGGACCGGCTGCGCCTGCTCCAGCGAGTTGTTGGGCTCGGCTTCCACCATCATGCCGCGCGTGGAAGTTCCAAAATTCACGGTCTGAATTGACACGTTCAGAGCTGGCTTCGCGTCCGTGGGCCAAGGAGTGTGAGAGGGGAAGGCCTTCACTCCGGCCACGATTCCGGTTTCGCGCCATCGTTCGGTATTGAAGTGTGGCTCCTCGTCCACCACCGGCTGGATCTCCAGTGTGTAAGTTCCTGCTATAGGCGCGCGGTAGACCACGTAGAGGTCCGGATCGAGCGCGTGCAGAATTTTACGGAATCCGGCCTCTGGCGCGCCCGGCGTCGTCCACGCCGCCGCCAGTCTTCCATTCCGGGGAAATTGCGATGGGGAGGGAACTCCGACTGAAATTTCGACCGTTTCACCGGCCTTTAGCGAATGAGTCACCTGCCGATGCGCCAGGCCGCCGCCCGCATCCTGTTGTGCTCCGCTGTACAAACTAAGCGCGAGGGCGGAGAACACGACGAGCAGGAAGCGGCGGCCTCGGAGCGGCATGCTGGTATTATACTTTCTACCCATCATCATGACCTCCGTCCAACTCGTCGGCCTGCAACACCTGGAAGTTTGTGAAATCACAGAACCGCCTAGTCCCGGGCCTGGGGAAGTACTGGTGCGCGTGCGCGCCGTGGGCATCTGCGGCAGCGACATGCACTGGTATCAGGAAGGCTGCATCGGCGCCCATCGGGCCGTGTTCCCTCAAGTGCTGGGGCACGAGCCCGCCGGTGAGGTAGCGGACGTCGGCAAAGGCGTGAATCTCAAACCGGGCCGGAGGGTCGCCCTGGAACCGGCCCTCACCTGCGGCCGCTGCGAGTATTGCCTCGCGGGACGCCACAACAACTGCGTCTCGTCGGTCTTCATGGGTTCGCCGGAATTGCAGGGGTTCTTTCGCGAGTACGCGCTGGTTCCGGCCTCCAACGCCGTTCCGCTTCCGGAGGGCATTAACTTTGCGCAAGCCACTCTGATTGAGCCGCTGGCCGTGATCCTGCACATTCTCGAGCTCACGCGCATCGGTTTGGGGGAAACGGTAGCGGTCTTCGGCGCAGGTCCCATCGGGCTATTGATCGCAGTTGCGGCGCGAATTGCCGGAGCGTCCAAAGTGTTCGTCGCCGAGCGCGTGCCGCACCGCATGCGGATGGCGGAGGAGATCGGCGCGGACCTGGCCGTGGAAACCGGCCGTTTCCACGATGCGGTGATGGACGTCACGTGCGGACGAGGCGTGGACATTGTCTTTGACGCCGCCGCGAAGCTCGAAACCATCAATACCTCGTTCGCCGTGGCCCGCCCGGGAGGACGTGTAGTGCTGGTGGGAATTCCGAGCGAGCCCGATCTGCCGGTGGACCTGCACAGCGCCATGTCGAAGGAGCTTAGCCTGCAGACTGTGAAGCGCTCCAACCACAACGCGCACGGAGCCATCGAGCTGCTGCGGGCCGGGCGCATTCCCGAGAGTCTGATTACTCACCACTTCCCGCTTGAAGAGACGGCCTGCGCTTTCGGCATGCTCACGAACTATGCGGACGGCGCGGGTAAAGTGGTGATCCAGATCTGAGCGATGCGGCACTATCTGGCATTCGATCTGGGGGCGGAGAGCGGGCGGGCGATGCTGGGCTCGCTCGGGGACGGCACGCTGGTGCTCGAAGAGCTGTACCGTTTCCCCAACACACCGGTGACGGTATTCTCCGCGCTCTACTGGGATACATTACGGCTTTGGCATGAGATCCAAGCCGGGCTCGCAGTTGCCGGCCGCGAGCGCAAGCTCACTCTGGATGGCATCGGCGTGGACACGTGGGGCGTCGATTTCGCGTTGCTCGACTCAGGCGGCGCGCTTGTGGACAATCCCCGCCACTACCGCGACGCCCGCAACCACGGCGCGCTGGAAAAACTCTTCGCCGCCGTGCCGCGCGAAGAGATTTTCGCGCAAACCGGCATTCAGTTCATGCCCATCAACACGCTCTGCCAGTGGTACGGCATGAAGCTTTCCCGCGCGCCGGCGCTCGAATCCGCGCGCACGCTGTTGATGATGCCCGACCTGTTCAATTACTGGCTGACCGGCGTGATGCGCAGTGAGCGGACCATCGCAAGCACTTCCCAGTTCCACAATCCGCTGAGCCGCGCATGGGCCGCCGAGCTGCTCGCACGGCTGGAACTCGACGCCTCCCTCCTTCCGGAGATCGTCGAGCCGGGCGCTCGTCTCGGTTGCCTGCTGCCCGCGCTGGCGGAGGCCAGCGGCCTCAATCAGGCTCCGGTTTTCACCACCGGATGCCACGATACGGCGTCGGCGGTCGCGGCCGTCCCGGCCGAGCCCGGCAACTGGTGCTACATCAGCTCGGGCACATGGTCTCTGATGGGCGCGGAATTGGATGAGCCAGTGGTGACGGAGCGTGCTCTGGCGCTCAACCTGACGAACGAGATGGGCGCCGAGGGTAAGACCCGCCTGCTGAAGAACATCGCCGGCCTCTGGCCTCTGCAGGAATGCCGCAGGGCATGGGCCTTCGAAGGCGTTGAGTACGGCTACGATCAACTGGCCCGCATGGCTTCGGAATCGAGGCCGTTCCTCGCGGTGATCGATCCGGACGCGTTTCTCGAACCGGGCGGCATGCCCGCTCGCATCGCCGCGTGGTGCCGCGATCGCGGCCAGGCGCAACCCGCCACGCCGGGCGAGTTCACGCGCGTAATTTTAGAGGGCCTCGCGCTTCGTTACCGGGTGGTTCTGGAGAGTCTGGAATCGCTGCTCGGCCGCCGCATGGAAGTCATCCACATCGTAGGCGGGGGCTCGCGCAACGCGGTGCTGAACCAGTTCGTGGCCGACGCCACGGGCCGGCCGGTGATTGCCGGACCTGCCGAAGCAACCGCCATCGGAAACGTTCTGATTCAGGCGATAGGTTCCGGCGCGTTGAAGGATTTGGAGGAAGCGCGGTCGCTCGTGCGGCGATCCTTTCCTGTTGAGACTTTTCTTCCCGAGCCATCCGCGGACTGGGAAGGCGCATACCGTGCTGCGCGCTCACCGGCCACTTGAGAAGCTACAATGGAGCTATATGATCCGCAGAGCGTTCCGGAACATACTTGCCGTAGAAATCATCCCGTGGATTGCTCTTATCATCCTGGCTGGGATTTTTGCGGCAGCCCGGCTTCTCTGAATCTTATCTTCCCGAAAGTGCAGCGCGAAGATCGGACAGCGTTACCACGAGTGTCATTGGCTCATCGGTGCATGGATCGAAGCCAAGGGCGAGGTAGAATTTTCTGGCCTCCTCCGAGATGGCCTGAACAACGATACCGCGAATACCGATAGCATCAGCCGCCTGAACCACACGGTATGCTGCGTCGCGAAACATAGCGCGTCCAAGACCCCGCCCCTGGTATCCGTGATCCACGGCAAGACGGGCCAGCACGACAACCGGAATCGGATCGGGCATATTCCGCTTGAACCTGCCGGGAGCACTTTTCACCGTAAGGGCGCCAGAGGCCAAGGCATAGTAGCCGATCACTCTTTCCCCTTCACAAATGACGTAAGTGCGCGATGCACCGCTTGCCTGGTTGGCCCGCGCCCGGCGCTTCAGCCAATCATCAAGGGATGCTTCACCCGAAGCGAAGTCCCCGGCCTGATGAGAATCGGCCAGCGGCTCGGGCGGCGAAATTGACAGGCTCACTCCTCCCAGGGAGCAGGGGTCTGAACGCTTCGCCGCAGACGCTGATTCGGTTGAGGCGGAGCATCGAGGCGCGCAAGAAACTCGGCGTAGGCCTTTGCGCTAACCGCGATCATGGTGCGATCCAATAGCGCGTCCTCTGCCGCGCGACGGGCGGCATCGAGCACGAAATCCGTTCGGTTCTTGCCGAGCAGTTGCGCAGCGCGATCGATCAAGCCGCGCACCTCCGGTTTGATCCGGATATTCAGAGTGTCGCGCTTGGGTTCTTCATGCTGAGGAACACGCATGGCAATACCTCCACTGAGGATCAGTATCGCATAAACGTAATGACGCCGTAATTACGCGAACCGGGCTAATTCACCCGGCAGGCCGCCAGCAGTCGCATCTCCAGGACTGCCGCCGCGCCTCGTCCAGCTTCTATTGCTGAGCTCATCGAGCCAGCCAGAATGCACCCGTGTGTCGGCCCATCTGGCTTGCCGCCTATGCTTCGCAGACAACGCACAGATAAACAGGTCGAAGCCGATCTACATCAACTACCGGTTATACGCCACATCATTCGCACGCTCCGGAGACAAGGAAGGATTCCACCGAAAAGTTGGTGGCATTTTGGGTTCCTTAACCCTTGATTGAGTTCACGAAAAGAACCGGCGGCTCACCGAGGCCGGTAACCTCTATCACAGCGAACTGGGCACCCGGCAAGCCGCCAGCAGCCGCATCTCCAGGGACTGCCGCCGCGCCTCATCCAGCTTCTGACCTCTTGAAGTCACGTAGAAGACATCGATTGCCTTGTGCGCCTCCGTGTCGATGAGCACTACCTCGATGTTGCAGCCTTCCTGCGAGATCGCGCGCGACAGGTCAAACAGCAGGCCCGGACGGTCTTCGGCAACGATCTGAATCAGCGTGGCCGACGCCGAAGCTTCGCCGTCGAAGGAAACTCCCGGCTCCACCGATGAGCGCCGCGAGGGCGCCGCCGTCTTCGGCCGGTTCTGCAAAAGCTCCTTCACCTCCAGCTTTCCGAGCACCACCCGCTCGAGCGTGTGCCGCAGGCGGTCGATCTCCGGCGGATTCAAATCCAGCGTGCGCGACGTATCGGCGAAACGGAACGTGTCCAGCACCAGCCCCCAGCGATTCGAAAACGCCTCCGCCTTCACGATGTTCATGCCGAAGCTCGAAAGAGTCCCCGCGACGGAGGCGAACAGAAACGGACGGTCCGTGGTCACCAGCGTGAGCCTGTAGACGCCCCCGGTCTTCTCGATCTCCACCGCCAGGCCACGCTCGCGGCAACGGCTCTCCATGCCCGCATGGCCCGCGATCTCCTCCCGCGTGTGCGTGCGCAGATAGCGCGTGGGGAATCCTTCGAGAAAAGCCGGTTGGCGCGACGATTCGGGCACGGCATTCTCGGGCAAAACATTCGCAATGCGGTCGGTTTCCAACTCGCGCGTCAGCTCGTTATATGTCACCAGATAGAGCCGCCATAACTGGTCGCTTCGCCAGGGCGTCATGGCATTGGGGTTGACGGCGCTGATGTCGGCGTAGGTCAGCAGCGTCAAGGCCTTCAGCCGCTCCACGGTTTCCACCTTGCGGGCCGTTTCGGCGGCTGTATCGGGGTCCTCCAGATCGCGCGAGGTCATGGCGGCCGAAAGATCGAGATGGCGCCGGATCAGGAAGCGGACCGTCTCCCGCGTCTCGAGCGGCATCTGAATTCGCTCCATCGCGCCCTCGACCACGCGCAGCGAGCCGTCCACGTGCCCCTCGTCCTCCGAACTTTTACCGGCATCGTGGAACAGCAGCGCGAAGATGAGCGCCGGACGATCGTCGATCTCCTCCAGGAGATTCGCGAAGTGCCTGTCCCCCGGCTCCGCGAGGGTCTGAATGCAGACCAGGGTGTGTTCGTCGACCGTGTAGCGATGGTAGAAGTCGCGGATCACCAGGCATTCGATGCCAGCCAGCTCGGGAAACATCGCCCGCAGCCCGCCTGTATCGTGCAGGGCGCGCACGGCCATGTCGAAGTGAGGCAGCGAGAAAATCTCGGCCAGCGCATTCCAATGCGGGCGCGGCTGCGCGAACCAGCTTTCGAGTGCCGGCGCCTTCGCCGCCAACCGGTCCTCGGCGTCCGGCGAGAGCCGTAGTCCATGGCGCGCGATGAACGCCGCGAGGCGCAGCACCAGTCCGGGGTCGGCGTCGAGCTGCTGCGGGCCCCGGAAGTAGATGCGATTGCGGACCACCGAAAAGTCCGCGTTGGAGAGGCGCGAGCGGAAATCCTTGAGCTGGGCAAACAGGGAAGGCGACCGCTCGTCGCATGTCTCGATCATCCGGGTTGCCGCGCGATAAACGGTCCGGGCGTGGATGAAGTAATCGCGCATCCAGACGCTGGGGTCGGAAGCGCCCGCGCGCTCCGCCGCTTCTTCCTGAGCGGGAAAGGTGAGGATGTTGTTGTCGCGTCCGGTCTGTTCATGCAGGAAGCAGCGCAGTGAGAAGAAGAATTGCCGCGCGGCGTCCAATTCCGCGGCGGGCAAGGAAGCCTGTCCCGCTTCGGTTCGAATCCGGCTCATCCAGTCAATGAGCTGCAGATCGCGCAGCCCGCCCGGCGCCTCCTTGATGTTGGGCTCCAGATGGTGGATGGTGTCGTGGTATTTGGCGTGCCGTTCCCGCGTGAGCCGGGACAGGTTCCGCATCAGTTCCGTCGCGTGCCCGTGCACGAAACGCGGAAGCCGCGCCGCCAGCTTGTCGTATAACGCCTGATCGCCGGTCAAGAACCGCTGGTCGAGCAGGCTGATGTTCAGCTCGATGTTCCGGTCGTGCAGCTCGCAGCACTCCGCGGGCGTACGCACGGACTGGCTCAGGCGCAAACCCTCATCCCAAAGGCGCTGCAGGAAAGGGGAGATTGCAGGTTTTAGACTCTCGGCGAGCTTCTCGCTCTCGGCCAGAATCGTCAGGTCGATGTCGGAATGCGGGAAAAGCTGCCTTCGCCCATACCCTCCCACGGCGAGCAACGCCAACCCGGGCGGCGATCCGGAAACCGCCAGCATTTCCCGGTAGGCGCTGCACACAATCTCATCGACCTGCCGGGTTCGGTCCTCGATCGCTCGAACGGCGTCCGTCCAGCACAGCGACGCGATTTCGTGCTGATCCCTCAGCAACCGCTCCCTCACGGTCGCGGCTCCGTAAGTCCTTCTGAGCCGCGACCGTGAGGGAGCGGTTGATACGCGTGACGCACTGCACTAGAGGGCAAGTTCTCCGCGGTCGTCATTCCGGATACGGATGGCCTCGGCCACGTCGTAGACGAAAATCTTGCCGTCCCCGATCTTGCCGGTTCGCGCCGCTTCCGTCAGCGTCTTGATGGCTTCCTGCGCCCGTCCGTCGCCAATCACCATTTCGACTTTGACTTTCGGGAGCAGATCCACGTTGTACTCCTGTCCCCGGTAAACCTCTTTGTGGCCTTTCTGGCGGCCATGCCCGCGGACCTCCGTGATGGTCATCCCGTCGATGCCGATGTTCTTCAGCGCTTCCTTGACGTCTTCCAGTTTGTGGGGCTGAATGATCGCCTCGATCTTCTTCATGCTATGGTTCCTTTCCTGCGTTCGATGGCCGGGGCGTCGAAGGCCGCTCCGCCGACATCGTAAGAATCCAATAAAGCGTAACCTTCCTCGCCGTGCATGCTGAGATCGAGTCCCTCCAGCTCGTGCTGCGGAGCCACTCGCAGGCCCACCACGACATCGCAAACTTTCAGAATCACCAGCGTCCCGACGATGGCCAGACCCCAGGCGACCGCGCATCCGATGATCTGGTTGACCACCTGCCCGGCGTTGCCGTCGATCAAGCCCAGCGGCGCCAGTTGCCCGTTGATCTGAGCGCTGTTCACTTGATTCGTGGCGAAGACCCCCGTCAGAATCGCGCCCAGGGTACCGCCGGCCCCGTGAACGCCGAAGGCATCCAGCGAATCGTCGTATCCGAACTTATGCTTGACCGCGGCACACATAAAATAGCATACGACGCCCGCCGCGAATCCGATAAGCAGCGCGTGCATGGGCTGCACGAACCCGGAGGCGGGCGTCACCGCCACCAGACCGGCTACGCAGCCCGAGATTCCGCCCAGCACGCTCGGCTTGCCGTTCTTCATCCACTCGGCCAGCAGCCAACCGAGAGCGGCGGCGGCGGCGGCGAAATGCGTGGCGACAAATGCGCTGGTGGCCAGGCCGGAAGCGCCCAAAGCGCTGCCCGCGTTGAAGCCGAACCAGCCCACCCACAGAAGGCAGGCGCCGATAAAGCTCAATACCAGGCTGTGCGGCTTCATGGCCCCGCTCGGATAGCCCTGGCGCTTGCCCAGATACAGGGCGCAGACCAGCGCCGATACTCCCGAGGTGATATGCACCACCGTTCCGCCGGCAAAGTCGAAGCAGGGAATCACTCCGCCCAGATAGGCGTTCAGGAAGCCGCCATTGCCCCACACCATGTGCGCCATCGGGAAGTACACCACCAGAACCCACAGCGTCATGAACAGCAGCATCGCGCTGAACTTCATGCGCTCGGCGAACGCTCCCGTGATCAGCGCCGGCGTGATGATGGCGAACATCAACTGAAACACCATGAAGGTCTGATGGGGAATGGTGGCGGCATAAGTGGAATTCGGCTCCGCGCCAACGCCGTTCAGAAACAAGTACCGGAGGTCGCCGATGAAGGGCGACCCCTCGCCGAAAGCGAGGCTGTATCCCACGAAGGCCCAGAGCACCGTAATCAGGGCCATCATGACGAAGCTCTGCATCATGGTCCCGAGCACGTTCTTCTTCCTTACCAAACCGCCGTAGAACAAGGCCAGTCCGGGGCCGGTCATCATCAGCACCAACGCCGCGCTCGTCAGCATCCAGGCGTTGTCTCCCGCGCTTTGCGCCGATTTGACGGCAGCCTCCAGGGCGGCAATTTTCTCCCCATCGCTTTGCGCGGACAGGGCCGCGGGAAGCAGCAGGGCACAAGTTAGGAAGCGATTCATCGGTAAGTGGTCTCCTCTGGACAAAAATGCCAATGCGGCAATCTCCAGTACATTATTCTCCGTGTCCGGTTCCGCACAAAACGGAACGTTTCTATGGGTCCGATTGATAATTTCTATACCGTCCGCGCCCCGTCGGAGAGGTCCCCGCGCGCGGCGGAAAGGTCCGCGTTCCGTGTTATCGTGAGACTACGTGCCGTCCCCTCTGAACGTACATCTGGCGCAGTACGAGGGCCCGCTCGACCTGCTGCTCGATCTGATCCGAAAACACCAGGTCGACATCCGGGACATTCCCATATCAACCATCACGGCCCGCTATCTGGAGTACATGGAGAAGGCCCGCGAGATGGACATCGACCTGGGAGCCGAGTTCGTGTACATGGCCGCCACGCTGATCCAGATCAAGTCCCGCATGCTCTTGCCGCGCGATCCGGCGCTTTCCACGGAAGGCGAGGACGAGGACCCGCGGCAGGAGCTGGTCGAACGCCTCCTGGAGCACGAGCGCTTCAAAAACGCCGCCGAGATGCTGCAACAGAAGCGCATTATCGAGGAGAACGTCTGGTCGAATCCTCAACTGCAAGCCTTCGTTTCCGCCGATGACGACCCAGGTCTCGCAGTCTCGCTGTTCGATCTGGTCAAAGCCTTCGGAGAGATTCTCGAACGCGCCCGCAACCGGCCGGTCTACGAGGTGGAGGATGAGGACGTCGGCATCCCCGACATGATCCAATTCCTCCGCCAGCAGTTGCTGGAAGCCGGCGACAAACCGGTCTTCATTCTGCGGATTCTCGAGAGCCAGCGCAGCCAGCGGGCCATCATTGCCCTGTTTCTGGCCGTGCTGGAGCTGGTCAAGCGCCAGGCAGTGGTGGTCAACCAGGCCGAGTTGTTCGGCGAGATTGCGCTGACCCGTCATGAGAGGTTTGACGAGTCCTTTCCCTCCGAGGGGGAGATGACGGAAGTCGAGAAGGAATACCAGTAAACGGAATGGAACCGATTGAACCCACCGCCCTCCCGGAGGAGGCGGAGCAGTCCTCCGCCGAAGCCCCGGCGGCTCTCGAAGGGATCCTTCCCTCCGGGGATCCCGCTCCGGAATACTCCGATGTGGAGGTGAAGGCCGTCCTCGAAGCCGTCGTCTACGTCACCGAGGAGCCGCTCACGCTGGCTCAACTGGCGGGTGCACTGCAGCAGCCGCGGGAACGGCTGGAGCCTCTGCTGCGCGAGTTGATCGACGAGTACGAGCGTCCCGGACACGGCATCGCCATCCGCGAAGTCGCGGGCGGCTACAAAATGGCCACCAAGGCGGAGCATCACGAGGCCGTTCGCACCTTCGTGAAGAGCCTGAAGCCGCCGCTCAAGCTGTCGCTCGCGGCGCTCGAAACCCTCGCCGTCATCGCTTACAAGCAGCCGGTCACGGCCCCGGAGATTATGGAAATTCGCGGCGTGCAGGGCGCGGGCGTGCTCAAGACGCTGCTGGAGCGCAAGCTGGTGGTGGCGGCCGGCCGCAAGAACGTCGTCGGCAAACCGATCCTCTACAAAACCACTAGAGAGTTCCTGGTGCAGTTCGGCCTCAAGGACCTGAGCGAGCTGCCATCGCTGAAGGAGTTCGAGGATCTGCGCCGCATGGCCGTTCCGGAACCTGAGACCGCGGATGCCTGAAGAGCGGCTCCAGAAGATTCTCTCCCGCGCCGGCATCGCTTCCCGGCGCAAGGCGGAGGAATTGATCGCGGAAGGCCGCGTCACCGTCAACGGCCAGGCCGTCACCGAGCTCGGAAGCAAGGCCGACCTGGACCGCGATCATATAAAGGTGGATGGCAAGCTGCTCCGCCCGCCAAAGAGTCTGGTCTATCTGGCGCTCAACAAACCCGACGGATACATGACTACGATGAGCGACCCCGAGGGCCGCCCGACAATTGTCGATCTGATTCGGGGCATCAAGCAGCGCGTCTATCCCGTGGGGCGTCTCGACTATCACACCGAGGGCCTGCTTCTTCTCACCAACGATGGTGAGTTTGCAAACGGCATCATGTCCGCCGCCAATCACATCGAAAAGACGTATATCGTGAAGGTGAACGGGCTGCTGACGCCGGACCAGGAAGAGAAGTTCCGCGAGGGCGTCCCCTTGAGCGGCCAGCGTACGGCCCCGGCGGGCCTGAAGCTGGTCCGCCGCGCCGATAACCCCTGGTATGAAGTGCGGCTGATTGAAGGCCGCAAGAACCAGGTGCGCATGATGTTCAAGCATTTTGGCCGCTTGGTGGAGAAGCTGAAGCGGGTCAGGATTGGCTTCCTTGACCTGGGCCCGCTCAAGCCAGGCGACTACAGGGCGCTGATGCCCCCTGAGGTGGCGCGCTTCCAGAAGCTGATTGCCAAGGGCCGGCGGCCGAGGACAAAGACCGCATGACGCCGCAAATTGCCGGGCTGCTTCGCTCCGCGCGCACGATTGCCGTTGTGGGCCTTTCGAACAAGCGCCACCGTCCGAGCTATGGCGTATCGGAATACATGCAGCGCGCCGGATACCGCGTCATTCCGGTGAACCCCTTAGAGCTGGAGATTCTGGGCGAGCGCAGCTATCCCGACCTGGAGTCCGTGCCCGAGAAGATCGATATCGTGAACGTCTTCCGCCGCTCCGAGTTCCTGCCGCCGATCGTGGAATCGGCCATCCGCATCGGCGCGGCCGCCATCTGGATGCAGGAAGGCGTGATACACCGGGGGGCCGCGGAGAAGGCCCGCGCGGCCGGTCTTGAAGTGGTGATGGACCGCTGCATTCTCAAAGAGCACCGCAAGCTGGATTAGAACACAGACATTCCGTGCGCTGTGGCAGCAAAGTGATAATGTCCCCTTTGAGCAAAGTAGAAATGTCCTCTT
>JBBDWK010000081.1:10108-93745 GCA_040902885.1 Bryobacteraceae bacterium | reverse complement strand
TCACGGTCGCGGCTCCGTAAGCCCTTTCAGAGCCGCGACCGTGAGGGAGCGGTTGTTGATGATCTGCGTGCCGCACTACGCTAACGCCTCCATCATCGGGGCGGTCACCAGCTTTCGCTCCACGTGGCTTTCGATCTGCTGGACCAGGAAGCGCCGCAGATCGGCGCCCTCTTGTGGTCCCCGCATCGCGGCGGCCGCTAGCGCCGGCGGCTTCTGCAACATCTCCCCGGCCATCTTTCGCGACGCTAGGCACAACTCCCAGGCATCCCTCAAATCAAGCGGGCCGCGGCAGCTTGCGCACACCAAACCGGCCCGGCCCCGGGCGAAGAAGGCCGCCTGCGGAGCTTCCGGATCGTCCAGCCAAAGCCCGCATCGAAGGCAGACATGCAGCTCCGGAAGCAAGCCCGAGAGCCGCAGCGCCCATATGCTGAAATACGTCACACCCCTCCAAACACTGCCCTCGGCCCCGCTTCCCAAGTGGTCCAGAACCGCCACCAGGAGCCGGAAAAAACGTTCGTTCGGCTCCCCGGCCGGCAGTAACTGGTCGGTAACTTCCGCCAGATAGTCCAGCGCCACGGACGCCGTGTAGTCCGGCAGCAGTCCAAACTGGGAGTGAATCAGCTCGCAGGAGTCCAGAGCCGCCAGTTCCCGGTTCTCGCGCTGGAAGTACGACATTCTCACGTGCGAGAGCCTCTCCAGCCCCGAGCCGAAACTGTTCCTGGGCCGCCGCGCGCGCCGTGCTACCCCGCGCAGCTTGCCCTGATCCCTGCTGAGAAAACTGACCACGAGATCCGCTTCTTTGAGCGGATACGTTCGCAACACGATGGCTTCGCTTACACGAGCCGGCACGTGGAAGTTTTCAGAGTAGCACAGGCCGGGACGGCGAACAGCCGGAGTAACTCCATACCTCCAGTGTATCGCCCGCGGCGTCTGTGTGATACCGTTTGCCATATGCGGATGGATTTTGCGTTTGGGAAGACCGGCCTGACGGTCGAGCTGCCGGAGGGGTTCCGCTATCGCGTGCTGGAAGCGCGGTCGGCGCAACCCCTGGAAGATCCCGCGGCGGCTCTTGAGAACGCACTCGACGCGCCCATCGGAGCCCCGCCGCTGGCCGCATTGGCGAAAGGGAAACGCAGCGCGGCCATCTCGGTCTGCGACATCACGCGTCCTGCGCCGAATCGTCAGGTGCTGCCTCCGCTGCTCCGCCGCCTGGAAGCGGCCGGCGTCCCGCGCGAAGGCATTGCGATTCTCATTGCGACGGGCCTGCACCGGCCGGCGACGGAAGCCGAAATCCGCGAGATCGTGGGCGAGGAGATCGCCGCGACGTACCAGGTGGCGAACCACAACGCGCGCCAGCTCGCCGAGCACCGGCATCTGGGATCGACGGCATCCGGGACGCCGGTCTACATCGACGAACGTTTTGTCGCCGCGGACCTGCATATCACCCTGGGGTTCATCGAGCCGCACCTGATGCTGGGCTTTTCAGGCGGCCGCAAGCTGATCGCCCCCGGCCTCGCCGCGCAGGAGACCATCAAGGTGCTGCACAGCCCCAGGTTCATGCGCGACGCGAGGGCCGTGGAGGGTTCCATCGAAGACAACCCGCTGCACAAGGAGCTGCTCGAAATCTCCGCCATGGTCCGGCACGATTTCCTGGTGGATGTGGCGCTCGCCCGCGGAAAGAAGATCGCCGGCGTGTTCGCCGGCAACCCTCGCGCCGCCCATGCAAAGGGCGTGGAATTCGTTTCGCGCGTGATGCTGGAGACTCTGGAGGAGCCGGTTGACGCGGTGATTACGACCTCCGCCGGCTACCCGCTCGACCTCACGTTTTATCAGGCCATCAAGGGCGTCACGGCAGCCTCGCACATCGTCAAGCCGGGCGGCAGGATTCTGCTGCTCGCGGCTTGTGAGGAGGGCGCCGGCGCGCCGGAATTCCGCCACATGCTGGCCGGCCACCCTTCCGACCGGGCTTTTCTCGACCACATTGCGGCTGCGCCGGTGGTGGTGGATCAGTGGCAGTTGGAGAAGCTGGGCCTGGTGACCGGAAAAGCCGAAGTGTTGTTCTATGTCCCGGGTTTGCCCGCCGAGTATCACGCTTCGCTCTGGGGCAAGTCTTACGGATCGGCGCCGGATGCAGTCTCCGCTCTCGTTGCATCGCTTCCGGCGGGCGCGCGCATCGCCCTGATTCCCGAAGGGCCGTATGTGCTCGCACAGGCCTCTGCCGCACAACGGGAAGAGGTTTTTGCATGAAGACAGTCCTGCTTGCTCTTACGTGTATGGCTGTCTTAACCGCGGAGGAGCCGCTTTTCAACGGCAAAAATCTGGACGGCTGGGAGATCGACACTCCGGGCATCTGGCAGGTGCGGGACGGCATGATCGTCGGCAAGCACTCCGGCCTGAAGTACAACGATTTTCTGCGCACGCGGAAGAGCTACGGAGACTTCGTTCTCAAGCTGGAATTCCGCCTGGTGAACGGCGAAGGCAACAGCGGCATCCAGTTCCGCAGCAAGCCGGTGCCCGATTCGCACGAAGTTTCCGGCTACCAGGCCGACATCGGCCAGCAATATTGGGGCTGCCTGTACGATGAATCGCGCCGGAAGAAGGTGCTGGTGCAGGCGCCCCCCGCCAGCCTCGCCAACCTGAAGAAGGACGGCTGGAACGAATACGCGATCACAGCGCGCGGGAACCACATCACGCTCGACCTGAACGGCGTGCGCACGGTGGACTACCGCGAGACCGAGCCGGGCATCGAAACGACCGGCTTCATCGCCCTGCAAGTCCACAGCGGCCCGCCCATCGAAGTGCAGTTCCGGAAGATCCGGATCGCGACTTACTGAATCGTACTCTCGCCTTCTACGCCCATCTCGGTCGTGTGGACGTGGCGGTTCACGTGACGGTCCAGGTCGATCACGTACGTATCCTTCGAATCGATGAGGATGGGCGAGTGCGTGGCGCAGACGATACGAAACTTCTTCCGGTCCACCAGTTCCATCAACATCTTCAGGATGCGCCGTTGATTGGACACCGACAGGGCCATTTCCGGCTCGTCCAGGAGCAGCACGGTTCCGTCCGGCAGGCTGGGAAAATTCTCGTGGAACATCGACAGCATCACCTGGCCGTGGCTGGCCATCTGGAGAAATGCCTTCGTCTCCGGGTGGTTCTCGAACATCTCCAGATGCGTGCGCGGGTTGTGCTGTTCCGCGTCGAACAGAAAGACCTTGCCGATAACCGTCGTGGCCTTCTCCAGCCGGTAGACGTACCCCTCCGCCTGCTCTCCCGTCAGGGCGTAGTAGATCGAGTGCAGCAGCGTGGATTTGCCGGATCCGTTCTCTCCCTGCAGCATCACCAGCGGATGGGAAAGATCGACGATCATCGGCATGTGAAAATTCAAGCCGGTGAACACGGGGTGCGCGAGGATCTTCAGGAACATGTTGAGACGTACCAGCATAGCAAGCCTAGGAAGGAACTTTTCCCGGGGGGCTGGTGTCTATAGGTCCAGTGCGGGATTACAATGATATCTGAGGCGTGACCCGTGGCCGAGCCGCTTACACTCAAGATCCATCTGGACACACCCGTTGAGCCAGCCGCATCGGAAGAAGAAGAAAAGCTTATCGATGCTCTGCGCAGCGGTTCGGACGACGCCTACGAACTTCTGATCTCCATCTACCAGCAGCCCGTCTACAACCTGGTCTACAGACTGCTGGACGACACGGGGGATTCCTCCGACGTGGTCCAGGAAGTCTTTCTCAAAATCTTCCGGAACGTGGGACGTTTTCGGGGGGAGAGCAGTCTAAAGACGTGGATATACCGCATAGCGGTCAATGAAGCCCACAACCACCGCCGTTGGTTCTCGCGGCATCGGCGTCAGGAGGTGGGCTTGGAGGATGAAGAAGAGGATTCGAGGAATTTGGGCGCAACGCTGACCGATTCGGGACGTTCCCCTTTCGATTACGTTCTCAACCGGGAGATGCACGTTCTGATCGAGCGGGCGCTGGCCCAGATCAATCCCACGTTCCGCGCTGCCGTGGTTCTGCGGGACATCGCGGATTTGAGTTATGAAGAGGTTGCCGAGATCCTTCAGGTATCCCTGGGTACCGTGAAGTCGCGGATTATGCGCGGGCGCGAAGCGATGCGGCGAGAGTTGGCGGGTCGGCTGGAGCCGGAGCAGACCTTCCATTGGAACCCTCAACCGGCCGAGTGAGAGATATGAGTTGCCATTTTGCGCGAAGTGTCTTAATAGCTTTTCCGGATGGCGCGCTACGGAGCTTCCGGAAGGGGCCGGTGTGACTTTATGAGCGGCATCGGCATCAACCTTCGCAGCCTTCCGCGGGTTACCCCTCCGCCGGATCTGGAGACCCGGCTGCTCGTACTGGCCTCCCGGGAGAGGCAACGGCGCGCCGCGGGCGGTAACCTGCCCGCCCTGTTCAGCGCGTTGCGGAAACGAGCGCGGCTGCTGGTCGGCAACCTGATGCGGCCTCCGGCCCTGCCGTTTGCCGGCGGCCTGATTTCGACCGCCTTTCTGTTCGGCATCCTCGCGCCTACTCTCGCCGTGCCATCCGGTTCCCTGGCGGACGTGCCCACCATGCTCTACACGGATGCGCGTCTGGAGACCATGCCTCCGTTCGCCTTCGATCGGGACGTCGTGGTCGATCTGGTCATCGACGGTCAGGGCCGGATCGTGGACTATTCGTTTCCGTCGGGAGAGATGCGCGCCGACTCGCTCGGCAATCTCGGAAATATGATTCTGTTCACCAGCTTCAATCCGGCCACCTCATTTGGCCAGCCGACGTCGAGCCGCGTGCGGGTGTCGTTCCGCCGGAGCCACATCGTCGTGAAGGGTTGACGCCTTCGCCTAGTGGGCCAGCGGCTCGGGCAGCATTTCCTCGCGGCAACTTCCATACTCAAGCGGATCGCCGAGGCCGCTTGCGCTCCCGGCGAGCCGCTGGTCGTTGAAATCGGCCCCGGCAAGGGCGCTCTCACGGAGCACTTGCTGGCGCGGGCCCAGCGAGTGGCCGCCATAGAGCTGGACCCGGCGCTGGTTGGCGCCCTGCATTCCCGGTTCCCTTCCCATCCAAAACTTACCTTGATCCAGGGCGATGCTCTGCGGATCGCCCTGGATCAATGGGGGCCGGCAACCTTTGCCGGCAATCTGCCTTACTACGCGGCCACGCCCATCATTGAGCGCGTCGTTCGTCTGCATCCCACGGTGCGCGGCGCGGTCTTTCTGATCCAAAAGGAAGTTGCGGAGCGGCTGGTTGCAGTTCCGGGTACGCGCCAGTACGGCTACCTTACGGTTGCCACCCGCCTGTTTGCCGATGCGCGGATTCTTTTCGACGTACGTCCCGGGGCCTTCCAACCGCCTCCCAAGGTTGACTCTTCGGTGATCCGCCTCGTGCCCCGGAATCGTATTGAAGAGCTGCGTCTCCCGGATGCGGATGCCTTTCTCCGCTTTCTGCAACAGTGTTTCCGCCAGAAGCGCAAGACGCTCCGGAATAACCTCGGCCCCATTTATGGAAAAGACGCTCTGGAGAAGCTACCGGAATCTTCTCAACGGGCTGAGCAAGTTACGCTGGATCGGTTTGCCGCGATCTATCTTGGCCTTGTAGGATAGCCCTTGGAGGAAACAGTTGATGTTCACACCGGAACAGGCGCAGGGACTGGCAACGTTCCTGCTGAAATCTATCGAGGGAGAATTCAACACCACAAAGCGGGTTCTGGCTGCGGTGCCGGAGGATCGCCTCGATTTCAAGCTGGGCGAGAAAGGGCGGACGGCTCACGAGTTGATGTGGCACATCGTGGGCAGTGAGCTGTGGTTCGGGGACGGTATCGTCAAAGCGCAATTTTTATTCGAGGGAGACCCGCCGGCGCCCGCAACACGCCAGGATATTCTCGACCGGTTCGAGGAGGTTCACGGGTGGATTGCTAAAGTAAGAGCGATGTCCGCCGAGGATCTGGCGAAGCCAGTGGACTTTTTCGGCATAATGACCATGCCGAACGTCACCTATCTCCATTTCTGGTTGAACCACACCATCCATCATCGCGGCCAACTCAGCGCCTATGTGCGCGCCATGAATGCGCACGTGCCGAGCATCTACGGCCCGAGCGCGGACGAAGGCATGGGCGCGGCAAGCGCGTAAAATCCTCGAGTGCAGTGTGCGGAACAAGCTGAGGAGGCCTGTACCGTCCACCGCGGGCAGGTGACCTGTGTTACAATCCGCGCATGCCGGCAGTGGGCGCGGACGGCGCAATTTGGGCGGTCTCCACCCTTCTGGCGGCGGCAGGGATGAGTTACGCCGTACGGGGCCGTACATCCACTGTCTTCGGCCCTTCGGTGCATTGTGGAGACGTCCGGCGCCGGGCGGTGGCCCTCACGTTCGACGATGGTCCGACTCCCGCCACTTCCATGTTGCTCGATCTTCTGGACCGCTATCAGGCTAAAGCGACTTTTTTTCAGTGCGGCGCGAACGTCGACCGTTATCCCGGGGTGGCCCGCGCAGTGCCCGCCCGCGGGCACGAGATTGGCAATCATTCCTATTCGCATCCATTGCTCTGCTTCCGGTCGCCCGCTCAAGTCGAGGCTGAAATCGAGCGCGCGCAGGCAACCATTACACAGGTCACGGGAATTATTCCCACGCTCTTCCGCGCCCCCTTCGGCGTCCGCTGGTTCGGCCTGCGGCAGGCGCAGCGCCGCCTCAATCTGCTCGGCGTCACCTGGACCGTTCTCGGACGGGACTGGAAGCTATCCGCCCGCGCGGTGGTTGAACGCGTTCTGGCGCGCGTTCATAATGGGGCGATCGTTTGCCTCCACGATGGGCGCGCGGTCGAGCCCGCCCCCGATATCGGGGAGACCATCGAGGCCGTTCGCCTTTTGATTCCCGAACTCCGGAAGCGCGGATTCGCTCTGGAGACGGTGTCCCAGCTCTTATGTCCGACCAACTGACTCAAAAAGTGCTTGCGGTGATCGCGACCACGCAGCGCGTGCCTCCGGAGAAGGTCACGATTGACAGCCGTTTCGAAGAGCTCGGCATCGATTCCATGGACGGCGTGAACATTCTGTTCGCCCTCGAGAACGAGTTTGACATCACCATCCCGGACGAAGCGGCCAAGCAGATACGGGACGTGCGGCAGATGGTGGAAGGCGTCCGCGGACTCGTGGAGCGGCGAGCCGGGTAGCCGATGGTTCAGCGCCGTGTGGCCGTTACGGGGATCGGGGTAGTTTCCGCTTTGGGCGGCGATACCTGCCAGTTCTGGAAGGCGCTCCGGGAGGGCCGGCCGGGGATCGCGCCATTCGAATCGCCCGAACTTTCCTCCCTCCGCTTCAGCAGAGCGGCTGAAACACGCGGATTCGACCCATGCGCGCATTTCCAGGAGAAGCAGATCGACTTCCTCGACCGCTTTGCCCAGTTCGCGGTTGTGGCCGCGCGGCAGGCCGTCTTGCAGTCCGGAATCGAGTGGACCGGCGAACTTCGCGAGAACACCGCGGTCATCACCGGTTGCTGCGTGGGCGGCCAGTCGACCCAAGATACGGGCTTCGTGGACCTCTACAGGCTGGGGCGCAATCGCGTCCATCCGTTGAGCATTCCGCGAGTCATGAGCAGCGCGGGGGCGAGCCATATCTCGATGGAAATGGGGCTGAGCGGTCCGGTATACACGGTCTCGACGGCCTGCTCCTCGGCGTCTCACGCTCTGGGACAGGCATTCTGGATGGTGCGCGCCGGGCAGGCCGACATGGCCATTGCGGGCGGAAGCGAAGCCCCTTTCAGCTATGGCATTCTCAAGGCCTGGGAGGCCATGCGCGTGGTCTCGCCCGATACCTGCCGGCCCTTCTCCCGCAACCGCTCGGGGATGATCCTGGGCGAAGGCGGAGCCATGATGGTTCTCGAACCCCTCGAAGCCGCGCAGGCACGCGGCGCGACCGTGCTTGGCGAGATCACCGGATTCGGCATGTCTTCCGACGCCGCCCACATCACGCAGCCCTCGGCTTCGGGTGCGGCCAAGGCCATGCGTCTGGCGCTGCGCGACGCCGGCATCCCGCCCGAGGCCGTAGGCTATATCAACGCTCATGGCACAGGTACGATCGCCAACGACGTCTCGGAAACCAGCGCCATCCGTTCGGTCTTTGGCGCGCACGCCGGACGTTTGGCGGTCAGCTCCACCAAGTCCATGCATGGGCATGCCTTAGGGGCTGCCGGCGCGCTCGAGCTCGCGGCCACTCTGCTCGCTCTTCACCACGGCATACTCCCGCCGACGGCCAATTTCGCCGAGCCGGACCCCGAGTGCGATCTGGACGTGATCCCCAATCGGGCGCGCTGCCAGGCGGTGGAGTACGCCCTCTCCAACTCCTTCGCTTTCGGCGGCTTGAACGCCGTGCTGGCCGTCCGCGCCTGACCGGCGTCCGGAGCCCAGTTTTTTGTTCCGCCACTCAGCCTCCCGCAGTCTCAGTCCGCTTGGTGATTCGGCCCATTCGCTGATTTCCCATTTCTTTTCAGAGGGTAACCGTTGGAATATGGCTTTTTTACCGGCAATTCGCGCAGTAGGCTTCAAATACGAACTCGAGGTCTCTATGAGCACGCAACAGATCCAGCCCAAGCCCGCCCCGCCCGCACCAAATCTGGTCCAAATTGACACGCCGCTTGGTCCGGTTGAGGAAATCATACAGAAGCGCCTTGCCGAGGAGCGGTCGCGGCTCGAGAGGGAAGCCGGCGTCGTAAAGCGCGAACTGCACCATTTCAAGAAGCCGGTCGAGCGCGGGTTCACGAAGGAGCAGCGCGGCTACACCACGCTCCTGTTCGGCGGCCTCACCTGGAAGCACGAGAAGCTGGTGCACGGAGCTCTCGAAGGTCTGGGGTACAAAGCGGAAATGGTGCCGACTCCCAACGTGAGCGCGTTTCAGGCCGGCAAGGAGTACGGGAACAACGGGCAGTGCAATCCCACGTACTTCACCGTCGGGAACCTCGTCCAGTACCTGCAAAGACTGGAAGAGCAGGGGCTCTCGAAGCAGGAGATCATTGACCGGTACGTCTTCTTCACGGCCGGCGCCTGCGGTCCCTGCCGCTTTGGGATGTATGAAGCGGAATACCGGCTGGCGTTGCGCAATTCCGGTTTCGACGGTTTCCGCGTGCTTCTGTTCCAGCAGTCCGGCGGGCTGAGCCAGTCCGATACAGAAGCCGGCCTGGAGTTGAACCTCGATTTTTTCCTCGGCAT
Source organism: Bryobacteraceae bacterium (assembly GCA_040902885.1). Classification (GTDB taxonomy): domain Bacteria; phylum Acidobacteriota; class Terriglobia; order Bryobacterales; family Bryobacteraceae; genus JBBDWK01. The sequence goes on along the minus strand of JBBDWK010000081.1, from coordinate 84,544 downwards.
CCTGAACGCATTAAACTGCGGCGACGTGATCAACGAAGTGGCGTATGCCATCCGGCCTTACGAGGTGGAAGCCGGCCATACCGACCAGGTGCTCGACAGCGTCATGGACTACATGCACGAGGTCTTCCGCAAGAAGCAGCCGTGGAAGCTCGATGACAGCATGGCGAAGTACCTCGGCGGGTTTTCCGATACGGCGGAGTACGTCGGCAAGTTTGTCAATCAGCTCAAAGGCGACGACTTCGTTCCGGCTCTCCAGAACTGCCGCGACCGGTACAACGAGATTGAGGTTGACCGGCTGCGGGTCAAGCCGATCGTGAAGATCACGGGTGAATTCTGGGCGCAGACCACCGAAGGCGACGGCAACTTCAACATGTTCAAGTTCCTGGAGCGCGAAGGCGCGCAGGTTCTGGTGGAGCCGATCGGCACCTGGATCATGTACATGATGCACCAGGTGGTCCAGAAGTACAAAGACATGAAGGGCCTGGAGGAAGGCGCGGTGCTGCCGCCGCTGTGGCGGCTCGATAAGCGCGCCAAGATCGAGTGGAGCTTCCGCAACAAGGTGGCCAAGCTGAAACTGGCTGAAGCCATCTTCAAAGGCGAGTACCACAAGATCGTCCATGCGCTGGGCGGCGTGGCCCATCACCTTACGGACCAGTACGAGATGCAGCGGCTCGGCCACCCCTTCTACAACTCCCGCGCGGGCGGCGGCGAAGGGCATCTTGAGGTCGCCAAAAATATCTACTACTCCAACAAGGATCTGGCGCACATGGTCCTGTCGCTGAAGCCGTTCGGATGCATGCCGTCCACGCAATCGGATGGAGCGCAGTCGGCGGTAGTGACGAATTACAAGGACATGATCTACATCCCCGTCGAGACCTCCGGCGAAGGCGAGATCAATGCCCACAGCCGCGTGCAGATGGCGCTCGGCGAGGCCAAGTCCAAGGCGAAGAAGGAATTTGCCGCCGCTCTGGAGCATGCTGGCCTCACCCTGGACGAATGCCGCGCCTGGGTGGACGCTCATCCGGAGAGCAAGCGGCCGATGTATCAGGTGCCGCACACCAAGGGATGGGTGGGGCTCGCCGCAAACTTCGTGGTGCACATCGCTGATCGCATGAAAGCCGATCGCATGAAAAAAGAAGCGCCGGTCCAGTAGTCAGCCAGGGGAGATCATGGAAAAACAGTTTCTGATTGGCATGGACGTTGGATCCACGACGGTGAAAGCCGTGGTGGTCGACGCCGCCACCGACCAGATGGTGTGGTCCGACTACCATCGGCACGACACCAAGCAGCCCGAAAAGGTTCTGGAATTCTGCCAGCGGTTCGATACCGAAGTGGATGGCTTCGATGCGCGGAACTCGCGCATGTTCGTCACCGGGTCGGGCGGCAATGGGCTCACCAAGTACCTGGGCGCCAAGTTCGTGCAGGAAGTGAATGCCGTCTCGCTGGCGGTGGAGAAGCTCTACCCCGAGTGCGGCTCCGTGATCGAGCTTGGCGGCCAGGACGCCAAGATCATCATCTTCAAGAAGGATCCCGAGACCGGGCGCAAGAAGAAGCTGCCGTCCATGAACGATAAGTGCGCCGGCGGTACGGGCGCGGTGATCGACAAGATCAACGCCAAGCTGCGTATTCCCGCCGAGCAGCTTTGCCAGATGGGCTACAAGGGCGTGAAGCTGCATCCGGTCGCGGGCAAGTGCGGCGTTTTCGCGGAGACCGACATCAACGGCTTGCAGAAGATGGGCGTCCCGCCGGACGAGCTGATGGCGTCGCTGTTCGAGGCCATCGTGATGCAGAATCTTTCGGTGCTCACGCGCGGCAACACGCTGCTGCCCGTGGTTCTGCTGCTCGGCGGCCCGAACTGTTACATCAAGGGCATGCGCGACTGCTGGAAGCAGAACATTCCCAAAATCTGGGAAGAGCGCGGCACGCCGCTCCCCGAAGGCGTTCCGCCCGAGGACCTGATCAAGACGCCGGATAACGCGCAGTACTTCGCCGCTCTTGGCTCCATCGAGTTCGGCAGGACGGAAGACGACGAAGTCGGGCGTTACATCGGCTGGGAAAAGCTGCATTGGTACGTCAACGTCGGCCGCGAAGAGGAGAAGGCGAAGCGCGGCGCGGGCGGCGGGCTGGCAAAAGACGATGCCGACCTGGTCGCCTTCAAGGACAAGTACCGCACCAAGAAGTTCATCCCCTCCACGTTCCAGCCGGGCGAAGTGGTCGAGGGATTTGTCGGCATTGACGGCGGCTCCACTTCCACCAAAGCCGTGCTCATCTCCAAAGGCAAGGAACGGCGCATCCTCTGCAAGACCTATCAGCTTTCGCGCGGCAATCCCATCGAAGACACGATGGAGGTGCTCACCAAGCTGGAAGAGCAGGTGACCGTCCAGGGCGCCACGCTCAAGATTCTCGGCGTCGGCACCACGGGCTATGCCAAGGACATTCTGAAGGACGTAGTCGGCGCCGATGCGGCGCTGGTCGAGACCGTCGCGCACACTCAGGCCGGCCTGCACTTCTACGACGACGTGGACGTGATCTGCGACGTCGGCGGCCAGGACATCAAGATCATCATCCTGAAGGACGGGCGTGTTAAAGATTTCAAGTTAAATACGCAGTGCTCCGCGGGCAATGGATACTTCCTGCAGTCCACGGCACAGGGCTTCAATGTCCCGGTGGAGCAGTACGCCGACACGGCCTTCGGCGCGAAATCGTTCCCCAGTTTCGGCTACGGCTGCGCGGTGTTCATGCAGTCCGATATCGTCGATTTCCAGCGGCAAGGCTGGAAGCCGGAAGAGATCATGGCCGGGCTGTGCAACGTGCTGCCCAAGAACATCTGGCTGTATGTTTCGCAGATCCCCAATCTGTCGGCTATCGGCCGCCGCTTCCTGCTGCAGGGCGGAACGCAGTACAACCTCGCCGCCGTCAAGGCGCAGGTGGACTTCATCGAATCGCGCTTCAAGGGCAAGGACGTCCAGGCGGACGTGATCGTCCATGAACACTGCGGCGAAGCGGGCGCCATCGGTTCGGCGCTCGAAGCCGGTCGCTTGTGGGATCACGGCCGCGTCAGTACTTTTATCGGCATCGAAGCGGTGGCGAACATCACCTACAAGACCACCCGCAACGAAGCCACGCGCTGCTATTTCTGCAAGAACAAGTGCCTGCGCACCTTCATCGACGTCAAGACCAACCTGCTGACGGACATCAAGCCGGTCAAGACCAAAGTTCCGCTTGAAGCCGGCCACCAGCGCCTCATCATCGCCACCTGCGAAAAAGGCACGGTCGAAAACGTCGAGGACATGCGCTCCATCAAGGGCGAGTTGGACCGCATCAAGAAGGCCAACCCGAATTTCGTGGACGTGGCCGCGCGCGCCGTCTTCCGCGTGCCCGACATTCCCAGCGCCGCCGATCCGCTGCCCCGATTCCAGATCACCGCCTCCCAGAAGCAGCGCGCGGAGTTGATGAAGAAGCGCGACAAGATTCGCATCGGCATGCCGCGTGTGCTCAACATGTACTCCATGACGCCGCTGTTCACGGGCTACTTCGCGGCGCTGGGCGTGAGAGCGGAAAACCTGGTGTACTCGGATTTCACGAGTGAGCAGCTCTATAAAGAGGGCGCCAAGCGGGGCGCAATCGACCCGTGTTTCCCCTCCAAGCTCGGCATTCCGCACGTCCACAACCTGCTCTACGGGGTGCACGCCAAGAAGCCGATCGACGTTATCTTTTTCCCGATGATCGACTGCCTGCTCACCGATCTCAAGGGCGTGCAGGCTACGCGCTCCTGCCCGACCGTCGCGACGACTCCGGCGGCGGTGAAGGCGGCCTTCACCAAGGAAGGCAACCTGTTTGATGAAAAGGGCGTTCGTTTCCTGGATACCTTTGTCAATCCCTCCAAGCCCGACCTCTTTGAACGCCAGATGTACGAGGAGTTCAAAGACATTCTCGGGCTGAGTCCGGAAGAAAATCTCCGCGCCGTAAAAGAAGGCTACCGGGCGCTCGATTATTTCAACAATGTCACCATGCGCGGCGAGGCGCGGGACGTTCTCGAGCAGCTCGAGCGCGAAAACCGTCTCGGCGTGGTGCTGCTGGGCCGGCCGTACCACAACGACCCGGGCGTGAACCATGAAATTCTGGAAGAGTTCCAGAAGCTCGGCTATCCGGTCTTCACCCAGGATTGCCTTCCCATAGACGATGACATCGTGTGGCGCTTGTTCGGCGCGGAAGTGCTGACGGGCGAGATCAAGCACCCGATGGAGATCGCCGATGTCTGGAAGAACTCCTACAGCGAGAACACGTCGCGCAAGGTCTGGGCGGCGAAGTATGTCGCGCGGCATCCCAACCTGGTGGCGCTCGAGCTTTCAAGCTTCAAGTGCGGCCATGACGCGCCCATTTATTCCGTGGTGGAGGAGATTGTGGAGCACTCCGGCACGCCGTACTTCTGCTTCAAGGATATCGACGAGAACAAGCCCACCGGCTCAATCAAGATTCGCGTCGAGACGATCGGCTACTTCCTGAAGCGCTACCGCGAAGACATTGTGGCGAACCGGAACAAGGTCAAGTCGATTGACGAGCAGTTGGCGGAGTTTGAGGCCCGGCTGCGGAAGCAGGTGTTGCGCGAGCAACTGGACGCCAGCGACAAGGTGCGCGAGAGCTTCGAGCAGGGTCACATGCCCACGATTCATGTGACCCTCGGCGCGCTACAAGGTTCGGCGCCCAACCAGCCTCACGCCTCCGGCGATTGAGCCCTACCAGCTAGTCCGCTGCAGTCTGGACAGCCTCGGCGGTCTTGGCCCGCGTCGGGTCGAGCCAGTGATGGGGATGTAGGCAAGTTCCGATCCGGCGCGGACGCAACGCAGCATCAGCCCGCCCCGGCTCATGTCCCCTCGGCCCACAAACTCCGCGGGAAACAACAGCCGTTCTCCAAAGACCTCCACCAGCGGATCGACATACTTCGTCGTGGCGATGCTTCCCAGTAGAACCACGCCGCACTCAGGGTCGATGGCTTCCGATATCGCCCGCGCGTCGCGCGCGAGCGGCGCTTGATAGCGGGACTCGCTGGCTTCCACTGGCACGCCGGAAATCTCTCGCAGCGTCGCCACGGTTACCGGCGTCTCGGGAGGAAGCAGGCCCCGGCCCGGAGCGATCACCAGCGAACCTGGCACTGCGGGTGGAGGGTCGGCAAATCTATCCGCGTATGCCAGCTTTCCCCGAAAATACAGGCCGCTGAGGAAGCTGAATATCTCTCCGAGACAGGCCCCTTGACCGCGCAATCTCACGGCGAGGTCGAACCCGGCGTGTTCGTTCAGCAATATCCGGGCGCGTTCGCCTCGCAGGCTCGCGGGCGAAAGCAGAAAGACGCGACGCCCGCTCAATCCTGTAACCCGTGGGCCGACCCGGTCAGCGTTTTTTCCGGAAGCGTCTGGGGAGCCAGCGTCTCGCCGATCGCCCCACATGGCATGATAAGCAGCGTCCGAATAGGATTGCTCCCCGGTGCGCCGGTGCATGATATCCATCGTCAGGCTGAACGGAAACAGACCCACCGGAGCGGCGATCGGTTGGGGATGTAACGGGTGGCCTGCAAGAGTCGATCTGTACATCTTCTTGCCCTCCCGAATTCAACCGCAACTGGAATTCCTTTGGGCCGCCGCTACACCACGAGTTTCCAGGGCTTGCGATACTCGCGCGTGAGGTACTTGCGCGCTTCGGCCTGCGGCGTTGTTTCGCGTTCTCCATCCCAATCGACGCGCAGCCTGCTTCGGAGCGAAACATTACCCAGTAAAGCCGTGGATGTCGAGCGGTGCCCGATCTCAATATCCGAGACTGGCCGCTGGCGGGTGCGGATGCAATCCAGGAAATTGGCCCAGTGAGCCATGCTGTGATTGTTCGAACTCGCAACCTCTTCCGGCTGCAGGCTCGAGCCTTTTTCCGGAAGCACCTGGTAGCGCCTGCGGTCCACAAACAGCGTCCCTTCCGTACCGTGGAACGTGATGCCGTAGCCCTGGTTGAACATGGATTGCGAGTTACAGATCCGGTTTTCGTAAGTGGCGATGAAGCCCGGATATTCGTAGGTCACTTGCAAAGTGTCCGGCGTGTCGCGGTTGTCTTGGATGATGTACTTGCCGCCCAGCGCCGTGATGGCCGTGGGCGCGGGTTCGTTGAAAGCCATCTGCACGATGTCGAGCAGGTGGATGCCCCAGTCGGTCATCATGCCGCCCGCATAGTCCCAGAACCAGCGGAAATGCGAGAAGGCCTTCGGATCCACGCCAAAGCGGTTGGCGTTGAAAGTCCTCTTCGGCGCCGGTCCAACCCACATTTCCCAATCCAGGCCGGGCGGAGGCGCAGCATCGGGCGGATTTCCAATGCCTTCCGCCTTCATGTTGCCGTAGTTCCAGGTCCGGCAGAAGGCGATCTTTCCCAGCTTCCCGCTGCGCACGATTTCACACGCCTGCTGGAAGTGAGTGCCGGACCGCTGCTGCGTTCCCACCTGCACCACGCGGTTGTACTTGCGCGCGGCCTGCACCATCTTGCGGCCCTCGTCGAGAACCACGCAGATCGGCTTCTCGACATAAACGTCCTTGCCCGCCTTGCAAGCCTCCACCGTCATATAAGGGTGCCAGTGGTCGGGCGTAGAGACGCAGACGGCGTCAATGGACTTGTCGGCGAGAATCTCGCGGAAGTCGGCGACGCCTCTGGCGGCGGGCCGCGCTGCCGGCTCGCCGTTCGGACCGCGGGCGCTCGCGGCCACCGCGCGCTCCAGGTGCGGCTGATACACGTCGCAGACAGCGGCGATCTCCACTCCCGGCTGCTTCAGCGCCGTCGTCATGTTGCCCATGCCCATGCGGCCCATGCCGATGACGGCCACGCGGATGCGCTCGTTGGCGCCGCGCACGCTGCCCGTGAATAAAGCGGCGGTCAGCGCGCCGCCGGCGCCCTGCAGGAACTCTCTGCGGTGGTTCATCCTCTATCCTTTCACGACTATGTTGATGAGCTTATCCGGAATCACAATCACCTTGGCGACTTGTTTTCCGTTCAGGAGCGACTGAACTTTAACATCCGAAAGCGCCTGTTTTTCGAGCGCCTCGCGGCTGGTTCCGAACGCCACCGAGATGTGGCCGCGCACTTTGCCGTTCACCTGGATCACAACCTCGGCCTCGTCTTCCTTCGCCAGCTCGGGATCGTACGCCGGCCACGACTGCTGGAAGACGATGCCCGGCTTACCGAGCTCGTCCCAGATTTCTTGCGAGAGGTAGGGAGCGAAGGGCCCGAGCAGCAGGGCCAGCTTCTCCAAAACCTCGGCCATCACGTCGCCGGACAGTTCGTTCTCCAGCGCGTAGAGTTCGTTGACCAGCTCCATGATGGCCGCGATGGAGGTATTGAAATGCCAGCGGCTCTCGAAATCTTCGGTGATCTTTTTCAGCGTCTGGTGCAGCTTGCGCAGCGCCTTGCGGCCGGCTTCCGGAGAGCCGCCGCCCGGCTTGCGATCCGCGTTCCGCGTGGCGAAGCGGTATACGCGCCCCAGGAATCGGTAGACGCCCTCCACGCCCTCGTCGCGCCAGTCGACATCTTTCTCGGGCGGTGCGGCGAATAGCGCAAACATGCGCGAAGTGTCCGCGCCATGGCGTTCCACCGACTCGTCGGCCGGGACCACGTTGCCCTTGGACTTCGACATCTTAGCGCCGTCGCGGATGACCATTCCCTGCGTGAAAAGATTGGCCACCGGCTCGTCGTTTTCCACCAGACCGATGTCGCGCATCGCCTTCGTGAAGAATCGCGAATAGATCAGGTGCAGGATGGCGTGCTCGACTCCGCCAATGTACTGATCGATGCGGAACCAGTAGGCGATCTTCGCGGGGTCGAACGGAAGCCCGGCGTTGCGTGGGTCGCAGTAGCGGTAAAAGTACCAGGAGGAATCGACGAACGTGTCCATCGTGTCCGTCTCCCGGCGGGCCGCGCCTTCGCACTTCGGGCACTGGACATTGACGAACTCGGGCACATCTTCGAGCGGCGAGCGTCCCCGCCCGGTGATGTTCACGTCGATCGGCAACACCACGGGAAGGTCGGCTTCCGGCACCGGTACGACGCCGCACCGCTCGCAGTGGATCACGGGAATGGGCGTGCCCCAATAGCGCTGCCGGGAGACGCCCCAGTCCTTCAAGCGGTACGTGATTGCGGCTTGACCGAAACCTTCGCGCTCGGCCTTCTCGTTCATGCGGCGGCGGGCCTCGGCGCTGGGCAGGCCGCTGAACTCGCCCGACCGCTCCACAATGCCGTCCTCCGTGAAAGCAGCTCCGGGCTGTTCGTCGAGATCGCCATCCGCGGGCCGGATCACCGACCGGATCGCGATGCCGTATTTCGTGCAGAACTCGAAATCGCGCTCGTCATGCGCGGGCACGGCCATAATCGCGCCCGTGCCATAGCCCATCAGCACGAAGTTTCCGATCCACACCGGCACGCGTTCGCCGCTATACGGGTTCATGGCATAGTGGCCGGTGAAGAAGCCCTCTTTCACGATATCGCCCGGGCCCTGGTTGGCACGGCTGTCCACCATCGCTTTGCCGCGCGCGGCCCCCTCCGAATCCGTCAGCGTCGCCACCAGCGGGTGCTCGGGCGCGAGGATCACGCACGTTGCGCCGTGGATGGTATCCACGCGCGTGGTGAAGACCCGAACGGTTGCCCCGGTGTCCAGCGTGAAGTCGGCCTCCGTGCCCACGCTGCGGCCGATCCAGTTGCGCTGCATGGTCAGCACGCGATCCGGCCAGCCGCCTTCCAGTTGCGAGATATCGTCCAGCAACTGATCGGCGTACTTGGTAATGCGGAAGAACCACTGCTCCAGCGCGCGCTGCTCCACCGGAGTCGTCTCGTGCCGCCAGCAGCAGCCGTCCACCACCTGCTCGTTGGCCAGCACGGTGGCGCACTCGGAGCACCAGTTGACCAGCGCCTTCTTGCGGTAGGCCATGCCGCGCTCCAGCATCTTCAGAAAGAACCATTGGTTCCAGCGGTAATACTCCGGCTCGCAGGTGGAGATTTCGCGATCCCAGTCGTAGCTGAAGGCAAAGCGGCGGTACGTGCGCTTCATGGCCGCGATGTTGGCCAGCGTCCACTCACGGGGATGGCGGCGGTTGGCGATCGCCGCATTCTCCGCCGGAAGCCCGAAGGCGTCCCATCCGATGGGGTGCAGCACGTTGAAGCCGCGCATCCATTTATAGCGGGCCAAAGCGTCGCCAATCGAATAGTTCCGCACGTGCCCTATATGAAGCTGCCCGCTCGGATAGGGGAGCATTTCCAGGACGTAGTACTTCGGGCGGTCGGAGTTTTCCTCGGCGCGGTATAACGCGGCGTCCTGCCAGCGCTCGAACCACTTCAATTCGATTTGGGTGTGATCGTACTGCTTCTCTGGCATAGTTGCTTCAGGCGTTCGACGTTGCGGCGGTCGTCGCCTTCGTTGTCGATTGGAGTCTCCAGAATAAACGGTTTCGAGCGCAGTTTGGGGTGCCTCAGAATCCGCCGAAATCCCTCGTCGCCGATGAATCCTTCTCCGATGTTCTCATGGCGGTCGAGGCGCGATCCAAGAGGCTTCTTGGAATCGTTGGCATGGATTACATGGACGTCGCTCAGACCCAGAATCCGTTCCGCCTGAAGAACTGTTTCGCGCAATCCTTGTTCCGCCGCCACGTCGAATCCGGCCGCCAGAAGATGGCAGGTATCCAGACAGTAGCCCAGCGCGTAGTCAACCTTCTTCCGTGCCATGTCCCGCAGCGTTTTCAATTCTTCGAATCGGGCGCCGAGCTGACAGCCGCCGCCCACCGTGTTCTCGATGAGAAGGGTCAACCGCCGTGAGCGGAAACCTTCGGATGCCTCGGCCAGCGCCGTTGCGAAGCCGATCGTGGCCTCCTCGATGGTCTGGCCCCTGTAGCTGCCCGGGTGCAGCACCAGGTATTCGGCGCCGATCGTCTCGGCACGCTCCAGTTCCCCGCGAAACGCTTCGACGGACTTTGCCCGAATGACGGCATCGTTCGAGGCCAGATTGACCAGGTAGTTTACGTGAATCACCAGCGGCGTCAGATCCAGTTTTTCCCGCGCCTGCTGGAGCGCTCGCACTTCATCCGGCCGGGGCGGCGAGGCCCGCCACATCCGAGGACTAGCGGAGAAAATCTGAAACGTGTTGGCGCCGAGCTCGGCCGCGCGAAAGGCCGCCTTGTCGAGCGATCCCGACCGGGAAGTATGAATTCCGATTCGCAAAGTCCATCGTATCAAAAGCGCAAGATTGGGCAGTTTTGTTTTGAAGCGGCCCGTTAACAATACTGTCGTCATCCTGTAACACGCCGCTGGTACGGTCTTAAGTGATGAAGGGTCCAGACGGCGCCCGGGCGACGCGGACAGACCATCCAGAGGTATCTGAATGAATAATGCGACGTGTACCGCTAGTGTTTTGTTGCTGCTGTTCTCAGGTCTGGCATGGGCGCAGACCGGTCCGACAGGCGGACTATCGGGGACCGTCACGGATCCCGCCGACTCTGCCGTTCCAGATGCAGCAGTCGAGGTGAAGAATACCGGGACCGGCCTTTCACGCAAAGTAAAGACCAACGCCGAAGGCTACTGGGAAGTGCGGTTCCTGCCCACCGGCAGATATCAGGTTCAAGTCGAAGCGAGCGGCTTTCAGAAGCTTATTCAGACTGATCTTCTCGTAGAGGCCGCTGTGTTGACCAGTGTTCCGGCGCGCATCCAAGTAGGATCGGTGAGGGAAGCGGTAACGGTTCTCGCCGAAGTCCCTCTCGTCGCGTCCAACACAGCGACAACATCGCGCCAGATTGACACGCGCGAACTGCTACAGGTGCCGACCGCAACGCGTAGCTTTACCCACCTGCTTTCAGCCGAGCCCGGCGTGAGCGCCGATCTGCCACCAGCTTTGGTTAACGGGACTGGAAACATCTCGCCGTCGGTGAACGGTCTACGGACTACTTCGAACAGCCTTCAGTTCAATGGCATTGATGCGACCAATCTTTCAAGCAATGAAGGCTCGCTTACCGACAATATTTCACCGGCGCCAGAAACCCTGGAGGAAGTTAAGCTCCAGACAAGTCTCTACGATGCCTCGGTCGGGCGATCCGGCGGTGGCAACTTCCAGCTCATCACTCGCAGCGGCACGAACCAGTTGCATGGGTCCGCCTATACTTTTATCCAGAACGAGGCCTTCAACGCGAACGACTTTTTCTTCAACCGCGACGGAATTGATAAACCAAGAGCGCGGCGGCACGAAGGCGGGTTCACTATTGGTGGTCCAATCGTCAAAGATAAGATCTTCTTCTTCGGCGGGTATCAACGCACGAATGCGGAAACGGCGTTCGTGCCGACCGCCCAAAGCCTCTCTCATCTACCGAACGCTCTGGACCTGATCAGTGGCGAGCGTACGGCTCAGAATCTCTTCAGTGCGTTCAAGCAGGCGAACCCGAATTCCTCTTTAACGAACGTGTCGGAGATCGATCCGTTCGCTGTCCGCATCATGAATCTCAAAAATCCGGTCACCGGCAACTACATCGTCAGCGGCCCGGCGGGCAAGCCTAGGATCAGCACATCCACGGACGCAGTTGGCAATCCGTTGACGCTCGTCAGGAACGTCACTCCGGCTTCATTCCAGCAGGATCAATTCACGACCAAATTGGATGGTCAGCTTTCGGCACTGAACCGCCTGAGCGGAGTTTTCTTCTTCAGCAACTTTCCGGGATTCGATCCCTTCCCCGATCCTTTCAGCCTGACTTCCCCTTTTACATTGAAGCGGAATGACCGGGCTCGATCGTTTTCACTCACGGACATTCACACTTTCGGTGCGAGTCTGACGAACGAGGCCCGGTTCGGACTGTTCCTTTTGAACAATACCCGGTCCCTGGATGATCCATTCCTGAGCCTAACGAATGAGTCAATCGGACTGAGCAACCCGGCCACCGCCTTCGACAATCGTCCCGCGACCCAGCGCCTGGGGCATTTCATATTCCGCGGCCCTCGTATTTCATTCGGTGGTCCGAATGATGCCTTTAACACTCGGGATCAACAAAGTTACAGTGTCTCCGATACGCTTTCCTGGATACGCGGCAAGCACAGTATTCGTATAGGAGGCGAATGGAAGCGGCATCGCTACGACACTGATCTTCCTGAGGAGCAGGGTGTCGAGTTTGAGAAGTTTGCGAGCTTTGACCAGCTCTTTCGTGGTCTTGCACAGGAAGCTGATACCCAGTTCGGGATCACCCAAAAGTCGTTCCGTATGCAGGACCTGAGTTGGTTTATTTCGGACGATTGGAAGATCTCGCGGAAACTGACATTCAATCTCGGAATCAGGTGGGATTGGTTCGCATGGCCCACTGAGCGTGACGGGCGCATCGGCAATTTCGATTTTGCGGCCCTGAGCAATGCAGAGAATCCGACGAACGCATTCCTCGTACCGAGCAATGTCGGATCGACAGGATTCAGCGCGATCGACGGAGCGGTTGCCACTGCAATCAAAGCTGAAAACAAGCACACGTTGAACGGTCAGGATTTGAATAATTTCCAACCGCGTTTTGGCTTTGCCTATAGTCCTTTCGATTCCGGCCGTACAGTTATCCGCGGCGGCTATGGCATCTTTTTCGACCGGCCCTCCGCGGCCTTCATGAATACCGTATTCAGCAACTATCCGTTTCTGCGGGAGAGCGAGATTACGGCGCCAAGCGGCAGAGTGCCGATGCAGAGGGCGTGGTCGCAACAGGACCCGAATCTGCCGTTCAACCAGTATTTGCCCATGCGGGTTGTCTTCACGGGAGGCGCCGCCGGAAACTACCAGCTTCGTGATAACACGCCGGTCCTTACTCAGGCTGATGGAACACCCAATCCGATTGATCCTGCGACAGGGCAGCCGTTCCGTGGCAACGTCGCCGAGACGTTTGAGTTCCGTGCAATCGATCGGAACCTTCGCACGCCCTATATTCAGCAGTGGAATTTCGGAGTGCAGCATGAGGTGGTCAAGGACCTCATGGTCGAAGTGCGCTACGCCGGCACCAAGGGTACGAAGCTGCTCCAAGGGATCGCTTTCAACCAGAGCTTTGACCTAAACGATCCTGCGACTCCGGACTACGTGTTCGACCGGCTCAATCGAGCTTACGCAGCGGGTGGCGCCCCGCGCGGAGCTTTGAACCAAGGCGCAACGGCTCGCGAACGCGGCCTTGGAAGAGCGTTTGGCTTCACTGATCCGCTGACCGGCCGTGTCAACATGAACTTTGGTGCACCCGCCACTGCGGCCACGACAAGTGCGGTCATTCCTTTCGAGTCCCGCGGCGTGGTTCTCGGGTTCAACATTCCAGAAGCGCTCATACTGCAGTCGAGCGGAAACTCCATCTACCATGGAGCCCAGTTTGGGGTGACGAAACGATTCTCCCAGGGCTTGCAATTTCGACTTGCCTACACGTTCTCAAAAGCGATGGACTACTCCTCGGTAGACCCTGGCTCCACGTCGGGCGGCGGCCGTCCGGATGTGCCGAACGCCGGTTTCGTGCTTCAGGGTGATCAGCGCAACCCGCGATCGAATCGCGGCGTCTCCGACTACGATCGAACCCACCGATTCTCGCTCAGCTATTCCTATGCGATACCTACATTCGGATCGCAGTCACGGCTTGCGACCGGCTGGCAGTTCTCCGGCTTTGTCCAAGGTCAGAGTGGTGCGCCGTTCTCAATCTTCTACCCAGAACCTGAGGCCGCCACGCCGGCGGCTCTGGCCAGTGTCGCAACGGGATCGGGGGGTCTCTTCCGTCTGGGCTTCGGCCGTCCAAGTCTTGCGCCCGGCGCCACCATTGAAGATCTCCGCCGTAGCGGCTCCGACATCACAACCGCCTATTTCAACCGCGACGCTTTAGCGTCTCCAGGCGGAGGTTTTGGCAACCTTGGGCGCAACGCTCTGCGCGGTCCCAGGCAGGTTCGCTTTGATGTCGCGCTGTCGAAAGAGACACGATTATCGGAGAGGATTAATCTGGAGCTTCGATTCGAAGCGTTCAACCTGCTGAACAATGTCAATTTCGCCCTGCCCTCGGGCGATATGGCTGACTCGGAATTCGGCCAGATTACGAATACCGTTGGTGGCCCGCGGAGCTTGCAGCTTGGCGCCCGCCTTCGCTTCTAGTCGGGTGTCGTGTTGCGCTGGTGAACTGCCGTGAGCAATTGCGTTCCGCTCAGGGACGGAGCAAAAAGACCTCCGGCATCATGATGTTGCTCTTGCCGGATGTAGTGCTGCAATTCATGGAACGCGACTTTCGCTAGAGCGCGGCCGAACCGTTCGGATCCGACTTGGCGGCCGAACGTGCGCAGGATGTTTATGGCGAACAATTCGATCGCCGGGAGCACACGACCGCCAGCCGTATGAGCTAATCCCAACGCGGTTTCATATTGTGCCGGAGCGTGGGTTCGAATCGAAATCCGAATAGACTTTGATTCGGAACAACTTCCGTCCATGAGTCGGGCCATCGATCCCGATAGCAGGCTCAGTTCCTGACGGAACGCCTGTTCGGCTCGGCTGCCGATGTGAACACGGTCATCCAGGCAAACGGCAAGTGACTGGTCAAATGACGATCCCCGCAGTGACGGCGTGCATACCATCGCAAAGACGACCCCGAGCATTGTTACAATTCGGAAACAAAGCACCGGATCTATTGTAATCATTCCGTAACAAAAAGCAAGGCCCACTTGAAGGTCTTTGGCGTACTTCCAGCCCGGCACGCGAGACGAGTAAACGAGGGCTGCACCGCTGTGTGTTGCCGCCGCCGCCTCGTACCGTCACTGTTGCAGACCGATTTTGCGACCCGCTGCATTGTTTCCTTAAGCCGTGGCAGCAGCTCTGCGGTAAGGTAAAATTCAGGTCGGAGCACGCGCAACCGCGGGAGCGTATCCCGAAAAGTTGGGCAGCACTGGGCAACGTTCTACGCTACGGGCGTGTCCGAATGAAGGCATGTAATGGCGGAAGGCGATAAACAGACCACCGGCTCCCATCACCTAGACTCTCGAGTCCGTATCGGTCATGTACATTTGAAGGTGTCCGATATCGATCGGGCGTTAGGGTTCTACCGGGATGTCTTAGGTTTCGAGTTGACGCAGCGATACGGCGCGGGCGCAGCGTTCATATCAGCTGGTGGATATCATCATCATATCGGGCTAAACACCTGGGAAAGCCTCGGCGGTTCGCCACCGCCAGCAGGCAGAACCGGGCTGTATCATCTCGCCATTGTGTATCCAACGCGCGCCGCGTTGGCCGAGGCCGTACACCGCGTGATGACAGCGGGAATTCCGCTTGAGGGCGCTAGCGATCACGGCGTGAGTGAAGCAGTTTACCTGCGCGATCCAGACGACAACGGCATCGAGCTTTATTGGGACCGGCCACGCGAGGTGTGGCCGCGCAGTCCCGATGGCGGTCTGGCGATGTATACAAAGCGACTGGATCTTGACAGCTTACTCCGGGAGGTCTCAGTGTTATCCCTCGTTCCACCCGCTCCTGAGACTCCCGAACTCGGAAGCGGGCCGCCTGACCTGTGACCAACTTTATTCAAGGACGTATTCTGGTTTGTCGGCGGCACTGATTCGGACATATAGGCGAAAGCCAAGAAGGAGGGCAAGACCGGCGACATCCCGACCAATCACAACCCGCGCTCCGCACCGGTAATACATCCAACTTTGGAGACAGGCGTGGAGGCTCTGGTCGTTGCCGCGCAGGCCTAGCTATCGAGATAAACCGATGGTCGTCAACGGGCATACCCTGGTCAACACGCTGCTGCTGGCATTCGATCTTGGCGGCACGTTCGTTTTCGCGCTCAGCGGCGCAACGACGGCGGTGAAGTACAGGCTCGATCTCTTCGGAGTTCTGGTTTTGTCGTTCGCCGCGGGCAACTCGGGTGGCATCGCCCGTGATGTGCTGATTGGAGCGGTTCCGCCCGCCGCGATCAGCGACTGGCGATATATCGCTGTCTCGATGCTTGCCGGGTTGATTACGTTCTATTGGTATAAAATCATCTACCGGCTGAACAGCCCTGTGCTGGTGTTCGACGCTGCCGGACTGGCGCTCTTTGCGGTTTCTGGCGCGGGTAAGGCGCTGGCCTTTGACGCCGGCCCGGTCGCGGCGACACTGCTCGGCATGCTGACAGGAATCGGCGGCGGGATGGTGCGCGATGTGCTCGTGAGGGAAATCCCTACGGTATTGCGCACAGAGCTATACGCGGTCGCGGCGCTGATTGGCGCTGCGGTGGTAGTGATCGGGCGTATGCTGCATCTCCCGACCGCCGCGGCGGCTGCAACCGGCGCAGTCCTCTGCTTTGGACTCAGATTTATAGCGATCCGGCGAGGCTGGCAACTTCCGATCGCGCGTTCGCTCGAACAATCGGAAAGAACGTGAATCCATCGGACGCACAATAACTCAATAGCGCTCGTGTCGGTTGCCGGGACTTGCGGAACGAGAAGAATACGTCCCGAAAACGGTGCTGGCGTCAGAATGGCACGACGAATGCCGCGACACGAACGGGAGCAGACGTGACCCAAAAGTGTTGGGTCTTCTGTGAAACCCGAAAATGAGATTACCAGGACCGTGGGGTATGCGTCCCGAATCGCCCTTCCCAACGCTACCCCGTTCATTCCCGGCATTTCCACGTCAGTTATAAGAAGATCAACGGCTCCACCGAGTTTCTGTGCGAGTGCCAATGCACCGTTCCCATCAGCGGCTTCCAGAATTTGATAGCCTTCTCTTGTTAAGGATCGTCTTCACGAGATGGCGAACAGCGGCATCGTCATCGGCCAATAGGATCACGTCATGTGATGGTGCTGGCGCGGCGTGCGTGACCCGGTGCTCCGGCACCAGTGAAGCGCGCTGTTAAAATGAGTGTAAATGATTCAAACACTCTTCGGCTCCGTGGAACAGGAGCCGACGCTCCTCGATCGCCTCAAGAGCGGAGTTGAAAAGACGCGGGCGGGACTCGTATCCGCCCTGGAAGACGCTCTGTCGGGCCGCAAGGAGATCGACGCCGATCTTCTCGACGAGTTGGAATACACGCTCATCGCCGCCGACCTGGGCGTCGCCACAACCACCGAAATTCTAGAGCAGATCCGGCAGCGCGTGGCCCGGCAGATGGTCGGCGACGCTTCCGAGTTGCGCGGGCTCATCCGGGAACAGCTTCTCGAGATTCTGCAAGCGGCCGACCGACCTCCCGCGCACGTCACCGAACCGCCCGCCGTGGTCATGGTGGTCGGCGTCAACGGCTCGGGCAAAACCACGACGATCGGAAAACTCGCCAGCCGCTATAAGGCGGAGGGCCGCGGCGTTCTGCTCTGCGCCGCCGATACGTTCCGCGCGGCGGCCATCGAGCAGCTTGAAATCTGGGGCGAGCGTACGCAGACCGATGTGATCCGCCAGAAGCCCGGCGCGGACCCGAGCGCAGTGCTCTTCGATGCTTTGCAGGCGGCGCGCGCGCGCAAGGTGGATTACGTCATCGTGGATACGGCCGGGCGGCTGCAAACCAAAGCCAATTTGATGGCCGAGCTCGAGAAGATGCGGCGCACGGCGCGCCGGGTGATACCCGACGCCCCGCACGAAGTGCTGCTGGTGCTGGACGCCACCACGGGTCAGAACGGTCTGGAACAGGCCCGGAAGTTCACCGAGACTTCCGGTGTTACGGGCATCGTGCTCGCCAAACTGGACGGCACGGCCAAAGGCGGCGTGGTGGTGGCGATCGCGCGCGAGCTGAACCTGCCGATCCGCTACGTCGGCGTCGGGGAGAAGGTGGAAGATCTTTTGCCCTTCGACCCGGAAACCTTCATCGAATCGATCTTCGAGAAATGACCGCCGGCTATCTGCGCGAAGCATTGGAACTGGCCCGCCGCGGGGCCGGGCAGACCAGCCCTAACCCAGCGGTCGGCGCGGTGCTCGTGCGGGAAGGCGAGGTGGTGGGCCGCGGCTTCCACACTTACGGCGGCAGGAAGCATGCGGAAATTCTGGCGTTGGAGGAGGCGGCCGGAAAGGCGCGGGGCGCCGATCTGTACATCACGCTCGAGCCGTGCTCGCACACCGGGCGCACAGGCCCGTGCGTTGAGGCGCTGATCTCCGCCGGAGTGCGCCGCGTAGCGGCGGCGATGGAAGATCCCAATCCGTTGGTGGCGGGTGAAGGCTTCCGCCGTCTGCGCGCCGCGGGAATCGAGGTGGACTTGGCGCCGGAGTTCACCGCCGAGGCGGAAAGGCTGAACGAAGGCTTCGTCCACTTCATGCGGCGCGGGCGGCCTTTGGTCACCTTGAAGGCCGCACTCACTCTGGACGGGAAGATCGCCGCTCCGGACGACAATCGCGGCTGGATCACCAGCGAGACCGCGCGAGCGCATGTGCAGCAGGTGCGGCATCTGTCGGACGCCATACTCACCGGTATCGGCACGGTGCTGGCCGACGATTGCCTGCTGACCGACCGCAGCGAGCTGCCGCGCAGCCGTCCGCTCCTGCGGATCGTGCTGGACTCGCAGCTTCGCATTCCCCTCACTGCCAGGATCGTCGAAAGCTGCCGTAACGATCTGACGGTAATCTGCACTTCGGCGGCCTCGGGCGAGCGCCGGAAAGCTCTCGAGGGCCGTGGCGTCGAGGTGCTCAGCTTCGACGGACCGGGAGGGCGGACGGACCTGAGCCAGGTGATCCGGCATCTGGCGGATAAGTGTTATCTGTCCGTGCTGATCGAGGCCGGCAGCAAGGTAAACTGGACGGCGCTTGAAGCCGGGGTTGTGGACAAGATTTTCTTCTACTACGGCGCCAAGATTCTGGGCGGCATCGAGAGCTTGCCGATGGCGGGCGGCGCGGGCCGCCGCAGACGCATGGACGCTATCGTGGTGCGGCGTCTTCAAGTACACCCCATCGCGGCCGACGAGTTCGCCGTGGAAGGCTATCTGGAAGGGGCCGCGAATGTTCACGGGAATTATTGAGGAGCTTGGAACAGTCCGCGGTCTGGAGGCTCGCGCCGCCGGCGCGCGCCTGACCATCGCCTGTGCCGGGGTGTTGGAGGATCTGGCCGAGGGCGCGAGCATCGCCGTCAACGGCGCGTGTCTTACGGCGATCGAATTGCGGCCGGACAGCTTCTCCGCGGACCTCGCCCCGGAAACGTTACGCCGCACGAATCTGGGCGATTTGCGGGCCGGCTCGCGCGTCAATCTGGAGCGTCCGTTACGCGCGGGAGGCCGTCTGGACGGGCATATCGTGCAGGGGCACGTGGATGCGACGGGCGAGTTTCTCTCGATGGAGCCTTTGGGAGACGAGAACTGGTGGCTTCGGATACGCGCGCCGGAGGAAACCGGCCGCTACCTGGTGTTCAAAGGTTCCGTCGCCATCGATGGCATCAGTCTGACGGTTGCCGCGATCGAATCCCAGGAGCTGGCAGTCACCATCATTCCCCACACATACCGCAATACAAGCTTGGGCACCCACCGGCCCGGCAATCGCGTGAATCTCGAGTGCGACATTCTCGCGAAATACGTGGAGAAGCTCTTAGGCAATACGGGCAAACCCCCGCTCACCATGGGGAAGCTCCGCGATCTTGGCTATTGAGTCTTCAGCGCCCGAGTCTTACCCCTCGAGCAACTTCATGCTCATGTACAGGCCGCCAAAGATGGCGACCGACAGAACAGCGACGGCGATCCAGCGAAGCACGCGCTCTTTGAGGGTTGTGGAACTGACCTGGTCCTTGCGGATCTGGTCGGAGAGACTATCGAACATGAAAGACCTCCTCCCGATGCTGAGTTTGCCCGGATACGGTCCTGAAAAAGCTGGCTCTAGTATACCGCCGCGCGTGCGGAATGCAAGTCGTCTGCTGGAATCGATTGCAACCCGTTGGGAAATAAAGTAAATTGAGGACTGGAGGAATGGCCGAGTGGTTGAAGGCGGCGGTCTTGAAAACCGTTAGCGGGGTGACTCGCTCGGGGGTTCGAATCCCTCTTCCTCCGCCAGTGCTATCTGATTTGTTTGCAATCACCTGCCGATAGGTGCGGCGCGTTGCTGTGCCTGAAATGTGCATCGAATGCATGTAAGCGCCTTATTTGATAGTTAGTTGCATCGATCTGCAGCAAGAAATAGCACTGTTGCGCTCTTTTTGATTGCCTTCTGTCCGGCGTAGCCCTACAGTCCCTTTCCAGCAACCCGCCCCGCGGACTCTAGTGAGGATCAAATGAAAAACCACCTTATGCAGTTCTTCGAATACAGCCACCTTCCTGAGCATCTTCAGGCTGTCAGTAAACCATTCGGCGAGCTGGCTGCTCAGATCGATCTGCCCTGCCGAGCAACCCAGAGAAGACGGTTGCGTTGCGGAAGCTGCTCGAAGCAAAGACTGCGCGGTTCGTTCAGCGTTATTCAAGGATGCGGGCTAAGAAGGCAAGAATCGCGGGCGTTACCGGCGAGATTAACGTCGTGTGTGTGGAAGTGGCAAACTACGCTATTCAATCGCGAATGTGAACGCACATATCCATGCCGCCTGCTCTACAAATAAATGCGTTACGTGGGTAGAGTGAAGATGCGGAGGATGGGAGGACTTTCCAGAACGACCGTCGCAGATGAGGGGCGGAAGCCCTCTAAGCCATCCGGCGATAAATCCCCGCGTGATCTTCCGTAATCTGTATCGGCCCGATCAGGGGCGGCACTTTCAACCCGTCGCAGAAGAACATTACCTCCGATCCTTGCGCGGCTGACCGAGCGCTGTAGCCGATGTTGTAAACGACATGGCGCGAGCCTTTATAAAGATCACGAATTTGCGGCACATTGTCGTATGAGACAATCCATCGCTGCGCGACAATGCCCGCTCTCACGAACTCCGCAACGCTGGCGTGATCCTTCTGTTCGTAGAAATCGTAATACAGGTCGCGCCCTTTTACATAGTACGGCGGATCAAGATAAATCAGTGTTTCCTTCGGCCAGCGTGTAACGCCGCTCTTCAGGAACTTCAGCGCATCCTGTCGTGTCAGCTTGATTCGATCTTTCATTCTGGCAATCGCCTCAATGCGTTGTACAAGCTCCCTCGCATTAAAGCGCGCGTCAATCTTCCACGGGCCGCTCTGATCCCGGCCGCCAATGATGCCGCCGTTGAGAATGCCGGAGCGGTTCGTTCTGTTCAGGAAAAACGTGGCGAAGCCGAGATCGAGATCGTCGTGATCGTTCGGGTTGTCCAGAATGCGCTTCTGCTTGTCCCACGCCCTAACCGTCAGCGGCGTTTTCATCGCGAGGCGGCAGAGATCTTCCGTGTGGCTCAGGACGCTTTTCCAGAACGCATGCACCGGTTTGCTGACATCGTTGATGTGAATGCGCGAGACGTATGCATGGAACAGCAGCTCAAGCGCGATGGCGGCGCCGCCGGCATACGGTTCGACATATTCCCCGTCGAGCAGCCCGTTCTCTTTCATCAGGCGCTTGACGTACAGCGCAAGCTTGGCCTTGCCGCCCGGATAACGCAGCGGCGTGAAGTGAATGAGGCGTTGCTGGCCTGGTTCGCTCATGGCCAGATCGTCTCGAAGAACCGCTGCGCATTGTCCCATCCGGTTACCAGATTTCCTTCAGTGGGCGTGAAGAACCGATTGTGGATATATGCGTGTAGCGTGTCAATCGCAAACGGATGATGATCATCTTTCAGGCCAGCCAGGACACCCTTGAAATCTTTCTTCGTTGCGCCATTCGCAACCATGTGGTCGATAGCTTCTTCGACTTTGACCGCCAGTTTCTTGTCCCCCGTATGCCCGCCCTTGGCCTGGAACGTCAACGGAACACCCGCTTTCGTCAGATAGTCGTCGACCGACATTTCGAGGAACACGCGCAGCAGGACCCCTATCGCGTGAACGTGCTTCGCTAATTGCAGAATTCTCAGTTCACCGTAGATCTTCTCGATCTTCGCGGTCGTGATGTTCAGCTTGCATGATTTTGGCACGACCGTGGTGCGCGGCCCTGCTTTCGGCTGTTTGGGCTTTTTTGGTGCAGGCGCTGGCTTAGCAGTGAAATCCTTTTGCGAGATTTTCTCTACGGGCTTCAGCTTGCCGGTCTTCAGTGATAGATTCGGCCTGTCGGACGCCTTGAATTCATTGATGTAGGCGATTTGCTGGTCCTTCGACTTCAAGTCGCTGACGGTCTTCTTTTTCTCAGCCAGGTCAACGACAATGCGCCGGAGCGGTTTCATGGCTTCTTCGGGAGGCAGTTCCGTCTCCAGCTTGCCGTCCACCAATTCGAAGCCGAGGGATTTGCGCACCGCCGGGGTCGAGAGAAGGCGGTCGAGCGTCGTCAGGGGAAATTTCCCGGCTATCAGATCCGCCTGCTCTTCCGTGATACCGCCATGCTGACCGACGAAGTCTAAGGCCTGCAGCGCGGCATCGCGCCCGCGAAACCTCGCCGTCGCAACTGCCGACCAGGGAATGATGCCGCGGCCTTCGTCTTCGCCGGTGTGCCGCCGCCGAATCCACTCCACGCCCTCGGCTCGGTCGGCAACCTCATAGCAGTCCACGGGCTCAATTTTTTTGGGATCGAAAGTCAGAGCGGCTTTCTGCAGCCGCTTCTTGTGCCCCTCAGGCATCTCAAGGCTGTCAACGAGAGATGGGTTCTTGAGCAGCTTCGCCGCCAGAATGCGCCGATTACCCTCCAGCACGATGAAGCGACCGTCGCTGGGGGAGCGCAGCACCAAGCACCGGTCCATGGGGCTGAGGCCCTTGTCGGCGATGCTTTCAGCAAGGTTGATCAGCTTGACCTTTTGCTCTTTGATGATCTTCTGCATCGCATCGCGCTGGTCGGACGCCAGCGTGATCCGCGGATTTTCAAGATCAAGTTCAAGGCTATCGATCTTGAGGGACTTGGCTGCCATGTTGGTCTCCCGCGCAAAACGAGAAACAACATTTTATCCCTTTTGTGTTGCGAAGTGTTGGATGACCCGCTTTTAATCATTCCATTGCTGCCGCCGCTGCTCGATCCAGCGTTCAGCTTCGCGACTCCGACCCGCAGCGCAGGGCTTTTCACCGCCACTTCTTCTGTCGCCTTCTTGCCTTCTGCTCGCCCCGACAGTGCTCCTTCCTCATCTCAGTGATGCCAGTTCATCTCACGCCACTCGACCGCCCTTTCGTCTCCGTCGCCAAGCTAAAAAACCGCCCGCAATTAGCAGCATAGCTGTGGTGCTCGGCTCTGGCGTTGGCAGGAAGACTATCGGGCGCGGCGCGACCCAGGCATCGTAGAAAAATGGGCGGCAGATAGAGCTTTCGTCTTCTTCAGGGAATTCGAAGTTCGGGTCCAAGTCGAACGGCTCGCTGGCCTCCAGGGTGATCTTGAAGGCGAAGGGGACGCCGGCCCGCACGGGGACCTTGAAGCTTTTCCCGACACCGAAGCCACCCTCTAGGATGCCGAGAGAAGCCCCGTTGAATTCCGCGTGGCGCCGGAAGAAGACAGGGTGATCCGAAAACCCGAAGATATCGAACCCGAAGACGGCGTACCCATTGGCCGAAGGAATGTACACATCTTCGACGGAGGTCAAAGCGTAGACCCTGGCGGCATGCTGCCTGCCGATTGCTCCGGCTACCTCGAGGAAGCTGGGTTCGGCACTGGCGAATGCGGCGGCGGTCCCGAAAGTGGTGCTCAGCCCGCAGGGTCCACTTTCGACGAACTCTGGCACTATCAAGTACGCGCCGTTCTCGGCTACGCAAAGGACAGGACCGGTCCTGGCCGCAACATAGGTGTAAAAAGTAGCGGCGCTTACTGCTGATGTGGCGGCCAGCAGTCCAGCAACCAAGGCAATGGTTTTGATGGCGCGGGCATGATATCACGGCTCGTCCTGGATTCCGTTTGCGTCACGGCCACATGCACGCTTTTGTTGGCCGTTCTGTACCGGTACTGCTGCTGGAACCCCCACTACCCAAGTTTCTCCCGCCGAATCAATTCCCGCCACGCCTGAACGAGCTGCTGGACGTATGCGGCCCTGGGAGCTTGCCGCTCCAGCCGGGTCATATCATGGGAAGCGCGGTAGAACTCGACGAGCTCTCGCGTCGTCTTCTTACGCAGCCGGCGCTGACATACATATTAGAATTACCAAGGGTCGCCCATGACCCGCGTGCAACAAGGACGAAAACATCCGTGAGGCCACGTAGGTTCGTTCTCGAAGGAGGGACAATGAAAAACTCAACGGCCAGTCTGCCCAAAACCCTTAACATTGGGTCGATCCTGGTTATCGTAGGCGGACTGGTGCCGCTCCTGGCGTCAACCGTCTTGTACTTTGCGTACCTGAGCAGCGAGCAGAATCCCGGCAAACCATGGCTGTCCGGCCAGTTCCCGCCCGGCCCGGCTGAGTATTCCCTGAACGACATCCAGAACTTCAGCCGGCCGGTGGCCGTCGCTTTTGTCACCGCGCAGCATATTGAACTGGTGAATGTCATGAACAGCGGTCTGTGTGTTGTACTACTGGCGCTCTATGGTCTTCGGCGATTTCAGAAATGGGCTTGGTACGCGATTCTGTTCACTGCGCTCTGGCCGGGTTTGAATGACGCATGGGCGTTGCTTGCCGCTCACGAGCCGCCGGTCCCACTCATTGGGGAGATTGTCAGTCTCGCGGGTCTATTCCTGGCGCGGCCAGCGATATTTGGCGGCGGCCAGCAACTGCAGCCGGCTGCTACGGCACGGATCGCGTTGTGATCCACGACCCGGCACGCGCCAAAACAAAAAGCCCGCCCAAAGCCGAAGCCATAAGCGGGCCGGAAGAAAGCTTCTGATGGGTGAGCGCGCGCCTTCGCGGATCACTTCTACCGATCCTGATTCACAACGTACTTCTGATGCGACGTGGCCGGCTGTTCCTTGAACTCGACAGATTCGAGAATCAGGATGCCAGCGGTGGAGGGTTCCTTGACGATCTCCAGGGCACAGCGCGCCGGGTGAGGCAGGGGCGCATTCCTGATGTAGTCGGATGGATGACAATCCTTCACAGCGGACTGGAAGAATTCCTCAGCCACTTCACTGCTCAGCTCTCGGCGGGCGGCTGAAGCGCAAGGGCCAACCGGGCCGAGTCTAAATCGAGCCAGCGCCCGTGCGTGGAAGAGGCTTGTCCGTTTTCCCGTAGTCGGAACCGGCCTCTCCGGCAGAGGCGACATCTTCGGCTCCGGTCTGCTTCAGAATATTCTTCGCCCGGCCGACCCACTCCGAGTTGTCGCAATGAACGGAAACCAAAATGCTGCCCTGTCTTACGCGGCCGTCATAGCGCTTCGCTTCATATTCCGGGATACCCATACCGACCAGGGCCCCAACCAGCCCGCCGACGGCGCCTCCAACACCCAGACCGGCCAAGGCTGTCATGATCGGCCCCGCCGCGATAAATGGGCCGAGGCCTGGAATCGCGAGCGCCCCTATTCCAGCCAGGAGGCCAAGCGTACCGCCGATGGCTCCACCCGCACCTACTCCCGCAGTGGCGCCTTCCGGAGCCTTCGTGTTCTTCTCGTGTGCGAAGTCTTTGGTTCCCTGATTGTCGGGGAACAGTACCGAGATGTCTTCATTCCTGAATCTGGCTGCGAGAAGGGAGTCAATTGCCTGCTCGACCTGAACCCGATTGGAATAGATGCCGAATGCTGCCGTATTCTTTCCTGCCATATGCATTTCTCCTTAGTTCGTTTGCGTGGGGCGCACACTTCTTTCTGAGCCGGCCATGTTCGTTCCCCAGTTACTCAAGAGGCATCGGGATTTCCGATCACCTCCCAGGGCTCCACTGCAACCGTGATACCGCAAACGAATACCGCGAGCAACCCGTCACGCACAAGGATTGTACTTTGGAGAACAGCGGGCGGTGGAACACTGACGCCAGGCCAGCTATAGCTAAATATCTGTATCTACCGCGAAGTTGGCCACGCGCGCACGGCGGGCGGGAACGCGGCTCAGGGCTGTATGGAAAATAACGAGCCGGCGCATGTGTGATTCGGCACTTTGCGGTGGTTTGTGCGACCGCGATCCTGGCGTAAGTCAAGATCAGCGCGCCCGGGCTTCCGGGAATTCGAATACGTGATCGTATTGCGCGAGCGCCTCCGGGCTCAGAGATCCCTTCTGCTTGAGCCATTTCACTTGAAGACTTCTGTCAAGATAGTACAACCGCAAGATAAACAGGGGACCATAGTCGTCATCGGGGAATGGACTGTTTATCAATAAGACGCGAACGCCCTTACCCAATGTCTTGTACCTTCCCGATACTCTATCGGCGACTTCCCGCACCTTCGCCTGTTCGGGACGGACCCACCCGGTAGCTTGCGGCTTTCCGCCATCGTGAACGTTGTAGAGCACCAGCGCTGCTGCTCCCAGGGTTCCGAGCGCGACTGCCGTCCGGCGACGTAATGTCTCGAATACCGGCCGGGCCGCTGCCGCGAAAACCACGCCCGCATACATCGTCATACCGAGGTATGGCAGGTATAATACAAACGCTCCACGCGCGGCGATAAACATAACCGGGAGAGAGACAATTACAAACAGCAGCCACGAGAACACCAGATTCCCGTTCTTTAGCAGGAGCGCCAGAAGCGGCATGGCGATGACAATGCTTGCGGCGGCGAACCCAGTCATACCTTCGTGGCAGTAGAGCAAAAGTCCAAGATAGTGGCGCAGATTCTCCAGATACGCGCCGAGAGAGAGTTCTGGTCGGTAGGCGGGATTCGACGCCATGCTGCCGCCCCCGAGCAACCGGGGCAGCATGTGCGCCCCGCCCAACAACCCAAAGGTCAGGATGCATCGCCCCGGCCCAACGGCCCAGCGCAAGCATGACTTTCGCATCGCCCGGACAGCGTTTTTGTAGCAGCACTCGTAGGCCAGAAGAACAACCGGCAACATCGCCGAAATCTCTTTCGAATTGAGTGCGAGCCAAAAGAGAACGCACAGACAGGCGTGCTGCCAGGCAGTGGGAACACGCTCTGTCTGCCGTATCCCGACATATAAAAGCAGGCAAGAATAGAAAAAGACAAATGCGAGAAGATCGTATACGGCGCCGGAGCTATAGTACAGGTCCGCAAAGTGGGCATGATACGAGAATAAAAGCGCGCTGACGATCGCTGCCGCCGATGAACCGGTCAGCCTGTGTACAAACGCAAAGTTCAGATATAGATTCAGAGCTAACAGAAGAAAACAGACGACTCGAAATGGCAGAGGGTCAAACCCGAAAACGTGAAACACCGGCACGTAGAAAAGGGCTCCGGCCGGCCGGTACCCGCTGGAGAAGAGCGGGAGGCCATCGAGCAGTAAACGGCTCAATGGTTTGCTCCAATAGCCATAGAGATTCATCATGTCGTCGGGTGTGAAGTACGACCACAGGCCGTCCGCGGCCAGGGCAAGGAAATGGGCGTAGACTACAACCAGCGCCAACCGGCGCCGTCTAGTCATCCAGTTCCCAGGTGCGGAACGCATGCTGGTGCTCGTCCATTGCAACGCACTTGCCGCGGAAGC
Source organism: Bryobacteraceae bacterium (assembly GCA_040902885.1). Taxonomy (GTDB): domain Bacteria; phylum Acidobacteriota; class Terriglobia; order Bryobacterales; family Bryobacteraceae; genus JBBDWK01. The sequence continues at coordinate 57,117 of JBBDWK010000081.1, read as the reverse complement.
GGACACCTTCCATCTCGAGTCGCAGTCGCTGCTCCCGCGCTTGGTCCAGCTTCAGGCGAATTTGGCCTCCGGCGCCGACGACACGCTGCCAGGGCAGCGAGTCGCCCGACTTTCTTAGCAATTGCACCACCTGGCGGTGGTATAGAGGATATCCGGCGGCGGCGGCCACCTGAGCGTAGGTAGCCACTTTCCCCTTGGGAATCTTGCGGATCACCTTGCGCATGGCTGCATCCCGCTGTTCCGACGGCGGCACCTGAATCAGCCGTCGAGCCGCCTCGCTGGCGCTAAACCGCTTCACAAGAGCCACTCCTTCGCTTTATATTCGCCATGAGATGCAAGATGTTGTGGTACTAGGAAACCCTACCGAATACATAGTGGTTTGAGTAACTCCCAAAAAATCAAGAATTTCCCCGAAAAGGCTATTGCAATCCAGAATCATCAATGACACAATCGGTTGTGGAAGTGGTCTGAAAGTGGTCTTAAGGTGGACTTTAAGTGGATCAACCGGTAGAGCCGCCGAATGGGATGTACCCGGCGCGGGTAGACGACAAGGGCCGGCTGAAGCTGCCCGTCGTCTTCCAGGAGTTTTTCGCCGCTCTTCCGGAAAAGAAGCTTTTCGTCACCAGCCTGGATCGCCGCATAGGTCATATATACCCTATTCAGGCGTGGCGGCAAAGCCAAAAGTTTTTTCAGGAGTTCCGGGAGAACCCCAAGGTGGCGCGCAATGTAGCGTTCAACGCCGCCGATTTGGGGGCGGATTCCGAGGTGGACGGGCAGGGGAGAATTCTGTTGCCGCCGGAGCTGCGGCGGACTTTGGGCATCGAAAACCAGAGCGTGAAGCTATGCGCCTACAACGGGCACGTCGAGATCTATAGCGAGGCCGTGTACGAGCGGCGCCGTGCGGAAGCCGCTGTAACCCCCGAGGAGGACCTGGATGTTCTGCAGCGGGCGGGCTTGCAATAGGGGCCATGCACTATCCAGTAATGGCGGCGGAAGCGCTGGAGTTCCTGGCGGTGCGGCCGGACGGTATCTACATCGACGCCACCGCGGGACTGGGCGGGCACACGGCCGAAATCGCGCGGCGGCTGACGACGGGTTTGGTGGTAGCGAACGACAGGGATGCGGACTCGCTGGAGATGGCGAAGCGGAATACGGCACAACTCGGCGAACGCATTCATTACAGGCAGGGGAGCTTTTCCACTCTCGATCAGGCTCCATGGGAACTGGGCATGGAGAAAGTCGACGGGCTGCTGGCCGACCTTGGCGTCAGCCGGTATCAGTTGACCGACGCCGATCGAGGGTTCTCAATCTTATCGGACGGCCCGCTGGACATGCGCATGGATCGAAGCCAGGGTGCGACGGCGGGCGATCTGGTAAATCACAGTGCCGAAAAGGCGCTCGCCGATCTGATCTATCAGCTAGGCGAGGAAAGGAGGGCGCGGAAGATAGCCAGAGCAATCGTTCGGGCGCGGCCCATAAGGAGCACGCTGCACCTGGCGGGTGTAGTGGAGCGGGCCGTGCCCCGAACGGGGCGTTTGCACCCTGCGACGCGCACGTTCATGGCGCTGCGCATGGAGGTAAACGACGAGCAGGGGGAGTTGGACCGGCTGCTCGAAATCGCGCCGGAAGTCGTCAAGAGCGGCGGGCGCATTGTGACCATCTCCTTCATGTCGCTCGAAGACCGCAAGGTCAAGGAAAAGTTTCGATCTCTGGCGCGCGAAGGACGGGCCGTGATTCTCACGAAGCGCCCCTTGCAGCCGCGCGAAGAGGAAGTGCGGGAGAATCCGCCTTCGCGCAGCGCGAAGCTTAGGGCATTGGAAATGATCTAGCAACCGCTCCCTGACGGTCGCGGCTCGGAAGGACTTACGGAGCCGCGACCGTCAGGGAGCGGTTGCCGAGGCGTCGGTGATAATCCGGCGCTAGGGGAGTTTGGCACGGGTGGAAGGTATCGGGGTTAGGCGGGAATAGAATGGCGACGCTGGCGACTTTTTTCAGAAGGTTCGATCTTGCGGCCCGCGAAGAGGCGGGAGCGAGGACCGTTGTGCGCTACGCACGGCGGAATCGATTGCGGGCTCTGCCCAATGAAGATGTTTACTTCTTCTCCAAGCGTATCGACAACTCGCGGCTGGTTCGGGAGGCCGATCCGCGGGCGCGCGGGGAATGTTGGTCGGCCATCGGGGTGGCCTGCGTAGCGGCGGTGCTGCTAGTGAGTACGATCGCGCCCAACGTTGCCGGAATTCTCGCCGGCTACCAGATCCAGGCCCTGAAGCATGAACGGCAGCAGCTTTTGGACGAGCGAAAGCGCCTGGAAGTGGCGGAAGCCTCTTTGCTTCGGCCGGATCGCCTGGAAGAGCTCGCCCGGCAGCAGGAACTGGTTAATCCGCAGCCAGGACAGGTGATCCATCTGGACGGAAACGATCCGGCCCTGGCCATGAATCTGAAAACATCCTCTCGCTAAGCAGAGGCAGCCATTGGTCGACTCTCGCGCCAGGTCCGATGCGTTCCGCCGGCTGACATGGCTGGCCGCCGGCGCGCTCCTTTGGGCCATCCTGATCTGCGCCAAGCTGATTTATCTTCAGATACTTCGTCATGACGAATATGCCCGCATGGCGAGGCATCAGCAGGAGCGGTTGATAGAGATTCCCGCGCCGCGGGGAACCATCTTCGACCGCAACGGCGAGCCACTGGCGATGAGCGTGCCGATGGATTCGGTCTTCGTGAATCCGCTCCTGCTGTCCGATCCGGCCGTCGCCGCCGACATCCTCTCCCCCATACTCTCCCTGGATGCGGATCAGCTGCGTGAGAAGCTTCGCTCGGCCGTCCGGAACCGGCGCGGCTTTCTCTGGATCAAACGCAAGATCTCGCCACTCGAGTCGGAGCGGTTGCGCAGCCTGCGGCTGGAATGGATCGAGTTTGAATCCGAGAGCCAGCGGCACTATCCGAAAGGCCTGGTCGCCTCGCACGTGGTGGGCACGGTGGATCACCGGGAAAGCGGCACGGTGGGGGTAGAGAAGAGTTTCGAATCCGAGCTGCGCGGCCGGCAAGGCGCGGCGCGCATGCTCACGGACGTGAAGCGGCGCGGCATCGAATCGCAGCTCTCCGCCGAGCCGCTGGCGGGCAAGAGCATTACGCTCTCCATCGACGAGCGCATCCAGTTTGTCGCCGAGCGCGAGCTGGTTCTCGCGGCTAAAGCGAACCGCTGCCCCACTGGCAGCCTCGTCGTCATGAACCCGCATACGGGCGAGATACTGGCCATGGCCAACTACCCGCGCTACGATCCCGGCCATCCGCCAACCGGAGCCGGCGAGCTTGCGGCCCGACAGAATTCGGCTGTCTCCGCTCCCTTCGAGCCCGGGTCCGTATTCAAGGTAATCACTCTGGCCGCGGCGCTCGAGACTACGTCTTTGCGTCCGGACACGTTGATCAACTGCGGCAATGGCGCCATGAAGTTTTTCGGCCGCGTGGTGCATGAGGCCAAACGGGGCTTCGGAACCATCACCATGGCGCAGGTGCTGGAGAAGTCGAGCAACATCGGAGCCATTCAGATCGGAATGAGGGTGGGGGAGAAGCGTCTCCACAACTATGTGCGGCGGTTCGGATTCGGCGAGGAGAGCGGCATTCCGCTTCCCGCGGAGTCGTCCGGCATGTTCCGCCGCCTGGACGGATGGGGCAAGACCTCGATCGCTTCCGTATCCATGGGCCATGAAATCAGCACGACCTCGGTGCAACTGGCGCGCGCCTGCTCGGTGATTGCCAATGGAGGTCTGCTGGTGAAGCCGCGCCTGGTGCTGAAGCGGCAGAGGCCGGGCGAGTTCGCGGCCAGGGAGGAGCAGGTTGAGCCTCCGGTCCGCATCTTGAAACCGGAGACCGCATTCACCATGCGCCAGATGATGGAGGGCGTGGTCCTGCGGGGAACCGGCCGCAACGCGCGGCTGGAAGGCTACAGCTCGGCCGGAAAGACCGGGTCCGCCCAAATCTTCGATTTTGAAAACCGCCGTTATACCAGCTTCTACAACGCGAGCTTCATGGGATTCGCGCCCGTAACCAATCCGGCAATCGTGGTGGTGGTGACGCTGAACGGCTCGCGCGAATTCGGCGGCAAAGTGGCCGGCCCGGTCTTTCACGCCGTCGCGAGCGAAGCCTTGCGAGTGCTGGACGTACCCAAAGACCTTCCCGAAGACGTCCCCGAAGAAAAGGGGAAAACACCCCAGGCGCCCGCGGATTTGGAGGTGGAGGACCTGTCGATCGCCGAACTCAGCCCGGAAGGCCCCCTGATCGAGGAGGAAAATCAAGTCGCCGAAGTCCCAGAAACAAAACCCGGTCCCAAGGCGCCCAACTTCCACGGCAAGAGCATGCGCGCCGTGGTGGAGGAGGCTGCGGCTCTGGGCGTTCCCGTGCTTTTGGACGGCACCGGTATCGCGCGGGAGCAGGTTCCGCCGCCGGGCGCGGCACTGGAGCCCGGGCAGCGGGTACGCGTGCAGTTCGCTCTGGGGGCGGGGCGGCAGCAAGCCCTGGCCCGATAGATGGCGATGACTGTGGGGGAGATCTTGGAAGGCGTCCCGCTGAAGACGCCCGCCGGGGCGGCGCTAACAGGCGCTCGGGTGGAAGGCCTCGACTACGATTCCCGACGCATTGCTCGCAGCTATCTTTTCTTTGCGTTTCCCGGACAACAGGCGGACGGACGGGCTTTCGCGCGGCAGGCGCTGGAGCGCGGCGCGCTGGCCGTGGTCAGCGAATCGCCCAGGCCGGACGATTTCCCGGGCCAGTGGATTGAGGTAGCGCATGGCCGCCAGGCTCTGGCGCTCGCCGCACGCAGGTTTTACGGGGCGCCGGATGAGAAACTCGGTCTCACGGGCATCACCGGCACTAATGGAAAGACCACCACTGGTTTTCTGATCGACTCCATTCTGCGCGCGACCGGTTCCACAACCGCCCTCATCGGGACGATCGAATACCATCTGGCCGGCCGTGTTCTGCCGGCCGTGAATACGACGCCCGAATCATTGGATCTGCATCGCCTGTTTCGCGAGCTGCTGACGCTGGGAGGCACGCACGTTACCATGGAAGTTTCCTCCCACGCGCTGGCGCTGGGCAGAGTGTACGGCCTCCATTTCCACACGGCGGTGTTCACAAACCTGACGCGGGATCACCTGGACTTTCACGGGACGATGCAGGAGTATTTCGCCGCCAAAGAGCTGCTTTTTCAGGGAGCGGGCGGACCGCCTCCGCGCTTCGCCGCCATCAATCGCGACGACGAATATGGAAAGACGATTGCACCCCCAGCCGCGACCGAGTGCCTGCAGTACGGTCTGGGGCCGGACGCGGACGTACGCGCCCGCCACATCTCTTCCACCTCACGAGGGCTGCGGTTTGACATACAGTTTCGAAAGGAGCGCTTCCGGGTGGAGTCCCCGCTGATCGGACGGATCAACGTCTATAACATTCTGGCGGCGTGCAGCGCGGGCCTCAGCTATGGCGTTGCGCCGGAGACGGTGGCGCGCGGCATCGCGGACCTCAAGTCCGTCCCCGGACGCTTCGAGCGCGTGGACGAAAGGCAGCCGTTCCTGGTGGTGGTCGACTACGCGCACACCGACGATGCCCTGCGCAACACCATTGCCGTGGCGCGCAGCCTGGAAATGAAGCGCCTGATCACCGTGTTTGGATGCGGCGGCGACCGCGATCGCGCCAAGCGTCCCTTGATGGCTTCCGCGGCGGGCGAGCTCAGCGATCTGGTGGTGCTCACAACCGATAACCCGCGCTCGGAAGAGCCGGCGGCCATTATCAACGACGCGCTGGTGGGTCTGCGGCGTCACGATACGCCGCACATCATCGAGCCGGACCGCGCCACCGCCATCCGGCGGGCAATTGAGGAGGCTGGCGACGGCGATATCGTGCTGATCGCGGGAAAGGGTCACGAAACGTACCAGGTTCTGAAAGACCGGACAATTCCATTCGACGACCGTCAGGTGGCTCGCGAGGTTCTGCGCGGGTTCGGCTATCGCCGGGAGCGCGAATGAAACTTTCCTGGCGACAGATCGCCGAAGCCGTCTCCGCCCCCTTTGCGGCAGACGAGCGGATGGTCTCCGGCTGGAGTGTGGACACGCGCACGCTCGCGCCAGGCGATCTGTACTTCGCTTTGCGAGGGCCGAACCACGACGGCCACGATTACCTGTCCGCGGCCATGGAGCGCGGCGCGGCGGGCGTGGTGGTGGAGACCGGCCGGGCGGGGGGAATTTCACCCGCCCTCGAAGTGGATAATCCGCTGCGCGCGCTGCAACGGCTTGCGGCGGAAGCGCGCCGGGAATGGGGCGGAACCGTAATCGGGGTGACCGGCAGCGCCGGCAAGACCACGACGAAGGACGCCATCGCGCATCTGCTCGCCGCCGGCAAAACGGAGGGGAACCTCAACAATCACGTGGGTGTTCCGCTCTCCATTCTGCGGCTGCCGGAGGCGTGCCGGGCCGCCGTGCTCGAGATGGGCATGAATCACGCCGGTGAGATTCGCGCGCTTTGCGAGATCGCCGCGCCGGATATCGGCGTGGTGACGAACGCCGGATATGCGCACGTGGAGAATTTCGATTCCATAGAGGATGTCGCGCGCGCGAAGCGGGAGTTGATCCAGGCGCTGCCTCGGGGCGGAACGGCCGTCCTGAACGCCGACGATCCGCGCGTGGCGAAGTTCGGCGATGCGCATGCGGGCCGCTCCATTACATTCGGCTTTTCTCCAGGAGCGGATGTCCGAGCCACGGAGATGGTACCGGGCGGCGAGTGGGTGCGGTTCTGCGTGGACCGTGTGCCCTTCAAAACACAGCTTGTTGGACGTCATGGCGTGATGAACGTGCTGGCGGCGCTCGCCGTTGCGCGGGTCTTCGCCGTCCCCTTCGAGACGTTGCGCCGGGCGGTGAGCGCCTTCACTCTTCCGAAGATGCGTGGGGAACGCCTGGTGCGCGATGGCGTGACGATTTGGAACGACTGCTACAACTCCAACCCGGAGGCGGCGCGATCGATGATTGACGTGCTGGCCTCCGCGACGGCGCGGCGCAGAGTGGCCGTGCTGGGGGAGATGCTCGAACTTGGCCGTTCGGCCGAGCCGTTACACCGCGATGTAGGCAAATATGTCGCGGAACGCGGGATTGATCTGTTGATTGGGATACGCGGCGCCGCACGCCACATGGTCGATGAGGCCGTGCTGGCGGGAATGTCGGGCGGCGCTGCGTACTTTTTCGAAGATCCCGCAACGGCGGGCGAGTTTCTGCGCGGACTGATTCGCGAGGGGGACGCTTTGCTGTTCAAAGGCTCGCGGGGCGTGAAGGTCGAACTGGCCCTGGAGAAATTTCTTGGGAGTCATGCCGCGGAGACGGTCCGCTCCTGAGGCAGACGATGCTTTACTACCTGCTTTTCGAACAACTGTTTCCCTCGGTCAGCCCGTTCCGGGTATTCCGGTATGTAACCACCCGCACGGCGTTCGCCAGCCTGACGGCGCTGTTCCTGTGCGTGGTTCTGGGTCCGTGGCTGATCGCGAGATTGCGCGAATTTCAGATTGGCCAGCATATCCGCGAGGAGGGGCCGAGGTCTCACCAGAAGAAGGCGGGCACGCCGACGATGGGCGGCGTCCTGATCATCATTTCGATCGTGATCCCGACGCTGCTGTGGGCCGACCTCAGCAATGCTCACATTTGGCTGGTTTTGGCCGGAATGCTCGGCTACGGGGCGATCGGGTTCTGGGACGACTACTCAAAGGTGCTCAAGAAACGCAACCTCGGGCTGACGGCCAGGAGAAAGTTCACGCTGCAGGTGGCCATGGCGCTGATTCTGGGTGCGCTGCTGCTGGCGATGCACTCACGCGGAAACTACGAGACGGCCATGAACGTTCCGTTCTTCAAGCAATTCCGGCCGGACCTGTTGATTCCCTCGCTGTTGCAAAACCCCTGGACCTACGCGATCGGCGTGTTGCCGTTCTTCATTTTTTTGATTCTGGTGGTGGTGGGATTCTCAAACGGCGTCAATCTGACGGATGGGTTGGACGGCCTCGCGATCGGCTTGATGGTGATTGCGGCCGGCGCTCTCACGGCGCTCACTTACACAGGCGGACACGCGGAGCTGGCGGCCTACCTGGATCTGGTGCGGAATCCTCGCACCAGCGAGCTGACCATTTTCTGCGGGGCGATGACCGGGGCGAGCCTGGGATTTCTCTGGTACAACGCGCATCCGGCGGAAGTCTTCATGGGCGATGTGGGGTCCCTCGCCCTGGGCGCGAGCATGGCGATTGTGGCTGTGCTGATCAAGCAGGAAATCCTAATGCTGTTCATCGGCGGCGTATTCGTGATCGAGGCGCTGTCCGTGATCTTGCAGGTGGGCAGCTTCAAGCTCAGAGGGAAACGCATTTTCAAGATGGCGCCCTTGCATCACCACTTTGAAGCTCTGGGCTGGCAGGAGTCGAAAATCATCGCGCGGTTCTGGATTGCGGGTTTGGTGTTGGCGCTATTCGCGTTAACGACATTGAAGCTACGGTGAAATCGCCGGCGGGAAAGAAAGTGCTCGTGGTCGGGATGGCCCGCAGCGGCCGGGCTGTGGTCGATCTGTTGCTGCGCCATGGGGCGGAGGTGCGCGCCACGGATACAAAGCCGGTAGACGGACTGCCAGTCCCGTTTGGCCTGCAGAGCGACGAGGTTTTCGAGAACTGCGATTGGATCGTGCTCTCGCCGGGCGTGCCCAGCGACCTGGAGCCGCTGAGGAAGGCGCGCGAGAAGGGTGTGCGGGTGATTGGCGAGGTGGAACTGGCGTCAGGGTTCCTCAGGGGGAAGACCATCGGCATTACGGGCTCGAACGGAAAGACGACAACTACCGCGCTCGTGGGACATATCCTGCGCGAGTGCGGAATTCCCGTTCAGGTCGGCGGCAATATCGGCACTCCTGTTACCGCCATGATCGACCCTTCCCGGGACGGCCAGTGGAACGTGCTGGAGCTCTCCAGTTTTCAACTGGAGACTGTCAGCGACTTCCACGCCGAAATCGGCGTCGCTTTGAACGTGACGCCGGACCATCTCGACCGGCACGGGACGCTGGAGCGGTACGCCGCCGCCAAGGGACGCCTGTTCGAGACCCAGCGCTCCGGCGATTTCGCGGTGCTGAATGCCGACGATGCGACTTGCGTCGGCTACGCCGCCTGCACCAAAGCCTCGCCATTGTGGTTCAGTCTCACGCGCCCCGTCACCCCGGGCGTATGGCTGCGCGACGGCCGAATCTGGTTCGACGACGACGAGGTCATTCCCGCCGCCGCCGTTCCCATTCGCGGGCGGCACAACCTGGAGAATGTGATGGCCGCGGCGGCCGCCGCACGGCTGGCGGGCGCGAACCTGGAACAAATTGCCCGCGCCATCCGCGGCTTCGCTGGGGTGGAACACCGCCTGGAGTTTGTTCGCCGGCTGAACGGCGTGGACTTCTACAACGATTCCAAGGCGACCAACGTGGACGCTACGCAAAAGGCCCTGGATGCGTTCGACGGCGGGTTGTTCGTCATCCTGGGCGGCAAGGACAAGGGCAGCGACTACACCGTCCTTGCCGATTCCCTCCGGCGCAAGGCGCGTGGTGTGCTGTTGATTGGCGCCGCCGCGCCCACGATCCGCGGCCAGATCGGGAACCGCGTGGAGCTGACGGATTGCGGCACGCTGGAGGCCGCCGTCGCCGAGGCCGTGCGTCGCGCGCAGCCGGGAAACACGGTGCTGCTCGCTCCGGCCTGCGCCAGCTTCGATCAATTCGAGAATTACGAGCATCGCGGAAGAGTTTTTAAATCGGTCGTTGCCTCGCTCCGGGAGGTTGCCTGAATGCCGCAACGTCTCAAGACCGACTGGGTCCTGTTTGGCACGGTCCTCTCCATGGCCTTCTTCGGGCTGGTGATGGTCTATAGCGCCTCGTCCGTCATGGCGCAGCTCAAGTTCAACTCGAGCCAGTATTTTCTGATACGCCAGGCGTCGTGGCTGGTGGCGTCCATCTGCGTGATGATGCTTCTGAAGCGCACCCATTATCGCTGGATGCAAAGCTCCGCGGTGGCTTTCACGGCCGTGGGCGTGGTCCTGATGCTGCTGATGATGGTTTACTTTATCGACGGCCGGCAGCACCGCTGGATTCGCATGGGGCCGGTTGGATTGCAACCCTCCGAGCTTGCCAAACCCGCGCTGGTGGTCTTTCTGGCCTTCTTCGTCACCATGCGCGCGCGAGCCATCAACAACCGGCACACGCTGTTCCCGGCCGCGCTGGCAGTTGGGCTGGTCACCATGGGCGTGGTGATCGCCGACCTCGGCACTGCGGTGGTGCTGGCCGCCGCCGCAACCGTGGTGTTCTTTGTGGCCGGGCTCGAGTGGCGTTATTGCGCGATCGCCATCGCGGTGGCCTCGGTGGGCGTAGTGTTCTTCATCGTCTCCAAACCTTATCGCCTGGCGCGCATCGTGGGGTACGTTGACCCCGATTACAAGCTGATCGACAAGATTGACGAGCAGGGGCGGGTGAAAGCCTATCTGCGGACGTCGCTGACCGCGCGCGATACGAGTTATCAGGCCGAGCAGTCGAAGATCGCGGTCGGCGCGGGCGGGCCGGCGGGCCTGGGCCTGATGCAGGGCAAGCAGAAGCTGCTGTATCTGCCCGAGGCGCATAACGACTTCATCTATGCCGTGGTCAGCGAGGAGATCGGCCTGCTTGGCTCCCTGGGCGTGCTGGCCGGATTCCTCCTGATTCTCTGGCGGGGTCTGCGCGCCGCCGTCTGCATCAACGACGATTTCGGCCGTTACCTGGCCCTGGGAATCACCACGATGATCGTGGTGCAAGGCTTCATGAACATGAGCGTGGTTCTGGCGATGATGCCAACCAAGGGCATCCCCCTGCCGATGATCAGCTACGGAGGCAACTCCCTCCTTAGCACGCTGGCGCTGATGGGCATGCTTCTCAATGTAAGCGAGCATGCGGGGTGACATTTCTGATGGCAGGCGGAGGCACCGGCGGTCACGTGATTCCCGCCCTGGCGGTTGCCCGGGAACTGCGCCGCCGCGGACACGAGGCCAGGTTTCTGGGGACCGAGCGCGGCCTGGAAGCCCGGCTGGTGCCGGCTGCCGGTTTTCCCATCCATTACATTCGGATCGGCGGATTGAAGCGGCTTGGCTGGCGGCGGCAGGTGGTTACCCTGTTCCAGCTTGGGCAGGCCACCGCGCACATGATCGGCCGGCTTCGCGTGGAGCGTCCCGCGGCCGTCTTCAGCATGGGAGGCTATGTTGCCGGGCCGGCCGTTCTCGCGGCCCTCGCGCTCCGAATTCCTGTGGTGGTGATGGAGCCGAACGCGCACCCGGGCATCACCAACCGCGCCATCGGACGGCGGGTCGCGCGGGCGCTGCTGAGCTTCCCCGAGACGGCGCGATTCTTTCCCCGAGGCAAGACCGAGCTTACCGGCGTGCCGGTGCGCGAAGAGTTCTTCGCCCTTCCGCCGCGCCGCCGGGAGGGATCGTTTCACGTGCTGATCACAGGAGGCAGCCACGGATCGCGAACGCTCAACAACGCGGCGCGCGAGAGCTGGCCCCTGTTTCGCGAGGCTGGAATTCCGGTTCGCTGGCTGATCCAGAGCGGACGGGAGGCGTTTGAGGAGTTACGCGCGGAGTTTACCGCATCCGGAATGGAAGGAGAAGTTGTGGCGTTTATCGAAGACATGTCCGGTGCGTTTGCCGAAGCCGACCTGATTGTCTGCCGGGCCGGCGCGGGCGCCGTGGCGGAAGTGGCCGCGGCCGGAAAACCGGCTCTCCTTGTCCCGTTTCCCTTCGCCGCCGACGATCACCAGACACGGAACGCCGAGGCCTTCGCGCGGTCCGGCGCGGCGTTTCTGGTTCCCGACCGGGAGATGAGCGGGCGCAAACTTTTCGAGGCGATTCGCGAACTGGCCGCCGCGCCGGCGGAACTGGAGCGGATGGGCCATACGGCGCGGTCGATGGCACGGCAGGGAGCCGCGGCGCGGGCGGCTGAAGCGCTCATCCACGCGGCAGTAAGCAGATTGTAAAAAAGCTTTGACATTGAAGATGGAAGCCGAAACAATACGAAAAGCAAATGTTTTTTAAGATCCAGCACCTCCATTTCACCGGGATTGGCGGAATCGGCATGAGCGGAATTGCCGAGGTGCTCCGAAATCTGGGTTATGAAATCAGCGGCTCGGATCTGAAGCTGACCCCCATCACGGAGCGCCTCGCCGCGATGGGTATCGCCGTGTATGAGGGACACGACGCGGCCAATGTAACCGGCGCGAAGGCGCTGGTGGTGAGCTCCGCGGTGGATGAGAGCAATCCCGAAGTGATGGAGGCTCGCCGGCTTGGCATTCCGGTGATCCCGCGCGGCGAGCTGCTGGCCGAGCTGATGCGCCTCAAATTCGGCGTGGCGGTTGCGGGCAGTCACGGAAAGACAAGCACCACGTCCATGGTCGCGAGCATCCTGAACTGCGCCGGTCTCGATCCCACGGTGGTGGTCGGCGGGCGCGTCGGCGCCATGGGGGGAAGCAATGCGCGGATAGGCCACAGCGACTTTCTGGTGGTGGAGTCGGATGAAAGCGACCGCTCCTTCCTCAAGCTTGCCCCGATCCTTGCCGTGGTCACCAACATCGACCGCGAGCACCTGGACTGTTACTCCTCTCTCGAAGACATTTGCAGCTCGTTCGTGGAGTTCGTGAACAAAGTGCCGTTCTACGGTGCAGCCATCCTGTGTCTGGACGACGCCAACGTGCAGGGCATCCTGCCCCGGATCACCCGGAGGACCATCACTTACGGGACCAGCGCCCACGCCGATGTCCAGATTCTGGAGATGAACTGCGGCCACATGGGCAGCGGATTCCGGCTGCGCTTCCGCGGCGCCGACCTGGGCAGCTTCCATGTGCGCGCTCCGGGAGAGCATAACGTCCGCAATGCAACCGCGGCCATCGCCGTTGCGCTGGAGCTGGACGTGAAACCCGATATGGCGCGGGAGGGCCTGAGCCAGTTCACAGGTGTGGACCGCCGCTTTCAGGTTCGCGGGCAGGAGGGCGGCGTTACGGTAGTGGACGACTACGGGCATCATCCGACCGAGATCGTAGCGACCGTCGCCGCCGCCCGGTTATGCCGCTACAAGCGCGTCCTGGCGCTGTTCCAGCCGCACCGCTACACGCGCACCTTTCATCTGATGGATGATTTCGCGCGCTCCTTTCACCAGGTGGACCGGCTGTTCCTGATGGACATTTACGGGGCTTCGGAGAAGCCCATCGAAGGAATCACTTCGGAAGCTCTGGCAACCCGGCTGCGGGCCTTCGGTCATCGCGCCGTGGACTACGTGGGCACCATCGAGAAGGGTGTGGACGCGGTGGTGGAGGCAGCCCAGGAAGGCGACATCGTACTGACGCTGGGGGCCGGCAATGTTTGGCAGGCCGGGGATCGAATTCTGGAACGGCTCGGGGGCCGGAAGTGAAGGAGAAACCCGCACGCGGCGTGCGCTGGCGCCTCTGGGCTACACTGGCCTTTTCCGGAGTGGGGTTGGCGGCGAGCGCGTGGGCGGCCAAAGAGCTGCGCCACTTTTCCGCTACCGACAAACGCTTTTTTCTGCTGCCGCCCGATGCGGAGACGCCGGGCCTGGGCGTCGCCGGGGTGCTATACGCCTCGCCGGTCCGGATCGAGCGCGTCTTCGAGCGGGACTTCGGACGGAGCGTAGCCCGTGTGCCGCTCGCCGAGCGCCGCAGACAGTTGCTCGCCGTCGATTGGGTGGCGGATGCGTCGGTGTTGCGCATCTGGCCGAACCGGATTGCGGTGCGGATCGTGGAGCGCCAGCCCGTGGCATTCGTGAGCCTGCCGGCAAGGTTCGAGCGCGGCCCGGCGCGGCTGGCGTTGATTGATGACGATGGCGTAATTCTGGAGACGCCCGCGCGATCCCGATTCTCCTTTCCGGTTCTACGCGGCTTGAGCGAGAAGGAGCCAGAGACGGAGCGTGCGCGCCAGGTGCGCCTGATGCAGCGCATTCGCCGGGACGTGGAGCCGTTCGGAAAAACCATTTCCGAAATCGACGTGGGCAATCCGGATAACCCGCTGGTGACGGTGGAACTGGAGGGCCGGGCGGTTACGCTGGCGCTCGGCGACCGGAACTTCCGGACACGGTTCCAGAACTTTTTGAGTCATTACCCGGAGATTCGGAAGCGGCTGCCGGAAGCCGGTTCGTTCGATCTCCGGCTGGACGACAGGATTACGGCCAAAGAGTAGTTGGTGTACGGTTATCTCACGATTAACAACCGCTCCCTGACGGTCGCGGTTGCCGCGGGCACTTAACGGATGGCGACGAAACCACTCTTTGCGGTTGGAATGGATGCCGGGGCGGCACGCACACGGTGCGTGATCGGGGTCCTGGAAGATGGCGTGCTCCGCTATGTCGGCCATGGCGAGGGTCCGTCGGGCGGATGGACCAAAGGCCGCATCGCGGACCAGAACGCCGCCGCACAATCGATTCTCACCGCTCTGCGCGAGGCCGAGACGCGCGCGCAGGTGTCGGTGAAGTCGGCCACCCTGGGAATCGGCGGGCCGTCGGTCCGCGGAAATAACAGCCGCTCGTCGCTGGAACTCGGACGGCCGCGCGAAATCGTGCAGCGTGACGTGAATCGAGCCGTCGAGCGCGCCAGCCGCGTTCAACTTCGGGAAGACCGCCTGATTCTGCACCTCATGACGCAGGATTTTGTGGTGGATTCGCATCCCGGCCACCGCGATCCGCGCAAGATGGTGGCCTCGCGCCTGGAAGCGAATATCCATCTGGTCACCGCATCCGAGGCCGAGCATCAGTGCCTGGTGGCGGCGGCCAACCAGGCGCACCTCGCCGTCGAGGAAACGGTGTTCGAGGCGGTGGCGGGGGCTTTCGCGGCGGTGCTGCCCGAGGACCGCAGGGAAGGCGTCGCGTTCGTGGATATCGGTTCGCAGTCCACCGAGATCGTGGTCTATTACGGCGAAGCCGTGCAACTGGCCGGAAGCCTTCCCATTTGCGGCGATCATTTCACCCGCGATGTGGCGCGCGGGCTGGGAACCGGCATCGACGATGCCGAGCTGCTGAAGGTGGAGTACGGCAGCGCGGCGGCCGACCAGACCGGCGATAACAGCCTGATCGACGTGCCTTCGCCGGGCGACCGGGAGCCGAGAGAGGCCCCCCGGCGGAAGCTCAACCGGATTCTGGAGGCGCGCGCGGACGAGTTGTTCGGTTATGTTCGCGGCGAGTTGGCGCGGGTGGGCATGGCCCACGCGCTCATGGGAGGCGTGGTGATTACCGGTGGAATGGCGCGGCTGCACGGCATGTGCGACGTCGCCGAGCGCGTCCTGGATTGTCAGGCGCGCAATGGCCTCGCGGTTGGAATCGAGGACTGGCCCGAAGAGATCGACGATCCGGTGTGGGTGACCGCGGCCGGACTGGCGATGTATTCGGCCCGCCTCAGATTGCAGGGGGAATTGGAAAACCAGTCGGCTGGTCTTTTGGGCCGGATCTTAAGATAAGGAGACCGGGAATGAGTTTGATGGACGGCGGAATCGAATCGCTCAAGTACGAGATTCAGGAAGAAGCGCACGGCGGCGCTCGTATTAAGGTCGTCGGCGTGGGCGGCGCGGGCGCCAACGCGGTGGCCCGCATGATCACCGAAGGGCTGGGCGGCGTGGAGTTCTACGCCATCAACACGGACGCGCAGGCGCTCGAAGCTTCCCGCGTGCCCAATAAGATCCGTATCGGCTTCAAGATCACCAATGGTCTGGGGGCTGGGGCCGACCCCTCGATCGGTAAGCGCGCGGCGCTCGAAGACACCGACCAGATCGTCGAGATCCTGCAAGGGGCAGACATGATCTTCGTCACCGCGGGACTGGGCGGCGGCACGGGCACGGGCGCGGCGCCCGTGGTGGCCACGCTCGCGAAGGAGCTCGGCGCGCTCACGGTGGCGGTGGTCACCAAGCCGTTCGCGTTCGAGGGCAAGCGCAGGCGCGCCGCCGAGCAGGGTCTGATCGAGCTGGCGCGGTCCGCCGACACGGTGATCGCCATTCCCAACGATCGTCTGCTGGCGCTGGTTCCCAAGGGCACCAGCTTCGTCGAAGCCTTCCGCGTCGCCGACGACGTTCTGTATCAGGCGGTGCAGGGCATCAGCGACATCATCACCACGCCGGGTCTAATCAACCGCGACTTCGCGGACATCCGCGCGACCATGCTCGGCATGGGCTATGCGATGATGGGGACCGCCACCTGCCGGGGAGAGAACGCGGCGGTGGAAGCCGCGCGGCGGGCGATCGAGTGCCCGCTGCTCGAGGAGACGCGCATTAGCGGTTCGCGGGGCGTGCTGATCAACATCACGGCGTCCAGCAATTTGGGGCTGCACGACGTGAACGAGGCGTGCTCCATCATCCGCCAGGCGACGGATTACGAGGACGTGCAGATCAATTTCGGCATGAGCCTGAACGAGGCGATGGGCGACGCGGTGAAGATTACGGTCATCGCGACCGGCTTCCAGCCCGAAAGCGTGCAGCGCGCGCAGGAGCCTTTCTTTGCGCGAACCGTCGAATCGCAGCCCGAGCCCCTTCCGGAAGCGGTAGTAGAGGAGCCGATTGTCCCGGCGCTCTCCTTCGATCCCGACGATCTGGATACGCCGGCTTATATGCGGCAGGGCAAGCTGCTGAATTGAGGGCAAGAGTGCGCCAAGTCGGTAGCGGCGCGGAATGTGGATCATTGAAGCAGCAACAGCAGGCGGTCACTGAATAAACAGATGGCCGATCATAACCGCATCCTTTTCACCGAAGTCACCGCGTATATTCGAAAGCATCGCGACCACGACTCCCGACTCCGGGAACATCATCAGCATGGCGCGCCCACCATTGAGCGACCCGCCGTGGTGAAGGATACGTCTGCCATTCGGGTCGATGCCGGTTCGCCACCCGATGCCTACGCCGGTCTGCTTGCCGGAATCCAGGGTCTGTGAAGTGAATAGCAGGTCGAGAGTAGTTTGGCGGAAGAACCCCGGCTGCAAGTGTGTGGAGCCAAACCGGACCAGATCCTCAGCATTGGCGAGAAATCCGCCGCCTGCCCATTTGTAGCTGTTGTCCGAGTGAGGAGCATTCGACAGAGCGCCATCCTCGCCGCGAATGTAGAATGCCGAGCGATGTGGAATGATGCGGTCGATGTGATCAGCCGTGATGCTGCGGAGACCAAGCAGTTCGAAAAACGAACGCTGCATGTAGCTCAGGAACTCCTTCTTGGAAGCACCTGCAATCACTGCACTGATGAGATTCCACCCATAGCTCGAATAGGAGTAGTTTGTCCCAGGTTCGAAGAGCAACGGATCATTGGCAAAGATTGCCAGCCCTTTGGTGACGCTTTCAAAATGAGGAGCGCCGTTGAGCGGACCAGCGAAGTCCTTCTGGTCATAATGCCGAATACCGGCCGTATGCCCCGCCAGTTGCCGGGTCGTTATTGGCCAGGGTTTTGCCGGAAAGTCCGGCACATAGCGTTGTACGGGCGTATCAAGGTCCAGCTTGCCGTCTTCGACGAGGCGTGCGATTCCTGCTGCAGTCAGAACCTTCGACACACTCCCCAACCGGAATCGTGTTAGAGGCGTGACCAGCACGCCTTGCTCGACGTTGGCCAAGCCGAAGCCCTCGGACCAGACAATCGTACCGCCACGGGCAACGGCGATCGAGAAGCCCGGAATCTTCTTTGCCTTGATCAATTCCGCCACGATTGTTCTGGCCTTATCAATCTGCTCGTCGTAGCGGATTGACTCCGGGGGCATGGGATAGCGTCCAGGGGACGCAGCCCAAAGGTTGTTTACCAGGCCGGCAAACAGGACGACGCGTGCTGCCAGCTGCCGTCTGCCGATGATCCTTATCGACGCTCGTGCGGTGGCCATGCTTTACTCGCGCGCCCCCGCCGACTGCAGGAAGGCCACCACCGCTCCGTGACCACGCTTGCGGGCCATATTTAACGGTGTCCGCCACTCGCCCTCCCGGTTACCATTCCGCTCCACCCAAACGCGTGCATTTACGTTTGCGCCACGGCCGGCCAGGAATTTGACAACCGGCAAGTGACCGCTGGCGCTCGCCTCTATCAGGGCGTTCTCGTCGCCGGGAACTACTTGCTCGATGTTTGCACCCCTGTCGAGAAGGAACTCAACAACTTCCATGTCTCCCCCCCGCGCGGCCATGATTAGCGGATTTCCATCACCGCTCACTGGCATGTGTATATCCGCGCCCCGGCCCAGCAGCAGCCGGACCGTTGAGAGATGACCGTTCCGCGCCGCCATGATGAGAGGGCTGCCATCGCCGGACACCGGCATATTGGGATTTGCACCGCGGTCCAGCAACAGGTAAACAGCAGCGTCGTGGCCGTTTCGTGCAGCCGCGATGAGAGGACTTCCATCGCCGCCCAGCCTGGCATTCACATTCGCACCCAAGGAGAGCAACCGTTCGATGCCCGATATGTCACCACGCTCGGCAGCTTCGAACAGAGCCGCGTCCGAAGCTGCAGCGCGGATTGCGGCGGATTGAGCCACCGCGCGCATTGGCCCAATCGCAGTTACAACGAGACTCGCGACACCGAAGGTGGCCGCGGCTGCCAATAGGCTAGCCCGCCCTCGGGTCTGACTGGCGTCAAGTACCGCGGTGACGCGAGTGGACAGATCGCTGCGATGCGCCATGCCGAGTGCCGGCTGAAGAGGCCCTTTCGACAATCGCCTGGCGAGCGAAACCAATTGCTCGGCATAGTCCGTACTCTCTTCGCCCTGAACTACGGCGTCGTCACAGGCGCGTTCCGCTTCGAGGGACAGCCGCCGCCAAGCCACCCAAACCAGGGGGTGAAACCAATAGCAGGCGCATGCCGCACGGGCAAGCAGTTGTACAGCCCAATCAGCCCGGCGCACATGCTCCAATTCGTGAATCAGGGCGCGACGCAGGTCGTCTTCAGTCCAGGTACGGGCATCGTCGGGCAGTAGGATCGCAGGACGTGATATGCCACAGGTCAGAGGCGCCGGGATGTCCTCGTGCAGTAGCAGCTCCACCGGGCGGTGAATCCCACATTCGGCGGCCAGTTCATGCATGCGAGCGCGCAGTTCCGGCGCGGGAATGCCGCTCCGGCGCAAGCGGCGCAACCGCCGGATGTCCACCGCAAGGAAGAGGAGCAACAGCATGGCGCCGGCCATCCACACCAGGCGGAGCACTGTTTTCCAGGAAGGCATCGCCCAGGAGCGAGCCTCCTGTGGTTGATCCGCGGTGCTATTGCCCCATTGCGACGATACAACCGCTGACGAGGTTATCGCTCCGATGTCTGACACTGCAGAAGAGCTGGCGCGGGGCACAGGGATCCCGATGGCCAGTTCGGGCGCGGATATGACAATCAGAGGGAGCGCGAGCGTTGTGCCGAAGGTCGCGGCCAACAGAAGGTGGCGGGCGGATGCCGGGCGGCGCCGGGCCAGATACGAGACGGCCAATCCGGCCACCAGCATGAGGGTGACTTTGCCCAGGATATCGAGCTCGGTCCAACGGCTGAGAGTCAGTAGCGTCTCCGTTATTGTCCAGATCATGATTTCCTCCTGTTCCTTCGTACCTGTTCGATTTCGGCACTTAGCGCGTCCAGCTCGTCATCTCTCCAGGCCTCCTGATTGAGCAGCGCAGCAGCAGTCTGGCTGGGGGAGCCACCAAAGAACACATGCACGAGCTTGTCGAGCGCGATACGCTGCGCGGACTTTCGCGACTTGGTAGGCGTATATATGTACCGCAGTCCCTCTTCGTGATGGCGGACGAAGCCTTTGGCTTCGAGCCTGGTAAGCATGGTTCGAACCGCGGAGTAGCTGGGTGGATCTGAGAGCCGTTTGCGGATGTCTTCAGCTGCGGCGCGGTCCCCGAGAGCGAAGAGGACGTCCATGATCTCGCGCTCGCGGCGGGTTAGCTTCTCATGCGGTGGTGAAAGCGCCTTTATCCGTTCAGTTCTTGCCACAGGTGTAGCATACCGCTACGGATGTAGCATCGTCAAGCGGTATTTGTAAGTTCAAAGAGCAGAGGGGTTCGATGCTCCTTGGCTCCTAGCGCGCCGCTGTCTCGTTTACTGGTTCGATCAGCGGCGCCAGTGCTATCACCGCGAAGCCCGTAGCTGCCGACGAGATCCACTGATCATGCCCATGTGGGAATCCCGTTTCGCGGTACGGCTGAAAACCGAACCCGCGCGAGCGCACGTGCCAGGAGCCGTCGGCTTTCTGCGTGGCTCGGAGATACTCCGCGCCTCGGCGCCATCCGGCGTGGCTGACCGCCAAGCCCGCGCCCTCGTGGAGTGCCCATAGAGCCTGTCCGGTTGCGTAAGCATCCGATTTCATGGATGCCCGCTGGGCCCATCCGCCGTCATTGTGCTGCAAGCCGGCGAGCCGCGCCGCCGCCTTCCCAATCAGCGCCGGATCGGAGCCGGCCCATTTCATTCCCAGTACCTGGAACGCCCACCCCTGTGTGTCCCGCGGGTTTGCCGTTTCCAGAAATTTGCGGCCCCGGGCGATCCGCTCGGCGAACTCGGCTTTGAGACCAGGGAGCCCATACAACTGCAGTGCGCGAATCGCGAGCCCCGTGAACTTGATCGCATTCTTGCCGAGAGGCTGGCGGGGATCTTCAATCCACCAACTGCCATCGGGAGCCTGGGCTTTTGCCAGACAGTGTGTCACCAAGTCAATCGCGGGTGTCGCGGGCTGCTTTTCCGCGGCCAGTCCCAGCAGCCCGTAGGTCATGGTTGCCACTCGGCCCCCACCCACCCCGCAGGAAGTCTGCCACATGCGGTCGATCTCTCCTCCCCAGGTAGCAAGCACCGATTTCACCTGCACCTTCGCCACCTCCGGACTCCCCGACACGCCGGCCGGCCGCGTCTTCTCCGCTGCCATCTGTGGAATCGACTGGTTGTGGCAGGAGATGCAGGCGTTCGCCTTGAAAAATGCCGGCCCCGCAACATCCAACACCCGGAGCGCGCGTTCCAGCGCCACTCTTACCGGAGGCAACGATTCATGCCCAGGCGCTTCATTTGCGGTTTGTGCCGGCTCTCCCCCCAGCGCGCGAATCATATCCGCTCCGCCGCGCAGGCGAGCGAAGTCGAGCGCCGTGTCGCCCCGCACATCCTTCACAGAAGCGTCTGCTCCGCGCTTCAGGAGAAGTTGCGCCACCGCGACGCTGGACTCGTCACTGCCTGCCGCGTACATGAGAGCGGTCCGTCCGCGAGTGTCTTTCGCCTCGATGTCCTCTCCGTGCTCCAGCAGCAAACGCACGCTCTCCAGCGGGCCGTGGTAAGCGGCGTTCATCAAGGCCGTGCGTCTCGGTTCAGCGGCTGGCGTAGCGGAGTCTTTTAACCCCTTGAGCACCATGCGGAGCAATTCGGCGTTTCCGGACGCGGACGCCGGGAAAACGGCACGACGGTCTGGAACCACGCCGGCTGAGAGGAGGAGGCGCGTCAATTCCAGGTTATGCCGGGAGACTGCGTTGCGCAGTGTGGCCGCGTCCGCCTTGGCGCCGTGGGAAAGTAGAAATTCCACAACGGGAGATCCCGCGTCGAGCGCCGCCGCCAGCCCTATCGGCGTGTTTCCAGCCGCCGATTTCGCGTTGATATCCGCGCCCTTCTCAACCAGCAGCCGCACCTTGGCAAGATCGCCAATGGCGGTCATGAGCGGTGTCACTCCGGCTCGGTTGGCTGCGTCTGGCTTCGCTTTATGTTCGATAAGGAGCGCCATCGCCTGGGTGGTCGAGTACAGGGCCGCGTAGTGCAGCGCTGTGGCGCCGCGTGTATCCGCGGCATTGGCGTCCACGCCGTTCTGGAGAGCCGATTTCAGCGCGGCAATGTCACCAGCGCGGATCGTGTCGAAAAGCGTAGAGTCCGCCCCAAAGGCCAGTCCCGCTATTAGCGGCAACGCAAGCTTCATCACAGCATTCCTCAACGTTCAATAGGATACCGCGCCGCCGGATCACGGACGCAGCCGATAGAAGCGGAAGAACTGGTTCCGGATTGGCAGAATCTCGAACTGGCGGAATCCCGCCCGTTCAGCCAGAGTCTCCACAGTGGTGGGGCGGATTGCCGTGCCGATCGCTTCCGATGGTTGTTCGGCCATCGCTACCGGCAGGCAGTGGACCACGCTCCAGCCATACATGATGCGTTCCACCTCATCGCCCGGAGATATAAAGTCATCGGCAACGCGCTCGTCGGCGATAATAAGGGACCCTTCATCCGAGAGCGCCCGGCGCAGGCCGGCCAAGGCCTCGGAAGGACGTGACATGTCGTGAAGGCTCTCCAGGAGAAACACCACATCGAACGGTCCGACCTCCGAAAGGGAGGCAGCATCTTTGCACTCGAAGTACGCGGGCGACGCTTGCTCCGCGGCTAACTTGCGAGCCTCCCGCACGGAGGCCTCGTCCGAGTCGTAACCAATTACCTGCGCCATTGGGTAGGCATTCGCGAGCGCAACGGTCGACCAGCCGTGCCCACAGCCCACATCGGCGACTCGCGCGGCCGGCCGGCGACGCAAGCGCGCATCGATGTCAGCCATTGCCGGCAACCACTTCTGCGGCAGGTCGTGGATGAATGCCGCACGGTTGATGCCGCCCTGGCCATGGCGGAAATCTTCGCCGTAGCGCGTATAAGGCACGCCTCCCCCGGACTTGTACGCCGCGATCACTTCGGGCAATGCCGCGCCGATTCCCGCGATCATTTGCGCAAACGGCGCGACATGAGACGGGTGCCCGTTTTCGCAAAGCACGAGGCTGTGAGCCTCCGGCAGGCGGTAGCGGCGCGAAGCGGCGTCGGAAGATCGAGGTTCGGCGATAAGGAAACCGGCTACCGCCTGTTGCTCGAGCCACTCGCGGGCATAGCGCTCGGCGATTCCGGCCTCATGTGCCAGCGCGGCCGCGTTAGCCGGACCCAGCTTTGCGAGAGCCGAGTACAGGCCAAGCCGGTTGCCAACGTACACGCTGAAAAGCTCGAGCGTGTGAATGGTTGCCTGGAACAGGCGGTCGGATAGGACGTCTTCCTTTGGAACAATACTGCCGGTACACATCTTTCAGTTCCTCCTGTGGTTTGACTTTCAACCAGGAGGGCGTAAGGAGCCGCCTCACAATGGAAGGCGGTCAAATCAGAGCTGCCAGTTGAGATTGTTTTCCGGTGAGTACGTGCAGAAGGTCCCGGTGCGTACCGAGTTCAGAAGATGCTGCCCAAGCCGCGGGTGGGCTGCCTGGATCTTCTTGATGGCGCTGCGGATGCGCCAGGTGACAGCCGATCTGGCTCGCTCGGCCGGGTCTCCCAGTTTCCGCGAGCGGCGATGCAGGCCCATGGCCTTGGAGAGTGCGTCGACAAGCGTGTCCAACTCAACGCGCGCCCTTTCCGCCCGCCCCAGGTCGTTGAACGCCTCGGCTTCTTCAAGTTCCATCTGCAACTCGCTGATCCGCCTGTGGTAGTCGGAGCGCGCTCGCCGATCGAGAACTTCGTCCGCCTTCCCCGGCTCCAGGGGCGCTCCGAAGAGTTCCAGACAGTGGATCGGCTTGTGCGGTTGTGAGAGCAATTGAGCCAAGTCGCCGAATCCCTTCAGCTCGACGAGCCGTGCGCCGGCGCCATCGAAGGCGACGGTCCAGAGTTGTCCATCGCAGCGAAACACGTTCCCCGCCAGGGGAAGTGCCGCGGGACGAACGCCCCTGAGAGAGGGCTGCCCAAAGCTGTTCACCCCTGGCTCCTCTAAGCCGGCACGCCGTAGCCCTTCCGTCAGATGCAGCGCGTCTTCAATTCTGCGCAGCGGATTGACGCGCAGCACCCAATCGAGCGGCTCCCCCGGGTCCGGCGCCCGTCCGAACGTGATCTTGGCTACGAAGTCCGAAAGGAACGATCGGCAATCGCGGCGGGCCCGCTCCTCGTTTCCGGAGAGGGCGGCTGCGGCGGCGCGATAGGCGGGGAAGTCGACGATCGAGGCGCCGGCTTTGAGCATGAACTCGAGCGCTTCCTCGTAGCGGCGCAGTGAGAACAGGGGCAAGCCCACCATGCCGTAGTACCAGTCGTCGTGCAGCGGGTTCAGCCGCGCCGCTTTCAGAGCGAGCGCGTGGGCCTGCTCGGCCGAGCCAAGATAGTATTTCCCGATCGCTACCTGCGCCAGTACGTCCGCGTAGTTGGGAGTGAGTGCGAGCGCGCGGTCCAAATGCTTCTCACCGTCGTCGAATTCCCGCCGGTAGAGAAGAACACGTCCCAGCACCACGTGAACGAGCGCATCGCTCTCATCGAGCTCGACCGCCCGGCACGCGTAGTCGTAGGCTTTGGACTCGTTCTCATCCCACAGATGCCATGCCTGGCAGCTCCATTCGTTGAAGTGAGACAGGGAGAGTCCGGCGTAAGCGCGCGCGAAATGCGGGTCCAGCTCGAGCGCGCGTTCAAAGAACGGCCGCGCCTCCAGGTCGCTCTCGAGCGTGCCCTGGCGGAGGCCTTCGAAGCCGCGAAGCCAGCAGTCGTAGGCTTCGAGACTCGTCAGGGGTTGCCGGCGGGCGCGGCCAAGTCTGGCCGTGTCGATCCGCGCCGCGAGTGCATTCGCCACGCTGGCTGCAATCTCGTCTTGAATCTCGAACATGTTGTCCAGAGGCGCTTCGAAGCGCTCCGCCCACAAGTTCCTGCCGTTTTGGGTCTCCACCAGTTGAGCGTTGATGCGCAAGGCTCGGTCCCCGCGGCGGATACTGCCTTGGAGCAAGTACGATGCGTGCAGCCGGCTGGCGACGGTGTCGCTTGAAGCATCCGGGCCAGTCGCTGCTAAGGAGCTCTGAGCGGCGACCACCTCAAGCGATGGAAGGCGGGATAGCTCGGTGATCAAGTCCTCATGAAAGCCATGAATCAAGTATTCCTGGCCCGGATCTTGAGTCAGGTTCCGAAAAGGGAGGACCGCTATCGAGACGGCATGTTGCTGCATCGCTTCTTGGTTCGGCGGTGTGCCGCTGGGCTGAGCTATTGTTTCGTGGGACGCCAGAATTTAGTCTACTCCACTCGGCGATAGGCAGCTTATTGGTTCAGGTGGGCGAGCGCGTACTTCAGAGCATTCGGGGAGACCGTGATCAAGCCTTCGAACGCTCCGTCCATTTCCAAGACTAGGAAGACGGCACAAGCGACCGATACTGCACAAACGAACAGCACCGAGACGACGGTCGCGTTTCGCGGTGCGAGCAAGCCGAAGCTCACGAACGTCATTGTGAGCCAGAACAGGAGAACGGTGAGAAACGGAACGGGGATCGACGTGCCGAAATCTCCGAAAACAAGCCACCGCGCTTCCAACAGCGACTCGCTGAGAGCCAGTGCGCGAGACTTGAGCTGCCGCTGGTTATTGGTCTGCGGCGACAGATCGCGAATCTGCGCTGCGATTCGCTCAACCCCTCGCGCCGCATACGAAGGATCGAGCTGAATGGGCCGCGATCGCCCCTCGGGCCAGGTCATCTCGATCCGGTGTGCCACGGCGCGCTTCAACGCCGCACGAATCGCGGCTGTTTCGGGGCCGTACTGGGCGAGGTTCCGGTCGAGAGAAATTATATCGGCGGCGGCGTGCTTGACGGCTGTGTCCCGAGCGTCGAAGGAACTCTTGGCTGACGCGGTGACGAGGCCAAGGACGAGCGCGGTCATCGTGGCAATCAACCCGATCCCTACCTTTACGGTGTCTCTGGACTGGGCGCTGAGGTGATGTGGGGGCAGGATGGCGCCCAGTTTGATCCCGCACAGAGCCCCGCCGAACGTGCAGGCGAACATAACAATGCCGATCGCGGTAGGGTACACGATGCCTTGGTTTCGGCTGCCCAGGGAACAACCCCAAGGGAGATTGACGGTCCGCGCTGTCGGTGTTCGTGACGTCTAGCCTCCCAACGTCCTCGCGTTTCCGACAGGAACATGTCAATTATACCGGATAGATCCGTTGGTCACTTGAGAGATCGCCGCGAAAACGGTACTCCCCGTGTATTCGATCTCACGCGCCCTCTTCCCATCGCAGAAGAAGACCTTGACGTTCTACATGTAGAATGCCATGATATCGGACATGGACAAATCCGACCTGCTGCAAGGCACCCTCGACATGCTGATCCTCAAGGTGGTCACGCTCGGTCCGATTCATGGGTACGGGATCGCCCGGCGCATTCAACAGATCTCGAAGGACGCTTTGCAGGTGCAGCAAGGCTCCCTGTACCCCGCGCTGCACCGGCTCGAGAATCGTGGCTGGCTGACGGCGGAATGGGGGCAAAGCGAGAGCGGGCGCGAAGCGAAGTTCTACTCGTTGACAAAGCAGGGGAGAAAACAACTGGAAGCGGAGGCCGAGAACTGGGATCGACTGGCGTTAGCGATCGGACTCATCATGCAGACGTCGAGGTGAAAGACGATGCGTTGGATTAAGACGCTCTTCCGGAAAGAACGGTTGGAAAACCAGCTTGAGCGGGAGTTGCGATTCCATATCGAACAGCAGACCGAAGACCTCATGGCCGAGGGGCTGAGCCGCGAGGAAGCGCGGCGCCGCGTGATGGTCGGCTTTGGCGGGCGCGAGGTCGTCAAAGAGCGGTGCCGCGACGTACGGGGCGTGCGATGGATTGAGGATTTCTGGCAGGACCTCGGCTATGGGGTGCGTCATTTGCGCGGCAGTCCTTTGTTCACGCTCGTGGCGGTGCTGTCGCTCGCCCTGGGGATCGGAGCGAACACGGCGATCTTCAGCCTGATCGACACCATAATGTTGCGGTCGATGCCGGTGGCGGAGCCGGACAGGCTGGTCGAGCTCATGAGGTACATGCCTCGCGGACGAGGCGCAATTTCGTACCCGCTGTTCGAGCAGTTGAGCACGGAAAGCCGGTCCTTCACGGCGACGTTCGCCCACAGCTCAGTGGACGTGCGTCATATCAGCTTCGGCAGCGAAGAGGAGCCGGTGCGGACGGCGCTCGCGTCGGCCGGCTACTACTCGACGCTCGGCGTGCAGGCGGTTCTCGGCCGGACGTTCGGTGAGGAAGACGAACGGGCTCCGGTGGCTGTTGTCAGTTACGCCTGGTGGTATCGGAGGTTCGGGGGCGATCCGAATGTGATCGGCAAGGCCTTCCGCAGGAACGGGACTCTGTTCACGATCATCGGTGTTACGCCGAAAGGGTTCCTTGGACCAATCGTCGGCAGTCCATCGGAAGTGACCTTTCCTTTGAAGATGGACGCGGAGGTGCGCGGGGAAGAGAGCGTCATCAACAGGGCAGACTACAGCTGGCTGTCTGTGATGGCACGGCTGAGGCCCGGAGTGAGCCGCGGAGAGGCACAGGCTGAGGTAAGCGGGCTGTTCCGGCGGGGGCTGGAGCAGGAAGCGAGCAAGGTCGAGCTGCGGGACAGGAAGGAAATTCTGGAACGGCGGATGGAGCTGCGCCCGGCCGGCAACGGCTTCGTCGGCTTGAGCGAGCGCTATGCCGAACCGCTGACGGCGCTGATGGGAATAGTCGCCATTGTGCTGCTGCTGGCGTGCTCGAACCTCGCGAATCTGCTGCTGGCGCGCGCCATGGCAAGGCGGCGAGAGATCTCGGTGAGGCTGGCGGTCGGCGCCGGGAAGGGCCGGATCATCCGGCAACTGATGGCCGAAAGCCTGCTGCTGGCGGCGATCGGTGGAGCGTCGGGGATAGCGCTGGCGTTGTGGCTGAGCAACGGCCTGATCAGAATGATGTCGGCGGGCGGACTGTCGATGCTGTTCGAGATCACGCCCGATCTGCGTGTGCTCGGCTTCACGGCTTCAGCCTCCGTGCTCACGTGCCTGCTGTTCGGTCTGATCCCGGCGTGGCAAGCAGCAAGGGTACAAGTGAATCCTACTCTCAAGGAAGGCCGGCTCGGCGACCGGGCGCGGTGGCGGCGCGGGCTGGTGGTAATACAGGTGGCATTGTCATTGTTGCTTGTAATCGGCGGCGGACTGTTTGTACGAACCCTCGCTAATTTGAACTCAATGGAGCCAGGCTTCGACCGGCGCGGCGTCTTTATGTTCGATGTGGACCTGCGCAAAGCCGGCTACAAGGGTGATCGGATGAAGGCCATGCAAGAACGGATTGTCGAGCGGCTGAATGCGATCCCCGGAGTCGAATCGGCTAGCTTCGCGAACGTAAGGCCAGTGAGCGGGGGCGGCTGGGATGGCAACGTCAACGTCGAAGGCTACACGCCAAAGCCGGACGAGCACGCTCAAGCACACTTCAATGCGGTTTCGCCCGGGCACTTCCGGACTTTGCGCACCCCGATTCTGCTCGGCCGCGAGTTTACGGAACGCGATTCGGCCAAGGCGCCGAAGGTGGTCATCGTCAACGAGGCCTTCGTCAAGCGCTACTTCGGCGGGACAGCGCCGCTCGGTAAGCAGGTGAACAAAGCGGAGGTGGTGGGTGTCGTGAAGGACATGAAGTACCGCACGCTGCGACAGGAAATTCCACCCACGGCGTATTAGCCCATCACGCAGTTCGCGCTGCCTTGGGGCCATTACTTCGTCCGCGGACCGCTCGCATCGCCGGTCGCAGCGGCTATGCGCGAGGTCGACAAGAATCTGCGGGTCGGCAAGATGCAGACCCTCGAAGAACACGTCGACAACACGATTCTGCGGGAGCGCCTGCTCGCCTTGCTGGCGGGATTCTTCGGAGTCCTGGCGCTGATCGTATCGTGCCTGGGGATCTATGGAGTCACCGCATTTCAGGTGACGCGCCGCACCAACGAGATCGGCATACGCATGGCGCTCGGTGCTCGCGGGTCCCACGTGGCCTGGACGGTGCTCAGGGAGATCGTGGCTCTGCTGCTCCTCGGTATCGCCATCGGCATTCCGGCCGCTCTACTATTGACAGACCTTGCCGAGGACCTGCTTTTCGGGTTGAAGCCGGCAGATGCGGCGACTTACGTAACGGCGGCGGTTCTGCTTGGCGCGGTCGCCCTTGCCGCCGGAGCCATTCCGGCGTTGCACGCAACACGCGTCGATCCCATGACCGCCCTGCGGTACGAATGAACTAATGGAAAACCGTAGATTGGTTCAACGAGCCGGGGCTGGCGCCATAGCGCGGGCCTAGCGCTTCTTCGGCGCGGCCGCCTTCGCCTTCTCGCGCTCGGCGACTTCCTTCGCGCAGAACTTCGCGATGCGTTCGATCAACTTCACGGGGACGGGCTCGGAGAGCGGGAAGTCTTCTGGCTTCGGCTTCAGCGAAATTTCATTTCTCGAGCGCCGCTTCGATAAAGGCGAACAGCTCCGCCGTCGATGGATCGCCGAATACGCCCAGGTCGCGATCGAGCCGGACGTGATCGGTTCCCGCAGCCCCGAATGTTTTCGCCGGCACTCTCGCTTCCCGGAGTTCGCTCCACAGCCGGTGCGCCTGGGCGGTAGTGTCGGTATGGTCGGCCACGTGCAAAATCAGGAAGGGCGGAATCCCCTTGTTGCGCGCAACGTGCCTGACGGCGGAGAGGTCGCGCTGGCGATCGGGAGGGCCGAACTTCTCCGGATACCCGAACTTAGGGTCGGGCTGGCCGAGGCTCTTGCGGCGAGCCGCGACGGTGACGACCTGTAAGGGTACGTCATAGGTATCGCCATCGACGGGTACGCAACCTTTGAGAATCGCGAGCGACAATCCCTCCGACTTGAGGAAACGATCGTCGGTGCATACCAGCGCCGCCAGTTGCGCCCCGGCGGAATGGCCCATCAGGAAAATCCGGTTAGGATCGCCTCCGCGCTGGCCGGCATGATCGTGAACCCAGCGGACGGATTTCGCAATGTCCCGTACGATCGTATCCATGGCGACGTTCGGCACGAAACGATAGTTCACGGCGACGAAAACCAAGCCCTTCCGCGTGAAGGCGAGAGGCTTACCGGCGACCTCGGTCTTGTCTCCTGCCCGCCAACCGCCGCCATGAACCCAAACCACCACAGGTAAGTTCTTTCCCGCGGCTGGCGTATAGACGTCGAGCATCTGCCGTTGGTTCTTCGGCTCAGCGTATGCGATGTCGCGTTCGAGTTGGACATCGGCCGGAAGCGGCTGGGTTTCCTGGGCGAGGAGGGCGGCGCCGTGCGCCAGCGCGAGAAGAAGAATCGGCTTATGAGTCATGGTTTGCGGCTTCCCATATCGAACTGGACGGCTTGCATCTTCCCGCCATCAATGCTGAACATGATACCGGATGCCGGGCGCCGGCGGCGGCAGATATAACGGGGGGGACGAGGTGCCCGCGCCGCGCCCGCCAGCCTGGCATATAATTGCGGCGAGAGGGGGGATGTGCCGTGGCGCAGAAGATCAAACCGAATCAATATGAGCTCCAGGGACAAGGAGTTCGCGTCGGCTATTCGACTTCCAGCATTACGGGCAAAGCGCAGCTGAGTTTCAAGAAGGGTCGAAAGACGCTCAGCTTCACGGGGGATGAGATCGGTCTGCTGGATACGACGATCGGCGCGCTGATAACCGTGGCGATCGCGTCGACGCCCGATCAAAGTTTCACTTCGTTCAGTTTTCTGCTTCCGGCGATTCAGCTTTCGAAGGAATCGGCTAAACAATCCTTCCGGACCATCGGCATAACGACTATCCATAAGACGACGATCGCTGGACCGGTAAAGGGCGTACAGCAAGTCTATAAGTCTGTTCAACTGCGCGGCACCGCACAGCAAGTACAGTTTTTGGCGGGTAAGACTGCGCGCGTGTGATCCGTAATTTGGCCGGAACCAGAGCCCACCTTCGCGGACTCGGTCTCACGTTCCCGGAGCGCTCTTCCGTCGGTTTAGGCTCTACCGCTGGCTGGCCTCCCCAGCCGGCACGCGTCGATTGAACTGTTCCGATTTTGCGCGAGGTACGCTCAACGACTGCCACCCGCGGTGATTGAAGTGCTTCGCGAGGAGCACAATCTGCCCGCAATGGTAGGAGTAATGTGCTACCTGGCGATTGATTGCTTGCATCACGGAGTGGGCTTCGCCGCGGATGGTGATGATCCGTTGCAGATCTTCCTCGGAAAGCGGTTCAAGCGCCTTGAACACACAATTCCAGCCCTCTTCCCAGACTGTGAGTAATGTCTCCCGCGTTGACGGTGGATCGACAAATTCAGCGTCTCGTTGGCGGTCCGGCTTCTCTCCATCGCTCGTCAGAAAGTCGGTCCACCGTGATCGCATGTTGCCGGCCATGTGCTTGACGATTACCGCAATGGAGTTCATCTCGCTGTCCAATACCTCAAGAAGTTGTTCGTCCGTCACTTGCGCGAAGGCACGTTCGGCCAGGCTCTTGTAGTAACGGAATAGGGTGAGTGAATCCTCCAGATACGAGGTTGTGAACCGTAGGGCCATGTCACTATGTTTGCGTTTCAGACCGATGACCGCAAGGCCGGCCGTTCAGCCGGGGGCGTCGCCGCCGGGAGGGTGAAGGATTACCGCCTGGCCGCGGCGAGGTCTCCGCGCAGCTCCTCTGCCGTGCGGCGCGGGCCGTATCCGGGAGTGTCGCGCTGGATGCGCCACCCTTCTTTCAGCGGGCCGGCGTCCACCGTGTCAAAGCCGAACTGATCGAGCAGACGGGTGACCGTGGCCTTCGCGCCCGGGTCATCGCCGGCAATCGCCAGCGCGCGGCGATTCTTCGTTGCCGCCGGCTGCCCGTCGGTGGTGAGTGCGGCCGCGTGGATATGGTTGAAGGCCTTCACGACCTTCGACGCCGGTAGGTGCGCCTGCAGGAGCTCGGCGGTCGTGGTCGATTCGTTGTCGAGCTCGGGAATATGGCCGTCTCGCTCGGGGTAATAGTTGTTGGTGTCGATCACGATCTTGCCCGCGAGCGGCTCGACTGGAACCGCGCGGTAGTTCTTCAACGGTATCGTGACCACGACGATGTCTCCGGATCGTGCCGCTTCAACCGTCGTTGCCGCCCGAGCGTTAGGTCCGAGCTCCGCGACGAGCCCGGACAAAGTCTTCGGCCCGCGGGAATTGCTGATCACGACCTGATAGCCGCTTGCTATGGCAAGTCGTGCGATCTGGCTTCCGATGTGCCCGGCGCCGATGAGACCGATTGTTGCCATGACAGATGCATCTTCCCACATTCCGCGTGCGCACGCGATTCATAGGACCGCAAACGTTATATCGCGACGCTGCGGCCGGTTTCAGCGGCGCGGTAAGCGGCAAAGACCACCTTCAGCGCTTCCAGGCTGTCGGCTGTTGTCAGTGGTGGAGGCTCCAGCCCGGCGGCGGCCCGCACCACTCTCCGAATGAATGGCGTGTAGCCGGTGGGCTCGTTCTCCTTATTCACGCAGTGGACCGCCGGCGCCGCTTCCTTGGTGGAGTACCACTCCAGGCCCGGTCCGCCGTGCTTGCGCATCTCCGCCCAGCCGTGAGAGCCCCACACCTTCAGCATCGAGTGATAGCCCTTGTCGAGATAGTAGCCGGAGGTGATTGTTCCCAACGCGCCGTTATCGAACCGCATGACGACCGCGGCGGAGTCCTCCGTATCGATCGGCTGGCCCCCGACGTTGGCCGTGAAGCCGGCCACCGCCTGTATCCTGGATTTGGTGACAAACATCGCCAGATCCAGCCAGTGAATGCCCAGCCAGATCAGGTGCCCGCCGCCGGCCCGGGCCTTCTGCGCGATCCATGTCTTGTGATAGGCGGGACGAGTGAGCCGGGTTTGATCGGCGACGATGTGCAGCTCAATGCCGTAGATTTTGCCGATCTGGCCGCGCTGCACGATGCGGGACATCTCGAGGACGTGGGGATCGATGCGATTGCCCAGCGCCAGCATCAGATGACGGCGGCGCGAATTGGCCTTGGCCGCCAGCGCCTCGAAGTCGGCCAGGTGGACGCAGGCGGGCTTCTCGGCCATGACGTGGCAGCCGGCGTCGAGCGCCATGTGAATCACCGGTGGCGCAAGCTTTGCCTCCATCGTGACCAGCGCCAGCTCGGGCTTCGCCTGCTGGAACAGTTCCGCCGGCGTGTCGTGAACGGCGCCCAACCGCGAGCCAAGCGCCTGGCGCGCCGTCTGCACGTTCTCGCCGCCGGGATCCGATAAGATAACCTCCCCGACTTCGGGAGCGTCGGCCAGGGCGGGAATATAAGCGCTCAGATGGGGCCCACCGGCGTGGGTGAGCAACGCCACGCGGATTTGCCGCTCCGCGGCTTGCGCCGCGACCGCACCCAGTGCGGCGGCGAAGGTTCTGCGGTCCATGGCGCTTGATCTTATCATAGGGAGCGTCAACGGCCTGGGCCGATAGGTGCCTCCGGCATGAGGAATCGCGGCTTGACCTATTTGTCAAGCTCGGCTAAATTGTTATATAGGGCCTTAAGCGGCGACATGGCAGAGATTCCACCCTTCAACGCCGATGGCCTCCTCCCATCGGCGGATTACGAGGTTTCATTCGAGGAACTCCGGAAATCGATCCTGGTCGTTGGTCCAAACGACGCGAAGGAGCATTCATCCTGGGATCGGCCATGGCGCGAACAGCTGGTCAAGAATCTGGAAGTGCTCACGCGGCAGCTCTGGCAGGTGGGCATCCGGGAGGTTTTTGCCGATGGTTCGTTCGCGGAGGATAAGGATCACCCCAACGACATTGACGGCTACTTTGTCTGCGACCTGCACCAGCTGATGACCGGAGAGCTGGCGCGCAAGCTAAATCTGCTGGACCCGGCAAAGGTGTGGACATGGGACCCTGCGTCGCGAAAGCCCTATCGGGGCTATCCGAAGAAGCAATTACCCATGTGGCATCAGTACCGTGTGGAACTGTATCCGCATGTGCCGGGCCTGGGGATCGGCAGCGGAATTGTCGACAGACATGGTAACGAGTTGGAGTTTCCGTCGGCCTTTCGCCAATGCCGCCGCAACGGCAAACCGAGGGGCATCGTAAAGATCACGTATGGAGGTCAGCCATGATTCGCAACGAAGCCGAATATCAAGAGGCGTCCGCTCGTTTGGCCGAAGAGAGAAAGCGGCTCGCCGATCATCGGGCGAGGCTGAAGGAAGGCGGCCTCGGCGATGAGGAGATCAAGCGGGTCGTCGATCCGATGGAGTCGTTTCACCTTCAACTGAGAGAGGAGGTTGAGAGTTACGAGCGTCTGAAGCGCGGCGAATTCGAGGAGCTTGAGAACTTTCGCGGATTTGGACCTCTTCTGATTTCGCTGCGCATCGCCCAGGGGATGTCCCAGCGCGAATTGGCCAGGCGGCTCAATGTACATGAGTCGCAGGTCTCCCGCGACGAGCGGAACGAATATTTCGGCATTACACTCGAACGAGCCGTTAGGATTCTCGAAGCCCTCCATGTTCGGCTACATACCACGGTGGAAATTGAGCGG
Source organism: Bryobacteraceae bacterium (assembly GCA_040902885.1). GTDB lineage: Bacteria > Acidobacteriota > Terriglobia > Bryobacterales > Bryobacteraceae > JBBDWK01. The sequence continues at coordinate 22,850 of JBBDWK010000081.1, read as the reverse complement.
CCAAGAGAGATAGCACTTGCCTAAGAGGCTTAAACAGCGAGCCGCATGTCAAGCCTAAGGCGATGAAGGCGGCAGCCTCACCCGCCTTCCTCCGCCTCCCGCTTCTTATGCTTCGGCTTCTTGCGTTTGTCCTTCGGCTCCACAACCTGCGAAGGCGGCACGGTTCCAATTCGCTCCCGTGCGATGGAGCGCACCTCCTTGGATGCGTCGAAGCGTTTCGGCCTCTTCTTGCGAGCCATGGCCTACTCGATGATCAGCAAAAGATCCTTCGCGTCGGCGTGCTGCCCGGCTGCGCCAGGATCTCCTTGACGCTGCCGCCCATGCGTGCCCGCGAGAAGAGAGCCTTTGGAAAGCCCGGTCAAATTCGTCAAGCAGTGCGGCGTTTTTCATCGCTTCTATATCTTCCCTCCACTCCTCCCATCTACCAGCCCGCCTACAATCGCTTTACTACATCGCGGCGAAAGAGGACTCTTTTGAATGCCCAGCCAGATGAGGTGCCCACCGCCGGCCCGGGCCTTCTGCGCGATCCATGTCTTGTGATAGGCGGGACGAGTGAGCCGGGTTTGATCGGCGACGATGTGCAGCTCAATGCCGTAGATTTTGCCGATCTGGCCGCGCTGCACGATGCGGGACATCTCGAGGACGTGGGGATCGATGCGATTGCCCAGCGCCAGCATCAGATGACGGCGGCGCGAATTGGCCTTGGCCGCCAGCGCCTCGAAGTCGGCCAGGTGGACGCAGGCGGGCTTCTCGGCCATGACGTGGCAGCCGGCGTCGAGCGCCGCATGAATCACCGGTGGCGCAAGCTTTGCCTCCATCGTGACCAGCGCCAGATCGGGCTTCGCCTGCCGGAACAGTTCCGCCGGTGTGTTATGAACGGCACCCAACCGCGAGCCAAGCGCCTTGCGCGCGGTCTCGACATTCTCGCCGCCGGGATCCGATAAGATAACCTCCCCGACTTCCGGAGTGTCGGCCAGCGCGGGAATATAAGCGCTCAGATGGGGTCCACCGGCGTGGGTGAGCAGCGCCACGCGGATCTGCCGCTCTGCGGCTTGCGCCGCGACCGCACCCAGTGCAGCGGCGAAGGTTCTGCGGTTCATGGCGCTTGATCTTATCATACGGAGCCGGACTTGCAGAACGGTGAACCGCGTCGGAGGCCGATAAGGGGCCTTCAGTGCTACGCAGCGCTGCTTCCGCAGCCGCAGCGAGCGCGTCCATGTGGAACTACACAAACGCTTGCAAGGGGGTTTGTCGTTCCTAATCGTCGAGGAGAATGTAAGCGGCTGATGCGCTTGTGATTTTTAGGTTCCTTGCGTGGCACATGTCAGGGGCCGGCGTTTTTCGTCCCAGTGGCCGGAGCGAGCAGCGCCGGTCACAAGCCGACGTGCCAGCAGCAATCCGACGAGGTTGTCGCCGACCGGCCAATAGTGTGATTCAATAATTGTACTCCCCCGCGTTGGCAGCTCCATTAGCGGCTGCTGGCGATACTACTCGAACTTCGGAGAGAACTGGGAAGACTTAAATGGGCATGTTCCTCAAAGCCGCGCACGAGGTGCTTCGGGCTGCACAGAAGCCATTGAGCGCACTCGAGATAACAAAGCTGGCGCGGAATGGCGGCCTGCTGCACTCGTCCGGCAAAACTCCATGGCAAACGATGAAGTCGAAACTGTCAACGAACATCTTGACACAAGGTGATCGATCGGTCTTTATGCGATCCGCGAAAGGCACATTCGCGTTGCGCGAATGGAAGAAGTCGTATCCTGAGCACATTGCAGACCGGTACCAGAAGGCTTTGTTCGATGAGGATATCGTGGTTTTCCCGGCACGTTCACTTCGCCGATACGTTCCGGATGTCGGGCTCTATACCGGCGAGTTTGACCGAACCGCGCTGCTCAACGAATGTAGGCAGATGCGAAGACGGGACGCAGAAGAGGACTTCTCCGTAATTCAACTAGTGTCTGTCTTTATCATCCGCCATGGGAATCGCTACCTGACATACAAGCGAACAAAGCGTCTGCCGGAGAGCCGGCTGCACGGTGTCTATTCGATTGGCTTCGGTGGGCATCTTAATCCAAGTGATTTGCTGCCCCTGCTTAATATCTTCGATCCGACCGTAGGAGCTCCACTTTTGGAAAGGGAGTTGCGCGAAGAGATTAAGTTCGACTCCCTGGGACCGACGGCGATCTTGTATCGCGGTCTTATTTACGATGATTCCCGAGAAGTTAGCAAACAGCATCTAGGGCTCACCTATCAAGTCCTGGCTGAATCCGATCATTTTGAGATTGGTGAGAGAGGCTTTTTAATTGACGCCAAATATGAAACTCTCGACGAAATACGCCAACGGCGGCACGAGTTTGAAAACTGGTCTCTGCTGCTCATTGAAGAGGAGACTAATTGCAGGCGCCAAACGCTGATTCAACCGTCAATGCAATAGCGATCAACATCATCGCCAGCATCCTGTACGCCGCTGCAGTCTACGCTGGCGAACGCCTTTACGTTAGAACGGCGCACAAGAATCCATCCTATCGTCGTTTGCGTCTACTTGCCTTCGTCGCTCTCTGGATGCTCACGAATGTAGGCCTATTCGAGCTGGTTTCCGATTGGTGGCTCGTCTTGCTAATTACGTCCATAGTGTTAGGGGTAGTAGTATTCAAAGAGCTGAACCAATTTTGGCAGATCGGTTTGGTCGGCGCCGATCGTGAAGTGAAGAGCGGCATCGACTATGACGCGGCACTTGGCATGTGCAAACATTCGTTCCACTTTCTCGGCATCGGTGCTGCGAAACTGACCCAAAACCAGAAAGCCTTTCGCGACGCGATTGATCGATGTAATCGTACCGAACCGGTTAGGCTTCTCCTCAGTCGACCTGATGCGCCGGAATTGGGGCGCTTCGCTAAGATGGCGGGTAAGGACGTGGAGGCTTACCAAAGCACGGTACGGGAATCCTTGAGGTTTATTGCATCTCTACGGAACAGGGAAGCGAAAAATATTTCCGTCCGCTTCTACCAGCAGTTCCCGGCGTTCCGTCTCATGTTCATAGATGGTACAATTTGCCTAATGAGTTACTACGTTATGGGAAAAGGCGACGGATCAAACCTTCCCCAACTGCACATCATCAAGACCCCTGGCTCACAGGATATCGAAGCCTTGTATTTTGGCTTCACCGAGTACTTCGAGAAAATGTGGAACGATTCGAAGGACTGGGATTTACAGGAGTTTCTGTGACCGTAGGATCAGTTCACGGCCGATTCCAGCCGTTTCACAATGAGCATTTAGAATACGTTCTCTCAGCCCAAAAACTTTGCGATTATCTTTGGATCGGCATCACGAAGTACGATATAACGTCCACTGATTCGAATCCTCTTGGCCGTCACCGCGAGCGACCCGAGAGTAACCCCCTTACCTTTTTCGAGCGGATATGTATCATCAGTGAGGTGCTTATTGAATTAGGCATCGATCGAAGCAAGTTTGGCTTTATTCCGTTCCCAATCGAGACGCCGCAGAGGCTACCAGATTTTATGGCGGTCTCAATCCCCTGCTACACGACTATCTGTGAGCATTGGAATGAGGAGAAGATCGAAGTACTGAGATCCCTCGGATACGAGGTGAGGGTGCTGTATCGGAAAGATCAGAAGGCGGTCAGTGGTGCAGCAATCCGCCGGGATATTGCTGCAGGCGGCAATTCATGGAAGGACCAGGTGCCACACGCGACCGTACGCGCCGTCGAACAGCTAAATTTGAGAATTCGGCTGCTTAGGCTTCTTCAGCCTGAGGGGGCAAGCGGAGCGTTAGCGAAGAGCGGCCATCCGTCGCCGGGTGCGTCGTGAATGCCAAAGATTCCCTGACTCCGTTTATCAAATGGCCCGGAGGTAAGCGGTGGGCAGCAGCCCGGATCGCCGAGTTGATAAAACCCTATCTCTCCGGAACCTACTTTGAGCCCTTTCTCGGAGGCGGCGCGGTGTTCTTCCAGATGCTGCCGAGACGGTCTGTTCTAGCTGACGTCAATGAGGAACTAATTGAGACGTACAGAGCAGTCCGTGATGATCCAACGGAAGTGGTCAGAATTTTAAGGCGGCACGCTGTGACCGCGACGACATATTATCGTGTTCGAAGAAGTGAACCGAAGCGGTCGGAGGCGCGGGCCGCCCGTTTTTTGTATTTGAATAGAACGGCTTTCGGGGGGATCTACCGGTTGAATCTGGTGGGTAAGTTCAACGTTCCCTTCGGCGGCGGCGAACGCACGCCCGAATTGCTTTGGAAGACAGACATTCTGGAGGCGGCGTCGAAAGCTCTCCGCTTAGCTCGGTTGAAGGTGAGCGATTTCGAGCTAATCGTCGATTCGGCTCGTACGGGAGACGTAGTCTACTGTGATCCAACCTACACAGTCGCCCATGACAATAACGGCTTCATTCGATACAACGAACGAAACTTTATGTGGTCTGACCAAGAACGGCTTGCTGATGCAGCGTTCAGGGCCGCTCGTCGAGGCGCGATGGTCATTGTCACTAACGCGCACCATGCGTCGATCAGACGGCTGTATCGTGGAGCGCGCTTTGAAACACTCTCTCGAGTGAGTACCGTTACGCCACACTCAGAGCTACGGCGCTCTGTAGAGGAACTGCTAATTCTAATCGATCCCACTCGTGACCGTGTTCGACCGCCTGGACGGATAGGCCCGGGCAAGCGTAATTACTAATGACACTTTCCGCCCAGTGACAAAACGGTGCTCGGCTGCGCGAGGGTTATACAACCATGGAAAGACTACGCATTTTATGGCCCGGATTTCCTCTAGCTCCAGAGGAGTTGGACCAGCCACCTTTCCGTCGGCTTTCAATCCGTGATCCGCGCATTGCAACTGCCACGTGGACCCATTACGCCGTCCGCGGACCTCAACAGGCTTGGATGCCGGGCTTACAAAATCGCATTTGAGGGATTGTCCGCGGAATACGATATGCCATCTCACCCGCCCTCTTCCGCCTCCCGCTTCTTGTGCTTCGGCTTCTTGCGCTTATCCTTCGGCTCCACCACCTGCGAAGGCGGTACAGTTCCAATGCGCTCCCTTGCTATTGACCGCACTTCCTTGGATGCGTCGAAACGTTTCGGCCTCTTCTTGCGAGCCATCGTCTACTCGATAACCAGCAAAAGATCCTTGGCGTCGGCGTGCTGCCCCGGCTGCGCCAGGATCTGCTTGATGCTGCCGCCCACCGGCGCATAGACCGTGCTCTGCATCTTCATGGCTTCCATCACCAGCAGGCGGTCGCCTTTGGCGATCTTCTGGTGCGGCTCCACAATAATATTCGCCACTACGCCGGGAATCGGAGCGCCAACGTGGCCGGGAATGCCGGGGTCCGCTTTCGGCCTGCTGGGCGCCGCGGCCTGGAGCGATTTGTCGCGAATGGTGACTTCGCGCGGCTGGCCGTTCAGCTCGAAGAATACGGTGCGCGTGCCGTCGGGATGCGGCTCGCTCGCCATCAGAAACTTCACGATAAGAGTCTTGCCGGGCTCGATCTCTACCGCAATTTCCTCCCCGGCTCGCATGCCATAGAAGAACTGGGGGGTGGGCAGCACGGCGACATCCCCGTAGTTCTGCCGTGCTCGCGCGAACTTCTGGAAGACGTCGGGGTACAGCACATAACTCAACAATTCGTCATGCGCCGGCTTGCGGCCCAGTCTCCGGGCGAGCGCTTCGGCGGTCTGCTCCCAGTTCACGGACGGCATGTCCGCGCTGGGTCTTCCCTTGGCGGGTTTCGCGCCCCGCAGGATGACCGACGCGATCCGCTTGGGCCAGCCGCCTTCGGGTTGCCCGAGCGATCCCGCGATCATCTCCACAACCGAGTTCGGGATGGTCAGGTCATGATCCGCCGGCAGATTCTCGAATTGCCGCACGGTCATGCCGTGACTCACCAGGAAGAGCGCCAGGTCGCCCACCACTTTGCTCGAAGGCGTCACCTTCACGATGTCGCCGAACGCGCGGTTGACCTCGGCGTAGACGCGGGTAATCTCGTGCCAGCGTGCGCCCAGGCCCATCGACTCGGCCTGCTCTTTCAAATTCGTGTACTGGCCGCCCGGCATCTCGTGGCGATAGAGGTCGGCCAAGCCGGTGCGCGGGCCGGTATCGAACGGCGTGTAGTAGTCGCGCACGGCTTCCCAGTACTCGGAGCAGATGTCCAGCGCTTCCAGATCGACCTTCGCATCGCGGCGGGTGTTGGCAAGTGCGGCGGCCACGTTGTTGAGATTGGGCTGGCTGGTCTGGCCGCTCATGGAGGCGATGGCGCCGTCGGCAACGTCCACGCCCGAGTCGGAAGCTTTCAAAATGGTGGCCGCGTTGATGCCGCTCGAATCGTGTGTGTGCAGATGGACGGGAAGGCCAATCTCCTCGCGGAGCGCCTTCACCAGCTTCTCAGCGGCGTAAGGCTTCAACAGGCCGGCCATGTCCTTGATGGCCAGGACGTGCGCGCCCATGCGCTCCAGCTCGCGCGCCATCTTCACGTAGTAGTCGAGCGAATATTTCTGGCGATCGGGATCGAGCAGGTCGCCGGTGTAGCAGATGGCGGCTTCGCAAACCTTGTCGGCCTTGCGCACGGCATCCATGGGGACGCGCATGTTGGGAAGCCAGTTGAGCGAGTCGAAGATGCGGAAGATGTCGATGCCCTGCACGGCGGCCTCGCTGATGAACTCGCGCACCACATTGTCCGGATAAGCGGTGTAGCCGACGGCGTTCGAAGCGCGCAGCAGCATCTGAAAGCAGATGTTGGGAATCGCCGCGCGCAGCGTGCGAAGGCGGTCCCAGGGATCCTCCAGCAGAAAGCGCATGGCGACGTCGAAGGTCGCGCCGCCCCACATTTCCAGACTGTAGAGATTGGGGAGGCGGCGGGCGACGAAGCCGGCCACGGCCAGCATGTCGTGCGTCCGGACGCGGGTGGCCAGCAGCGATTGGTGCGCGTCGCGGAAAGTAGTGTCGGTGAGCAGCAGGCCCTTCTGCGCGCGCGTCCACTCAGCGAACTTCTCGGGGCCAAGCTTCTCCAGAAGCTGGCGTGTACCTGGCGGCGGGGCGATATCGCTTACCGGCGCCGGAACCGGCTCGAAGCGATCCGGCCGCTTCTTGCCGGCGACCTCCGGGTTTCCGTTGACGATCGTCTCCGCGAGGTAGGTGAGCAGCTTGGTGGCGCGGTCACGTCGCGGGGCGAAGCGGAAGAGCGACGGCGTCTCGTCCAGGAACGAAGTGGTCACCTGGCCGGACTGGAACGCGGGGTGGTTGACCACGTTCTCCAGGAACGGAATATTGGTCTTCACGCCGCGGATGCGGAACTCGCGCAGCGCGCGGTCCATGCGCTGGCAGGCCTGCGGAAATTCGCGGCCCCAGGCGGTGACTTTTACCAGCAGGGAGTCGTAATAAGGCGTGATGATCGCCCCGCCGTACGCCGTGCCGCCGTCGAGACGGATGCCAAAGCCCGCCGGCGAGCGGTAGGTGTGAATCTTGCCGTAGTCCGGGACGAAGTTCTGCGACGGGTCCTCGCTGGTGATACGGCATTGAAGCGCGTAGCCGTGTATCGGAACCTTGTCCTGAACGGGCAGTGACATGGGCGGGGCGTGGAGTTCAAGGCCTTGTGCGATCTGGATCTGGCTGCGCACGATGTCGATGCCGGTCACCATCTCCGTGACCGTGTGCTCCACCTGAATGCGCGGGTTGACTTCGATGAAGTACCACTGGCCCGTATCCGCATCCACCAGGAACTCGACCGTTCCCGCGTTGTAATACTTGGCTTCGCGCGCCAGCTTCACAGCGGCATCGGCCAACTCCCGGCGGATGGCGTCGGGCAGCGCAAGGGCCGGGGCCATCTCGACCACCTTTTGATGGCGGCGCTGCACGGAGCAGTCGCGCTCGTAGAGGTGCAGAATATTGCCGTGACGGTCGCCTAGAATCTGCACTTCCACGTGGCGGGCGCGGCGGATGTAGCGTTCAAGAAAGACGGCATCGTTTCCGAAAGCCGCGCCAGCCTCCTTGCGCGCCTCTTCCAGGCGGGATTCGAAGTCCTCCACTTTTTCGACGATGCGCATGCCCCGCCCGCCGCCGCCGAATGCCGCTTTGACGATCAGCGGGTAGCCGATTTCACGGGCAATTTTGCGCGCGGCGGCGCCGCTGGTTACCGGATTTTCAGTCCCTGGGACAACAGGCACGCCGGCTTTCTTCGCGATCGCGCGCGCGGCGGTCTTGTCACCCAGAAGGTCGAGCAGCTCGGCGCTCGGGCCGACAAACGTAATGCCCGCGCGCTCGCAGGCCCGCGCGAGCTCGGGATTCTCGGAGAGGAAGCCATAGCCGGGGTGGATGGCGTCGACGCCCTTCTCCCTGGCGAGCGCCACAATGCCTTCGATATCGAGATAGGCCTGAACCGGGCCGAACCCTTCGCCGATCTGGTAGGCCTCGTCGGATTTGAAGCGGTGCAGGCTGAGGCGATCCTCCTTCGAGTAAATCGCCACCGTGGTCATGCCCAACTCGGTGGCGGCACGCATGATACGAATGGCGATTTCGCTTCGGTTCAGGGCGAGAAGCTTCTTCATGAGGAAGGGAAAGTTTCAGCGTAGCATGACGAATTTTGACGGCGAGGCTTCGGGTCGGTCATCATAAGCGTTTGCGCTATTCCACTCTGATTGTTCTTGCGATTGCCTGCGCGTACGCCCAGCAGATTGAGCCGCGGCGGGAAACAATCGTCGTAACCGGAACTTACGAGCCCGTGCCGCTCGAGGAGGTGGACCGCTCCGTGCTCGTCTTGCCCGCGCGCGAGCAGTTGCTCCTTTCGAATACGTTCGTGGATTTTCTGCGTCTTGACCCGTCGCTGGATTTGAGGCAGCGGGCGCCGAACGGCGTGCAGTCCGACCTTTCGATCCGCGGCGGGACGTTCGGCCAGACGCTGGTTCTGTTGAACGGGCGGCGCATGAACGACGTGCAGAGCGGACACCATAATCTGGACATCCCGGTGCCTCTTGAGTCTGTGGAGCGCATTGAGATTCTGCGCGGAGCGGGATCGACGCTTTACGGTTCGGACGCGGTGGGAGGCGTGGTGAACGTGATCACGCGCGCGCCGGAGGCCTCCGAGATTCGCGTGCGGGCCGCGGTGGGAAACTTCGGCGTCAACCAGCAGCGCGTCTCATTGACGGGCGTTCGGGGAAATCTGACGCAGCAGATCTCGGCTTCACGGGATTTCTCCACGGGCTTTGCGGAGAACCGCGACTATCGAAACCTTTCCATCGCCTCGACCACGCATTTCGATTCGGGGTTGGGCGCTTCCGAAGTGATCCTGGCCCACAACGACCGTCCATTCGGCGCGGACCAGTTTTACGGCAACTTCAACTCCTGGGAGCGCACTAAAACCTGGTTCGCTTCCATGCGCCAAAGCCTGGGACCCAGGACGGAAGCCGCTTATTCGTTCCGGAAGCATACCGACTTGTTTGTGCTCTACCGGGACCGGCCGCAGGTGTTCACGAACCGTCATACGGCGGAAAGTCATCACGCCACGGTGCGCCGCACGGAAGAGCTGGGGCGGAATCTGAAGCTGTTTTACGGCGTCGAGGGCTTCCGCGAATCGATTGACAGCAACAACCTGGGCATTCACGCCCGCAGCCGGGGAGCGGGCTATGTCTCACTCGACATGCGCGCGTTGCGCCGGTTTTCGTTTTCGGTGGGAGCGAGGGAAGAAGTGTACGGGTCGCTGCGCGGACAGTTCAGCCCCACGGCGAGCGTGGGAGTCTGGCTGACGCCGAGCTTGAAGCTGCGCGGCGCGGCGAGCCGGGCGTTTCGTCTGCCTACGTACACGGACCTCTATTATCACGACCCGGCCACCCTGGGCAGTCCCGATCTTCGGCCGGAGCGCGCGTGGAGCTATGAAGGCGGCCTTGACTGGAACGGCGGCGGAAAGCTGCGCGCGGACTTCACGCTGTTCCACCGGCGCGAGACGGACGGCATCGACTACACGCGGCAGTCGGCATTGGAGGTGTGGCGGGCTACCAACATCCACCGCTTGCGGTTTACCGGCGTTGAAACCTCGGTGAGCGTGCGGCCCGGACGGAGCCAGCAAATCGATCTGAGATACACGGGCCTGCATGGCGCGCGAAATGCGCTGGCGGGCGTCCTTTCAAGGTATGTGTTCAACTACCCATCGCATTCGGGAGTGGCCTCCTGGCAGGGGTCGTTCCCGGGCGGCATCGTCGCGCGCACGCGCATCGGCGCGTTGAGTCGGCTGGGCCGCGACCCCTATGCTCTATGGGAGGTTTACGCGGGGCGGGGAAGAGGGCCGATACAGCCTTTTGTGCAACTTACCAATTTGACGGGGACGCGGTTCGAGGAGATCCCGGGCGTAAAAATGCCCGGCCGGGCCATCGTGGTCGGGATTGACCTGCTGAGATAGTAAAATATGGAGTTGGCAGGTGAACGGATGTTGCCGCGGTGATCAGGAATTTTGCAATCCCCACGATTTGTCTCCTGTTCGGTGTCGTAGGCATTGACGCCCAGGAGCAGGAGCAGGGTCAGCTTGACGCAAGCCCGACGCTCTTCACCGTACTGGCCGCGATGAACGCAGCCGGCTACGATGCCGAGATCGATTCCCCCAACAATCACCCTCTGCGGGAGATGGTCCGCAAAGAGATTGCGGCGCGAAATCCGGCCGTTCTGGCCGAACTGCGCGAATTTTTCAAGCAGCACCGGCAGCGCGACGAAATTGCCGAACAAAGCCAATATGTTTCGTACGCACTCTCCGTGAAGGGTCCTCCGGACTTCGAGATCCGGTTCCGCGACGTGGAGATTCCGCCGGACGTGCTGCCGGTCATGAACCTCAGCGGATTGCTGAGCCGCTTTTACGAGGAGGCGGGCATCGAAGAGTTGTGGCGCAAAGCGCAGCCGGCCTTCGACAAAGCCATCGAGAGCTATCACACTCCCGCGACTCGGGCGGTGCTCGAGGTGAACTCGTTTTTGCGCAACTCGGCCAGCGGCTATCTGGGCCGGCGCTTTCAGATCTACATCGATCTGCTGGGCGCGCCCAATCAGATCCAGTCGCGCAGCTATGGCGACGATTATTTCGTGGTGCTGACGCCGTCGCCCGAGCCGCAGATCGAGGATGTCCGGCATGGATACCTGCACTATCTTCTGGACCCCCTGGCGACCAAATTCGCCGCACAGGTGGAAAAGAAGAAGTCGTTGATCGACTATGCGCAAGGCGCTCCCGCGCTCCCCAAATTCTACAAGGAAGACTTTCTGCTGCTTGCCACGGAATCGCTGATTAAGGCCGTGGAGAGCCGTCTTTCGCGGAGCGGCCGGGCGGCGATGGTGGATCAGGCGGTTCGCGAAGGCTACATTTTGACGGCGTATTTCGCCGAGCAGTTGCCCGAGTACGAGAAGCAGGAACAGGGCATGCGCCTGTACTTCCCGGAGCTGATCGAAGCGATCGACCTGAAGAAGGAGGTGCGCCGGCTGGATAAGGTTCAATTCGCGGCCGAGCCGGCGATGCGCAAGGCGAAGGTGGTGGTTGCGGAGCGCAAGGTGGAGCTTACGGGCGTCTTCAAGACGCTCGAAGACGCCGAGCGCCTCTACGGCAACCGCGAGCTGGACAAGGCGCGCGAAGCGTATCTGCGCGTTCTTCAGGAGACGGACGAGAAATCGCTGCACGCAAAGTCGTATTATGGTTTGGCTCGCATTGCCGTGCTTCAGAGGGATCCCTCGCTGGCCGAGCGGCTCTTCCAGAAGATTCTAGAAAGCCAGCCGGACGCCGAGGTAAAGGGTTGGACTCTTGTGTACCTGGGCCGGCTTGCCGATGCGGCCGGAGAGCGCGATCAGGCCGTGAAATACTATAACGACGCCCTCTCCGTTACGGGTGCATCGGCCGGAGCGCGCAAGGCAGCGGAAAAAGGCGCCGCGGAAACATTCAAGAAATGAGGAACAGAGGAGTTTTTTCATGAATCTTACTAGAACGGCAGGCCGCTGGGTGGCCATCGCGGCAACTATCACCCTGGGAGCTTCGCTCGCAATCGCGCAGCAGAAGCAGCCCACGCCCAAGTCCGAGAAAGAAGTGGAAGCGCTTCAGGCGATCTTTGCCGCCCAGGATCCGGACAGCCGCATCAAGGCCGCGGACGAACTGATCCTGAAGTTCGCCGACACGGAGTTCAAGGCCATCGCTCTCCATATGGCCGCGGTCTCCTACGAACAGAAAAACGACTTCGAAAAGATGGTGATCTACGCCGAGCGCACGCTGCAGGCGGACCCCGAGCACTACATGTCCATGATCATGCTGGGCCGGGCGATCGCCATGCGTACCCGCGAGCACGATCTGGACCGCGAGGAGAAACTGGCGGCGGCGGAGAAGCACGCGCGCAGCGCGCAGAAGCTGCTCGAGACGGCTCCCAAACCCAATCCGCAGCTCACCGACGAACAGTGGGAGGGGGCGAAGAAGGATTTCCGGGCGCAGACCCGCGAGGCGCTAGCCCTGTCAGCCATGGTGCGCAAGAAGTACGACGTTGCGGTGACCGAGTTCAAGGCCGCGGTCGAGGAAGCGAGCCAGCCGGATCCGACCTCGATGGTCCGATTGGCGCAGGCCTACAATCTGACGGGCAAGCACGACGAATCGCTGGCGTTGATCGAGAAGATCATGGCCCTTCCCGATCTGCATCCCACCATCCGGCAGTTCGCGCAGGCCGAGCGGGTGCGTGCGACGCAGGGCAAAGGCGGCGTGGCGCCCAAGCCCGCGGCGGACGCGCC
>JBBDWK010000081.1:0-10098 GCA_040902885.1 Bryobacteraceae bacterium | reverse complement strand
GCTACCTGTCGCACGAGCTGCGCCGGTGCATCGAGACGAAAGGCCGCTACCTGCTGCTCGTTCGGTGGGAGACGCTCGAGGCGCACACGGTCGGCTTCCGCGAATCGCCGCTGTTTCAGCAATGGCGCGGCGTGATCGGCGGCTTTTTTGACGCGCCGCCGCAGGTCGAGATCAAACAGCCGTAACGGTGTGAATGGGCGCTTCGTTCGAAGATCTGGAAGCAGAGATCGGGTACCACTTCGAAAACCGCGAGATTTTGCGGCGCGCCCTCACCCACAGCTCGCACGCCAACGAAAATCTGCTTGCGCAGGAGGAAAATCCTTCCTGGCGCGACAATGAGCAGCTCGAATTCCTGGGCGACTCGGTGCTCGGCTTCCTCACTAGTGAAGTGTTGGTTTCCCGATTTCCCTCCTGGCCGGAAGGGCAGCTCTCGCGGCGCAAGGCGCAGTTAGTCAGCGCGGTGCACCTGTACCAGGTGGCGAAGAAGCTCGACCTGGGCCGATACCTCGAGTTGGGCAGGGGCGAGGAGATGAGCGGAGGGCGCGCCAAGCGGACGCTGCTGGTGAACGCCCTTGAGGCCTTGATTGCCGCCATGTACCTGGACGGAGGCATCGAACCGGTCCGCGCGTTCCTCCACATGTGCGTGCTGGACAGTCTGGATTCCGAGGCGGCCCGGCAGGACGGCGACGGCTTGGGGCTGTTCGACTTCAAAACCGCGCTCCAGGAGCTGGCGCGCGTCCGGCAATTGCCCGATCCGCGATACTCGGTTGTCGGCGAGCGCGGACCGCAGCACTCGAAGACGTTTATGGTGGAAGTGCGTGTCGGCAAGGACTGGGAGGCGCGGGCCGAGGGAAGTTCCAAGAAGGCCGCCGCGCAGTTGGCCGCGCAGGAGGTGTTTGAGAGGCTGAAGGCGGAGTAAGCCTTCCTACCGCAGCTTAGCCGCGATCGCTTCCGCGATCTTCTTGCCGTGGAAGCGGCCGTTCTCAATGAAGATCTCATTGGTGTGCATTCCGGCCACGATCACGCCGGCCAGATAGATGCCCGCCCGCTCGCTCTCCAGAGTTTCGGGGTCGGTGCGGGGGCGCTGGGATTCGGGCTCCAGCGTGATCCCGGCGCCGTTGAGAAACTCGATGTCCGGGCTGTAGCCTGTTAGCGCGAAGACGAAGTCGTTCTTCACCGTCACGCGCCCCTCCGGCGTGTCGATCGCCACCGAATCCGGCTGAATCTCCACCACGCGCGAATTGAAATACGCGCGGATTTCGCCGTTCTTGATGCGGTTCTCGATGTTCGGCTTGATCCAGTACTTCACCGCGCGCTGCAGGTCCGGGCCGCGATGCACCAGGGTCACGCGCGCGCCGCTCCAGTGCAGCTCCAGAGCCGCGATAGCCGCCGAGTTCCTGCCGCCGATCACCAGCACGTCGTGGTTATAAAAAGGGTGCGCCTCCTTGTAATAGTGGTACACCTTGTCCAGATCTTCCCCGGGGATGCCGAGCAGGTTGGGCACGTCGTAATAGCCCGTGGCCAGCACGATCTTTCGCGCTCCATAGGTATGAGCGCAGCCGAGCCGGTCCATGGTCGAGATCTGGAAATTGCCGTCCTCGCCCCGGATCTGTTCCACCCGCTCGTACTGAAGGATGGTGAGCTTGTAATGCTCCGCCACACGCCGGTAATATTTGAGCGCTTCAGTGCGATTGGGCTTCTCAAACAGGCTGGTCATCGGAATATCGCCGATCTCCAGCAACTCCGGGGTGGTGAAGAACACCATGTTGGTGGGGTAGTTGTAGATGGAGTTCACCACGCACCCCTTTTCCACCAGCAGGGTGCGCATGCCTCTTTGCTCGAGTTCGATTCCGCAGGCTAGACCCGTGGGACCGGCGCCGACTACCAGGGCGTCGTACTGGCTCACAGTAGATTCTCAACCGCTTTGTAGACGTTCTCCAGCGACGCGGCGAGAGCCGACGGGTCTTTCCCGCCTCCCTCCGCCATGTCCGGGCGCCCTCCGCCCTTACCTCCCACCGCCTGGGCAACCGTGCCGATCAGGCGGCCGGCGTGGACCTTACCGGTCAAATCCTTTGTGACCGCCGAAACCAGATCGACGCGCGAATCCTCGCTCGAGGCCAGCACCACCACCGCGCTCTTCCATTTGTTCCGCAAGGCGTCCACCAGCGCGCGCATCTGCTGCCGGTCCATATTGTCCACGCGTGCCGCCAGCACCTTTACGTTCTTCATTTCGCGCGCCTGGCCTTCCAGGTCGCGGACGGCCGCCTGCGCCACCCGGTTCTTGAGCTGCTCGTTCTGTTTTTCGAGCGTCCGCTGCGCGTGAATCAGGCGTTCCACCTGCTCCACGAGCTCCGGCTCCGAAGTATGCACTAACTGGGAAAGATGGGTCAATTCCTCGCTCGTCTGCTGGAAACGCCGAACGGCAGCCTCGCCCGTAATGGCCTCGATACGGCGGACCCCGGCGGAGATGCTGCCCTCATATACGATTTTACAAATCCCTATATCTCCGGTGCGGGAGACGTGTGTGCCGCCGCACAGCTCCTTGCTGAAATCGGGGATGGAGACAACGCGGACCCGTTCGCCGTACTTCTCCCCGAACAGCGCCATCGCGCCCGTGGATACGGCCCGATCCAGTTCCATCACATCCGTCTGAACGGGCACGTTGCGCAGAATCTGCCCATTGACCAGCCGTTCAATCTCCTCGATCTCAGCCTTGTCCAGCGCCGCATAATGGGTGAAGTCGAAGCGCAGGCGCGGAGGCTCCACCACGCTGCCGGCCTGCTTCACATGCGGCCCCAGCACCTGGCGCAGCGCGGCATGTAAAAGGTGCGTGGCAGTGTGGTTGCGGCGCGTGGAAGAGCGTGAAGTCTCCTCGACTCTGGCATCCACTTCGTCGCCCACATGCAGGGGACCGAGCGAAACCATCCGATGCACGCTGAGGCCCGGCACGGCGGAATAAACGCCCTCCACCTCGGCCAGCTTGCCGCTTGTATCCGGCGAATACAGCGCACCCTTGTCGCCTACCTGCCCGCCGGACTCGGCGTAGAAAGGCGTACGGTCGAGAACCAGGTCGGCGTGCGTGTCCGGTCCGATGTTGTCCACCAGCCGCCCGTCCACGACAAGCCCGGCTACCTTTGCGCGCCCTTCCAGATGCTCATAGCCGAGGAAATCCGTTCGGCCCCGCGCGACGAGTGTCTGATAGACAGGCGCAACCGTGCCCTTCTCGGCGCCCTTCCAACTGGCGCGGGCGCGTTCGCGCTGCTGGTTCATCTCGCGCTCGAAGCCATCGCGGTCCACCGTCAGCCCGCGCTCCCGGGCCATTTCGTCCTGTTCGTCGAATGCCAGCCCGTATGTATCGTAGAGCTTGAAGGCCAATGTGCCGGGGACAGTGCCGCCGCCGAGCGATTTGATCTCGTCGAGAAACACCTTCTCGGCCAACAGGAACGTGGTGGCGTAACGGTGTTCTTCGTCCTTCACCACGCGCGCCACGCGCTGCACCGTCTCCATCAGCTCGGGGTAGGCGGGCCGCATCAGCCCGGCCACGAAGCCGGTCAGCTCATGAAGAAACGGCTGCTCCACGCCCACCATCCGCGCGTTTCGCATGGCCCGGCGCATGATCTTGCGCAGCACGTAGCCGCGGCCGTCGTTAGCGGGCAGCACGCCGTCATGAATCAGGAACGCGGTGGCGCGGGCGTGGTCGGCGGCGATGCGGAGCGCCGTATCCACCCTGGCGTCGTCTCCGTGGCTCAGGCCGAACAGTTCGGCGGCGCGCAGAATGACAGGCTGCAACAGGTCGGTTTCGTAATTGGAGAGCTTGCCCTGAAGAATCGCGGCGATGCGTTCCAGGCCCATGCCGGTGTCGATCGACGGGCGGGGAAGCGGTGTCATCGCGCCCGAGGCGTCGCGGTTGAACTGCATGAAGACCAGGTTCCAGATCTCCACGAACCGGCCGCCGGCGTCGTCCGGGAACCGCTCATGCTCGCGGCCGGGCTCAGCCGCTTCCGGCCCCAGGTCGTAGTGGATCTCCGAGCAAGGTCCGCAGGGTCCGGTCTCGCCCATCTGCCAGAAATTGTCCTTCTCGTCGAGCCGGAAGATGCGGTCCTTCGAGACGCCCGCCACTTTCTGCCACAGGGCCTCGGCATCGTCGTCTTCGCGGAATACGGTCACGTAAAGGCGGTCTTTGGGCAGGCCGAAGTCTTTCGTGATGAGGTCCCAGGCGAATTCGATGGCTTCGGCTTTGAAGTAGTCGCCGAAGGAGAAATTGCCCAGCATCTCGAAGAAGGTGTGGTGGCGGCGGGTATAGCCGACGTTCTCCAGGTCGTTATGCTTTCCGCCCGCGCGGACGCACTTCTGAGAGCTGGCGGCACGCGAGTAGTCGCGCTTCTCTAATCCGAGGAACACGTCCTTGAACTGATTCATCCCCGCGTTGGTGAAGAGCAGGGTGGGATCGTTAGCCGGAACCAGCGGCGAGCTTCGTACGATGCGGTGTCCACGGGCGGAGAAAAAGTCCAGGAACCGTTGGCGGATTTCGTGACCTGTCATGTTATGCGTATGTTTCTATTGTAGCGCCCGGCATGCGACGCTCCCTGTCGGCTTGCTCACGCGGGCGGTTCGGTGCTGTCCCTGCACACAACCGCTCCCTTTGGTCGCGGGTAAGGACTGAGCCGCGACCGGAGGAAGCGGTTGCCGAGGGTTGCATCACGCCCGTTATTGAGCGGGATTCAGCCACTTATCGAGCCAATCGAACGCCTCTTCCTGCATCTCGGCGTTGAACTGGTGCGGCACGTCGTAGAATTTCGAGCGGTACCGTTCCGGCTTTCCGAGAGCGGCGTATACCGCGCCGATTTTCTCTGCCGCCTGCTGCATACCCGCTCGCGTGAAGAGCCTGTCGAGCGCGCACTGCTGCACGAACATAGCGGATTCCGGCGCTGCCAGCGAAGCGACGTCCGGATGATCCAACTTCGTGTGGAGCCCGAATGGCGAAAGAAGATTCGGATGCGCAGCGTGCGGGAGATCGAGCGTCGTTGGAAGAGTGGTCATCCAGCCCACAATCACAGCCGCCCGTATGCGCGGGTCCATACCGGCAAGATACGTCGCCCGATAGCCGCCTATCGACAAGCCCGCGCAACCGATGCGCCCTGGGGCGACCTCGGGGATCGAGGCGAGCAGGTCGACGCTTCGCCGGTCGTCGTACTGAACGATGCCGAGCCAGTTGGTTCCCGCATGGTCCATCCAGGTATTCAATACGGATGAAGCCTCCCGCAGGTAGCGATTCACAGCCGCAACGTATTCGGGCTGGTCGGGAGTCAGGCCGGCAACAAGCTTCTGGTAATTCGGTGGAGGACTCCGATACTGTATCCGCCGGTCGCCCCAGTAGAAGGCATCGGTCACCAGCACTACGAAGCCCCGGCGCGCCAACTCCGAAGCCCAGGACCGCCCGCCATAATATTGCTTCTTAAACGTCACGAGCGCCGGGTGGTCGGGCGTACCCTCGACGATTTTTTCCTTTCCATGATAGAAATACCCGCCATGGTCGTGCAGCGCCACCACTCCCGGGTATGGCGGTCTGCCCACTGCAGGAATCAGGAGAAACGCCGGAATACGATAGAAAGGAGATCCCGCAAACGAGACGACTCGCAACTCATATCCGTCGCGCTTCTCGCGGCTATGCACTTTCAGGTCAAGGGGGACCGGCCTGGGCGCATAGCCCAACCGGAGTTCGACCTCCGCGCGCGCCCGCCGCCTCCATTCCTCGACCGGCATTCCTTTCCGTTCCGCGAAGGCAAGCGGAAAGCCCTGCTCCTTCTGGATAGCCGAGATGACGGGAGTAAGGCTGCCGAGATAGCTCTCCTGCTGGGCACGCAAATCCGAAACGACAATGCAAAGCGCGGAAAGGAGGCAGCGCCGTAAGGTTGACCTGCATAGCATCTCGACATTTTAGAACTTTGGCGGCACGGCCCCAAACGCCTGGTCCAGATCCGAGATCAGATCGTCGGGATGTTCGAGCCCTATGGACATGCGCAGCAGGTTTCGCGGGGTGCGCGACTGCGGCCCTTCAACGGAGGCGCGGTGCTCGATGAGGCTGTGAGGCCCGCCGAGGCTGGTCGCGCGGGTGAAAATTTTGACCTGCGCCGCAAGGGCCATGGCGGTCTTCTCGCCGCCGCGCACCTGAAACGACAGCATGCCTCCGAAACCCGACATCTGGCGGACCGCAATGCCGTGCCCCGGGTGCGAAGCCAGACCGGGATAGTGGACGGCCTCGACTCGCGGATGGGCCGCAAGAAACGCCGCGACCTTGCTCGCGTTCTCCGACTGCGCGCGTACGCGGTAGGGCAGCGTGTCCACGCCGCGCAGCGTCAGCCAGCAGTCGAAGGGCGAGGGCACCGCTCCGCCAAACCTCTGGGACTTGCGCGCGCGCTCGAAGAGATAGTTGTCGAACTTCGCGATCAGCGCGCCGCCGACCACGTCGCTGTGGCCGCCGATGTATTTCGTGGTCGAGTGCATCACCATGTCGATGCCGTGCTCGAACGGTCTCTGGAGCACGGGCGTGGCGAAGGTGCCGTCGCAGACGCTGATGGCGTTCGCCTGCCGGGCAATCCCGGCGACTTCGGCCAGATCGGTGATTTTCAGCAGCGGGTTCGAAGGCGTCTCCACGCAGACGAGCCGCGTCGCCGGGCGGACCGCCGCGCGTACCGCGGCGAGATCCGTCATGTCCACATAGGTGGTCTCGAGTTTCCACTTGCCGAAAACGTCGCCCAACACCTTCCTGAGGCCATAGTAGACGTCATCCGGCGCAATGATATGGTCGCCGGGTTCGAGGCCGTGGACCAAGGCGGTGACAACCGCCAGCCCGGAGGCAAACGCCAGGCACTCTTTGCCGCCCTCGAGCGCGGCCATGCACTGTTCGAGCGCCTGCCGGTTGGGATTGTCCTCGCGCGAATAGCTGAATCCGAGGGGATACTCTCCGCCCGGCCCACGTTCGAAGGTGGTGGAGAGATGGATAGGAGGCGTGATGGCTCCGGTGGCGCGGTCCGTGTGCCGGCCGGCATGCACGGCCTGCGTTTCGATCCTCATTAGACTGTTTTGATGCGGATCTGCTTGTATTCGATCCACCGCCCCGCCTGGTGTGCCTGGAGCATGATGTGCCCAGGTTCCAGATCGGCCAGATCGTGGTGCTCTACTACGTTTTGGCCGTCGATGCGCACGATGCAGCTTCTGTCTTTCACGATCAACTGAAGCAGATACCACTTCTCGGGCTGAATGTTGGGGTAGATGGCCCGCTGGATGCCGTAAAGCGAACCGGTGGGATATACCGCTCCTTCGACATCGTGTAACTGGATCTCATAATGCCTGGCCGCGGGACCAGTTCCGCCGGCGCGAAACAGCACGCCGCCGTTCGACCACCGGCTCGCACGCACGTAGAGATGCAGCTCGAAGTCGCGGTACTTCTCCTTGGTGGCGAGATGGCCCAAGCCGTCCGCGCGGAGCACCTCTCCGAGAGGCTCCCAGGCGGCCTTGCCCTCGTGCACGAACCAGCGCTCCATATCGGCGGGCGTCTCGTAAAGCGCGACCCATTTCTCCTTGGGAAGCAGTTCCTTCACGCGCAGATTCCGGAAGCGGATCGGATAGGACAGCGACTCGAAGCCCAGATAGCCCCGCCGCAAGCGGTAGCGTAGATCCGGCACGCTCTCCACGTCCAGATCCTGAACGGATTCGCCGTTGATCCAGACCGCGAGACGGGGCCAGTCCATCAGGATGCGGAACGAATTCCATTCGCCCTGGTTGCGGACATTCACCGTCTTGGGCGGAACCAGGGGAAAAATAGATCCCACGGATTCCGCGAGCATCTTCTCGTCCCGCTTCTGGAACAGATTGATCTTCATTCCGATCCAGGTATTGCGCCCGTGCTCGGGTGCGTGCAGGAAGATGCCGGAGTTCATCCAGCCCTTGATGAAGAATTCGCCGCGGAAATCGAAGTTTTCGTACTGCTTCTCCGAAGAAAGCCAGGTGGGAAAGTTGGAGCCTTCGTGTACGGCGATCGCGCCGTCGCGGACGTAAAAGGCCGATTCAGGCCCTTCACGGATGTTCCACCCGCTTAGCGACGTACCGTCGAACAGCGAAACAAAACCCTCCTCGGGCGCGCCGAGGAGGGCCGCTGGAATCAATCCCAGGAAAGAACGCCGGTGCATGAGCAACTGGGCGGATCAGACCTTCCGGGGAACCACGAAGGGCTTGCGGTAATCGCGCGTGAGCATGCGGTTGGCTTCGTCGTCGCCCGTGCAGGTCATGCTGTCCGCGTCGAAATTCAGCGTGCGTCCCAGCCGGTAGGAGATGTTGGCCAGGTGCATCAGGATGGTGGACTGGGCGCCTTCCTCGATCTCGGCATTGAGGTCGGACTGCTTCCGGCTGCGGACCGCGTCGATAAAGTTGACCCAGTTGCTGCCGCCCTCGGTCCGGCTGGGCCCCGGCTCCTGCTCCTTGCCCAGGAAGGTCTTGTAGCTGGTATACCCGTCGATGGCCATGTAGCCCTTCGAGCCGTAGAAGATGTTGCCGACCGTGTTCGGCCCCTTAGCCTCGCCGATGCCCGCCTCGTGGTTGCTCATCCAGTGGCGCACCTCGAAGACCATGAAGCGCTTCTTGCCACCCTCGTTGAACTCGAAAGTAGCCACCTGCGTGTTGGGCGTCTGCTGATCGTCGTCGAACATGAAGTGCCCGCCCATGGAGCTGACCTTGGTCGGGTACTTCACGCCCAGGCCCCAGCGGGCGATGTCCACTTCGTGGATGCCCTGATTGCCGATGTCGCCGTTGCCATAATCCCAGCTCCAGTGCCAGTTGTAGTGGAAGCGGTTCTTGGAGAACGGCCGCTCCTGGGCGGGGCCCTGCCACAGGTCGTAGTGCACGCCCGCGGGCACGGCCTCATCCGGCGTGCGTCCGATTGTATCGCGCCACTTGAAGCAAAGGCCGCGCGCCATATAGACATCGCCGATGAGACCTTCCCGGAGCTTGTCCGCAGCCTCGCGCAGCGCCACCGTGGAGCGGCTGTTGGTGCCGTGCTGCACGATGCGGTTGTACTTCCGGGCCGCCGCCACCACTTGCCGGGCCTCGAAGATATTGTGCGAACACGGCTTCTCCAGATAGACGTCCTTGCCGGCCTGGCACGCCCAGATTCCTTGCAGCGCATGCCAGTGGTTGGGCGTCGCGATCGAAATGGCGTCGATCGACTTGTCCTCGAGCAGCTTGCGGAGATCGGTGAACCGCGCGGGCCGCTTCTTTCCCGCCGCCTCGATCTCGCCCAAGCGCTTATCGAGCACGGACTCATCCACGTCGCACAGCGCCGCGATCTCGACGTTCTTCATGGCCGAATAGGCTTTGATGTGCGAATTTCCCTGGCCACGCACGCCCACGCAGGCCACTCTCACCGTATCGTTGGGACTGGCCAACCCCCGCGCCGTGGCGCCGGCGGCCGCAGCCGAGGTCATCAGGAAGTATCTGCGATCCATCACATTCTCCTTTGCGTCCTCTAATATATCCCAACCGCGGCCGTCCGGATTGGGTCCTGGGACCTAAGGTGTTAACGCAACTCAGTAGTTTCGGGGAAGGCCTCGCAAACCGCCGGCGGGCAGGCGAATCGCCTGCCCCACAATGAAGAATCAATACGCCGTCAGCCTGAGTGGGGGGCATTCAGCCTGCCAGCGCCTTTCCGGAACCCGCTAAACGGGAGCATTGCGCTCATCCCGCACCCATTCATCGATTTTCAGCAAATCGAATTCAGCGTTGCTTCGGGACCGGCAAGCTAGGCAGCCACCTTCCAGGATTAGAACTGTGAGGCTCACGGACACGGAGTGTATGATGCCGGTACAGTAGCAGTTCCGGCATCGGAACGTGATGCGGTCGAAAACCGCATCGGCAAGTTGAAGTGACACAGATCAAAAGGGTAGCGCCCTCGGAGAGTAATGCGCAATATCCCTTAGAGCATAGGAGTCATAGGCCGTCCGGCTTGGGAAAGTGCTACACTTAAAATTGCGCCCGCGATCCGGTTGCAACCAGCGATTCCGCAACCATAAATTATTGACCAGATAAACATTTGATTCTGCTATT
>JBBDWK010000080.1:0-18891 GCA_040902885.1 Bryobacteraceae bacterium | reverse complement strand
GGCACCAGAAGAGTCAGAGCGTCAGCCTCGATCTCGACAGTGGCGGGCAGCCGGCCTGCGTACTCGCCGTCCACCTGAATATAGATCCGCCGGTCCTTGACGCCGGGAAGGATGATGCGCCGCGCCGGCATCGCGCGGACGCCCTCCATGCCATTGAGCCGCTTGAAGGCCACTCCAAGAAAATACTTTAGATAACGGGATGAACTCGGACCTTCAAACAACACGACTTCGAACTGGTCGTCGAGCAGGTCGGCGCCGGAGGCAATCTCCAGATCGCCTCCGTAATTGCGCACTCGGCTCACCAACGCAAAGGAGCAAGTGTGCGAGTCGCCATCCACTCTCACCTCGAACTCTTCCAGGCGCCGTCCAAGCAGGCTGAAGCCGCCGATCCAGTAGGCCACCTTGCCGAGCCGGCGCTTCAGAGGCAGATTCAGGTTGTAGACGATATGCGCGTCCAGGCCAACGCCCGCCATCATCAGAAAGTAGCGCGAGCCTTCCGACGCCGTGAGCCGCCCAATGGCGATGCGCTTCGGAACCAGGCCGGCGATTCCCGCGGCCGCTTTTGCCAGGTTCACGCCGATGCCCAACTCGTTGGCCAGCACATTGGCGGTTCCCACGGGGAGGATGCCCAGAGGAACCACGCTGCGCGCCATCCCCTGCACCACTTCATTGATCGTGCCGTCGCCTCCCGCGGCGAGAATCAGGTCCGTGCCCCGGTCGATCTTCTCGCGCGCGATGAGGCCGGCGGCGCCGGGCCCGGTGGTTGGAGCAGCCGTCACGACATGCCCGGCGCGGACCAGAATCTCAACCGCGCGCTCGACGACGGAGCCGTGCCGCTTCAACTTTCCCGCCGATGGATTGTAAATGATAACCGCGTTTCGATAAAGCGTGATGGCTAAATCCTGTTTTCTTCGATAATAGACGATGTGAACGAGCAAATCGAGCGATTGCGCGAGCTGATCCGGCATCATGACCATCTCTATTACGTCCTCGACCAGCCCGGAATTACCGACGCCGAGTACGACGCGCTCATGAACCAGCTCCGCGAACTCGAGACGCGGCATCCGGAGCTGATTACGCCCGAATCGCCGACGCAGCGGGTAGGCGGCAGTGCGCGCGAGGGCTTCGTCAAGGTGGAGCATAGCTCTCCCATGCTGAGCCTGGACAATGCGTTGAACGAGGGCGAGCTGCGGGCCTTCGACCGGCGTGTCCGCGAGGGCTTGGGCGGCGAGGATTACCGATATGCCGCGGAGCTGAAACTGGACGGTCTCTCGCTCGCTGTCCACTACCGCGACGGAGTGTTTCGCCAGGCGGTAACGCGCGGCGACGGACGCGTGGGAGAGGATGTCAGTGGAAACGCGCGCACAGTGCGCTCCGTGCCGCTGCGGGTGTCCGGGATGGACGCCTTCGAGGTGCGCGGCGAAATTATTCTGAACCGCGAGGCGTTCCAGCGCGTGAATGCGGAGCGCGAAATGCAGGGGCTTCCGCGCTTCGCCAACCCGCGGAACGCCGCGGCCGGGGCCATACGCGTGCTGGAGCCTTCCATCACCGCGTCGCGGCGCCTGGACTTTTTCCCGTATCAGATCCTCGTCAACGGCCGCAAGGCGTTTGACAGCCATTGGGAGTCGCTCGAAGCTCTGGCCGGCATGGGCTTCAAGGTGAATCGGAACCGGAAGCTCTGTGCGGACGTGGAGGAGCTGCTGGGTTTCTGCGCGGAGTGGGAAGCCGGGCGCGAACAGCTCCCGTATGAAATCGACGGCGTGGTGGCCAAGGTGGATTCCGTACAGCAGCAGGAGCGGCTGGGCTGGACCGCCAAAGCGCCGCGCTGGGCCATCGCTTTCAAGTACGCCGCGGTGCAGGCCGTCACGCTGGTTGAGAACATTGCCGTGCAGGTAGGGCGCACGGGCGCGCTGACCCCGGTTGCCCACCTGCGTCCGGTTCAGGTCGGCGGCGTCACGGTCTCGCGGGCCACGCTGCACAACGAAGATGAAATTGCGCGGCTGGGAGTCGAGATCGGGGACCTGGTGCGGATCGAACGAAGCGGCGACGTGATTCCCCGCGTGGTGCGGGTGGAGTCGCCAGGAGCGGACAGGCGGCCGTTTGCCATGCCGGAGCGCTGCCCCGTGTGCGGCGGGCACGTGGTGCGCGAGGAGGACGAAGCGGCGCGCCGCTGCATCAACTCGGACTGCCCGGCGCGGTTGAAGGAATCCATTCTGCACTTCTCGTCGCGCGGCGTTATGAATATCGACGGCTTGGGCGAGGCCCTCGTCGATCAGTTGGTGGATCGCGGCCTGCTGCGCAGCATTGCGGATATCTACAGCCTGCGGCTCGAGCAGCTCGTGGAGCTCGACCGCATGGGCGAGAAGTCGGCTGCGAATGTGCTGCGGAACATAGACAAATCGCGCAAGAATCCGCTTCCGCGCTTGCTGTCGGCGCTCGGCATTCGATTCGTCGGCGTCCGTACCGCCGTGTTTCTAGCGGAGGCTTTCGGAAGCGTGGATGCCATCCGGGAGGCCAGCATCGACGAGTTGCAGCGCGCGGAAGAGGTGGGGCCGAAGGTTGCCCACAGCATTCACGAATTCTTTCATGAGCCGCGGAACCTCAAGCTGGTGGAGCACCTTCGCGACGCGGGGCTGCAGTTCCACTATGAGCGGAAGCGCGCCGAGGGCGGCCCGCTTCAGGGCAAGACCTTTGTGCTCACGGGCACGCTGCCGAACATGACGAGGGAGGAAGCCACGGGCCTCATCGAGACTGCGGGAGGCAAGGTGAGCGGCTCGGTGAGCAGGAAGACCAGTTACGTGGTTGCGGGCGAAGAGGCTGGCTCCAAGCTGGAGAAGGCCCGGACTCTCGGGGTTCCCGTGCTGGACGAGGCGAAGTTCTTGTCCCTATTCGAGTGAACTCTCACCTGTCGAACTTCCGTTCGCTGTGAAGAGAAGCCTTTTTGCCGAAGAAACGGAAGCGGCAGTAGTGGGTGTCGTACAAAAGGCGAAAGAAGGCGATCAGGACCAAGGCGAACAGAAAGCAGACTGCGCCGCCCGCCAGGCGTGCGCCCCGCACTAGATAACTACCAAGCGCCACAGGCAGACGGAACAGCCAGCCCAGCGCGCGAAAGACCGGGGATACCACGGGCTCCAGCCACGCGCTCCAGCGCACCAGGCGGGGTTGCAGCCAGCGCTTGAAGACTCTGAGAAAATGAGCGGGGCCGGGGAAGAAACGGTCGTAGAACCAGGCGGCCCGCGAGAAGTAATCGCGCAACTCGGCTCTGTTCTCAACCGAGAGCCACATCCCCTTTCCGCCTTCCACAACCACGAAAAACCGGCGGGGCCGCAGCAGCAGCAGCGCCAGCCAGGACTGCATGCGCAGTTCGCGATCGCTGCGATCGTGGAAGAGGATCACTACTTCGTACCGGTCGCGAGACTTGAGTAGCAGGCGCAAACCTCCTAGAGGCTGGCGGACGGGGTAGAAGGTGCGGAAATTCGATTCCTCTCGCCGGGCGAGAAGATCCCAGTTGACACCCGGAAACTTCTGCGCGAGGAGCGGGAGCGTTTTACTGGTCGAGCGCCTGGAGGCCGACGCGATAACCAGGCCTTCCCGAAACCACTCCCCGTCCAGAGGTTCCAGGAACCGGCGCCGGAATTCCCTGCTGAAGCTCTTCTCAGGCACCACGGGGCACCGAAATGTTCCGGAACGAGCAACGCGGGCAATCCCAATACCGGCCGGGCTTTTGCCCAGGTGCGTTGTCGCCGCAGACGGCGCAGGTCATGGCAGAGGGCTGGTAACCCCGCCGGTCGCCCAGATGGAAGAGCATCATGAAGTCGCTGCCTTCCAGCGGATCGAAACCGGCCTTCGACCAGAGCCGAAAAGCGTTGAACAGCAGCCGGTATATCAGTTTGCCGTACGGAAGATGCTGGACCCATGTGAAACCGCTGCGCATGGGGGAATAGGCGGTGAGCTTGAAGCCGGTCTCCTTGTAAGTCATCGCCAGAAAACTCTCGAACGTGTAGCGCTGCAAGTGTCCCCCGCCCTTCAGCGCGAAGCGGTACAAGCGGTCGTGAAGGCTGCCGGAGAGCGGGAACGAGATGTACAGAAATCCGTTTGGGAGGAGGATGCGATCGAGCTCGCGAAGCGCCGCGCGGGGATCGGAGAAGTGTTCGAAGACGAAGTTACAGACAGCCCCTTCGAAACTGCCGTCTGCATACGGCAGACACTCGGCGTCTCCTAGAGCGAGACAGGCGTTAGCGGGCCAGCGCGCCGTCTGCGCGTTAGCGTAGCAGTCGGATCCGATGAAGTTCACGTGCGGGTAGAGATCGTAGGGGATCGTCCCGGAACCGCATCCCAGGTCGAGTACCCTGGCCCCGGACGCCAACTCTCGCAGTGGAATCAAATCCTCGATTTCCGCGCGCATGGCCATTAGCGTAGCACCGCGAATACCGCCCCGGAAACGGAGTCGCGGTAGATCACCCGCAGACTGAGCAGCCCAACCAGCGCCTGCTCGTGGGGAAGGAGGACGAAGTAATCGTGAGACCTATTGAAGTCCTCCCGCTTCACCGGCTCCATCCAGGTCAGGTTGTGCATTTGCCGGTAGAAGTTGAGGCTGGATTCGACAAGCCAGGAGGCTCTCACGGCCACGTTCTCTCGGGGATGGAGGGCGTGGTATTCGCGCATCCGCGCTATAACGCGTTTGCTTCCCGCGTCGTAGCGCCACTCGGCATAGGATTCGACCTGGAACTGAATCGCGAACTGGAGGGCGCAGGCGAGAAGAATTGCATATCCTGCTATGCGAACCGGCCGTGGCGCTTGAGCGGCGAGCAGGGTCGCCGCGAGCGCGGAAAGGGGAATCCAGTAGATGGCCGTGCGAGTCATGGGATACGGAGTGCCGAAGAGTTGATGCGCCGCGAAGATCAGGCCGAAGGTTACCGCCATCGATCCGGATACGAGCAGAAGCGGCCGGCGCCCAGCGCTCCTCACCGCCACTGCGAGCGCGATGGTTCCCAGGACCGCCACAGCGGCGATCGGAACCTCGACCCGCAGCCAGATGGAACGCTCAGGATGGTAATGAAAGGAGAAAGTCATCAATCCCCGGAGCGTGTCGTTCAGAGACGGTTCCCCGGCATAGAAGTTCGATGTCTCCGCGCGCCCGAGCGGCAGAATCACGAAAAGGAAGGCGGAAACGATGGCCGGGACGGCGAGATGGTCCGAGAGTCGCCAGAGATCGCCCGATTGACGGATGAGCAGGAGCGCCAGCATCGCACCCAGTCCGGCGGCCGGGAATGCGAATACGAGATTGAAGGCCACCGCAAGACCCAGGCAAAGGCCGCAACCGTAGAGAAGGCTCTCGCGCCTCTCGTCCAGATAGCGCAAGGCGAAGTAGAATGCCCAGATCAGGCAGGCCAGCCCGGAGCCATATCCCCGGGCCGCGGAGAGATGATCGAGCACAAACGGATTCAGCGCGAGTAGACCGATCGATAACAGGAACCAGGCGGGCGAAGCGAACAGGTAGCCGGAAAGGCGAAATAAGCCCAGCAGGTACAGCGCGCCTCCGGCCAGGCTCGGCAAGCGCATGCTCAGTTCCGACACGCCAAACAGCGCAATCGAAATCTGGCAGAGGTAGGTGTTCAGGACGTGATGGGCGGCATCGTACCGGGCAAATAATTGCTTAATTCCCTGGTTCAGGAAAAGATTGTAAGTGTAAGCTTCATCAGATGTTATAGACTGAGTACAAGCCCGGTAAATATTGGCTCCCAGCACGGCGGCCAGCGAGGCCATGGCGAGCCGCGACGCCCACGCGGGCGGGCGGTCCACCTCAGTCATATACGAAGTGCAGAACCTTCTTCAGGTCTTCCCAGGCCTCGCGCTTGGCTTGCTGATTGTAGCCCCGCAGCAGATAGGAAGGGTGGTAGGTGACTATGACGGGGATATCGCCCCACTTGTGCCAGGCGCCCCGCAGCCGGGTGACTCCCTCGGTGCGGCCGAGCAGCGCGCGGGCCGCCGTGCCCCCCAGCGCGCAGATGGCCTTCGGCCTGATGACCCGAAGCTGCCGGAACAAGAACTGCCCGCAGATTTCCATCTCATCGGGCAGCGGGGTCCGGTTCTGCGGAGGCCTGCACTTCACCACGTTGCAGATGTACACGTCCGGCCGCTTGAGCGGAATGCCCTCCTTGGAAGCCGTGTTCTCGATCATCTGTGTGAGCAGTTCGCCGGCGCGTCCGACGAATGGCAGGCCCTGCTCATCTTCGTCCGCGCCCGGCCCTTCGCCCACAAACACCAGCTTCGCCTGCTCGTTGCCGGAGCCGAAGACGATGTTCTTGCGCCCTTCATGCAGGCCGCATCGCGTGCAATCTCCGATGTCCTGCCTGATGCGGAACAGCGAATCCTGCTCGGGCGCAAGGCCGGGAAGCGGCGCGTCGATTAGAGGGGGTTGGGGCATTTCTTCAGCCTGTCCGCATGCTGACGCGCGCGGTTCGGTGCTCGGCTCTTCGCACTGACGGCGGTACAGCGATTGGATTCCCAGATCCTGAAAATAACCCAAATATTGCCGGAGCTGTTCAGGATTCATGGGCCGCGAGGAGATCCAGGCGCAGCTTCATCGCCTCGTCGAAAATGCGCTCGGCCAATTCCCGCTTGGAGGAGCGGGGATGCTCGATGACGGCGCCGTTTCGCAGCACCAGGAGGGCCTCGTTCTCGTCCGATTCGAAGCCCGTATCGTCTCCGCCGACATGGTTCGCGACCACCATATCGCAGTTCTTCGACTCCAGCTTGCGCTTCGCTTCGGATTCCAGGTTCTGGGTTTCGGCCGCAAATCCAATGAGCAGGCGGTCGCCCTTATTGCGGCCCACTTCACTCAATATGTCCGGCGTCGGATCGAATTCAAGGGAAAGCCGCGCGGCGGTCTTCTTGATTTTCTGATCGGGCACCTTGGAGAGGTGGAAATCGGCGACCGCGGCGCACTTGACCACGATGGTGGCTTCGGGAAGATGTTCCATCACCGCGGCGCGCATCTCGACGGCCGTTCTCACGGGAACGACTTTCACGCCCGAGGGAGGCTCCAGGTGTACGGGACCGGATATCAGGATCACCCGCGCGCCCCGGCTTACGGCGGCCTCGGCCACCGAGTAGCCCATCTTGCCGCTCGACCGGTTGGTCACGTAACGAACCGGGTCAATGGGCTCCTGCGTCGGGCCGGCCGTCACCAGTACGGTTTCGCCGCTCAAGGTGTTGCGGCGCTCCAGCTCGCGAACTACCGCGCCGGCGATGGTTGCCGGATCGGCAAGCCTTCCGGGTCCCACCATGCCGCAGGCGAGGTAGCCGTCTTCGGGCTCGACGATGCTGTGCCCCCGCGCGCGCAAGCGCCGGACGTTCTCCTGCGTCGCGGGATGCCGCCACATATTGGTGTTCATCGCGGGAGCGAGAATCACCGGCCCGGCGAATGCCAGATACGTGGTGGTCAGAAAGTCGTCCGCCAGCCCATGGCTGAACTTTGCCAGCAGGTCGGCCGTCGCCGGGGCGACCACCAGGACGTCGTGCTCCTGGGCTACGCCTACGTGTTCGATGGCGCTCGAAAGCGTGGCTTCGCTCGATTCGGAAGAGAACAGGCCCGTGATCACTTTGCGGCCGGTGAGCGCGGCGAAGGTCAAAGGACGGACAAACTCCTGGGCGGCGGCGGTCATTACCACCTGCACGGAGGCGCCGCAGTCCATCAAAGCTCGCGCCAGCTCGGCTGCCTTGTAGGCCGCGATGCCGCCTCCGACTCCCAGAAGCGCCTTCATGCGATTTAGACTTTTCCCGCGCGCGTCTCTTCCAGGCCGAGAATCTCGTATTTCACGAGACCGCGCCGCACCTCTTCGGTGGCGATTACAGTTGGCTTCTTGGAGGTAGTCGGAAGGAAAGGACGCGCGCCGTTCTGAAGCTGGCGGGCGCGCTTCGCGGATACGATGATGAAACGGTAAATGCTCTGCTCGGAATCGTCCGGAATGGTGCAGTAAGCATTCGATGGGGCAGCGGAATCGGGCATTTTACCTCGTTGTTCGTCAATCTTAACTTCTTAATCCGGGCTCCCAAGCTCGTAGGATTCGAGAACCGGCTGGATCCGTTCCTCCATGCGCCTCAGATTCGAGCGCTCGGCCAGCACGATCGCCGCCAGAATCTCCTCGGACGAGCTCAGATCGTCGTTTACCAGCACGTAATCGTACTCTCTGTAGTTCCCTATCTCCCGGCCGGCATCCCGCAAACGTCTCTCGATGACTTCGTCGGAATCCTGCGAACGGGAACGCAAACGTTGTTCCAAAACCTGGCGGGAGGGAGCCAGAATGAATATCGACACTGCTGCCGGAATCTTCCTTCTCAATTGTCCCGCACCCTGCACGTCGATGTCGAGCACCAAATCGAGATCCTCCGCGCAGGCCTCGTCCAACGCGCTCCGGTGGGTTCCGTAGTAATTGCCGAAAACCTTGGCCCACTCCAGGAATTCGTCCTTCCCGATACGGGCTTCGAACTCCTCCTTGGAGATAAAGTGGTAGTTTTCGCCTTCTTTTTCATTATTTCTGGGCCGCCGGGTGGTATAGGACACGGAGAACTTGAGGCGGGGCACGCGTTTGAGGAGGCGGCTGACCAGGGTCGTCTTGCCGGAGCCGGATGGCGCCGAGATGATAAAGACGATGGGCATGGATCGGTGTTTATTCAAGGTTTAAGGACTGCTCGCGCAGCTTGTCGATTTCCGCCTTGGCGCCCAGCGCCAAATCTGTAATCGTAAGCCCGATTTCTCCCAGCCCGCCTGTTTTGGACAGGATGGTGTTGGTCTCGCGGTTCATCTCCTGGAGCAGAAAGTCCAGCTTCTTGCCGACCTCGCCCCCCGCGTTCAGCAGTTCCTCCACCTGGCCTACGTGCGTGCGGAGCCGAACCAGCTCCTCGCTGATGTCGCTGCGGTCGGCGAGCACCGCCGCTTCCTGCGCCAGCCTTTGCGGCTCCAGGCCGGCTCCCCGCAAAAGTTCGCCCAGCCTCTGCTTGAGTCGCTTCTGAAAAGCCGCCGTGGCTTTCGAGCGGATCTTCTCCATCTGCTCCACGCCAGATCGAATGGTGATGCAGCGGTCGCGCATCTCCACGGCGATCTCGGCCGCTTCCCGCTCCCGGAAAGCGTTCAGCAGGTCGCAGGCCTGCTCGGCGGCGGCGGCCAGGACGGACGCGAACTCCTCGTTCAGCTCGGCCGGAACGTCCACGCGGAACATTCCCGGTATGCGGAGCGCGAGATTCAGGTCGGGCTGGCCGTTAAGTTGGAACTCTTCCTGCGCTTGCCGGAAGGCGCCCAGATAGTTTTCGAGCAGGCTCCGGTTCAGGCTGCCCTGAACGCAACCCGAAGTACGGTTGAGCGCCGCGTGAACCTGCATGTGCCCTCTGGCCACTCGCTGCCGGATGATAGCGCGCAGGGATTCCTCGAAGGGGTCGAGCTCGGGGGCGACGTGAAAGTGGATGTCCAGCCCGCGATGGTTGACGCTCTTCAGGTTCAGGACGATCTCGCCTTCGGCCGCCTGTTGTCTGACGCGGGCAAAGCCGGTCATGCTGCGGAGTGTCAAAGGTTAGCCACCGTATCCAGTTCAACATACTGCAAGTCGTGCAGCCGTTGATAAATTCCTCCCCCGCTCACCAGCTCCTCATGGGTCCCGATCTCGGAAATCCGGCCGTCCTCGACCACCACGATCTTGTCCGCGCGGCGCACTGTGGAAAGACGGTGGGCGATGACGATCACCGTGCGATCCCGCATCAAATTGCCTAGCGCGCGCTGCACCAGCATCTCGGACTCGGTGTCGAGGTGCGAGGTGGCTTCGTCCAGGATCAGGATGGGCGCGTCCTTCAGCAGCGCGCGCGCGATGGCGAGGCGCTGGCGCTGTCCGCCGCTCAATTTCACGCCGCGTTCGCCAACCACCGTGTCATACCCCTGGGGAAGACGGGCGATGAACTCGTCCGCCAGCGCCATCTCGGCCGCGCGGCGAACCTTCTCCATCGGCATGTTAGGCTGCCCGTAGGCGATGTTACTGGCCACCGTATCGTTGAACAGGAAGGTCTCCTGCGAGACGATGCCGATCTTCTCCCGCAGGGAGGAAAGCTGGAGGTCGCGGATGTCCCGTCCGTCGATGCGAATGGCCCCCGCGGTGACGTCGTAAAAGCGGGGCAGCAGGCTAACCAAGGTGGATTTCCCCGCGCCGCTCGGTCCAACCAGAGCCGCCACTTCGCCGGCTTTCACCTCCAGGCAGACGGACTCAAGCTGGAACCCATTCGGCGAATTCGGATACCGGAAGCCAACCTGGTCGAACAGGATTGATTCCCGGAAGCCCTCGAGGCGCGCCACTCCCGGTCTATCGGCCATCTCGTCGGGGCGTTCCAGGTACTCGAAGACCGTCTGCGACGCGCCCAAAGCCTGCTGAAAAATGTTATGGATTCCGGTGAGGCGTTTTACCGGCTCATAGAGCATCAGCAAGGCGATCACAAAGCTGGTGAACTCGCCCGCGCTCATCTCGCCCGCCTTGATCTGGGTGCGGGCATAGATCAGCAGACCGACGATGGTCGTGGCCCCGAGCAATTCGATCAGCGGGGAGGCAAGCGATTGTTGGAGGACATAGCGGAGGTTGCTCTTGAGCAGTCTCCGCCCGGCGCTCTCGAACCGCCGCGCCTCGTAGGATTCGGTCCCGAAGGCCTTCACCACCTGGTGGCCGCTGAGCGTCTCCTGCAAAACCTGGCTCAGCTCGCCCGTACCGTCCTGCACGCTTCTGGTGGTGCGCCGGATGCGTTTGCCGATGCGCGCCGTCGGCACCAGAACGATGGGCAGCACGGTCAGGCTCACGATCGCGAGCAGCCAATCCTTGCTCATGATTACCAGCAACAGCCCGATGGCCATGAAAGACTGCCGCATCAGGTCCGCCAGGATGTGCGAGGCGGCAACCTGAATCTTCTCGATATCGCTCATGATGGAGGACATCAGACGGCCCGTCGAATGCGACTCGAAGAATCCGGCGCCTTGCCGGAGCACTTTGTCGAAGACCTGATTGCGCAGGTCCATCACGGCCGAGTAACCGGCGTAGTTCACGAGGTAGTTGCCCAGGTAGTCGCAGATACCTTTCACCAGGAACGAAGCCAGAATGCCGAATGCCACCGCGGTCCAGACGTTGTGAATCGGATCCGGCACAATCTGGTGGAGATAGATCGGAAAGTCCAGGACCGGCATGCGGAACAGGAGCACCGGAACATCGGGCGAGGCGGGGTTGAGCACGCGATCGAAGATGGGGCCAATCAGCAGCGCTATGCCCGCGTGCGCCGCGCCGACACAGGCCATCAAAAGGACCGAAACGGCAATCAAGGGCCAGTAAGGAGCCGCGTAACGTAAGAGGCGCAGATGGTCCTTCATGCGGGAACCCGAAGTCTGGCCAGGGCTTCAACCACCTGATTTACGGTGACGGACTGGATATTTCCCGCACCGTTCAGGACTTCAGAAGGGGTTCGCCATGGCGACCAGATGCGGGGGTCCGAAGCGCCGAAGATGACTACTGTGGGGACGTGGAACGCGGCCGCGATGTGGGCCGGTCCGGAATCGTTGCCCAGAAAAAGGGCCGCGTTGGCGATGAGGGTCTTTAGAGGCGCGCCTGTTATGGTGCGCCAAGGGGTGAATGCGGAGAGGTCTTCGTTCGGACCGGCGACGAAGATTGGCTCCAGGTTTAGCTCGGAGTTTAGCCATGCGGCTATTTGGAAAAAGCGGGCTGCGGGCCAGGTTTTCGCGGGCTCGGAGGCGTAGGGGTGGAGTATCGCGTAGGCGCGGGAGTGGCCGGCCGGGGGGACTGGTCCCAGATTCGCCGGAGGGATGGGCTTTAAAGGCACTCCCAGATGAAACATTGCGGAGGCCAGGTGCTCGGCTGTGTGGACTGTTCGTTCCACTTTCAGCACTTCTTGCGCGCGGGGGAGGGGCACGTTGTATATCCAGGAGTGGCGGAAGTGGGCGAAGCCCGCGCGCAGAGGCGCGCCCGAAAGGGCCGTGAGGATACTGCTCCGAACTCCGCCGTGGAAGTTGATCGCAAGCTTTGGCTTCCAGGAGCGGATTTCTTTCACGGACGGGGAGAGTACGGTATGGCCGTCGAACAGTTCGCGGAAGCGATCCTCCACAACTATGGCGATGCGCAAATCCGGCCGCGCTTCCTTGAGAAGCGCCAGCGCCGGCGTCGTGAGCACACAATCCCCCAGCGAGCGCAGGCGCACAATGACGACTGCCGCACCCGGAGGGATGTGCTCGAGAGTCGCGCTCATTCCGAAGAGGGCTCAGTCTTCAATCTTGGCCTCGTCGATCAGCATGACCGGAATGTCGTCGCGGATCGGGTAGACGCGGCGGCATTGCACGCACTTCAGGCCGCTCTGGTCGGGCTTCAGATCCAGCGAGGCCTTGCACAGGGGGCACACCAATATCTCTAATAAGTCATTGCTGATAGCCATAACGGATTCCAGTGTAACCAATTCGCCGAGTGGCGCGGGCTTCAGCCTGCGGCGGCCGCTTTGATCTCTTCCCGCGCTTTGGCGACTACCGCAAGATACTGGCGCGCGCGTTCTTCGATAACCTCGAAACGCCCCTCCTGGATGGTCTTGCCATCCACAAGCTCGCCGCCCACGGCGACGGCGCATGCGCCGGCCTTCAAGAACTCGCCCGCCGTCTCCAGATTGACACCTCCCGTGGGGATCATCTCGATCTGCGGAAAAGGCCCGCGAAGCGCCTTGATATACTTCGGGCCCCCGACGTTGCCGCAGGGGAAAATCTTCACGATGTCCGCGCCCGCGTCCCAGGCCGCCAGCACCTCGGTGGGCGTGAGCGCACCTGGGCAGATTACCTTGGAATAGCGCTTGACGATTTCAATGGTGGAAATTTTGAGGCTGGGCGTCACGAAAAACTCCGCGCCCGCGAGCATGCAGGCGCGCGCCGTCTCCGGATCGAGCACGGTGCCCGCTCCCAGCACCAGCTTGTCGCCGAACTGGTCGGCCACCTTCTCCAGGGCGCGCAGCGCGCCGGGCACCGTCATGGTGATCTCCGCCGCGCGGATTCCGCCCTTGTAAATGGCCTCGATCGCGCGAATCGCGGCCGCCGCCGTGGAGGTGCGCACCACGGGCACAATGCCGATCCCCGCAATCGAAGAAAGTATCTGTTGTTTTGTCATCAACCCACCAGCGTAGCTCATTCACCGGCGCGGGGCGACGGGCGCTTTCCGGTGGTTTTCC
The DNA here is from genome assembly GCA_040902885.1 of Bryobacteraceae bacterium. GTDB lineage: Bacteria > Acidobacteriota > Terriglobia > Bryobacterales > Bryobacteraceae > JBBDWK01. Next base: position 5,652 of record JBBDWK010000080.1, on the reverse strand, counting down.
ACTCCTTCAATTGCCGGAAACCGGTCATGACTTCGCTGGGCGTAATGGCGCAATGGCCGTCGCGCTTGACATATTGCTGCACAAAGAAATTACTCCGTCCGGCCCGATCGACGATCTCTGCATAGGGGTTGGTTGTCCACGGAGGCACGAGCGGATCGTAAGTGGTATGGATGGCAAGCATATCGCGGACCAGACGCCCGGTTGGGGTGTAGTGGCGCGCGAGATGCTCCACGGATCTCGCGTCCGCCTCATACCGCTTGACGCCATCGTTGAGGGCGTTATCGTCGCTTGTACCTTCATAGATGGTGTTTCGGTTGTCGAATGGATTGCCGCCCCCGCGCCGCTGGAGGTCGCTCACGATGTGCGTGAAGAGCGCCAATGTGCGGGCCAGTTCCTGGTTCGTGCGGATCGCCGAGAAGCGTCTCATCTCCGCCGCCTGGTCCGGCTTCGATTCGAGCGCCTTTTCAATTTCAGCGTTACGGGCCGGGCCTAACTGGACATCCGGCGGAACATTGCCGGGGGACGGAAGAACGCCGGGCAATAGGTACTCAAAGACCACGAGCATGTCGAAGACGCGCCGTTCCATGAAAAAACTCGCGGGCGCCAGCGGACCACACAGCGCGAGTCCGCCGTCGTATATGTGCGGGAAGCTCTCCATCAGCGCCATTGTGAGATGTCCGCCCATAGAGTGGCCGGTGATGTAAGTCTCCTTCGCGCTGCCGTACTTCTTGAGAAAGTAGCGGCGGAGCGCATCGGTGTCCTGCATGGCCTCCTGAATCGCCCAACCGCCGGCGGCGTAGCCGGACTGCGCGACCGCATAACCATCGTCCAGAAGGAGGTTGAGCAACGGATTCGGCTTGGGGTTGTCGTAGTTGCCGGGGACGGGGCTATAGCCGTGACAATACATGACAAGGACGCCGTTCCACTTCTCCGGAACGTCGATCCGGAACTTGGCGCCGTTGATGTCGCCGGTTTCCGTTTTGGGCTGCGCGGCCAGAGTGGCGGCCATCAGAAGAGCGGTCAGCAGAGTTCGCACGGGATTCATTATAAGGCCGCCTACCGGCGATTTCGCGGGGTGCGAGCGTTGATCTCGCGAAATGCCTTCAATTGCCGCTCCGCTTCCTCGCGTTGTCCCAGCTTCCTGTAGACCTGGGCCAAAAGATAACGCGGCTCCGCATAATTTGAATCCAGCTCGATGGAGCGTTTCAGCCATCTCACGCTGGTCTCCATCCGCTCCAGACTCACCAGAGCCTTCGCCGTCAAGTAATAATTGCGTGCAGAGTTGGGATTGCGCTCGGCGGCCTCGGCCGCCAGATTGAACGCCTGCCGGTAGTCGCCCTTCTTCATGAGCAGATTCGCCAGGTTGGCGTAGGCCCAGTCGTACTCCGGATGGTCCTTATGAACCAGGTCCAGCGCTTTCAGGTAGTGCTGCGTGGCTTTGTCGAACTCGTTCAGCGCTTCGTAGGCGAGGCCGAGATTGTCCCACGCGCGATAAGACTTCGGATCCAGCCGTAGCACTTTCTGAAACTGCTCGACGGCGGCGGCGTACCGGCTCTGCTGGTAGTAAATGCGGCCTAGCGCATAGATGGCGTCCGAGAACTGCGGGTCGGCGTTAATGGCCGCCAGAAGCGATTTCTCGGCTTCCGGCTCCCGGCCCAGCAGATACAGCACGTCGCCCTGAAGCTTCAGCCCCGTTTTGTTCCCGGAGTCCAGAGCCAGCAGATTTTCGAGCGCGTTGAGAGCCTCGGGAAGTTGCCCCAACATCGTCCACGATTGAGCGAGATAAAGCAGCGGTTGGAGCTTCTCCGCGCAGGCGGTTACGGCGCCCGCAAACTCCTTCGCGGCGAGCTCGAAACTGCGGCTCTCGTATGCCAGCCTGCCCCGGGAAATCAGAACGGGGCACTCCTGAGCGCCCGTTACGGCGACGCTCAGGAATGCCCCGATGAGAAAGGAACCGCTACGTGTCGGCAACCGCTCCCTCACGGTCGCGGCTCCGTTAAAACGTGATGCGCGCGGACAACTGAATGGTGCGCGGCCCTTGCTGGGCGCCCGTGATCTTGCCGAACAACGGATCGGTGATATTGGTCACGGGGTTGCCGCGGCCAGCCCGGTTGAAGGCGTTGATCCAGTCCGAGCGGAACTCGAAGCTGCGCGTCTCGCTGAAGTTGAACCGCTTCATGATGCCGAAGTCCTCCGTCAGACGGCTCGGGCCTCGAACGTTGGGAAGAATGCGCGGCGCGGTGCCGAGGCGAAGCGGAACGTTGTTCGCCGTCCGCGGAACCTGCGCGAACGCGGCCGGATTCAGATACTGCGTGCCGGCGCCGGTGCCGAAGACTACGTTATCGCCCTGATCGATCACCACGGGCACTCCGGAAATCCAATCGGGCCGGAAGCCGCGGTTGAAGATCGTAGTGTTGCTCTGGCGAAGGCCGGCCGTGCTGACGGAGAGCGCGTCGCCGGAGCGGTAGTTGTGGATGCCGGTAAGCGTCCAGCCGCCGATGATCTTTCCCGCGATTCCCGGAATATTGACCAGCTTCCCGGGACCGATCGGCAGATCGTAAATCCAGCTCAGCTTGAAGAACTGGGGAATGTGGTAGCCAGTAACCGACTTCTCCAAGCCGCGGTTAAAAACGTCCTGGCTGGTAATGGCGTCTAGGGCGCTGTCGGCCAGAGACGTGGCTTTCGAGAAGGTGTAGGAAGCCAGCACCGCCAAGCCATCGCTGAAATGACGGGTGGCCTGAATCTGGAGCGAGTTGTAGTTGGATATGCCGAAGTTGGCCCACTGCTGGGTGATGTCTAGAAACTGCGGGTACGGGCGCAGGGCCTGGCTCACCGTCCCGTTGAAGCCGGCAAATGGGAGCGGCGCGAGGCCGGGATTGCGCGACAGCGGCTCGAACAGCCGGTCGCCGAGAGCCAAGGCGCTCACCGGCAACTGGTTCAGGTTGTCCAGACCACCGGCTTCCAGCCGCGTGCCTTTGTTGCCGATGAAGCTGGTTTCGACAACGAAGCGCCCGGGAAGCTGATATTGGAAGCCCAGGTTGTAATTCTGCACGTAGGGCAACCGGCTGGAATCCGGCGCGATGTAGTTGATGTTCAGGTTGTTGGACAGGGCCGGGTTTTTATTGGGCAGCGTGCCTTGAAAATCCGGATAGCGGTCATGCAGATAGAGAACCGGATCTTCCGGGAATTGCAGCGGCGTGTTGCCGGCCGAAACATCGATGCTGCCGTTATACCCGAAGGTGCCGCCGAAACCGAAACCGTTGCTGATGGGCGGCGTATTGTTGATGCCGTATCCGCCGCGAACCACAAGCTTGTCGGTGGCGGCATAGGCGAATCCGAAGCGGGGAGAGAACTGCTTCCAGTTGCGGTCCTGGAAACTCTTGCGTCCAAGATCCTCGGCGAACACCAGAGCGCCCGGAAGGCTGCCCGCGCCGGGGTTGGGAGCGTTGAGATCGATTGCGGACATGCGGCCCGCAACCTCATACAGCCCTCCGATGACTTCCCAGCGCACGCCCAGATTCAGAGTGAGCTTGCGGTTCACCTTCCAGTCGTCCATGAAGTAGAACGCTGGCTGCGAAACGCGATGCCCGAAGTTGGAAGGCGTGATGCTGCGGGTGGTGCTGTTCACCGCGCCTAGCAGGAAGCTGGCGAAGGCATGGCCGGTGGCATCCGCGAAGCCCGGCAACTGGGTCTGCAGGGAGCTGAAGCGGAAGTCGCCCGAGCCGGATTTGTTGCGCACGTTGTAGTAATACTTGCGCATCTCTAACCCGGTCTTGAAATTGTGCTTCCCGCGGATGATGGTGAGGTCGTTCTGAATGATGGTGCTGCCGTTGTAGCCCGCGCCGCGGGAGCCGGAACCCAGACGTCCGCCCGCCCCAATCCCGCCGCCCAGATGAGGCTGGCCATCGAAGAACAACTGCGGAAAGTGCGTCTGCGCGACGTTTTGCAGGCCGATCTGCTCGGGCCAGTTCTGATCCACGTGGACGCTCTCGTTGACGTTTCCGAAACGGTTGTAGCCGATCGCAAAGTGGTTGAGGACGGTCGGCGAGATTGTCCAATCCTCGGCCATGCGTATCAGCCGCCCAGGCGTGTACTGATTCTGATACACGTTTGTCGGCGATCCGGGAGGCGGTCCCCACCGGCCGCCGGGCGAATTGTTGCGCTGGCGGTAGGTGTGATTGTAATAGCCCGAAAGACGATGCTTGGAACTGAAGTTGTGATCGCCCTTGAAGGCGTACATGCGCTCGTCGAAAACCGGGCAGCAGGCCGACAGGTTCGGAATGTTCTGCAGCATCCGGTCAAACACCGGATCGTCGATGGGGGCCTTCTCCAAAATATTGCGAGTCACCGGACTCCAGCGGTTTTGGGGAACGACGTTGCCCGGGAACGGGTCGCGCACCGTAACGCCGTTCACCTGCCGAATGGTGGTTGGATCGTAAATGGTGCCGTAGCGGACCGTGCGGCCCAATGCGTCCGTTCCCGCAGCGCCGCCGGAGGCCGCCCTGCCAGTAAAGCCAGCATCGAAGAGCCGCGAAAAATCGCCTCGTTTGAAGTCGTTCACGGGCAGCGTGGTGAGCGCTACGGAAGTGAAGTTCCGTTCGCGGGTGGTCTCGAAATTGTGGAAGAAGAACGTCTTGTTGCGGCCGTCATACACCTTCGGGATGTACACCGGTCCGCCGACGGAGTAGCCGTAGTTGGACTGCTTGAACGGCGCGCGCGCCTGCCCGATGGCGTTGTTGGCGAACGTATTCGCGCGCAGAGCGTCGTTCTGCGTGTAGTAGTATGCGCTGCCGTGCAGCTCGTTGGTGCCGCTCTTCACGGCAAAGTTGGCAACCGCGGTCTGAGCGCCGCCGTACTGCGCGCCAATCGCGCCGGTCTGCATCTTGAATTCGCTGACGGCTTCGGCGCTCGGGCTGAACTCGTTGTTGCTGCCGCCCTGCAGGTCGAACCGTCCCAGCGCCATGCCCTCGATGAGAATCTCGTGCGAGTAGAACTGCCCGCCGTTGATGGAGCCTTGGAACGTTCCGCCCACCGTGCCGGGAAGGCTCGAGAAGATGAACTGCTGGATCTGGCGCCGGCCATCGCCGACAGCGATGGGCCAGGTGTTGAATTCCTTATTGGTGACGTAGCGGCCGATCTCGGCGGTGGAGGTTTCAAGCAGCGGAGGATCGCTCGAAACTGTAATCTGCTCGGTGACCGCCCCGACCTCCAGCGTGAAGTCGATGCCCAGGGTCTGGGCGACCGACAGAATGACGTTCTCGCGCGTCGCGGTCTTGAAGCCGGCGGCGGAGGCCGTAAGCCGGTACGTGCCGCGCGGCAGCAAGGATATACGATAAACACCGGCGTTGGTCGTAACCACCCGGGTTTCCACGTTGGTTTCAACGTTGACAGCGACTACTGTGGCTCCCGCAACGGAGGAACCGGACGGATCGACGACCGTCCCGTTAAAATTACCGCGCTCGCCCTGGCCAAGCAGCAGGCCGGCGAACAGTAACGGAAGTGCAGCGATGTAGCGTTTCATAACCCCTCTCCAGACACTGAGAACCAGCTAACCGTTGGCAACATCACAACATCTGCAAGCGCCAATGTCAATCGGGCGAATTGGGTCGTCTAAAATGTCACCGAAAGACCCCTCGTTGGGTCAAATGAAAA
>JBBDWK010000079.1:0-18924 GCA_040902885.1 Bryobacteraceae bacterium | reverse complement strand
AGTAACGGACAGAACCGCTGCACGTCCATAAACGGTTATTTCAACAAGTTCCTAGAGCCCGGCCGGCCCTACAGCGTATATCTCCCCACCGCGATCACGTGCCCGGCGATCTGACACGCCGGAAGCGACGACCTGGGTCAAAATCAAGTACCGGCAGTACAGCCAAGCGGTCGGCCGCGAGGACTTTTTCAACCGGCCCCCTATAGCTCGCCCCGCCGGTCCACTTCTGTAGAGTCGAGGATGGGCGCGAGCACTGACGCCGAAGCGCCGCCCCGTTTCCCGTCCCCGCTCATCAGTAGGGTCGAGGACTGGTGCCGCTGCTCCATAGGTCCAGCCTATCCGTTAGCTCTCCATTTCCGTTGAGAGTGCCTCACTATCCGGACCGTGAGTCGGTTTCCAGTCCCCGCCTCGTCAAACCCAGCGTGCGGATTTCCCGCACTGGGCTTTCCTGCTTGCCTCCTGTCAAGGTTTATGGAACCTATCGTGCCAGTTCGGAATCAGTGCTCATATGGCGAACGCAATGACCGCCATAGCCATTGCCTGTGGACAGGATGCGGCGCTCGTTGCCAATACCCATTGCGCCAATATCACGTGCGAAGCGACCAAAAATGGCAATTTATATTTTAGCGCATATTTTCCCAGTATGTTCGCCGCGACCGTCGGAGGAGGAACTTCCTTCGGCACGGCGCGTGAATGCCTCGAAACACTCGGGTGTTATGGAAACGGCAAATCCAAACGATTCGCGGAGATCATCGCGGCCACGGCAATGGCTGGAGAAATTAGCCTCATGACTTCTATCGTCAACGGTACCTATATTTATGCCCATGAGACATTTGGGAGAAACAGGCCACCCCAGTAAAGGCGAACGTGTGGGAGAGGGAATCTGATATGGACAATGCGACGATTGACGAACTATCCCGGCGCCTGGACGAACTATCCCGGCGCCTGGCTGACACCTACAACGGCTCCAAGCTGCCGGTAAAATTCCTGACCGCTTCCGGATGGGGCCCTCTCTTAAATCTAGGCTACTTTGAATTAAAGCAATTACCATCTTTGATCGGCGGCTTAAATCATTCTCAACGATATCTGGTTAAGAAATCGGTTGAATTGTTGAATCCCCAACCCAATGAATCGATCCTTGATCTCGCATGCGGGAACGGCTGGACAACGCAATTTATCGCTCAACATGGCTCTAAGGCCACTGGACTAGATCTGTGCGAACCACATATTAAGTTTGCACAAAGTAACTTTGGCAAAGCGGGAAATATCTGCTTCATTCAAGGTGACGCGACACATCTTGAAAATTTCGCGACTCCTAATAGCATTGATAAGATTCATTGTCTCGAAGCCGCTTTTCATTTTGGCCCGGAGGGAAGAAAAGCGCTATTAAACAGTGCTTTCCATGTGCTTAAACCTGGTGGAACATTTGTTTTGGTCGATATTACCTGGAGAACGAATTATCCAGAACAAATTGATGATGTAGATCCCGAGAACCGCTTTCGAGAAACATGGCAAATGGAGCTATTTGAACCGTTCGAAAGGTACACGAAATATGCAAAGGCGATTGGTTTTGTCGAGCGACAAATTCTGGACTGGACCAAGCCCGTCATGCGAATTTTGGACTTTGCCGCTTTGACAATTTTCATGGGGCAGCATTCACTGACCCGGAAAGCATTGGAAATCGCGCGGTCAGAATACTCCGCTATTACTGAACACGAGTGGAAATTGTTGCTCCACGAGCTTCGATTGTCACAAAGGGTGTTGGGTCAATCACGTTACGCCGCTTATATATTCACAAAGCCATAACACATGTATTTACGAGCTAAAACCTTTCTCCGTTCCGCATTCTGTGCCCAAAGCTCACTGTTGTCGTTCGTCGTGGGCGGAGCCTGTCCAGGTGAGAGCGGCAAGGGCGGTGGTGCATGATGCGGCGACGGCAGCACCACCGGCGCATAGGCGGCGAAGACGTAAGGAATCCCCAACTTCTCCGCCACCGATCGGGCCGCCACCTGTAGCGCCGTGGCTGCGACGATCACGTCGCACTCTTGCGCGGCAGAAGTCAACGTCTCGAACAGTGTCGCGACCGTCGCTTCCATCATCTGACGCCGCTGCGCGGCCGTCAGCGGCGTTTGCGGCTGCGTGGCCGTCGGACGGGACGCAGCGAACCTGCGCACCTCGCCACGCGATCCGATTGTCGAAAACAATACGCGCATCAGAACTCTCCAGCGATCGTACTGGATGATGTAACTCGATTTGGTTTGTTTGCAGCTCATTAGACTCTACTGTGGGCTTGGTATCCTGAAATCGGGTGGGGACTGCAGCGTGAATCTCGATCCGCACATACCATGACTCCGTTTGGTCTCTCCGGCCTGCTGACCGGAATCACCTCCGTTAGTTTCGGGCTCTTCGTCCTATCGATGAGTGCGAATCGCAAGATTGGCAGAATCTGGTTTTTATTATCTCTGGCGGTCGGTGTCTGGGGCTTTGGCGGGATGTGGATCAGTTCGACAAAAACCGCAACCGAAGCCTTATTGGCCTGGCGTTTGGCGTATGCTTTCGGAGTCGTATGGATTGCTCCTCTTTTCTACCATTTCGTTTGCACCTTCCTTGACCTTCGACGGAACCGATCCATTGTGCTTCACTATTTCATAACACTCGTTTTCCTTTTGACTATCCCAACCTCTCTGTTTTTCTCTCGCGTCAGATGGGTCTTCCATTCCCTCTACTATGTCCTTGGCGGTGCACTATACCCCGTCTATTTCGCCTGGTGGATCACCCTCGTTCTGTTTAGCCATTATGAATTGATTCGGGCGTACCACACAGCCTCGCCGGGCAGAAAAAATCAAATAAAGTATTTCTTCTTCGCTACAGCGATTGCATATTCGGGAGGGAGCATCGCCTATTTTCCCGCCTTTGGTATTGATATTTACCCATGGGGAAATTTTGGCATCGTCCTTTATCCGCTGATCATGTCGGTCGCCATCGTAAAGCATCGTTTGATGGATATCGAATTGGTGGCGCGTCACACTTTAACGAAATTGCTCGCCTGGGGCGTGATTGGACTTCCGTTTGTCATCGGCATGATCATGGGTCATTTCCTAAGCAGCCGTCCTGCATTTCTCTATGAGCGCGCGCTCTGGGACTTGCTCGGCGTCGCCCTTAGTTATTCGTTGGCATTAACGCTCCTGCGCAACTACAAGGACCCGCTGTGCGACCGGCTCCGCTGGGTGTTCACGCTTTTAGGTACCTGGCAGTTGACCGTTCTGGTGTCAACCAGCCCGCCCTACAGCTGGTCTCAGGTCGTCTTCCGCAGCGGTTACGCTGTTGGAGCGTTTCTGTTGCTGGCGTTTTTTTCATTCTGGGAGCAGTTCTTTCAAAACGCCAAGGATCGGTTTTCCGCGATTGTGCGCCACGGCTTAGAGTGGACCGTTATAGCGATGGCGGTATTTTCGGTGTTGACGCCTTGGATCATCCGCGGCCTCGCATTTGATCCCAGCCATCGTCTGGCCGCCAGGGAGATGCCGGGGCCGCTTTATGGCATTTTTGGCATATGGTTTGTAGTGTCTCTCGTCTGCATGGGTCTGTGGTGCATTCAAGCGATCCGCCGACTCCCGGAGGAAACGTCCCGATCCCAGAAAACGTGGATTATGGCATCATTGATCTCCGCTACGGGCGCGGCCGTGAGCTATTTTCTCTTTGTCATGAACCAGATCAGCTGGCATTACTATGCGCCCATGGTGGCCGTCATGTGTTTTTGCCTCACGGCCGCCTTGTCTCACCGGATGAAAAGGAATGCTCAGCCGATCAATTTTCGTCTCGGGGCGATTATTCTGGTCGTTCCTTTCGCGGCGGGTGCGATGCTGACCTATTCCTTGGTGGCGCGAGGCCTCGCTGCCTTTCTGCTGGCTGTTTTTGCCGCTACCATCGTGAAAGAGAGCGAGGGATCTATCCAGGCTTTTGTCGATCGGCTCTTCAAGGACAAATTTCGCTACCTCGTAGAAATCGAACGCCTCGGTGAAGACATTTACCGACGCACCAATCTTTCCGAGCTTTTGCGCCTCTTGGCGCGCGAGCTGGCGGAAAGGGCCCGTATGTCCTGGGTCGGGGTATGGCTCATGGACATCACAGCTGGGGCCTTTCATCTCCAGCGGGCATCCGGATTTGCCAGTGAAAACGACGTACCTCATCATTTATGGACTACGTCCTTTGGCGCTGTAAGCCCGCTGATCAAACGCTTTGAGTTCGACAAAACGCTTTTGCTTTCGGATGAAACAGCTCAGGATGAGGAACGGGACGCGGCGCAGGAACTGGCTCGCTGGAGCATCGCGGCTGCGTTGCCGATGTATTCGGGCGACAAATTTGTCGGATTCATCGGGTTCGGGCCCAAACTCAGTCAGGAGGCTTTCCACAGCGCCGATATCACCACGCTGTCCGACCTGGGTCGCAAAGCCGAGCGCGCGATCGCGCAAGCCTACATGCTCTATCAACAGGCCAAGATGTTGGCCAAGTTGTCCCACGATATCCTGAATTTCATCAATCCCCAGACATTGGCGATCCAGGAATTGGCTCAGCGTTGCGGCCCTGTAAGCGCTGACCAGAAAAAGCATTTGAAGACGCTCTGGAAGCAGAAGGACCTGATTGAAGAGAGCATTCGTGACCTGCTGGAGTTGGAGCGCCTGGTCGAGTTGCGAATGGAGGGCAAATGGCGCATGCGCGGGTATCAGCTCGGTGAACTCGCTCAGGCGTCCATCGCCGCCTATCAGGCTAAGGCCGAGGGCCGGGGCGTGGTTCTAGAAGCCTCTCTCTCGCCTTGCCCGGACGGCATCGGGGACCCTCGCTCGATTCGCCGCATCATTGATAACTTAGTGATCAATGCTTTGAAATTCACCCCAACCGGCGGCCGGATTCTCGTGCAGGTCCAGCCAGCCGGAGCAAATTTGCGATTGACGGTGATCGATACGGGAGCCGGCATTCCCGCCGAGGAACTTCCGCGGATCTTCGATCCATTTTATCAAGGGTCCAATCATCCTGGGCTGGTTCAGGGCACGGGTATCGGCTTGTCCAACGTCAAGGAATTTGTCAACCTGCACAAGGGTTCGCTCCGCGTCGATTCGGAATTGGAGCATGGAACAACGTTCGTCATCGAGTTGCCTTCCATATCCCGAGTTCAAGAGTTTGATGCGGCGATGGTAGATCCGGAAACGCTGCCTGAGAAGGCGGCATAAGGAGGCAGAGGTATGGCAGAGCGACCGCACGTGTTGTACGTTGACGACGAAAAACAGATTACCGACCTGATGACGGCGGCCCTGGGCTCTGAAGGTTTCGATGTCACGGTGGCTCACGACGGTCAGGCGGCTATCGAGGCTCTTTCCGCAAAACCGAAAATTGACGCGATTGTATTGGATTACATGATGCCCATGGACGGGCTGCAATTCTTAGAGCGTGTCAGCCAAAATCCGGAGCTGCACGCCATCAAGGTCATTTTGTGTTCGGCTGCGTTCCCCGATGAGCAGGAGTTGTGGAACCGACTGGGAGGATCGATGCGCTCCATTATCAAGGGCTGCGTGCAGAAGCCTTGCGACGGCCCAACGCTCGCCAAGGCCATTCACGCAGCGCTAGGAACGCCCTCGCGGCCCGCCGCGGCCTCGTTTCTCGATGAAGCGGACGAGGCGCCGCCCCCGAGCATGCCGATTTCTGACGGCGCCGTTCGCATGCTGGTCGTGGAAGATGACAACGTCTTTGGTCCCGCAATCACGGAAAAGTTGCGAAGCCAGGGCTACGGCGTTGGCTGGTGCATGACGCGCAAGGCCATGCGTGAGTTTATACCGAAACGGGCCCTGCGATTGCCTTTTGACATTCTTCTATTGGATCTGGCGTTGCCTGATGCCTTTGGTTCTGAAATCATTCGCGAATTAGCCCTGGATCCTCGTTCTTCCGGGCTCAAAATCGTTATCATCACCGGCCACCTGGCCCAGGGCGAGGAGGAGACGTTCCTCAGTCAATTGGAGCCGAAGGCCCGGGCATTGGTCGCCTCCATCTTGATTAAACCCTACGAGTGGAATTCGCTTTTGGCGACCATTGCCCAAGTGGCGGCAAAACTTCCCAAATAACCTTATGCGCATCCTACACGTGGAGGACGACGACACCTTTCGAAAGTGGGTGAAACAGGGTCTCAAGGAGTCTGGTTTCGCTGTAGACGGCGCCTGCAACGCCAAAGAAGCAATGCAGATGATGGGTCCTGGAAAAAGCCGATTAGGCCCGCATTTTGCAGCACTCCACCTAGCACCTGAATCCAGTGATCGAGGCGCACTGCATGTTTTTCCCGTAAGGTCAAAAAACTCGATCTGCTTGAATTCAATGATGGTTGCGGAATGATCCGACGGTCCAAGGAAAGTCGGCCTGAACTTGACGTAACACGATGTTACATCCTGGGAACCGGCGCTTAACGTTGTCCTAACCCGATTCGGACCGTTCTGCCGATGACCCGCGTTTTCATAGGATCGAGTTTCTTTACCATACGCGAACGGCGAAATGCACGATACCATCGCGGCTCACGCCGCCGCGCTTCACCGATAGGTCGATCCGTTTGATTGCAGTCGGGGCACCGACTTACACACTGTTGTGGGTGGCCAAAACCTGATCGCAGCGCACAGCGAAGTTACGTCACGAGTGTCGGCCGATCCCGGGTAGCCCGTTCAAGGCAAGCGCTGATTTTCGAAATCACTCGCCCAGCCGCCGACAGATTCCGACCACAGTGTCCTTGGGGTCGCATCCATCGGCCAGGACTGCAGCCCGTTGCACGTCTTCGGTGATTTCGATCTTGACGATCAAGAGCACACAACAGTGCCGGTGTGGTTTTACGCGGCCTGTTGCCAAGCGTACCTATGGTGCAGACCACCCAGGCGCGGATTCGAAATCACCGTCGCTTGGCGTGTCGGCTTCTGTTCGACCGGGCGGCGACTCGGCGTATCCTTCCCCAAGGAATCGTGAACGCGGTCATCGTAGTGGTAGCTCACGTAATCGCGAATCAGCCGGCGGAGATGCTGTTCGTTCAAGGCGATGATATGGTCCAAGATCTCGCGCCGAACGCTCCCCACCCATCTTTCCGCGATCCCATTTTGCCAGGGCGCCTGGACGCTCATCCGTTTTGGCTCCAGAACCGTCGCCTTCAGAAAAGCAATCACGTCAGCATCGAATTTCGAATCGCGGTCCAGGATCACATAGCGATACGGGCCGGCTTCGGGAAACGCTTCGCGTAACTGTTGGACGACCCAATCCGCAGTCGGCTGCCGAGTCACGTTGAAGTGCAGGATCTTCCGACGCCCATGTTCAACGACGAAGAAGCAGTACAGCAACTGGAAGGTCACCGTCGGCACCGTGAAGAAGTCGAAGGCGACGATCACCTCGCGGTGATTTTGCAGGAAGGCCAACCAGCGTTTGTCCGGGTCACCGCGGCGGTGGAGCCGTCGAAGATACCGGGCTACTGTCCGTTCCGAGACGACAAAGCCGAGCTTCTGAAGCTCCCCGTGGATCTTGGGGCTCCCCAGCCTGCATTCTCTTCCGCCATCCGCCGGATGAGCCCACGGATCTCGTTGGTGATCTTGGGCCGACCGCCACGCCGGCGGGACCGCCACCGCCAGTAGAGCCGGAAACCGGCGCGGTGCCAGCCGATGACGGTCTCGGGCTTGACGACGACCAGGACATCGGCCCAGCGGGACCAGAACCGGCGCAGGGTCGTCCAGAAGAGGCGGTCGCAGGAGTCCAAGGACGGGCGTGGGCGTTTCCGCTTGAGCACGGCAACCTGCTGTCGCAGCGCGAGCACTTCGAGGGCGGTCTCGCTGCGGCTGCGGATGAAGACGCGGAGAGCGGCGAGGATGGAGAGGATGAATTCCGGCACGAACTCACCCTTTTAACACGGCGTAACCGGGCACTGGGAAGCAGGCTCATCCTGAGGGCAACGTGCTGATTTCAGGGCGTCACGGCGTTTTGGCTACGGACACGGTGTTCCGTGTTCTCCTGCTCGCCTCGTATAGCGCTAACGGCTCTGAGATCCAGAACCGCTTGCTGCAGGGTGCTGCCCTGGGTTTCGTTCGCGCGATTCGCGCTGATTCTCACACTCCCGCCTCCCCATCCCCGGCGGACGGCGTATCGATTGCAATCGCTTCGTCGGGTCGTCATCGCGGTCAACGGGTTTGGTGCGGGAGATCCCGTTAACGGGCCGCGTGCGAAAATAATTCGGTAGGGATGCCGGAACGGATGCCTTCGAAGGCCGACACGCGCGTTAGCGGAACGGTAGGCATCGTGCGGCTGTTCGGAATTCCCATTCGCTTCCACTTCACGTTCGTGCTGCTGTTGATCTTTCTCCTGTTTGCCGGGATCGGCGAACCGCAGTCCGGCGCGTTGAACGCGCTTTTCGTCCTGGCGTTGTTCTTGTCGGTAGTCCTGCACGAGATGGGTCATGCGCTGGTTGCCCGCCGTTACGGCATAGGGACCCTTGAAATCGTCCTGTTCCCGATTGGCGGGGTGGCGCGGCTGGAGCGTCAGCCCAGGGCGCGCGAGGAGCTTTGGATCGCGATTGCGGGGCCGCTGGTCAATCTGGTTCTGGCGGGTTCGCTTCTGGTCTGGCTGCAACTGACAGGCGCCTCCTTGTCCTTTGCCGAACTGCAGAACCCCAGTGGCCCGAACCTTCCGCCGCGCATTGCCGCCGGCAATCTGCTGCTGGCCGGGTTCAATCTGCTGCCTGCCTACCCCATGGACGGAGGCAGAATTTTCCGCGCGCTGCTCGCTCTGAGCCGGCCCGCCGATCAGGCTACCGAGATGGCCGCCCGCGCCGGAAGGATGTTTGCCGGCGGCATCGGGCTGTACGGTCTGCTCTCCGCCAACTTTCTGCTTGTGTTCATCGCCCTGTTTGTCTACCTTGGGGCGTTGCAGGAAGGTGTCGCCGCGAAGGGACGCTCGTTGACGGCCGGCTTCAAAGTGCGCGATGCGATGATTACCGACTACCGCACGCTTGCGCACGGGAATACGATTCGCGATGCGGGCACACTCCTGCTCTCCACCTCGCAGCACGATTTTCCCGTCATGTACGGCGAGACGGTGATGGGGCTTTTGGGGCGCGCCGGCCTGGTCCGGGCCATGTTGACGGCGGGCGCCGAATCTTACGTGGCCTCCGCCATGGACCGCGAATTCCTGCGCGTGCCGGCCGACTTCGATCTCTCCGAAGCGTTTTCGCTGATGGCTTCGGCCCGCTCCTGCGCGCTCGTGATGGAAGGCGACCGCCTGATGGGGCTGCTGACGGCCGAAAACCTTTCCGAGTTTCTGATGCTCCGCCAGGTGAACCTGGTGGAGGCGAAGAGTGGCCGCCGGTGACGGACGGAAATCCGCATCGCGTCGCGATCCTCGGCGGAGGTTTCGGCGGTCTCTACGCGGCCAAGGCTCTGAAACGCGCCCCTGTGCGCGTGACGCTGGTGGATCGCCGGAACTTTCATCTGTTCCAGCCGCTTCTCTACCAGGTGGCCACCGGAGCCGTGTCGCCCGGAGAAATAGCCTCGCCGCTGCGCCATGTTTTGCGCCGCAGTAAGAACACGGAGGTCGTGATGGCGGAGGCCACGGACCTCGATGCGGATGCGCGGCGGCTGATTCTCGAGGACGGCGTGCTGGAGTACGACACTCTGGTGGTCGCGACCGGCTCCACGCACCACTACTTCGGACATCCCGAATGGATGACGCTGGCGCCGGGACTCAAGACGATCGAGGACGCGACCGGAATTCGCAGCCGCGTGTTGGTGGCCTTCGAAGCGGCCGAGCGCCAGCCAGACCCGGAAGTTCGCCGCGCCTGGCTCACGTTCGTGATCGTGGGGGGAGGACCCACGGGAGTCGAACTGGCGGGCGCGCTGGGTGAAATCGCCAACGAGACCCTGCGCAACGACTTTCGTCGTATCGACCCTTCCGAAGCCAACATATTGCTGCTGGAGGGCGGCGATCGCGTTCTCGGCACGTTTCCGCCAAGGCTTTCGGACTCCGCGGAACGGCAGCTCCTCAAGCTGGGAGTGCGGCCTATCTGCGGGGCGCTTATGACCGGATTGGACCCCGAGGGCGTGACCATGCGGCGGGGAAATCGCGTTTCGCACATTCCGGCGCGTACCGTGCTGTGGGCGGCGGGAGTGAAGGCTTCCGAGTTCGGCAGAGTGCTCGAGCGGCGCGCGGGAGCGCTGCTTGACCGCGCCGGCCGCGTGCTGGTGGAGCCCGACCTGAGCGTGCCCGGCCACCCTGAGATCCTGATTATCGGCGACCTCGCGAACTACAGCCATCAGGGAGGCAGTCCTTTACCCGGCGTGGCCCCTGTCGCCATGCAGGAAGGCCGGTATGTGGCGAAGCTGATCCGGAGCCGGTTGCGCGGCGAGGCGCCGCCTCCCTTCAAGTACCGCAACCGGGGCAACCTCGCGACCATCGGCCGGGCGGCCGCGGTGGCCGACTTTGGCTGGCTGCATTTCGACGGGCTGATCGCCTGGATCGTCTGGCTATTCGTTCACCTGATGTACCTGGTGGGGTTCGATAATCGCTTGCTGGTATTCATCCGGTGGATGAACAATTACTTCACGCGGAAGCGCGGGGCGCGGCTCATTACCGGCGCGCATCGCGTGCGCGTGGTGGAGCTGGAGAGCCAGAACAAGTGAAGCTCACGACCACCGGCCCGGAGAGAGCATAGCCGCCATCCGCGCCGGATTCCGGATGTTCTGTCCGGCCATCCAGGCATCCACGGATTCCACGAGCGCCTGGCCTCTGTCGCCGCCAATCAACATCCCCAAACAGTGGCGCGCGGCAGCCGCGTACAACTCCATGTTTGCCGCTTCGAAGCCCTTCTCCGCCTGTGCCAGCAGTGCGCCAGCCCGCTCCGCATCGCCCTGGACGGAGGCAGCGCCTGCGCGAAGCAGGACCGCCATGGGGGTTGCCCAGGCCATTCGCGCGCGCTCGATCCGGTTCGCGTCCCGCGAAGCGCGGCGCAGCAGCCGTTTCGCATCCAAACCTCCGGCGGCCAGCGCGACCGCGCAGCGGCCCCGCAGGTGAAAGCTCTCGAGGGACATGAGCTGAAGCCGGAAAACTCCGGAGGGCGCGAGCTTGCGCCATTCTTCGTTCAGCCGTTCCCAGGCCCGCGCGCTCTCACCCAGGTACAGATCGGTCTCAATCTCGGAAACGAAGAAATAAAAATGCTGGAAGTGGTATCCGCTTTGGGACCATACTTCGCGCACGCGCCGCAGCTCCTCCTCCGCTTTCGACGGCTGATCCAGCGTCAGCCAGTAGATGTGGGAGAGACGGCCCGATACGCCAGCCTCCGTGAAACGGTCTCCCCGCTCCCGCGCCGTACTCATCACCGTGGGCATACGCGCGCACAGACCTCTGATGTCGCCCGCGAAGTGCCGGGCCGTGAGCGCCATCATCGTGTTCCGGTTGCTCTCCAGGATGATGCTCGGGTCCCGCGCGGGACGAATCTCCTCGGCGTGCTCCAGGGCTCTGCGGGCAGCGATCCAGTTTCCTCTCAGGAACGCGATGAGGCCGGCCGCCGAAGTGACCAGGTATTGAGCGCGGGGGTCCTCGAGGCGATCCGCGAGGGACTGAGCCTTGGCCACCAGCACCGCTGCGCGGTACTGAGATCGGGTCCCGCCGATACCGCGGTGGGCCGCTTCCACGCAAAGCGCGCGCGCGATCCGGAAGGGCTCTCCGGCCCGCAACGCAATCAAAAAGTGGCGCGCCTGGAACTCCATGGCGTGGAGCGGGTCCATGGCGGTGAGGCCGGAAGCCACGCACCAGGAGGCATCGATGCGCCGGAGCTCGTCCGCGGGGATCTCCGATTCCGCGCGCTCCCGGAAACGAAGGCCGCGCAGCTTCAGCAGTATCCTGTGCCAGATCAGCGACACGACAGCCGCCTTGTAAGTCGGCTTCAGGCGCATGCCAACGCTGCCGAGAACGATCTCGAGAGTCTTCCGGGCCTCGTCGATATGACCGGCAATCAGCAATTGTTCCGCGCCGCGCCGCTGCAAATCTACCTTCTCCGCCGCCTCGGCGCCCTCGGCCGCGTGGAGGTACGCCTGAGCCGCTTCCATGCCGCGGCCTGCGTTCGCCAGGGCGTCTCCCAGCTTCACATGCAATCCTCTGGATACCGGGTCGCCTATGGGAAGCAGCCGCCGCGCGAGACGGTAAAGGCGGACGGCGCGGTCGAAGGCGATGGCCTGCACCGCCTGCTCCGCCGCCGCGAGCGCATAACGAACGGCTTTGTCCGGTTCCCCGCCGGCTTCATAATGGATCGCCAGCGTCTCCGGGTCCGCGTACCGGCCACACCCTTCATAGGCCCGAGCCAGATGGAGATGGTGGGCCGCGAGCGTTTCCGCCGATAGATGCGCCGTGACGATCTCCCGGATCCGGTCGTGATAAGTCTCCATCTCGCTCAGCTCGCCCGCGTCCCGGCTGCGCAGCAGGCGTTCGGTGCGGAGCAGCCTGAGGGGCATCTGGCCTTCCGCATGGAGCTGTGCGGCCCGCCAGGCGATATCGTCGGCAACCGGGCGGCCCGCCACGGCAACAACCTCCAGAAGACGCCGCGACGGTTCCGGCAACCGGGCAACGCGGGCACGGATCACCTCGTCCAGCGCGGGCCGGTGTGCCGCGCTGCTTGCGCCTTCTTCCGCGTGGCGGGCCAGAACCTCAATGAAAAACGGGCTGCCTCGTCCCTCGCGCGCGACCGCTTCGGCATCTTCGGCCGTCGGCCTGCCCAGCAGTTCCATCGCGAGTTGGCGTCCCTCTTCGGGCGACAGTTCCCGCACCCGTACTTCCCGCGCAAGAAGCGGCGTCAGCTTTTGCAGGATTGGGCTGGATTCAGCCTCCTCGCTGCGGTAAGCCACAACGAGCAGCACGGCCGGCGCTTCCGGCTCGCGTAAAATCTCGGCGAGGAGCGCGGCGCTGTCCATGTCTCCCCATTGCAGGTCGTCGATGAAGATCGCCACCCGTCTCAGATTGGCGAGCCGGCCCAGCAGATCGCGCAGCGCATGGAAGGCCTTCCGGCGCAGCTCCTGAAAATTGGAGTCGGATTGACCGGCGGTTCGGCGGCGCATCCGGTTTACCGACTCGACGCGGTTCAAGACCGGAAACAACCGCGTGAGCGCGGCGATATCGCCGGGCAGGAGCGGCTCGACCTCGTAAGGCGCCAGGCCTTGCAGGAACTGGCTCAGCGAATCCACCACGCTGTCCAGCGCCTTGTACGGGACCGACTCGCGGTCGTAACAGCGCCCGGCAAGCACAACGGCCTCAGGATCGATCTGTTCCAGCTCGTCCAGAAAATGCCGCACCAGCGTGCTCTTGCCCATTCCCGAGCTGCCATGCACGCGGACCGCGACCGCGCTGCCATTTCCGGTTGCGCCAAAGGCCTCCCATAGTGCGCGGAGATGCGACTCGCGCCCCACCAGTGAAGCGGCCCGGAACGGCGCCTGGGAGGGCGCTTCGCCGGTGATTCGCTGGAGAATCTCCTGCCTGCCCGGCCGCAGCGCGGGATCTTTCTGCAGCAGGCCGCGGCAAAGGGCGCCCAGGTCCTCGGGGAGATCGCCAAGGTCCGCGGCACGCAGCGGCCCGCGCGTGCGCAGCCCGGTCAGCGCTTCGTGAAGCATCAAGCCGACCGAGTACCAGTCGCTGGCTGATGTTGTCGCCCGGCCCGACGCCTGCTCCGGGGACATATAGGCGGGAGTGCCGGCCACTTCCGTGGATCGCGCGTGAAGGCCCGGCGCCAGCTCCGCCACCAGGCCGAAATCGAGAATCACCACACGGCCTTCCGGGGTCACCAGCACATTGGAAGGCTTCAAGTCGCGGTGAAGCTTTCCGGCATCGTGGATCGCGCTTACGCCGGCCACCAGTTGCGCGAACGCGTTACGCAGCCGGTTGAGGTCCGGCAGAGTCGCCGGAGGGTGTACGCTCACCGTGTGAACGGCCCCGCTAATGCGGGGCGCGGAATCGATGATCGTGGAAAGGTCGTGCACGGAGGGGATATCTCCGCGGACGTACTGGAGGAAGTTCACGCCCTCAACCAGCTCCATCGTAAAAAACCACTCATCTTCGTCCGTGAGCAGCTCGTAAAGAGTTACCAGGTTGGGATGCGAGATGTCGGCCAGGGCGCGGAATTCCTGCTTGAAGCGGTACAGGCGCGCAGGGTCGGTCTGCCTCAGCGCCTTGAGCGCGACAGCGGTTTCAAGCTTGCAGTCGAAGGCTCGATAGACGACGCCAAACGCACCGGCGCCAAGACGGCGCTCGATACGAAATCGCTCCGTTCCTTGAAAATCCGGCCGCTCCGGATCGTGATCGGACATGGACTGAACCCTTATCATCGCTTACTTGCGAAGCAAGAGCGAGGGCACAAGGCAGGTTATGTCACCGGGCCGGGATTGAACGGCGCGAGAGCGTTGTGCAGTCCCCAATGGTCGGCCCACGTCTGTTTTCTGCTGCTGGCGACCTCCAAAATCGTGCGGAAGAGATGCCAACCGACGTCCTCGATGGTCGCTTTGCCGGTGGCGATGCCGCCCGCATCCACGTCGATCAGGTCGGGCCAGCGCTCGGCCAGCGCCGTCCGCGACGACACCTTAATCACCGGAACCAGCGCGAGACCATAGGGCGACCCTTCGCCCGTCGTGAAGATGTGCAGGTTCATCGACGCAAGCTGCTGTGTGCCGCAGATGAAATCGCTCGCCGGCGTAGCCGCGAACACCAGGCCCTTTGTCCGGATGCGTTCCCCGTGCGTCGCCACGGCCATGAGCGCCGTGCTGCCCGCCTTCGCCACCGACCCTAAAGCCTTCTCCACCACGTTGGACAACCCGCCGCGCTTGTTGCCCGGCGTCGGATTCGCGCTCCGGTCCGCGCACCCGCGGCTCAGATAGTCGTCATACCACTTCATCTCGCGAATCAGGTCGCGCCCGACGTCCTCGTTCGTGGCGCGCGGCGTCAGGAGATGCACGGCGTCCCGCACCTCGGTGACTTCCGAAAACAAGACCGTCGCTCCGGAGCGCACCAGAAGATCCGCGGCGTAGCCGACGGCCGGGTTGCAGGTGACGCCGGAGAAAGCGTCGCTGCCCCCGCACTGCAACCCTACAATCAGGTCGGAGGCGGGGCAGGGAACCCGGCGGCGCTTGCTCAGCGCTTCCAGCCGTTTCTCCGCGGCGCGCATGATTGCGCTCACGATCTCCCCGAACCCGCGAAGGTCCTCGTCCTGCATGCGGATCACGTAAGGATCGCTTTCCAGGACCGGAAAGCGCACGGAACTTTGTTGCGGCAGGTTGTGATCGGGGAACAGCCGCGATGGCTGGAGCTTCTCGCACCCCAGACTGACTATCAGGGGCGCGCCGCCCAGATTCGCATGCAGGCCGATGTTGCGCAGCGTGAGTATCGGAACCGCGGCGCCCGGCGCGTCAATGGCCACGCCGCATCCATAGGTGTGGGTAATCGCCGCCACGTCGTCTACCGCCGGAAAGCGCGGCAGAATCTCCTCGCGGATGCGCCGCACCGCATAGTCCACCGTGGGAGCCACGCACTGCACCGTCGTCGTGATGCCAAGAATGTTCTTGGTTCCCACCGAGCCGTCGGCGTTCCGGTAGCCCTCGAATGTTTGCCCCTCGAGCGCCGGCAGGGGCGGCGGAACCGCGGTAGCCAGGGGCAGGTCGTCCAGTGCTGGAGCCGCGGGAAGATCCACCAGATCTTCGCGCACCCATGCGCCGGTGCGAATGGGCCGCGCCGCATATCCGATCGTCTGGCCGTAACGCACCACTGGATCGCCCTTGTCGAGATCCCGCAGCGCGACTTTATGAGATTGGGGAATCCGCTCGCCCAACACCAGGCCGTTTGGAAACGCGGTCCCGGCAGGCAGCCCTTCTGGATTCACAATCACGGCGACATTGTCGCTGCCGTGGACCTTTACGTAGAGAGGTTCCATTAGAGTCTGGGTACGGGCGGTTTTGCCGGCGCCCAGTGGACAACGCCTTTCCGCCGGATCTGCCGCCGGAAAACTTTGTCGCGCGCGGTGACATAGAGCGTCTGCAAGTCTGGTCCGCCGAACACCACGTTTGAGAGCGATCCCTCTTGCGGTTTGCCGATAATTGCCACCACGCGCCCCGCCTGGTCGCAAACCTGCAATCCGATGCGCGTCGCTACATAGAGATGGCCCTCGGTATCCACCGTCATGCCGTCCGCGCCGCTCGCCGACGATTCGTCCGCCGTCTCCAGGCGGTAGAACGGAACGCCATTCGCCAGCGACCCGTCCGCCCGCACCTGAAACGACCATACCCACTTTGCGCGCGAATCGGCCACCGTCAGCAAGGACTGGTCTGGCGACAGCATCACGCCATTCGCGAATTCGAGGCCCTCATGAACCACGCGCTTGTTCCTCTTGGCGTCCACGAACCACACGCGCTTGTTCGCGGGGTCCGTGAAGTACACTTCACCGCGCTGGTTCACCACCAGGTCGTTCGAGTTCACGTCCTCGGCGATCACTGTCTCGGTTCCGTCCTCCGCGAAGGCGACAATGCGTTTGCGCCCGTTCTGGCAGGCGTAGAGCTTGCCGTCGAGGCCGAACATCAGGCCGTTGGCGTTGCCGCTGTCTTCCTTGAACACGCCAACTTTCCCGTCCAGGCCGATCTTGAAAATCTTGTTGCCCGGAACGTCGGAGAAGTAGACGTTGCCGTGACGATCCACCGCCGGACCTTCCGTGAATTTGTGGCCCTGGCTCACCTGTTCCCAGTCCTTCGTGGGGTCGAGAATCATGGTGACGAACTGGCGGTCGCCCTCTTTGTTCGGCTTGGCGATAGGCTTTGGATGCTCGCGCCAGAGCCAGCGTAGCGCATCCGGCAGGATGGACGAGCCGTGCCTGCTGTTATGCGCCTCCGTGCCGACCACGAACTTCGTGTCGTACCCCGCGTATTCGAGCGCCGACGCCATGTCCTGATTGGCGATAAACCAGCTTCCGGCGTAAATGTTCGAATCGTTCCTGCCGTCCTGCAGGAAGACGCGCAGCGGCCTGGGCTCGGTCTTGCGAATCAGCGTGGGGTAGATCTGCCCGCCGCGCAGATTGGTGTAGCTGCCGATGAAGCTGAGCACGCGCCGGAAGGCGTCCGGCCGGTTCCACGCAGCGGTGAAGGCGCAGATCCCGCCCGAGCTCGACCCCGCAATGGCCCGGTCGTTCGGATCGCTCGACAGGTTGTAGCTCTTGCCCACCTCCGGCAGAATCTCCTCGATCAGGAACCGCGCATAACGGTCGCCGAGCGCGTCGTACTCGAAGCTGCGGTTGTAGCGCGCCATCTGGTTTTCCGAGAGCGCGGGCAGCACGCCAGGGTTGATGAAGATGCCGATGGTTGGCGGCATTTCGCGCTTGTGAATCAAATTGTCGAAGACCACCGGAGTGCGCCATGCGCCGCTTTCGTTCACCAGCCCCCCGCCATCCTGAAAGATCATGACGCTCGCCGGCGTGTCCGCCTTGTACTGCGCGGGCACATAAACCCAGTAGTCGCGCACGGTGCCCGGAAAGACCTTGCTGGTCCACGAATGCTGCGTGACCGTGCCTTTCGGAACGTTCGGCTGGCGCTGCGAATCCGGCCCCAGCGTGTACTCCTGGGCTCCCAGAGCGCCGCACAACAGCAGAAGGGGGAATAGCGGTTTCGTCATGTAATGTGCGCCCCCTGCGCTTCCACGTACACCGCATAGAGCGACTGGCTCCCGGTCATGAACAGGTGGTTGCGCTTGGTTCCGCCGAAGCACACGTTCGAGCAGATTTCCGGCAGCAGGATCATGCCGATCCTCTCGCCGCTGGCCGCGAAGACGTGCACGCCGTCATACCCGGCGCCTACCCAGCCGGCGCTCGACCACACGTTTCCGTCGGTGTCCGCGCGGATACCGTCCGCCATGCCCGCGCCCTTGCCGGGAAGCTCCATCGAAGCGAACTGCTTGCCGTTCCGCAACGACTTGCTGTCAACCACATCCCACACCTTGATGTTCTTCGGCGCATCGGGATAGTGACTCGATCCCGTGTCGGCGATGTAGAGCTTTTTATAGTCGGGCGAGAAGCAAAGCCCATTCGGCTTGTAGATCTCGTCCGTCACCATCTCCATCTTGCCGGCCTTGTCGATGCGGTAGACGGCCTCCTTCAGTTGCAGCTCGCCCTTGTTGCCTTCGTAGTGCATCAGCGCGCCGTAACCGGGGTCGGTAAACCAGATGGCTCCGTCTGGATGCACCACGGCGTCGTTCGGCGCATTCAGCGGCTTGCCCTGCCACTGGTCGGCCAGCACGCTGAATTTGCCGTTGTGCTCGTAGCGCACCACCCGCCGGTTCCCGTGCTCGCAGGCGATCTGCCGGCCTTCCCAGTCGAACGTGTTGCCGTTGCTGTTGCCGGCCGGGTTGCGGAACACGCTGACGTGGCCGTCTTCCTCCAGCCAGCGGAGCTGCACGTTGTTCGGAATATCGCTCCACAACAGGTAGCGGCCCACCGCGTTCCATGCCGGCCCTTCCGCCCATAGCGTGCCGGTGTGCAACCGTTGGATGGGCGTGTTGCCAATCTTGTATTTGGCGAACCGCTTATCCAGGACGACGATATCGGGGTCGGGGTATCGCACTGGAGCGTTCTTGCTCCAATCGCGCTGCTGTGCGTGAGCGGCGGCGCCGGCCAGGGTGAAGGAAAGAAACGACCGTCTGTCCAGAGAGGAATTGAATTTCATAAGAAGCTTGCCAGTATACCTCAAGCTTCGACGCGGGATGGAGTCGCAGGGACAGGCGGTGGGCCGGTGTAGATGCAGTATTAGTGATTTTGCGGCCGAAGTGGATGTACGGCAGCGTGCATAACTCGGAGCCAGCGGACTTATACAGCCGCGCATAATTAAAGGGACATTGGTGTCAACAAAAAGGCAGCAGGTA
>JBBDWK010000078.1:0-18971 GCA_040902885.1 Bryobacteraceae bacterium | reverse complement strand
GAGCCGAGACAAGCAGTTCCCGCTTCGGCTCACTCTCGGTTGCGGAATCGCTGCGCCAGCCATGACAAAATCGAGGGGTGGTGTATTTGTGTGTTACCGTTCCGCCGCTGTCGTGTCGACAGATTCAGCAGGACTCGCGTCGCCTCCGATAGACGTTGCTGCCGCCCTGACTTTCAGCGCGCGTGATTGGGTCCGGGCGATCTTGCGTCGCGCTTCCTCGGCCTTCTCGCCCTCCACGACCTCGCGCTTGAGAACCTCCTGTAGTAACACGTCTCTCAATTCCTCAACGTCAATACGCACGCCGGGGCTAATGCGGCCCAGTTCACGGCGAATCACGTTGGTAACGGCATCACCGAGTATCAGGCCGCCGATGTGGTACCGACTCATGGCTTGTCGCTGCGTATGGTAGTCGTGCAGCACCGATTTCGCCTGTCCCTCACGCGCGAGGAGGAAGAGCGATTCTACGGTAGCCCGGGCCTTCGGGCTCATGCTAAGCAGATCGCACTCGTACACGAGCTCCTGCCCGATGGGTTGCCCGAACGTCACGCGGTAGATCCGCCAAGTTCCGCCGTTGGTGAGCACGACCCAATCCACACCTTGATTTGCGGCATAGTCCACAGCCTGTTTCGTATGGGCATCTTTGAGGTCCAGGCCGATGGCTTTGACCTCTACGAGCAGGTGCAGCTTCCCCTCAAGACGGACGGCGAGATCGCAATACGTGCCCTTGATTGCGTACTCGCTCGTGATCTCCGTGTACTTGTCGTACCCGAACACCTCGGACAGAATGTCCTTGACTATCGTGGACGTGTCCGCTTCTCCCGCATCGCGGGACTTGGCGGCACTCAAGATCGGTTGAAACCGTCGCAAACTGGCAACAAGACGGTCGTATACACGAATGGGAACGTTCGGCATAACAAGAGCTTTTCCGTTAGCAGGACTATATCACATATGGGCCGCAAACTACGGCGCGCTCAGGTGTGCGTGGGAGATCCAGGTTCGGGCAGTTGGCAAAGATATGGTTCACGTCACAGCAGAGCTACTCACGGCACATACACGCGCCGCACCCGTGCCCCGATGCCGCACAGCACGTTGTAGGAGATCGTTCCGGCGAAGTGCGCGATCTGCTGCGCGTCCAACGTCCGCTTCGCCCTGCTCGCCGAGCAGCGTGACCTCGTCGCCCGGACTCAGGTGCGGGGCCTGGCTGAGATCGACCGTGGTCAGATCCATGGATACCGTGCCTAAAATCGGCGCGGGCTTTCCGGCCGCGATCACCCTTCCGCGATTCGAAAGCCGGTGCGGGTAACCGGGTATGTAGAGCCGAGCCAGAAGGTCTTTGACCCCTCGATGGGCCTGTGGGCTGTCCCTAGGCGGCGCGGGAGGAGTCCCTAAGAGCGAGCAATGCTCACTCGAAAAATTTCCCTCTCGTCGCGGCCGGTGTGCTTCACGCTGGATGCCTTATCATCCGGCCGTCCCTCCATCACCGGTCCCGTTCTCGCGGCGTCTTTCTTCGCCACCGTTCGAAATCCACACCAAACGCTCGTCCTGCCCAATTCGACGGATTCGTACACACCCACTCCGCCTCGCCTGCACGGTAACGGGCAACCAGACGCGGTAAACGGTTCCTTACGGTGTTGTCATAGAGCCACAACTCGTCGGCCAGCTTTCGGGCTTTTACCGCGTTTTGAAGTGACCGCTCGTAGCGCGGCACAATCTTTTCCAAGGGCACCTTATGTCCGCCTTGGCTGACGCGGTAGACTACGCGGCCGGGCGTTCAGTACGGGACTTTCCGTACAGAAGAAAAGCACTCGTGTATGGAAACCCGCTGCTTTAGCCGAGACGATGAAGTCGAGCTTCGATGGATGACTGAAGACCGTCTCGGTTGCGAAATCGCATCCGGATTGGAGGAGTTCGGCGCGGCGCTCATCGGCAAGACGTGCGGCTTCCCAAGCCACGGCTCCTGGATCTTCCGGATTCAGCGTCTGCGCCATCCAGTCTGCGTTGACGAATGTGGCGGCCGCTTCCCTAAGGTACTTCTCGTAAAAAGTCGTTTTCCCCGAGCCATTCGGTCCGGCGAGGATCCAAAGAATAGGCTTATCGCTACTATCGATCAGATGCGCTGCCCCGTGGGCTGGAGACTAAACCAGGACACTGCCGTCACGCGACGCCCGTCTTCGATACAAGCTCGCGGGTTCGAACCAATCGGCCATGGCGCAGTTCGACCACGAACTGACGTCCGTCGGCGGCGATCTCGATAGTCTCCTGAAGAGCCGTGTCCCACTCGAAAGTCCTTCCATCGGGCAAAACGCCATCGATGCCCAGCGGCTTTCGACCGGAAGTTTGGAGCGCCCGATCGAAGGCTCGCCGCTCTTCCGCATTCATCCGGCTATAAGGCTTCATCCGTGGGCCTCCACTGTTCTTAACGTAACCTGAGAAACCTGGAAAAGTCCACTCTTTACAACTCTTCAACACTACTCAAGGCACATACACCCGACTCAAGGCGTATACACGCGCTGCACTCGCGCGCCGATGCCGCGTAGCACGTTGCAAGAGATCGTTCCGGCGAAGCGCGCGACCTGCCGCGCGTCCACACCCGTCATCAGAGCAGGCGATTGCTGGACGCGGCAGTCTCGTGTACTCTTGCACAAGAGGAAAGATAGGCGAGTTCCATGCGACTACCAAACCAATCTCCGCCCGTCCGCCGCAACTCGGCGCCCGCCGCCTTCGTGGGAGGCGTCAAGGCGAGCCTCAAATCCTGCAGTGCATGCATGCGGCTTCAGTGGCCGGGTGGAGGCTTATCCCCTATTTGTTTTAAAGACTGCTGTAGCTATGTGCGAAGGGGCCAAACGTGGGAGGTTCAGTGTTTTACTGAGTCCTGCGAGTGCCAGCTTACCCCTGCCTTCGGTGGGTCGCTGGGTTCGCTCTTCTTCTAAATCGGAACGGCCGCCATAGCGGTTGCGTGGACGCAGCGGCCTCGTGTACTCTTGCACAAGAGACAGAGCGAGAGAGACGCCCCGCCTGCGGCGTATGGGTCCCAGGCGATAGAGGCGTCGCGGTTGCCGAGCCGAAAGTGAGGGCGTAGACGTGCTGGCGAGCCCAAGACCGCTGCTGTGGATTTCGCAACCGGCCCTGAGCGCTAGCTTGGGCCGGCTGCGAAGCGAAACCCTCGGTGATTCTCGCGTCTGTATCGCGGTAATCGACGGACCCGCGGACCTCACTCATCCTTGTTTCCGTGGCGCCCGGATCTGCCCGCTTGGTCCTGCCGATCCCCGCTCTTCGCCGGCCGGCCCCGCTTCTCAGCACGGCACGCACGTGGCCAGCATCATCTTCGGGCAATCCGGGAGCCCTATCGAAGGCCTTGCGCCGGCGTGTAGCGGTCTGATCCTCCCGGTGTTTCGCGATGGCGCGAATGCGGTCGCCCCTTGCTCGCAAATTGAGCTGGCCCATGCCATCGTCATGGCGGTGGAATTTGGCGCGAACGTGATCAACATCAGCGGCGGCCAACTCGAGCCGTCCGGAATCGCCCATCCCTTGCTGTCGCGCGCCCTTCGGCTTTGTCAAGAGAGAGATGCCCTGATTGTCGCCGCCGTGGGCAATGACGGCTGCGCGTGCTCCCATGTGCCCGCATCGCATCCGTATGTCCTCGCGGTCGGAGCGGCCGATGCCGATGGACACCCGCTGCCTTCCACCAACTGGGGATCCTCCTATCGCGGTCACGGTTTGACCGCCCCGGGCCTTTCGATACCCGGAGCGAGCCCCGGCGGTGGAACCGCGCATGCCAGCGGGGCCAGCTTTGCCACGGCGATCGTCTCCGGCATCGCCGGGCTTCTGCTGAGCCGCGAGATGCGGCGGCGCGGCAATGCAAACGCTCGCTACGTCCGGGCAGCATTGCTGGCGGACGCGCGCCCGAACGGACGCCCGCCCGCCCTTGCATCACTCAGTCCTCTAGATCTCTCGAGCACTCTGGTTCAACTGGAAAGAGGAGATATTGCCATGTCCGATCCTGTCGCCATGCCCGACCCCGCCGCTTACGGCGCCCCCGAATCGGCGGTTCCCGCTTTGATGCCCGCCGCCGATGCATCCGTTCCACTGGAAGCCTCTGCGACAGCCGCCGTGCAGGCGGCTGCGTGCGGCTGCCAGAACCCGGAGACCTCCGGCGCCCCACTCCGTCAACTGGTCTTCGCCATCGGCCAACTCGGCTTCGACTTCGGAACCGAGGCGAGGCGCGATTCCATCGCCCAGCACATGGGCGCTGACCCGCACGACGCCGCACGCCTGCTCGCCTACCTCGACGAAAACCCGTGGGACGCGGCCTCCATACACTGGACCTTGAGCCAGGATGCCGTGCGCATCTACGCGATCCGTGCAACAGGCGCGTTCGCCGAGCAGGTCTATATCCGGCTTCGCGACTTCCTACGCGAGCAGATTGCCGGCGCCGTCGAGATGGTTTCCGTGCCGGGAGTGATTACGGGCAAGACTACGCTGCTTTCCGGTGAGACCGTTCCCGTCATTTCCCCGGACCTGCGCGGCATGTATAGCTGGACGGTAGGAGAGCTGGTGAAGACCGTGGCTGGAGCGCCTCCCGAGCAGGACGCTTCCCAGACGGATCGGGATAGATACATGCAAAGGGGGGAGGGCGTGCGCAACTTCCTCGAGCGCGTCTACCACGAACTCCGCAATCTCGGTTTGACAGCGGCCGAGAGGGCAATCAACTATGCGGCAACCAACGCGTTTACCGTAAACGAGATTTTTCAAGCGGCCATTCGAGACGGAACGGAGCTGGACTCCATCGAGGTGGTTCGCAGCCCGATCTGCCGGCCCGATTCGGATTGCTGGGATGTCAAACTGACATTCTTCGATCCCGAGCGGCTGCTGGAACGCGCCCGTAAAACCTACCGTTTTACGGTGGATGTGAGCGACGTGACGCCAGTTACGGTCGGCCCCGTGCGCTCTTGGTTCGTTCGTTGACAACACACACGTCCAAAGGAGGACCGATTATGCGACTTCCCATTCAGGCCGGCGGTGCGCCGCGGCTTATGGCTCATTACGTGCGAGTGCGGAACGCGGGCATTCGTTCGGCGGCCTACCGCCTTGCCGGCGGCGCTTTGATGGCGAAATGCTCGAGCGACACGGGAGACAGTTGTGACTGCGGAGCGGGCAAGTGCTGTCTCAGCGGGCCGGACGGTTGCGCGTGCGGGCCGTGCGGCGGAGGGCCGGCTGGGCCCAGACCGACGCCGCCAACCACCGCCATCTTCTAGGATCCTATGCGACTACCAAACCAATCTCCGCCAGTCCGCCGCAACCCGGCGCCGGCAGCCATCCACGACGGCGTCAGGGCGAGCCTCAGATCCTGCGGTGCTTGTACTGAGCTTCAATGGCCGAACGGAACCGGAACGGGTGCTTGTGTTCAAGACTGCTGCACCACGGTTCGAAAGAGGATCAACGGCCAGTACCAGTGGGTGACTTCGTGTCAATTCTCGAGCTGCAGCTGCCCGCTTACCGGTCTTGGCGGTGGGTGGCTGAATTGGCTCACTTTTTGAGGAACCTCGACGGCAGCGCGTAGCTCATCACGGCACATACACCCGCCGCACCCGCGCGCCGATGCCGCACAGCACGTTGTAGGAGATGGTTCCGGCGAAGCGCGCGATCTGTTGCGCGTCCAGGCCCGCGTCGCCTCCTCGCCGAGCAGCGTCACCTCGTTGGCTGTCTTGCGCTCAAACCGAAAGCTCGCTTCTTCAATGGTCAACTGAAAGTGCTTGCCCATCTTGGTACAGTCAGCACCTTGCCGGCCGCCACTCCGGCCAGGGCGCACCCCTTCGCTCAGCGTTTGTCCGGCAGGTACCGATGCGTTACGTAGTTCGCCGACCGCACCCGGTTGTTCTTGCCCTCCACGCGCAGCAGAACCTGAAAGAAGGGACTCCTCCGCCCGCGCAGGCCATCCGGCGGATCGGCGTCGAGCCTCCCCTGGAGGTCGATCAGCTTTTCGGGATCGAGGACATACTGCGCCGCCCCCTGCGTGGACCATGTCTCAATCCCCGACAAGTACATCATCCGCCGCTCCGGCGGTGTCCCCGGCCAAAGGCTCACCACGGCATAGCTGGTGTTCACACCCGCGCCGCCCTTGGGCCGGTAATGTGGCAGTTCGCCCGGCAACGGATCCGGTACCGTGTACCCGCCGCCGAAACCGGTCGCGATGAAGGGGAACCGGTCGGGCAGCTCCATCGGTTGCAGCAGGGTCTGGAACCGGGCCGAGGCCACCACCACCAGGTTCTTGCCCTCAACGTCCGAGGGGCCGATATAGTTCGAATTGCCCACACTCGCCATGACGCCATGCTGCTCTAGCCAGCGGGCAACCTGATGCGTGCCGATGGCGTCCCCGATGCCGGTATAGACGTCCTCCTGTGGGCGGAAGCCCCGTCCGAGAATCTCTCCGACACGGGTGATCCGCGCGGGATCGTCGGTCAATTTGTTGATCTGGGTGTCCCGAACGAACAGACCATCTCCACCGGAGAAGAAAAGGGGAACGCCTAAGGTGGCAACCGTCTCCACGCCGGGCTGGAGGTAAGCGCCCCAAAGCGCGCGAGACTCGGCCGGCGTCACCCGAGACCGGCTTGGCAGCCATAACCCAGCGCCGACGGCGAGCACCAGGCCTGTCATTAAACCAGCCACGAACGCTGGCCACCGGCGCACCGGACGCGCCGCAGGGGCCTGATCGAAGACTGCCGGCGCCGGATTCTCCACGGGGTCAACTTCCCGGAACTCCGGTACGTACCCCCCGCGCGGAAGATCGATCCTGAACTTCGAGTCCCGGCCCTCATGCTCGTAGTACAGCGCCAGCCGCTTCCTCAGCAAGCTCGCTTGCACGCGCACGATCGCGTCGATCCGGGGGTCGTAGTCCGGTGGACGGTGAAAGACCTCCCGCCCCAGCGGGTACTCCTTCAGCCCGTCCGTCCGCCCCTCCAGAGTCTCCTCCACAATATGCCGGAGAAGCGCCGACAACTGGTGCGACTCACGCAGCCAGCGCGTTACCAGGATGCGCTCGAGTTCGGCATGGACCTCGGAAGCATTTGAAATCACGACGTCTTAACCGTTAGTTTACCCATTTTTATCCCAATTCGGACGGAAAGCAAGCGCAAACTTCTATCTGATAGGAGGTTAGACCTTGATGAAGTCCGCTCGCGTGGCAATCGCCGCCTTGGCCCTGTCCGCATCCATGCCGCTGTGGGGGCAAACGAGTCTCGGCACGATTACCGGGACCATCCAGGATCAGCAGGGGGGCGGAGTCCCCCATGTCAAAGTGGTGGTCACGAATACCGCTACTCAACTCACGTACACCCGCAACAGTGCCGATGACGGCACATATGTAATTCCTCAACTAGCCATCGGAGCCTATGAACTGGAGGCCACTGCCGACGGTTTCAAGACCTACCGCCAGTCCGGCCTCAATCTGGAAGTCGGCCAGCGCCTCCGCGTGGATATCCGGCTTGACGTCGGTAATGTCAGCGAGAGCATCAGCGTAACGGCGGAGATTCCGCGTGTTCAGACCGAAGATTCGATGCTGGGTACGACGGTCGAGCGCAAGAGAATCGAGAGCTGCCGCTTAATG
This sequence comes from Bryobacteraceae bacterium, assembly GCA_040902885.1. Lineage (GTDB taxonomy): Bacteria > Acidobacteriota > Terriglobia > Bryobacterales > Bryobacteraceae > JBBDWK01. The sequence goes on along the minus strand of JBBDWK010000078.1, from coordinate 11,368 downwards.
GCCGCCATGTATTCAATCTGGTGAAGATTGTCGCCGGTGTGCAGCCCCGCAGCAACACGACCGATGGTTTTGCCGAGATCTCCAATCAGGCATTCTCCCAGATGCGCATCAACGGCGGACCGGCGTATGGGAACCAGTTTTTGCTGGATGGCAGTGTAAACTCGGCGCCCGTTCACAATGAAATCGCGGTGGTGCCGATGTCGGATGCGGTGGAGGAGTTCCGCGTGGAGACCAACGCCCTGAAGGCGGAATACGGCCAGACCGCCGGCGGCGTGATTAACGTGGTCTCGAAGATGGGCGCCAACGAGTTCCACGGCTCGGCCTATGAGTTTTTGCGCAACGATGCGCTTGACGCCCGTAACGCCTTCGCCACGCAGCCCGACTCGCGCACCGGCCGCATCAAGCAAGTGCTGCGTTACAACCAGTTTGGCGGGACGATCGGCGGCCCGGTCTTGATCCCGAAGGTCTACAACGGCCGGAACCGGACGTTTTTCTTCGCCGGCTACGAAAAGTGGCTGTGGCGGTCGTCCGGTTCCCCCCGCTTGGGCACCGTGGCCATCCCCGAGTTCCGCGAGGGCAATTTCACAAATCTGCGCGACGGGCAGGGGCGGCAGATTCCGCTCTTCGACCCCTCGACTACCCGGGTGAACCCGGCGGGTTCCGGATTCGTCCGCGATCCGCTGCCCGGCAATGTCGTCCCGGCCAGCCGGATCGATCCGCTGTCGGCGCGCGTGCTGGCTTTCCATCCGTTGCCCAACGCAACCCCCACCGATCCCTTTACCTTCGCGAACAACTTCATCGCCCTGGTGCCGTCGTCCTCCGACCAGGGCGTGAGCACAATGCGGATCGACCACCGTTTTTCCGACAAGGACATGTTCTTCTTCCGCTACAGCGCCAACCGCAATACCCGAGAGGATCGTGGCTGGGGCCTGGAAGCGGCCGACCCGGTGGCCCGTAACGATCAACGCGACAACCACAACGCCATCGTTAGCTATACGCGCCTGTTAACTCCCAGAGTCGTGAACGATCTCCGCTTTGCCGGGTCCAGGCAGTGGCTGCCGTTCCTCCATCCCAGCTTCGATCAGGGCTGGCCGGCCGAGCTGGGCTTCCCCTCCCAGATCCCCCAGGACCAGTTCCCGCCGGTCGTGATTTCCGGACTGCTGGGCATCAGCCAAGCGAGTTTTTCGGGTGGCCTGCGCGCTCAGCAGTACGTCCAGATCGTGGATAGCCTGAACATAGCCAGCGGCAAGCATAACTTCAAGACCGGTTTTGACCTTCGCTGGTCGCGGCTGAGCTTCATCAACCGCGTCAACCCATCCGGGCGGTTTGACTTTAATGCGGGACTGACGGGCAACCCGCAGCAGCCGGCCAACACAGGCTACGGCCTGGCGTCGTTCCTGCTCGGCGAAGTGGGAGGCGGCAACCTCGGTTCCCGGCCGTTCTTCCAGCACCGCGCCCTGCCGCTGGGCGTTTACTTCCAGGACGACTGGAAAATCGCCCGCAACTTCACGCTGAACCTGGGAGTCCGTTACGACATCAGCCCCGGACCCACCGAACTTCACAATCGGCACTCCAGCTTCGATCCGTTCACGATCAGCCCGGTGACGGGAATGCCGGGCGTACTCAACTACGCCGGCATTGATGGCCGTCCGGAGTCCTATGTCGACCTCGACAAAAATAACATCGGTCCCCGCGTCGGCTTCGCCTGGGATCCGTGGGGCGATGGCAAGACCGCTATCCGCGGCGGCTACGGCCTCATCTACACCATTTCCGAAATCGGCCACACGCAGGGTGACAACTCGAATGCGCTGGGCTTCTCGATCGATACCCCGTTCGCCGGACCCGCGGGGATCCCGGCCCGCGCCTTCCGTTTCAGCGACGGCCCTTCCGTACTCCTCCAGCCGCTCGGCGCGGCGGGCGGGCCTTCGGCCTTTCGGGGTTTTAATGGCCAGTACCAGGACCGCAGCGGCCGCACTCCCTACCTCCAGCAGTGGAACTTCACGATCCAGCGCGCGCTATGGGGCGGCTGGACGGTGAGCTCCGTGTATACGGGGAGCCGGGGCGTGAAGCTGTTTGGCGGCAACTACAACCTCAACCAATTGGATCCGCGCCACTTCTCCGAGGGTTTGTCTCTCCAGACGCAGGCGCCCAACCCTTACTTCGGCCAGATCGCCACCGGACCGCTTTCGAGCCCCACCGTGCAGCGGCAAGTGCTGCTGCGGGCGTTCCCGGACTACCAGACGGTGCAGACCTTCGCGGCGAACAACGCGAGTTCCACCTATCACTCGTATCAGATGATCGTCGAGAAGCGTTACTCAAGCGGCATCTCCGCGCTGATCAGCTACACTGCGAGCAAGCTGATCACCGACGCGCTCAGCATCGGCGGCGGCGGGACTGCCACCGGTCTGGCGGATTTCCGCATCGGAGCCTACAACCGCCGACTGGAGCGGGCCATCGACCAGGATGATGTCTCCCAGCGTCTTGTCACCAGCGGTGTGGTGGAATTGCCCTTCGGCCGCCACCGCAAGTTCGGCGCCAACATGCCCACGCTGCTGAACGGCATCGTTGGCGGCTGGCAGTTGAATGGCATCGCCACCATGCAGACCGGCTTGCCGCTGCTTGTCCGCGGCAGCAACAACTTCACCGGTATCAACTACCCCGACCTGGTGGCCGATCCCTCGCTGCCTTCTGGAGAGAGAAGCGCGAACCGCTGGTTCAACACGGATGCCTTCCGCAATCCGGCTAACTTCGTCATTGGCAACGCACCCCGCACGCTGCCCAGCACCCGCGGGCCGGGCCTGCTGGACGTCAGCTTCTCGATCTTCAAGACCTTCAGCTTCATGGAGCGCTTCCGGCTGGAAACCCGCTGGGAGATGTTCAACGCTCTCAACACCGTGAACCTCAACATGCCCGACACTTCCTTCTCGCCCAACGCGGCCGGGGTGAACACGAATGCCAACTTTGGCCGCATCTTCGGCTCGCTCGAGGCACGCCGGATGCAATTCGGCATAAGGGTGACCTTCTAGGATAGGAACGATGAAAACCCTGTTCGTGCTTCTGCTGGCGGCGGCCTCGGCCTCCGCCCAGCAGACCTATGACCTCGTCGTCTACGGCGGCAGCGCCGCCGGCGTCATGACGGCCGTCTCCGGCGCACGCCAAGGCCTCAAAACCGTACTGCTTGAGCCTCGCGACCATGTCGGCGGCCTCTCGGGCACCGATGTCGGCCGCCGCGAAGCAATCGGCGGCCTGGCGCTCGAGTTCTATTACCGTGCCGGCCGCCACTACCGGTTGGCCCGCCACCTCCAGGAGATCGCCTGGATGCCGGAGCCCAAAGTGGCCGAGGCGATCATGCGCGAAATGCTCAAGGAGACCGGCGTCACCCTCCTCGAGCGCCACCGCCTGCGGGAAAAGACCGGCGTCCGCAAGGAAGGCACGCGGATCGTCGAGATCGCCATGGAAAACGGCGCCCGCTTCCGGGGCAGGATTTTCGCCGACACCAGCTACGAAGGCGACCTGATGGCTCAGGCCAAGGTCACCTATACCTTAGGTCGCGAAAGCTCGGCGCAATATGGCGAATCCCTCGCGGGCGTCCGCGCCGTCACTCCCAGCCACCAGTTCGCGGTCGATATCCCGGCACGCGACGAAAACGGCCAACTCCTGCCGGAAATCTCCGCCGAACCGCGCGGCGAGCCCGGTTCCGCCGACAAGCGCCTCCAGGCCTACAACTTCCGTGTCATAGCCACCAACGTGCCCGAGAACCGTATTCCCTGGCCCAAACCCGAGAACTATGACGTGAAGCGCTACGAACTCCTCGCCCGTTACCTCACCGCCATGACCCGGTATATGGGCCGGCCGCTCAACATCAATGAGGTCAACCTGCTGCGCGTCATTCCCAACGGCAAGGCCGACTTCAACAACCGGGGCGGCTTCTCTACCGATTACATCGGCAAGAACTACGACTATCCCGATGGCGACTACGCTACCCGCGAGCGCATCCGGAAGGACCACGAGGAATACCAAAAGGGCTTCTATTACTTCCTGGTCACCGATCCGCGCGTGCCCAAGTCTCTCCAGGACGAGATGAACCAGTGGGGTCCCGCCAGGGACGAATTCGCCGATACCGGCCACTGGCCGCACCAACTCTACGTCCGCGAAGGGCGCCGGATGGTGGGTGAGTACGTCTCCACCCAGAAAGATCTGCAGACCGATCTCACAAAGCCCGACTTCATCGGTATGGGCAGCTACAACTCGGACTCGCATAACGTTCGGCGTTTCGTCAACGATAAGGGCTTCGTGGAGAACGAGGGTGACGTCCAAGTCGCGGTGAAGCCCTACCAGATCCCCTATCGAGTGCTGACGCCGAAGCGCGCCGAAGCCACTAATCTGCTGGTGCCCGTCTGCTTTTCGGCCAGCCACATCGCCTACTCGAGCATGAGAATGGAGCCGCAGTATATGATCCTTGGCCATGCGGCGGGGATCGCCGCGGCGCTGGCCGTCTCGGCAAATTCGGCCCTCCAGGACATCGGCATCCAGGAACTGCAAAGGCGCCTGAAGGACGAAGGCGCGGTATTTGAATACGGCGCGGAGTTTCAGGCGCAGGGTCTGGCGGCCATCCGCAAGAAGTTCGCGGCTCCGCCACGCAAGGGTCCGGCGCCATGGGCGCGGCCGGTGGGAAAGTGAGAATGCCAAGACAAGGACAGGTCATGAAACTCAGAGTTCCAGGACGCCTGGTCGCGGCCACAGTGGTCTCCGTGGCCGGACTCACGTCCCTCGCTTGCGGCGGCGGAGACAAGACCGATGTCGTCGTCTACGGCGGCACTTCGGGCGGGATTGCGGCGGCCATTCAGGCCAGCCGGATGAACAAAAGCGTGATCGTCCTCGAACCCTCCAACCATGTTGGCGGCCTCACCACCGGCGGATTAAGTTGGACCGACATCGGCAACAAGATGGTAATCGGCGGCATCGCCCGCGAGTTCTATCAACGGATCAAGAAGAAGTACGAGGACCCCAGGTTGTGGACTTCGGAAAGCCGCGACGAGTACTTCGAGCGCCGCCGCGGCCCCAATCAGAAGGACGAGGACGCCATGTGGACCTTCGAGCCCAAGGTTGCCAGCGCCCTTTACGAAGAGATGATGGCCGAGGCCAAGGTGAAGATGATCACCGGCGCGCGGCTTGATCTGGCCCCCGGCAAGGGCGTCGTCAAGCGGGACGGCCACATTACGGCCATCGTGATGGAGGACGGCACGCGCTACGAAGGCCGCGTCTTTATCGACGCTACCTACGAAGGCGACCTGCTGGCTAAAGCCGGCGTCTCCTTCACCGTCGGCCGCGAAAGCAACGCCAAGTACGACGAAACCTGGAACGGCTCGCAGGCCGCTCACTTCCACTACCACCAGTTCCCCGAGGGCGCCAACGTGGATCCCTACGTCGTCCCCGGCAAGCCCGATAGCGGCCTGCTGCCTATCATCGATCCCACCGGCCCCGGCGACGAAAGCGCGGGCGACCACCGCGTGCAGGCCTACTGCTTCCGCATGTGCCTGACCAACGATCCCAATAACCGGATGCCGATTGAAAAGCCCGAAGGCTACGACGAGAAGGACCACGAGCTGCTGCTCCGCTTCGCCGAAACCGGCAAGTATCACGACCCGGCCAGCAAGTACGATCCCATCCCCAACATGAAGACCGACACCAATAACCACGGCGCGGTCTCCACCGATTACATGGGCGCTAACTGGGATTACCCCGAAGGCGGCTATGCCACGCGCGAAGCGATCGCAAAGCGCCACGAGGTCTACCAGAGGGGCTACATGTGGACGCTCCAAAACCATCCCCGCGTGCCCGCGAAGCTGCGCGAATATTACCGTCAGTGGGGCCTGCCCAAGGACGAGTTCGTCAACAACGGCGGTTGGCCCACGCAGCTCTACATCCGCGAGGCGCGCCGCATGATCGGCCCGCTGGTGATGACCGAGCATCACGTGATGGCCCGCGAAGTGGTGGAGGACTCCGTCGGCATGGGCGCCTACGGGATGGATTCGCACAACGTCCAGCGCTATGTCACCAAGGAGGGCTTCGTCCGCAACGAGGGCAATGTCCAGGTAGGCGGCTTCCCGCCTTATCCCATCGGCTACCGCTCGATCGTGCCTAAGAAGGAGGAAGTCGCGAACCTGCTGGTGCCGGTTGCGCTGTCCGCCTCGCACATCGCGTATGGCTCCATCCGCATGGAGCCTGTCTTCATGGTGCTCGGCCAATCCGCGGCGACCGCCGCCGCGATGGCCATCGACCGAAGACTCGCCGTGCAGGACGTGGACTATGCCGAACTCCGCGAACGCCTGCTGGCAGACAACCAGGTGCTCGAAGCGCCGTCCGAGTTGAGCCGCGGCGACATCGATCCCGAACAACTGGAAGGCATCGTGATCGACAACCCCTTCGCCACTATCAGCCCGGCCTGGAAGGGCGCCGGCTCGGCCCGGCCCCGGCTCGGCCCCGCCTACTTTCACGACTTGGACGCCCGCGACGGCCGCGCCACGGCCCGCTTCGACGTCAAGGTGAGCGCGCCCGGCCGCTATCGCATCAAGCTCCTCTACCCGCCCAACGCCAACCGCGCTATGAATGTTCCGGTGGTGATCGGAGGCGGCGGCAAGAGCTACCGCGCCACCGTGAATCAGCGCCAGCCGGCCAACTGGCTCGGAACTTACGACCTGCCTGCTGAATTCACTGTTACGATAACCAACCAGAGCACGAACGGTATGGTGGTGGTCGACGGCCTCCAAGTGGCGCCGGCCAATGCGAACTGACGGCCCCCGGCCAGCCGCAACGGCGCCGCGCTTTTCGGAGCTGCGCTCACCCTTCACGGCACATACACCCTTCGCACCCGCGCGCCGATGCCGCACAGCACGTTGTAGGAGATCGTTCCGGCGAAGCGCGCGATCTGCTGCGCGTCCACGCCCGCGTCGCCCTCTTCGCCGAGCAGCGTCACCTCGTCGCCGGGACCGAGGTGCGGGGCGTGGCTGAGATCGACAGTAGTCAGATCCATGGACACCGTGCCCAAAATTGGCGCGGGCTTTCCGGCCGCGATCACTCTTCCCCGGTTCGAAAGCCGGTGCGGGTAGCCGTCCGCGTACCCCACCGCCAGCACGCCCACCCGCATCCGCCGCGGCGCGCGAAACGTGCCGCCGTAGCCGATGAGCGATCCTTCCTCCAGATCCTTGACCACCAGAATGCGCGCCTTCCATTTCAGGGCCGGCTTCACCTCCAGAATTCGCGGCCCGCAAACGCCCCGGGGTGAGGAAACGTAGCCGTATAGTGCGTGTCCGGGACGCACCATGTTCTCTTGCATGCCGCGCCGTGCGTACGCAATGGCGTTTGTGCTGGCAGTGTGAATGTAGCGCGGCAGCGGCGAGAGCCGGGAGCACACCGCTTGGAAGGTTGCCATCTGCGTCTCGGTCTGCTGGGAAGTGAAGTCAGCCGCGGACGCGAAGTGCGTCATCAGGCCTTCCAGTTGCGCGGAGCGCGGCGCGGCGAGTTCGTCCAGAATCCGGTCAACCTCGGAGCGTACGCCCAGGCGGCTCATTCCGGTATCGATCTTCAGGTGGTAGCGAATTTCGCGGTTAAACGTCGCCAAAGCGGCGATCTCGCCGAAAGAGTGTACCGCCGGGGTGAGGTTATACTCCCACAAGGCCTCCACTTCGTAAGGAAGCACGCCGCCCATCACCAGAATCCGCGCGTCCACGCCACCCTCTCGCAGGACAACGCCTTCGTCCACCGAGCTGACCGCCAGCCAGCGCGCTCCAGTCCCGGTGAGAACTCGCGCCACTTGCAAAGCGCCGTGGCCATACGCATCCGCCTTCACCACGCCGAGGACTTCCACGCCCTCGCCTACCGCCTGGCAGACGCTACGGTAATTGGCCGCGATCCGCGAGAGGGAAATCTCCACCCAGGAGCGGTAACACGAATCCATCACAATTACTACTATACGGGCCGCGCGCGAAGGGCCGCGAGCAGAGTCTCGTACTGAGTGGTTACAACGTCCCACGAATAGCGATCCCGCACGCGTTCCAGCGCCCTCCGCCGCAGAAGGTTTCGTTCGCCGTCGCTCATATTGAGGGCGAGCCGCAACTGTTCGGAGAGATCGTCCTCGAAGGGAATGCCCGCATCTCCCGCCACTTCCGCGTTCTCGGGAGTGTTACGGTACAGCACCAGCGCTCCGCGTCCCATAGCCTCAATCAACGCCGGATGCGTGCCTCCCACCTCGGTTGCGTGAATGTAGGCAAAGCAGTGCGATCCCAGCTCGTGGTAGCCGAGGCCGTAAATGGCGCCCGGGATCGCGATGCGGGGATCCTTCGTATCGCGCACGCGTTCGATGTATTCGCGTGCATAGGGTGCATCGCCGATCAACGCCAGCTTATAAGGCGTGCTCACCCGTTCGAACGCCTCGCGGACTTCGAGCGGATGATTCTCCGGTTCGAAGCGGCTGACGTAGAGAAAGTAACGGTTGGCCTCCAAGTTCAGCCGGTCCAGAATTCCGGTGGTTTCGATGCGTCCCGTTTGTGCGCCGTAGGGGATGAAAGTGGTCGCCTTGTTATAGCGTTTCCGATAATAGGCGGCAATGGAGCGCGCGTCCGTGACCACGGCGTTGGGCAGGAATGTGGCCAGCCGCTCCGAAAGCAGGTACCAGCTTCTAGCCAGCCGGTTCCACTTCTTGCGCTTGCGCTCCAGGCCGTCCACGTTGAGCGCCACGGGGATGCCGCGCAGGCGCGGCAGAATGGTGAAAAGCGCATTCGCGCCGTTGCAGTACAAGGCCACGTCGGCGCCGCGATACAGAAGATGCAGCGTGGAGAAGAAGGTGTGGACGATGGTGTCGAAGTATTTGTGCCGGATGGTGGGCAGGTACAGCAGTGAGACGCCCTTGTACGTGCCGCCGGCATAGCGCTCGCGGCAATACACTGTCACCTGGTGCCCGCGTGCCGCCAAGCGGCTCGAAAGCTCTTCCGCGAAGGTTTCGAACCCGCCATAGCCGGCGGGAATTCCCCTGGTGCCGAGGAGGGCGATGCGCATGCCCCGGTCAGCGTTCCGGCTCAATCCGAATCTTCCAGTTCCAGGTTTCGCCGGGCGCGAGATAGACCAGGCCCTTCCGCAGATTGAACGAGTTTTGCAGGCCCACCCACGGCTCCGGGCTGAAGTAGCCTTGCGAAGCGTCGCCCCACACGTTGAAAAGAACCACCGGATCGGGCGGAATCGAGCTGGCTGAGTGGCTCATGCGGAGGGCGAGGCCGGCGGGATCGCGAAGCACGATGTACGGCTCTCTATAGCCAGCCAGCGAAACGGCCTGCAGCCGCTCGATCTCCGCGAGAGGAGTGGGCTTGGCGAAAGAGCGCGGCCGCGTTTCCCCAGTAGGCCCCTCTGGCCCTTTCAGCAGTTCCACGTTCGAGGGCGTTGTAAACAGCATCTCTTCGGGCTTCGTGCCTTCGAACCACGGCGCGCGGAAGGTAATATGATTGCCCGCGGAAAAGAACATCTTATCCGTGTTCTGTTTTGAGGACGCCACTCGATAGCCGATTTCCAGCCGCCCTCCCACGGTCACGTATTCGACGGTGACCCGGAAGCCGAACGGATAATACCGGCGCGTCCGCTCCGAATCCACGAACGATAGCAAGACGCGCGCTCCGGACGCATCAGCCGAGCGTTTCTCCATTTTCCAAGGGAAATCGCGTGCAAAACCGTGCGCGGGGATCGGATAGTCGCGACCTTGATAGTCATAGCCCGGCTGGCGGCCGGCGGGCAGCACACGGGCATTGCTTCCCGTGGCGGGCCACAGAAACGGCCCTTTTCCGGTCCAGCCCTTTCTCGGCGCGTAGTCGCGGGCGAGATACAGCGTCTCGACCCAGCGCTCCCCGACGCGAATTTTCAGGCCGCTCAGCTCGCCGCCTTTGCCGGGCGCGATGGCCGCCTCGATTCCGCCGGCCTCGTCGCGCAGAACGATGAGCGGCACGTCTCCGGACTGCTCGTCGAGCACGCGGTATTGCGCTTGTGCGCACAGCGCGACACCCAGCAGAATCCATCCGCGTCGAATGATCACGCCTCCATCTTGCGGCAGTGTGCGGTCCGGCGCAACCCGGCCGGGCGTGGCGCAGGCGGTTTCGCCTGCGCTTCCCGATGCTCGTCAAATTACAGTGGGCAGGGAACTGCAATCCCAGGATTAATTGGAGAGGAACAAGCCATGGCAAGCAACGTGTATGAGCCTCGGACAGAGCCGGCGGTCGAGCCCATCGGCGCGCTCGAGCCCGTCGCCTACTTTGACGCCGCGATGCCGACCGGTGTGACCGTGTCGCATCAGGGTCGCATCTTCGTCAACTTCCCGAAGTGGGGCGACGATGTCGTATTCAGTGTGGCTGAGATCCGGGGAGGCCGGACCGTGGCCTACCCGAGCGAAGAGGCCAATCAGGACCGGCGGTCCGACCCCGCCGCGGAGCTCGTGTCTGTACAGAGCGTTGTCGTCGATCCCAAGGACCGCCTATGGATCCTCGACACCGGGAGCCCCATGTTCCAGACCGTCCAGTATGGCGGGCCCAAGCTGGTCTGCGCGGACCTGGCGAGCGACCGGGTCGTTAAGAGAATCCTCTTCCCGAAGGATGTGGCCCTGCCGACCACCTACCTCAACGATGTCCGCTTCGACCTGCGGCGCGGTGCTGAGGGCATGGCCTTCATCACCGACTCATCCGGCCGGGGATCGAACGGGATCATCGTAGTAGATCTGGCGTCGGGCGAAAGCTGGCGGCGGCTTCACGACCATCCTTCCACGAAGGCCGAGGAGCCGCGCAACTTTTTGCCCATCGTCGAGGGACGCCCACTGCGTGGCGTCGGCTCGGGAGCGGATGGAATCGCGATTGCCGCGGATGGATCGCGTCTCTACTATTGCCCGCTCGCCAGCCGTCGGCTTTATAGCGTGTCCGTCGATGCGCTGGCCGACCGGTCGATCGACGACGCTGCGGTCGCCGAAACCGTAGTCGACGAGGGAGACAAGGGCGGCGCAGCGGACGGACTCGAATCGGATGCGGCGGGAAATATCTACGCGACGAATTACGAGCACAATGCGATCTTGCGGCGCCGCCCAAATGGCGAGTGGGAGACGGTAATACACGACCCGCGCTTGCTGTGGCCGGACACGCTCTCGGTGGCAACGGACGGACATCTCTACGTCACCGCGAATCAGTTGCACCGGCAGGCGCGCTTCCACCAGGGTCGCGATCTGCGCCGCAAGCCCTACACGCTGTTCCGCGTACGCATTGGCGAACAGCCTGTTCTGCTGCGGTAGCCATCCGCTCCCTCTGGTCGCGGCTCAGCAACGGTTTCCGAGCCGCGACCAGAGGGA